>NZ_JBVJYH010000003.1:0-558263 GCF_055600785.1 Streptomyces sp. NPDC038200
GCGTCGACGTCCTCCGGGGTGAGCCCCGCGGCGGCGAGCGCCTTGCGGATCACCCGCTGCTGCGAGGGGCCGTTCGGGGCGGTCAGGCCGTTGGAGGCGCCGTCCTGGTTGACCGCGCTGCCCCGGATCACCGCGAGCACCCGGTGGCCCTTGCGCTGGGCCTCCGAGAGACGCTCCAGGACGACGACGCCCGCGCCCTCGGCCCAGCCCGTGCCGTCGGCCGAGTCCGCGTACGACTTGCAGCGGCCGTCGGCCGCGAGGCCGCGCTGGCGGGAGAAGTCGACGAACGTGTGCGGGGTGGCCATGACGGTGGCGCCGCCCGCCAGGGCCATCGAGCACTCGCCGCGCCGCAGGGCCTGCGCGGCGAGGTGGATGGCGACCAGGGAGGAGGAGCAGGCCGTGTCGACGGTCACGGCCGGGCCCTCGAAGCCGAACACGTAGGAGATGCGGCCGGAGGCGACGCTGCCGGCGCCGCCCGTTCCGGCGTAACCCTCCAGTTCCGGCGGCAGGTTCCCGCCGAAGAAGTAGTCGACGCCCATGATGCCGTTGAAGACGCCGACGTCCGCGCCTTTCAGCGAGAGCGGGTCGATACCGGCCTGTTCCAGTGCTTCCCACGAGGTTTCCAGCAGCAGTCGCTGCTGGGGGTCCATCGCGAGGGCCTCACGGGGTGAGACACCGAAGAACTCGGCGTCGAACAGGCCGGCATCGCGCAGGAATCCGCCCTGGCGGGCATAGGTGGTGCCCGCCTTGTCGGGGTCGTCGTCGAACAGCGCGTCCAGGTCCCAGCCGCGGTCGGCGGGGAAGTCGGACACGGCGTCGCGGCCCTCGGCGACCAGGCGCCACAGCTCCTCCGGCGTCGTCACGCCGCCCGGCAGCCGGCATGCCATACCGACGATCGCGACCGGCTCGTCCGCGTTCCGCCGGACCTGCCGGCGCAGGTCGTGCAGTTCGGTCGTGACACGCTTGAGGTACTTGAGGAGTTCCTGCTCTGTGGCCATCTTCCATTCCTCACCGAGGGTTTGACGGTCCGCGAAAACGTGACGGTCAGACGATTCCGAGTTCGTCGTTGATGAAGTCGAGGACCTCATCGGCGGAGGCGGATTCCAGTTGTTCCGCCACGGCGGACCCCTGTGCTTCCTCGTCCGCTCCGTTGCACTTCGCGACCAGGCCCTGGAGGCGAAGCACGATGTCGGCCTTCTTGGACTCGTCGGAAAGCAGTCCGGCGATCAGTGACTCGATGTCTTCGATCTTTTCGTGCACCAGCGACAGGGCGTCGTGGGATGTGCCCAGTTCCGCGTGGAGGTGGCGGGCCAGAGCGAGCGGGTTCGGGTAGTCGAACACGACCGTGGCGGCGAGCTTGAGGCCGGTGGTCTCCCGGAGCCGGTTGCGCAGTTCCACGGAGGTGAGCGAGTCGAACCCGGCGTCCTTGAACGCCGTCTCGGGGCCGACGTGCTCCGCCCCGGCGTGACCGAGGACGGTGGCGACATGGCCGCGGACGAGGTCCAGGAGCAGGGCCTCCTGCTCGGCCGGGTCGAGCCCGGCGAGCCGGCGGGTGAGTCCGCCGGTGTGGTCGCCGGCCGTGGCGCGGACCGGCTGGCGGCCGGTGCGGACCAGGCCGCGCAGCAGGGGCTGCACGGGGCGGCCCGCCGCCGCGTCGGCACGCAGGGCCCGCAGGTCCAGCTTGATGGGGACGAGGAGGGCTTCGCCGGTGTCCAGGGCGGCGTCGAGGAGACGCATGCCCTCGGCGGGGCCGATGGGCAGGACGCCGCCGCGGCTCATCCGGGCCTGGTCGGCCGCGCCCAGGTGGGCCGTCATGCCGCTGGTCTGCTCCCACAGGCCCCAGGCCAGCGAGGTGGCGGGCAGTCCGGCCGCCCGGCGCTGGTGGGCGACCGCGTCGAGGTAGGCGTTGGCCGCCGCGTAGTTGCCCTGGCCGGCCGAGCCGAACAGGCCGGACGCGGAGGAGAAGACGGCGAAGACCGTCAGGTCCAGGGTGCGGGTCAGCTCGTCCAGGTGCCGTACGGCGCTGACCTTGGGGGCGAACACCCCGGCGAGGCGTTCGGGGGTGAGGGCGCTGATCACGCCGTCGTCCAGGGTTCCGGCCGTGTGCACCACACCGGTGAGCGGATGCTCCGCCGGGACGGACTCCAGCAGCCGCGCCACCGCCGTCCGGTCGGACACGTCGCAGGCCACGAGGGACACGGACTCGGCACCCAGCTCCGACAACCCGGCCGCCAGCTCCGCGGCCCCCTCCGCCTCCCCGCCCCGCCTGCTGGCCAGGACGAGATGCCGCACCCCGTGCCGCTCCACCAGATGCCGCGCCACCAGCGCACCCAGCGAACCGGTACCACCCGTCACCAGCACCGTGCCCCCGGCACGGAACTCCACCGTCGACTCGCTCTCCGCCGCCCGCACCAGACGCGGCACCGACAGCGCCGCACCGCGGACCGCGAGCTGGGCCTCGCCGGTGGCGAGGACGGGGGCGACGAGGTCGTCGGCGGGGGCGTCGGTGGCCGGGTCGAGGTCGAGGAGGACGATCCGGCCGGGGTTCTCGGCCTGGGCCGCCCGGACCAGACCCCAGACCGCGGCTCCGGCCGCGTCGGTCAGTGCTGCGGCGCCGCCCGCGGGCACCGCGCCCCGGGTCACCACCAGCAGCCGCGCGTCCTCGAACTCCTCGTCGGCGAGCCACGCCTGGACGACCTCCAGGGCGGCGGCGGTCCGGGCGAGGGCCTCCTCGTCGCCGTCCGCGGAGCCCGCCAGCTCCAGGACGGCGGCCTCGGGGACGTCGCCCTTCAGCGCGGTCACCTCGGCGGCGGTGGCGACCCGCGGCCACACGGCTGCCGGCTCCGTCGTCCCGGCGGGTGCGGGGAGTTCGGTCCAGGCGACGCCGAACAGGGCGTCGCGGCCCTCGTCGGCGGTCGCGGCGGCGTCGAGCTGCTCGACGTCCACCGGGCGGAAGGTCACCGAGTCGACGCTGAGGACGAGTCCGCCGTTGTCGTCGGCCGCGACCAGGGACAGCACGTCGGTGCCGCGCGGTGCGATCCGCACCCGCAGGGAGGCGGCGCCGGCCGCGTGCAGGACCAGTCCGTTCCAGGCGAACGGCAGGACGTTGTGGCCGTCGTCGGGCTGGGCGAAGGCGTCCGTGTGCAGAGCCGCGTCCAGCAGGGCGGGGTGGAGGCCGAAGCGGGCCGCTTCGTCGCGCTGCTCGTCCGGCAGGGCGACCTCGGCGAAGATCTCCTCGCCCCGCCGCCACACCGCGCGCAGGCCCTGGAAGGCGGGGCCGTACGCGTAGCCGTGGCCGAGCAGGGTCTCGTAGAAGGAGTCGATGTCGAGGTCGACGGGTTCGGCGCCGGCCGGGGGCCAGACCGTGGTGTCGAAGGCGGGGGTGTCCGCGGCCGACGCGGTCAGGGTGCCGGTGGCGTGGCGGGTCCAGGTGTCGGTGCCGATCTCGCCGGCGGTGTTCTCGCGGGCCGAGTAGATCGACACGGTCCGCAGGCCGTCCGCGTCCGGTCCGCCGACGGCGACCTGGACCCGGACGCCGCCCTGTGCGGGGACGACGAGGGGGGCCTCGATGACGAGTTCGTCCAGTGTTCCGCAGCCGGCCTCGTCACCGGCGCGGACGGCGAGTTCGACCAGTCCGGTGCCGGGTACCAGGACGACTCCGCCTACGGCGTGGTCGGCCAGCCAGGGGTGGGTGCGCAGGGAGAGCCGGGAGGTGCACAGGAGGCCGCCGGTCTCGGGTACCTCCACCACGGCGCCGAGCAGCGGGTGGTCGGCCGTGCTCTGGCCGAGCGCGACCGCGTCGGTGGCGGGGGTCGTGCGCAGCCAGTAGTGCTGGTACTCGAAGGCGTACGTCGGCAGGTCCACCCGGGCCTCGGTGGCGCGCTCGGGGAGGACGGCCGCCCAGTCGACCCGCGCGCCGCGGACGAACAGTTCGGCGACGGACAGCAGGAGCGTCTGGGCTTCGCCGCGGTCGTCGCGCAGGGCCGGGACGCTGACCGCGTCCTCGCCGGCCGACTCCGCGATCGCGCCGGCCAGCGCGCCGCCGGGGCCGAGCTCCAGGAAGACGGAGCCGCCCGTGGCGCTGATCCCCTCCGCGAAGCGGACCGGTCGGCGGACGTGGTCGACCCAGTAGGCGGGGTCCGTCAGCCGGCCCGGCTCGGCCAGCCGGCCCGTCACGTTGGACACCACGGGGAGGGTCGGCTCGTTCCAGGTCAGGCCGGACAGGGCCGCGGTGAACTCGGCCAGCATCGGTTCCATCAGCGCCGAGTGGAAGGCGTGGGAGACGGTGAGCCGCTTGGTCCGGCGGCCCTGCTCGCGCAGTTTCTCCACCACGGCCGTGACGGCGCCCTCGTCGCCCGAGAGGACCACCGAGCCGGGTGCGTTGACCGCCGCGAGGTCGACGCCCGCGCCGAGGTACTCCTCGATCTCCGCCTCGGTGGCGGCGACGGCGACCATCGCGCCGCCCGGTGCCAGGGCCTGCATCAGCCGTCCGCGCGCGGCGACCAGGGCCGCCGCGTCCGTCAGCGACAGCACTCCGGCGACGTGGGCGGCGACGACCTCGCCGATGGAGTGTCCGGCCACGATGTCCGGCCGTACGCCCCAGGACTCGACGAGCCGGAACAGCGCCGTCTCCACCGCGAACAGTCCGGCCTGGGTGAACACCGTCTGGTCGAGCAGGCCGCCGCCGGCGTTGCCGACGTCGCCGAAGACGACGTCCTTGACGGGGTGGTCCGCCCAGCCGGACAGCCGCGCGTCGAGTGCGGCGCACGCCTCGTCCAGCGCGTCGGCGAACACCGGGTAGCGGTCGTACAGTTCGCGGCCCATGCCCAGGCGCTGCGAGCCCTGGCCGGGGAAGACGAACACCGTGCCGCCGGTGCTCTCCGAGCCGGTGACCACGATCGGCGACGATTCTCCCGCGGCCAGCGCGGCCAGTCCGGTCACCGCCTCCTCGCGTGAGCCGGCGACGACCACGGCCCGTTCGGACAGCATGGCCCGCCGGGCGACGAGCGCGCCCGCGACGGCCGTCGGCGAGGCGTCGGTCCGGTCGATGAACTCGGCCAGCCGGCCCGCCTGTCCGGCGAGCGCGGCGGTGCCGCGCGCCGACACCACCACCGGCAGCACACCGTCGGCCGGGGCCACCGGCGTCGCGGCCGGCTCCTCGGGGGCCTGCTCCAGGATGACGTGGGCGTTGGTGCCACTGACGCCGAACGCGGAGACACCGGCGCGGCGCGGACGGTCGGCCTGCGGCCAGGGCCGGGCCTCGGTGAGGACCTCCACCGCACCGGTCGACCAGTCGACCTCGGTCGACGGCTGGTCGACGTGGAGGGTGGGGGGCAGCACCGCGTGCCGCAGCGCCTCCACGGTCTTGATGACACCGGCGACACCGGCGGCGGCCTGGGCGTGCCCGATGTTGGACTTCACCGAGCCGATCCACAGCGGCTCCTCGCGGTCCTGGCCGTAGGTGGCGAGCAGGGCCTGCGCCTCGATCGGGTCGCCGAGGACGGTGCCCGTGCCGTGCGCCTCGACGGCGTCCACCTCGGACACCGACAGACCCGCGCTGGCCAGCGCCTTGCGGATCACCCGCTGCTGGGACGGGCCGTTGGGGGCGGTCAGGCCGTTGGAGGCGCCGTCCTGGTTGACCGCGCTGCCCCGGACGACCGCGAGCACCTGGTGGCCCTTGCGGCGGGCCTCCGAGAGGCGTTCCAGGACGATGACGCCCGCGCCCTCGGCCCAGCCGGTGCCGTCGGCGGACGAGGAGAAGGCCTTGCACCGGCCGTCGGGCGAGAGGGCCTGCTGCCGGGAGAACTCCACGAACGTGTACGGGTTGGCGAGGATGGTCGCACCGCCGGCGAGCGCCATGGTGCACTCGCCGTTGCGCAGGGCCTGCGCGGCGAGGTGGATGGCGACCAGGGAGGAGGAGCAGGCCGTGTCCACGGTCACCGCGGGGCCTTCGAGGCCGAAGACGTACGACACCCGGCCGGAGGCCACGCTGCCGGCGGAGCCGGTCGCCGTGAACCCGGCGAGTTCCGGCGGCAGTTCGCCGCCGAAGCCGTAGCCCTGGGTCATCACACCGGAGAACACGCCGACGTCCGTGCCCTTCAGCGCGAGAGGGTCGATGCCCGCCCGCTCCAGCGCCTCCCAGGAGGTCTCCAGCAGCAGCCGCTGCTGCGGGTCCATGGCCAGCGCCTCACGCGGCGAGATCCCGAAGAAGCCCGGGTCGAAGAGACCGGCGTCGTAGAGGAAGCCGCCCTGGTCCACGTACGACGTGCCGACGCGTCCGGGGTCGGAGTCGAACAGGCCCTCCAGGTCCCAGCCGCGGTCGGACGGGAAGCCGGACATCGCGTCCCGGCCCTCGGAGACCAGTTCCCAGAGGCCCTCGGGGCTGGTGACCCCGCCGGGCAGCCGGCAGGCCATGCCGACGATCGCGATCGGCTCGCCGGGGTCGGCCGTGGCGACGGCCGGTGCCGGGGTGGCCGGGGCGGCGGTGACGTGGCCGAAGTGACCGTGCAGGTGGCGGGCGAGGGCCAGGGGGGTCGGGTAGTCGAAGACGACGGTCGTGGGCAGGCTCAGGCCGGTGGCCTCACGGATGCGGTTGCGCAGCTCGACGGAGGTGAGGGAGTCGAACCCGGCGTCCTTGAACGCCTTCTCGGCCCGGACCTGGTCGGCGCCGGCGTGGCCGAGGACGGTGGCGACCTGGCCGCGGACGACGTCCAGCAGCAGCGCTTCCTGCTCGGCCGGGTCGAGTCCGGCGAGCCGGTCGGCCAGTCCGCCGCCGCCACCGGCCGCGGCGGCCGTCCGGGCGGCCTGCCGGGTGACCCGGATCAGGCCGCGCATCAGGGGCTGCACGGTGCCGCCGGAGGCGGCGTCGGCGCGGGCGGCCCGCAGGTCCAGCTTGATCGGGACGACGAGGGCCTGGTCGGCGCCGAGGGCCGTGTCGAAGAGGGCCAGGCCCTCGGCGGGGGTGAGGGCGCGGACGCCGCCGCGGCCCATGCGGGCCTGGTCGGTCTCGCTGAGGTGCGCCGTCAGACCGGTGCTCTGCTCCCACAGGCCCCAGGCCAGGGACACGGCCGGCAGACCGGCGGCGCGGCGGCGGGCCATCAGGCCGTCGAGGTAGGCGTTGGCCGCCGCGTAGTTGCCCTGGCCGGCCGAGCCGAACAGGCCGGCGCCGGAGGAGTAGACGGCGAAGACCGTCAGGTCCAGGTCGCGGGTCAGCTCGTCCAGGTGGGCGGCGGCGTTCGCCTTCGGGCCGAAGACACCGGCCATGCGTTCGGGGGTGAGGGCGCTGATCACGCCGTCGTCCAGGGTTCCGGCCGTGTGCACCACACCGGTGAGCGGATGCTCCGCCGGGACGGACTCCAGCAGCCGCGCCACCGCCGTCCGGTCGGACACGTCGCAGGCCACGAGGGACACGGACTCGGCACCCAGCTCCGACAACCCGGCCGCCAGCTCCGCGGCCCCCTCCGCCTCCCCGCCCCGCCTGCTGGCCAGGACGAGATGCCGCACCCCGTGCCGCTCCACCAGATGCCGCGCCACCAGCGCACCCAGCGAACCGGTACCACCCGTCACCAGCACCGTGCCCCCGGCACGGAACTCCACCGTCGGCCCGTCCTCCGCCGCCCGCACCAGACGCGGCACCGACAGCGCCGCACCGCGCACGGCGACCTGTGGTTCGCCGGCGGCCAGGACCGTGGCGAGCAGCGGCTCGACGGCGGTGCCGTAGGCGATGTCCAGGTCGGTGTCGGTGTCGATGAGGACGATCCGGCCGGGGTTCTCGGCCTGGGCCGCCCGGACCAGACCCCAGACCGCGGCTCCGGCCGGGTCCGTCACGGCGCTGTCACCGCCGGCGGGCACGGCCCCCCGGGTCAGCACCACCAGCCGGGACTCCTCCAGGCTGGGTGCGGCGAACCACGCCTGGAGCATGGCCAGCACCCGCTCGGTCCCGGACAGGGCGCCGTCGGCGGTGCCGTCGGCGGTGCCGTCGGCGGTGCCGTCGGCGGTGACCGCCTCGACCACGGCGACCAGGGGGCCGGTGGCGGCGCCGGCGAGGATCTCGACCTCGTCCGCGTGGAACAGCGGCACCCACTGCGGCGCCTGCTCCGTCTCGGCGGCGGGCGCGGGCAGTTCCGTCCAGTCGACGCGGTACAGGGAGTGGCCGCTGTCGCCGGTGACCGCCGTCAGCTGGTCGGCGGAGACCGGCAGGAAGCCCAGGGCGTCCATGGTGAGGACGAGACCGCCGGCCTCGTCGGCCGCTTCCAGCGCGAGCCGGCCGGATCCGGACGGAGCGAGCCGCACCCGGAGCGTGGTCGCGCCGGTGGCGTGCAGCGTCAGCCCCTGCCATTCGGCGGGCTGCCACAGCCGCTGCCCGCTGCCGTCCTGGTCGGCCGTGGCCGCGTGCCGCAGCCCGGACTGCACGGCGGCGTCGAGCAGCGCGGGGTGGATGCCGAACCGCTCGGCGCCCGCGCGCTGCTCCTCGGGCAGGGCGACCTCGGCGAAGACCTCGTCACCGCGCCGCCACAGCGCCCGTACGCCCCGGAAGGCGGGGCCGAAGGGGTGGCCGAGGCGGAGCAGGTCGGCGTACAGCTCGTCGGCGTCGGCCGGGCGGGCGCCGGTGGGCGGCCACACGGTCAGGTCGGCACTCGATCCGGGGGTGGTGAGCGGGGCGGGCGACAGCCGTCCGGTGGCGTGCCGGGTCCAGGCGGCGCTCTCGGCGGCCTCTCCGGCCGCGTAGACGTCGACGGTGCGCGCACCCGTATCGTCGGGGCCGCCGACGGCGACCTGGACGCGTATGCCGCCTTCCTCGGGCAGTACCAGCGGTGTCTCGACGGTCAGCTCGTCCAGACCGGCGGTGCCGGCCTCGTCGCCGGCGCGCAGGGCCAGTTCGACGAGGACGGTGGCCGGGACGACGACCGCTCCGCCGACGACATGGTCGGCGAGCCAGGGGTGGGTGCGCGGGGAGAGGCGGGAGGTGAAGACCAGCCCGTCGGACTGGGGCAGCGGGACGACCGCGCCCAGCAGGGGGTGGTCGGCGGCGGCCTGTCCGAGCGAGGCCGCGTCGGCCGCGGGGGCGGTCTTCAGCCAGTAGTGGCGGTGGTCGAAGGCGTACGTGGGAAGGTCCACGTGGGTGTCCCCGGCGCCCTCGGGCAGTACGCCGGTCCAGTCGACGGCGACTCCCTGGACGAACACCTCGGCCATCGACGTCAACAGCCTTCGCAGTCCGCCTTCTTCGCGACGCAGCGAGCCGGTGGCCACCGCGTCCGCGCGCGTCTCGTCGACGATCTCGTTGATCGGCTGGACGAGGACGGGGTGGGCGCTGGACTCGATGAAGACCGTGTGGCCCTCGGCCAGGAGGGTGGCGACGGCCGGGCCGAAACGGACCTGGCCGCGCAGGTTGCGGTACCAGTAGCCGCCGTCGAGCACGCCCGCCTCGCGGACCCATTCGCTGGTGACCGTGGAGAAGAACGGCACGAGCGGGGCCTGGCTGCGGATGTCCGCGAACTCGTGCGCCAACGCCTCCTCGATGGCCTCGACATGGCGGGTGTGGGAGGCGTAGTCCACCGCGACGCGGCGGACCCGTACGCCGTCGGCCTCCAGTGCCGCCAGCGCCTCGTCCAGCGCCTCGGCGTCACCCGCGATCACCGCGGACGACGGACTGTTGACGGCGGCGACCTCGACGCGCCCGTCCCAGGCGGTGATCCGGTCGGCCGCCTCGGCCTCGGACAACGCCACCGACGCCATACCGCCCCGGCCCGCCAGCTGCCCGGCGATCACCTGGCTGCGGACGGCCACGATCCGCGCCGCGTCCTCCAGGGACAGCGCACCGGCCACACACGCGGCCGCGATCTCACCCTGCGAGTGACCCACCACCGCGTCCGGTACGACGCCCACGGATGCCCAGAGAGCGGCCACGCCGATCATCACCGCGAAGCTCGCCGGCTGCACCACGTCGACCCGGCCCATCAGGTCGGCGTCACCACGCAGGACGGCCTTCAGGTCCCATTCCACCCACGGCTCCAGGGCCCGGGCGCACTCCTCGATCCGCTCCGCGAACACGGGCGAGGACTCCAGCAGCTCCCGGCCCATCCCCAGCCACTGCGAACCCTGACCGGGGAACACCAGCACCGTCCGCCCGGACGCACCCGAGGCACCGCTCACCAGACCGGCGGCCGACTCACCCCGGGCCAGCGCGGCCAGCCCCGCCACCGCCTCGTCCCGCGAGCCGGCGACGACCACGGCCCGTTCGGACAGCGCCGCCCGGCGCGTCACCAGGGAGCCCGCGATCTCCGCGAGCGACACCCCCGTGTCGCCGACGAAGGCCGCCAGCCGCTCCGCCTGACCCGCCAGCGCCCCTTCCGAGGCCGCCGACACCACCAGCGGCACGGGGCCGTCGACCGGGGCCGCCGGCTCCGCGGCGGGCTCCTCGGGGGCCTGCTCCAGGATGAGGTGGGCGTTGGTGCCGCTGATGCCGAAGGAGGAGACACCCGCGCGGCGCGGGCGGCCGGACTCCGGCCACTGCCGTTCCTCGGTCAGCAGCTCGACGGAACCGGCGGACCAGTCGACCTGCGGGGTCGGCTCGGTGACGTTCAGGGTCGGGGGCAGGACGCCGTGCCGCAGCGCCTCCACCATCTTGATCACACCGGCGACACCGGCGGCGGCCTGCGTGTGCCCGATGTTGGACTTCAACGAGCCGAGCCACAGGGGGGCTTCACGGTCGCGTCCGTAGGTGGCGAGGAGGGCCTGTGCCTCGATCGGGTCGCCCAGTGCCGTACCCGTGCCGTGCGCCTCCACCGCGTCCACGTCCGAGGCGGCCAGCCCGGCCGCCGCCAGCGCCCGGCGGATCACCCGCTGCTGCGAGGGGCCGTTGGGAGCCGTCAGGCCGTTGGACGCGCCGTCCTGGTTGACCGCGCTGCCCCGGACCACCGCCAGCACCTGGTGCCCGTTGCGGCGGGCCTCCGACAGGCGCTCCAGGACGACGATGCCGACGCCCTCGGACAGGATGGTGCCGTCGGCGCCCGCCGAGAATGCCTTGACCTTGCCGTCGGCGGCGAGACCCCGCTGGCGGGACATGCCGAGCACGCCGATGGGCGAGCCCATCACGGCGACACCGCCGGCCAGGGCGAGGGAGCACTCGCCGCTCCGCAGCGCCTGGGCCGCGAGGTGCATGGCGACCAGGGAGGAGGAGCAGGCGGTGTCCACGGTCACCGCGGGACCCTCGAAGCCGAACACGTACGACACCCGGCCCGAGGCCACGCTGCCCGCGGTCGCGGTGGTGACGTAGCCCTCCAGCTCGGGAGGCATGTTGCTGAGGGACTCCAGGTAGTCGTGGATGGAGACACCGGAGAAGACACCGATGTTCGCGCCCCGGGTGGCGTTCGGGTCGATGCCGGCGTTCTCCAGGGCCTCCCAGGTCGCCTCCAGCAGCAGCCGCTGCTGCGGGTCCATCGCCAGGGCCTCGCGGGGCGAGATCCCGAAGAACTCGGCGTCGAACTCCGCGGCGCTGTGCAGGAATCCGCTCTTGTGGACGTAGGAGGTGCCGGCCTTGTCGGGGTCGGCGTCGAACAGCTCGTCCAGGTTCCAGCCGCGGTCGTCGGGGAACTCCGTGATGCCGTCGCGGCGTTCGCTCACGAGCCGCCACAGGCCGGCCGGGTCGGTGACGCCGCCGGGCAGCCGGCAGGCCATGCCGACGATCGCGATCGGCTCGTCCGGGTCGGTCGCCACCACGGTGGGGGCGGCGGCGCCGGCCGCGCTCTCGCCGAGTTCCTCCCGCAGGTGGCGGGCGAGTGCCACCGGGGTGGGGTAGTCGAAGATGAGCGTGGCGGGCAGCTTGACGCCGGTGGCCGCGGAGAGCCGGTTGCGCAATTCGATCGCGGTGAGCGAGTCGAAGCCGATGTCGCCGAAACCGCGGGTGCCCTGGGCGAGTTCGGGTCCGCTGAAGCCCAGGACGGCGGTGGCCTCGGCCTGGATGATGCCGAGCAGGACGGCTTCCTGCTCGGTCTCGGGCAGTCCGGCGAGGCGGCGCAGGAGCCCGCTGCCGTCGCCGGCCGCGGCCCGCGCGGAGCGCCGGCCGGCCCGGACCAGGCCGCGCAGCAGATGCGGCACGGTGCTGCCGGAGGCGGCGTCGGAGCGCAGGGCGCGCAGGTCCAGCTTGATCGGTACCAGCAGGGACCGGTCGGCGTGCAGCCCGGTGTCGAGGAGGGCGAGACCCTCGTCGGGGGTGAGGGCGAGGACACCGCCGCGGCTCATACGGGCCTGGTCGGTCTCGCTGAGGTGGGCGGTGAGGCCGGTGCTCTGCTCCCACAGGCCCCAGGCGAGGGAGACGCCGGGCAGGCCGGCCGCGCGGCGGTGGGCCATCAGGGCGTCCAGGTAGGCGTTGGCCGCCGCGTAGTTGCCCTGGCCCGCGGAGCCCAGCAGGGCGGCGGCGGAGGAGAAGACCACGAACGAGCGGAGTGCGGGCGCGAGTTCGCGGGTCAGTTCGTCCAGGTGCCGTACGGCGGTGGCCTTGGGGGCGAAGACCCCGGCGATGCGTTCCTCGGTCAGCGCGCTGATCACACCGTCGTCGAGGACGCCGGCGAGGTGCACCAGGCCGGTCAGCGGGTGCTCGGCCGGTACGGCACGCAGCAGCTCGGCGACCGCGTCCCGGTCGGAGACATCGCAGGCGACGACGGAGACGGCCGCTCCGAGGGAGGTGAGTTCGGCGCTCAGCGCGGCGCCGACGGCGTCGGGGCCGCGGCGGCCGGCCAGCACCAGATGGCGTACCCCGTGCCGTTCGACCAGGTGCCGGGCGACGAGCGAGCCGAGCGAGCCGGTGCCTCCGGTGATCAGGACGGTGCCGGCGGTGTCGAACGCGGCGGCGCGCTCGGTGCCGCCGGGCTCGGTGGCGGGCTCTTCGGTGCCGGCGGGCTCGGCGCGGACCAGGCGGGGCGCGGACAGGGCGGTGCCCCGCAGGGCGAGTTGCGGTTCGCCCGCGGCGAGGAGCTGGGCGAGGACCGGGCCGGCACCGGTGGCGGCGGCCGGGTCGAGGTCGACCAGGATCACCCGGTCGGGGTTCTCCGCCTGGGCGGCGCGGACCAGGCCCCAGACGGCGGCGCCGGCCGGGTCGGTGACCGCGGCGTCGCCGCCCGCGGCGACCGCGCCCCGGGTGGCCACGACCAGCCGGGCGGCTTCGAGTCCGGGCGCGGCCAGCCATGCCTGGAGCACGCGCAGGGCGCGGGCGGTCAGGGTCTGGGCGTCGGTGCCGTCGCTGTACGCGTCCAGGACGGCCGCGCCGGGGGCGCTCTCGCGGGCGGCGAGCGCGGTCACGTCGGCGGCGTCGGCGACGGGCACCCAGGTGGGCGCGGCCGTGACGTCCTCGGGTGCGGGCAGCTGCACCCAGTCGACGGCGAACAGGACGTCCTTGCTGCCGCCGGCCGCGGCGCCGAGCTGTTCGGCGGAGACCGGCAGGGACACCAGGGAGTCCATGGTCAGGACGAGGGCGCCGGTCTCGTCGGCGGCCTGGAAGGACAGGGCGTCGGGGCCGGCGGGCGCGACCCGTACGCGCAGGGCGGTGGCGCCTTCGGCGTGCAGGACGAGCCCGTTCCAGGCGAACGGCAGGACGTTGCGGTCGTCGTCCGGGTTGGCGAAGGCGTTGGTGTGCAGGGCGGCGTCGAGCAGGGCCGGGTGGATGGCGAACTTGTCGGCCTTCTCCCGGTGGTCCGGCGGCAGGGACGCCTCGGCGAAGAGTTCCTCACCGCGCCGCCACACTCCGCGCAGCCCCTGGAAGGCGGGGCCGTACGCGTAGCCGCGGGCGACGAGGGCGGTGTAGAAGTCGTCGATGCCGACGGGTTCGGCGCCGGGCGGCGGCCAGGCGGCGTAGTCGACGGCGGGTGTCGTGAACTGTGCGGGCGTGCCGGAGAGCAGGCCGGTGGCGTGCCGGGTCCACTCGCCCTGGCCGTCGTCGCCGGCGTTCTCGCGCAGCGAGTACACGTCCACGGTGCGGGAGCCGTTCGGGCTCGCGCCGCCGACGGCGACCTGGACGCGGACGCCGCCCTGTTCGGGCAGGACCAGGGGCGCCTCGATGACGAGTTCTTCGAGGGTGCCGCAGCCGAACTCGTCGCCGGCGCGGACCGCGAGGTCGACGTAGACGGTGCCGGGGACGATGACGACGCCCTGCATGGCGTGGTCGGCCAGCCAGGGGTGGGTGCGCAGGGAGAGGCGGGAGGTGAAGACCAGGCCGTCGGTCTGGGGCAGCGGGACGACCGCGCCGAGCAGCGGGTGCTCGCTGCCGGTCACGCCGAGGGAGGCGGCGTCGCCGCCGCTCGCGGTCAGCTGGATCCAGTAGTGGCGGCGGTCGAAGGCGTACGTCGGCAGGTCGACGTGGGCGGTGCGGGCGGCCTCGGGCAGGATGCCCTGCCAGTCGACGGCGACCCCGCCCGCGAAGACCTCCGCGACGGAGGTGATCAGGCGGCGCAGTCCGCCGTCGTCGCGGCGCAGGGAGCCGGTGACCACGGCGTCGGCGACGTCGGCGATCTCGCTGATGGGCTGCACGAGGACGGGGTGGGCGCTGGATTCGACGAAGACGGTGTGGCCCTCGGCGAGGAGGGTGGCGACGGCCGGGCCGAAGCGCACCTGCCGGCGCAGGTTGCGGTACCAGTAGTCGCCGTCCAGGACGCCGGCGTCGCGGACCCACTCGCCGGTGACGGTGGACAGGAAGGGGATGGCGGGGGCCGCGCCGCGGATGTCGGCGAAGGCCTCGGTCAGCGCCTCCTGCACGGTCTGGACGTGGCGGCTGTGCGAGGCGTAGTCGACGGCGATGCGCCGCACGCGCACCCCCTGGTCCTCCAGGGTGTCCAGGACCTCGTCGAGGGCTTCGGCGTCGCCGGCGATCACCACCGAGGAGGGGCCGTTGACGGCGGCCACCTCGACCCGGCCGGCCCACCGCTCCAGTCGGGCGGTGACGTCCTCCTCGGTCAGCGCGACGGACGCCATGCCGCCGAGCCCGGCGAGCCGGCCGCGGATGACCTGGCTGCGGACGGCGACGATACGGGCCGCGTCGTCCAGCGACAGGGCGCCGGCCACGCAGGCGGCGGCGATCTCGCCCTGCGAGTGGCCGACCACCGCGTCCGGTACGACGCCCACGGACGCCCAGACGGCGGCCAGGCCGACCGCGACGGCGAAGCTCGCGGGCTGGACGACGTCCACGCGGGTCAGCAGGTCGGCGTCGGCCTCGCCGCGCAGTACGGTTTCGAGGTCCCAGTCGACCCAGCGTTCCAGGGCCCGGGCGCACTCCTCGACGCGGGCGGCGAACACCGGGGAGGACTCCAGCAGTTCCCGGCCCATGCCGATCCACTGGGTGCCCTGCCCCGGGAAGACCAGGACGGTCTTGCCGGCGCCGGCCGCGGTGGCGACGCCCTGGACGGTGCCGGCGGCCTGCTCGTCGCGGGCGAGGGCGGTGAGCGCGGCCAGGGCCTCGTCCCGGGTCTCGGCGACCACCACGGCGCGCTCGCCCAGCACCGCGCGCCGGGTGGCGAGGGTGCCGGCGATGTCCGCGAGAGGGGTGTCCGCGGCGCTCTCCAGGAAGGCGGCGAGGCGGTCGGCCTGGCCGGCGAGGGAGGTGGCGGAGGCCGCCGACAGCACGAGGGGCAGCACCCCGGCCGGGGCCGTGGGCGTCGCTTCGGGCGTGTCGTCCTCGGGGGCCTGTTCCAGGATCAGGTGGGCGTTGGTGCCGCTGGCGCCGAACGAGGACACGCCGGCGCGGCGCGGGCGGTCGGTCTCGGGCCACTGCTGTGCCTCGGTGAGCAGCTCCACCGCACCGGCCGACCAGTCGACCTGGGGGGTGGGGGTGTCGATGTGCCGGGTGGCCGGCATCAGGCCGTGGCGCAGCGCCTGGACCATGTTGATGACGCCGGCGACGCCGGAGGCGGCCTGGGTGTGGCCGATGACGGACTTGACGGAGCCCAGTCGCAGCGGCTGTCCTGCGGGGCGGTCCTGGCCGTAGGTGGCGAGAATGGCCTGGGCCTCGATGGGGTCGCCGAGGACGGTGCCGGTGCCGTGGCCCTCCACCATGTCGACGTCGGCGGTGGTCAGTCCGGCGCCGGCCAGGGCCTTGCGGATGACGCGCTGCTGGGAGGGGCCGTTGGGTGCGGTGAGGCCGTTGGAGGCGCCGTCCTGGTTGACGGCCGAGCCGCGGATGACGGCCAGCACGCGGTGGCCGCGCTCGCGGGCCTGCGACAGGGTTTCGAGCAGGACGACGCCGACGCCCTCGGCCCAGCTGGAGCCGTCGGCCGCGGCGGCGTAGGACTTGCAGCGGCCGTCGAAGGCGAGGCCGCGCTGGCGGGCGAAGCCGACGAAGCCGCCGGGGGTGGACATCACGGTGGAGCCGCCGGCGAGCGCCATGGAGCACTCGCCGCGGCGCAGCGCCTGCATGGCGAGGTGGATGGCGACCAGGGAGGAGGAGCACATGGTGTCGACGGTGACCGCCGGCCCTTCCAGGCCGAGGGTGTAGGCGACGCGGCCGGAGGCGACACCGCCCGCGGTGCCCAGGGCCCGCTCCAGGCTGAGGAAGCCCTCGTGGCCGCTGAGGTCGGGGGCGTAGTCCTGGTGGACGATGCCGGCGAAGACACCCGTGTCGCTGCCGCGCACGGAGTGCGGGTCGATGCCGGCGCGTTCCAGGGTCTCCCAGGACACTTCGAGCAGCTGGCGCTGCTGCGGGTCCATGGCGAGGGCCTCGCGGGGCGAGATGCCGAAGAACGCGGCGTCGAACTCGCCCGCGTCGTGCAGGAAGGCGCCCTCGCGGACGTAGGTCGTGCCGGGGTTGTCCGGGTCGGGGTGGTAGAGGCCCTCCAGGTCCCAGCCGCGGTCCTCCGGGAACGTCGTGTAGACGTCGGTGCCGTCGGTCACCACGCGCCACAGGTCCTCGGGGGTGCGGATGCCCCCCGCGTACCGGCAGGCCATGGAGACGATGGCGATGGGCTCGGCAGCGACCGCCGCGAGTTTGCTGTTCTCCTGCTGCAGGCGCGCGTTCTCCTTGAGGGAGGCGCGCAGCGCGTTGACGATCTGGTCGTCCGGGCCCGACATATCCGTCCTCCGTGGTGCGTCCGCTGTCATGGGGTCAGCTCGTCCTGCCCAGAGCACGCTGCACGAGATCGGCAACGTCCATGGCGTCGATCAGGGTCTCGTCGTCCTCGTCCGGGGCCGCCGCTTCGGGCGCTTGCGACGCCGGAGCGTCCTCGGTGTCCACGAGGCCGAGCAGGGTGTCCAGGACGCCGGCTTCCCTGAACCGGGCGAGGGGGACGGTGGCGAGGGCTCGCCTGATGTCGTCCTCCCGCCCGTCGAGCCCGTCGTCGGCGTCCCGCAGCAGCTCGGAGCGCAGGTAGCCGACGAGGGCGTCCGGCGTGGGGTAGTCGAAGATGAGCGTGGCGGGCAGCCGCAGACCGGTCGCCACGTGCAGGCTGTTGCGCAGGTTGACGGCCGCGAGCGAGTCGAAGCCGACCTCCTGGAAGGCCTGCAGGGGTCCTATGCTCTCGGCGCCGCTGTGTCCGAGGACGGTGGCGGCGTGTCCGCACACCAGCCGGAGCAGGATGCGGTTCTGCTCGGCCTCGGGGACGTCGCGCAGGGAGTCCACGAGACCGGCGGTGGTGTCGCCGTTCTCGGTGTCCGGCTGGGTGGCCCGCAGGGCGGCCTGCGCTTCGGGCAGGTCGGCGAAGAGCGGGCTGGGCCGCACCGAGGTGAACGCCGGGATGAAGGCGTCCCAGTCCATGTCGACCACCGTGACGGCCTTCTCCTGGGCCTGGACGGCCTGTTCGAAGGCGGTGACGGCGATCTGCGGGACCATCGGCAGGACACCGCGCCGGCGCAGCTGGGTGAGGGTGTCCTCGTCCATGCCGACGCCGATCTCGTCCAGGGCGCCCCAGGCGATCGCGGTGGCCGGGTGGCCCTGGCCGCGGCGCCATTCCACGAGGGCGTCGAGCACGGCGTTGGCCGCGCCGGACGGGCCCTGTCCGCCACCGCCCCAGACACCGGCGATCGAGGAGAACACGACGAACGCGTCGAGCGGGGTGTCCGCGAACCGCTCGGCGAGCCAGCGGGCCGTGTCCACCTTGGCCTCGAACACCTCGGTGAGTTCGGGTACGCCGGTGTCGTCCACGGAGGTGGTCCGGGCGATGTCGGCGGTGTGTACGACGGCGGTGAGCGGCTGGTCGGCGGGGGTCTCGTCGAGGAGGGCCCCGATCGCGGTCCGGTCGGTGTCGGCGCAGGCCACGATGGTCGTGCCGGTGTCGAGGGCGGTCACTTCGGCGGTGAGCCGGGTGAGCGCGTCCTCGGGGGCGGCGGCCGTGGTGGTGATGAGGAGCCGCTGGGCGCCGGACCGGGCGAGCCAGAGGGTGGCGTGCCGGCCGAGGCCCTCGGCGCCGCCGGTCACCAGGACGGTGCCGCGGGGCTGCCAGCCGGAGCCGGCGGCCGGGTCGGGGGCGGTCTTGCGCAGCAGCCTGCGGGTGTGCACACCGGACCTGCGCACGGCCAGCTGGTCGTCGTCGCCGGGGGCGTCGAGCGCGGCGAGCAGATGGCGGACGGCACGGGCGTCGATGGTGGCGGGCAGGTCGATCAGCCCGCCCCAGCGGTCGCCGCGTTCCAGGGCGGCGGCCCGGCCGATGCCCCAGACGGCCGCCTGGGCCGGGGAGGTGACGGTGTCCTGGACGCCGGCGCTGACGGCGCCCCGGGTCAGGGACCACAGCGGCTGGGTGGCACCGGCGTCGCCGAGCGCCTGCACCAGCGCGAGCGTGGCCGCGGTCAGCGGGACGGGGTCCTGCGCGCCGCCCTCGCCGCCCGGGTCGGCCGGGTCGAGCGCGAGCAGCGACAGCACGCCGGCCAGTTCGTGTTCGGCGAGGACGGCCGGGAGGCGTGCGCCGAGCCGGTCGCGGGTGGCGTCGGCCGCCGCGACCTCCAGCGGGACGATGTCGAGGCCCTGCGCGGTGAGTTCCCGCAGCAGCACGTCCGTCGGGGAGCCGTCCTGCCCGTCCGCCGGTACGACGGCCAGCCAGGTGCCGCCGGGGACGCCGGCGCCTTCCTGGTCGAGCGGTCGCCAGGTGACGTGGTAGCGCAGCTTCTCGGCCGCCGACCGTTCCCGCCGCCGGCCGCGCCAGTCGGCCAGCACGGGGACGACGGTGCGCAGCGCGTCGCGCTGGTCGGCGGCGGCCAGGTCGAGCAGGCGGGCGAGGGAGTCGGCGTCGGCCTGTTCGACCGCGGTCCAGAAGTCGGTCTCGGCGCCCTCGGCGGCGGGGGCGTCGTCCGTGGTGGTCTCCGCCTCCCGCAGCCAGAAGTGCTGCCGGTCGAAGGCGTACGTCGGCAGGTCCACCCGGGCGTCGCGGGCCTCGGCGGGCAGCATGCCCGTCCAGTCCACGGCGACGCCCTTGACGAACAGCTCCGCCATCGACGCCAGCAGTCGTCGCGGGCCGCCCTCGTCGCGGCGCAGCGAGCCGGCGGCGACGGCCCGGAGCCGGATGTTGTCGTCCGCGGCCTCGTCGAAGATCTCGTTCACGGGCTGGACGAGCACCGGGTGCGCGCTGGATTCGACGAACACCGTGTGGCCCTCGGCGAGGAGGGTGGCGACGGCCGGACCGAAGCGGACCTGACCACGCAGGTTGCGGTACCAGTAGCCGCCGTCCAGCACGCCCGCCTCCCGCACCCACGCACCGGTCACCGTCGAGAAGAACGGCACCACCGGAGCCTGGCTGCGGATGTCGGCGAAGGCCTTGGCCAACGCCCCCTCGATCGCCTCGACATGCCGGGTGTGGGAGGCGTAGTCCACCGCGACCCGGCGGACGCGTACGCCGTCGGCCTCCAGTGCCGCCAGCGCCTCGTCCAGCGCCTCCGCATCCCCCGCGACCACGACCGACGACGGTCCGTTGACCGCCGCGAGCTCGACGCGCCCTGCCCACGGGGCGATCCGTGCGAGCGCGTCCGTCTCCGCGAGCATCACCGAGGCCATGCCGCCCCGCCCGGCCAGTTCACCGGCGATCACCTGGCTGCGGACGGCCACGATCCGCGCCGCGTCCTCCAGGGACAGCGCCCCGGCGACACAGGCGGCCGCGATCTCGCCCTGCGAGTGGCCGACCACCGCGTCCGGTACGACGCCCACGGACGCCCAGACGGCGGACAGGCCGACGTTGACGGCGAAGCTCGCCGGCTGCACGACGTCCACCCGGTCCAGCAGGTCGACGTCACCGCGCAGGACGGCCTTCAGGTCCCACTCCACCCAGGGCTCCAGGGCCCGGGCGCACTCCTCGATCCGCTCCGCGAACACGGGCGAGGACTCCAGCAGTTCCCGGCCCATCCCCAGCCACTGCGAACCCTGACCGGGGAAGACCAGCACGGTCCTGCCGGGGCCGCCGGAGCCGGCGACGGTTCCGGTGACGACGAGGGGGCTGCTCTCGCCGCGGGCCAGCGCGCCCAGTCCGGTCAGTGCCTCCTCGCGGGAACCGGCGACGAGCACGGCCCGTTCGGAGAGCAGGGCCCGCCGGGAGACGAGCGCGCCCGCGATCTCGGCCGGTGCCGCGCCGAGGTCCGTGACCGTTGCCGCGAGGCGTCCGGCCTGGGCGGCGAGGGAGGCGGTGCTGCGGGCCGAGACCACCAGCGGTACGACGCCGTCGGGGACCGTCGGCCGGGTGACCGGCTCGGTCTCGGGTGCCTCCTCCAGGATGACGTGCGCGTTGGTGCCGCTCGCGCCGAACGAGGAGACGGCGGCCCGGCGCGGCCTGCCGTCGCGGACCCACTCCCGGGGTTCGGTGAGCAGTTCGACCGCGCCCGCCGACCAGTCCGCCTGGGCGGTGGGCTCGGTGACGTTGAGGGTGGCGGGCAGGATGCCGTGCCGCATCGCCTCCACCATCTTGATCACACCGGCGACACCGGCGGCGGCCTGGGTGTGCCCGATGTTGGACTTCACCGAGCCGAGCCACAGCGGCTTGTCGGCGTCGCGGTCCTGGCCGTAGGTGGCCAGCAGGGCCTGGATCTCGATCGGGTCGCCGAGGACGGTGCCGGTGCCGTGGCCCTCCACGGCGTCCACGTCGGCGGGGGTCAGCCCGGCCGCGGCCAGCGCGCCGCGGATCACGCGCTGCTGGGAGGGGCCGTTCGGGGCGGTCAGGCCGTTGGAGGCGCCGTCCTGGTTGATCGCGCTGCCGCGCAGGACCGCCAGCACGCGGTGACCGTTGCGCTGTGCCTCCGACAGCCGCTCCAGCAGGACCACGCCGACGCCCTCGGCCCAGCCGGTGCCGTCGGCGGTGGCGGAGTAGGCCTTGCAGCGGCCGTCGGCGGACAGGCCGCGCTGCCGGGAGAACTCCAGGAAGGCGTCGGGGCTGGCCATGACGGTGGCGCCGCCGGCGAGGGCGAGGGAGCACTCGCCGCTCCGCAGCGCCTGGGCCGCGAGGTGCATGGCGACCAGGGAGGAGGAGCAGGCGGTGTCCACGGTCACCGCGGGACCCTCGAAGCCGAACACGTACGACACCCGGCCCGAGGCCACGCTGGCGGCCGTACCGGTCATGGTGTAGCCCTGGACGTCCTCGGGCACCTGGCGCAGCCGGGTCACGTAGTCGTGGTGGACGATGCCGGTGAACACGCCGATGTCCTGGCCGCGGGTGGACAGGGGGTCGATGCCGGCCCGTTCCATGGCCTCCCAGGAGGTCTCCAGCAGCAGCCGCTGCTGCGGGTCCATGGCCAGGGCCTCGCGGGGCGAGATGCCGAAGAGTCCGGCGTCGAACCGGCCGGCGTCGTGCAGGAAGCCGCCGGCCCGGGTGTAGCTGGTGCCGGGGTGGGCCGGGTCGGGGTGGTAGAGCTTGTCGATGTCCCAGTCGCGGTCGGCGGGGAAGCCGGAGATGGCGTCGCGCCGGTCCATGACGAGCTGCCAGAGTTCCTCGGGGCTGGTGACACCGCCGGGCAGCCTGCTGCTCATGGCGATGATGGCGATCGGCTCGTCCGGGTCCGCGGTGCCGCGCCGGGTGACGGCGGGGATCTCCGGGCGGGTGCCGAGGAGTTCGCCGCGCAGGTGGTCGGCGAGCAGGGCCGGGGTCGGGTGGTCGAAGACCAGGCTGCTGGGCAGGCTGACGCCGGTGAAGTCGTGCAGCCGGTTGCGGAGTTTGACGGCGGTGAGCGAGTCGAAGCCGAGGTTCTTGAACGGCTGTCCCTCGTCGAAGCCGTCGGTGTCGCGGTGTCCGAGGACGACCGCGGCGCTCTCCCGGACCAGGTCCAGCAGGATCCGGCGCTGTTCGGCGTCGGCGAGACCGGCCAGCCGGACGGCCAGTTCGTTGCCGTCGCCGGCCGGTTCCCGGCGGATGACCCGCCGGGCGGGGGCGGGAGCGAGGGCGGAGGCCGGGGACGGGGCGCGGTCGGCGGTCGTACGGCCGGCCCCGGGTGCCGTGGGCCGGCCGGTGGTGGCCGGTGTCCCGGAACCGGCGTCGGCGGCCTCGGTGGATTCGGCGTCGGGGACGGCGGCGACGGTTCCGCCGGCCGTGTGCGTCAGCGGGCCGAGCAGGGCCACGGGGCGGCCGGCCGGGTCGGCCAGCTCCACCAGGTGTCCGCCGTCGGCGTCCGGGGTGACGCGCACCCACAGTTCGGTGGCGCCCACCGCGTACACGGCGAGGGCGGCACAGCCGGCCAGGGAGCCGTTGTCCGCGCCGGGGTGCGCGGCCTCGGCGGCGACCCGCAGGGCCATGTCGAGCAGGACGGGGTGGAGGGTGAACGCCTCCGCCTCGGCGTCGAGTCCGGCCGGCAGCGCGATGTCGGCGAGGATCCGGCCGTCCTTCCGCCACACGCCGCGCACCCCGGCCAGGGCGTGGTCCTCGCCCGGCTCCTCGGGCCGGCCGAGCGGGTCGAAGGCGTGCCGCGGGACGCCGGGCACCAGCGTGGCACGGGCGTGCCGGAGCCATGGCTCGCCGTCCCGTCCGGCCGGCCGGCTGTGCACGGCGGCGCCGCGCACTCCGTCGGGTCCGGGTGCGTCCACGAAGACGCGCAGCTGGACGTCGCCGTGCGCGGGGACGACGAGGGGCGCGTCGAGGGTGATGCCCTCGACGGTGCCGCCGCCGGCCTCGTCGCCGGCCCGGACCAGCAGTTCCAGCAGTACGGCGGCCGGTACGGTCACCTCGTCGCCGGTGCGCGTGCCGGGGAGCAGCCCGGGGCTGCGCCCGGAGAGCCGGCCGGTGAGGACGACGCCGGTGCCGCCGTGCTCGCCGGGGACCTCCACGACGCCGCCCAGCAGCGGATGGCCGGCGGACCGGGCGCCGAGCGCCTCGGCGTCGGAGGCCGCGCCGCCCTCCACCCAGTACCGCTGGTGCTGGAAGGCGTAGGTGGGCAGGTCGGGGCCGACGGCCGGCGCCGGGCGGCCGAGGACGGCGGTCCAGTCGACCGGTACGCCTCGCACATGGAGTTCGGCGAGCGCGGTGCGGACGGCGGTGTCCTCGGCGGTGTCGCGGCGCAGCGTGCTGACGCAGCCGCGGGTGTCCGGGCCGAGGGTGCCGAGGGCCATGGCGCTGAGGACTCCGCCGGGACCCAGTTCGAGGTGGGTGGCCGCGCCCTGGTCGCGCAGGGCGGTGACGGCGTCGGCGAACCGCACGGCGTGCCGGGCCTGGTCGACCCAGTATTCGGGGGTGGCGAGCAGTCCGTCCTCGGCGAGCGCGCCGGTGAGCGTGGAGACGACGGGCACGGTCCCGGACCGGTAGCGGAGCCGGGCGGCGACGGCGCGCAGCTCGTCGAGCATCGGTTCCATCAGGGCGGAGTGGAAGGCGTGGCTGACGGACAGCCGCCGGGTCCGGTGGCCGTCCTGGGCGAGGCGCCCGGCGACGGCGAGTACGGCGTCCTCGGCGCCGGACAGGACCAGTGCCCGCGGGCCGTTGACCGCCGCGATCCCGACGGTGCCCGGGTGCTCGGCGAGCAGCGGTGCCACCTCGGCCTCGGTCGCCTCGACGGCGATCATGGCTCCGCCCTCGGGCAGGGCCTGCATCAGCCGGCCGCGGGCCGCGACCAGTTCGCCGGCGTCGGCCAGGTCCAGGACGCCGGCGGCGTGGGCGGCGGCGATCTCGCCGACCGAGTGGCCCGCGAGCAGGTCGGGCCGTACGCCCCAGGAGGCGAACAGCCGGAACAGCGCGGTCTCCAGGGCGAACAGCGCGGCCTGGGTGTAGAGGGTCTGGTCGAGCAGGGCGGCCCGGTCGGTGCCGGGCTCGGCGAAGACCACCTCGCGCAGGGGGTGGGCGAGGTCGTGCAGGTGTCGTTCCACGGCGGCGCAGGCGGCGTCGAAGGCGTCGCGGAACACCGGGTGGGCGGCGGCGAGTTCTCGGCCCATGCCGGCCCACTGGCTGCCCTGTCCGGTGAACAGGAAGGCGAGTTTGCCGTCGGCGGGGGTGCCGGTGACGGTGTCCGCGTCGGCGGTGCCGTCGGCGAGAGCGCGCAGGGACGCGGCCAGTCCCTCCCGGCCGGCGGCCAGGACGACCGCGCGGTGGTCGAGGTGGGCGCGGGCGGTACCGAGCGCGTGGGCCGTCGCCCCGAGCGGCGTGCCGGCGCGGTCCGTCACCCAGTCCGCGAGCCGGGCGGCCTGGCCGCGCAGTCCGGCGGCGGTGCGCGCGGAGACGGGGAACAGGACGAGACCGTCCTGGGCGGCGTCCGGCGATTCCTGCGCGGCACCTGCGTCCGCGGTTTCCCGCGCGGCACCGGCGTCCGCCGTTCCCAGCGCGGTGCCGCCCGCGGGCAGTTCGAGGGGGGTCTGCTCCAGGACCAGGTGGGCGTTGGTGCCGCCGATGCCGAAGGCGGAGACGCCGGCGCGGCGCGGGCGGCCGGTCTCCGGCCAGGGCTGCGCCTCGGTGAGCACCCGCACCGCGCCCGCCGACCAGTCCACGTGACCGGAGGGCCGGTCCACGTGCAGGGTGCGGGGCAGGAGGCCGTGCCGCATCGCCATGACCATCTTGATGACGCCGGCGACACCGGCGGCGGCCTGGGTGTGCCCGAGGTTGGACTTCACCGAGCCGATCCACAGCGGCTCCTCGCGGTCCTGCCCGTAGGTGGCGAGGAGGGCCTGCGCCTCGATCGGGTCGCCGAGGACCGTGCCCGTGCCGTGCGCCTCGACCGCGTCGACCTCGGACACCGACAGTCCGGCGTTCGCGAGGGCCTTGCGGATCACCCGCTGCTGGGACGGGCCGTTGGGGGCGGTCAGGCCGTTGGACGCGCCGTCCTGGTTGACCGCGCTGCCCCGGATCACCGCGAGGACCTGGTGGCCCCGCCGTTCGGCCTCCGAGAGCCGCTCGACCAGCAGCACGCCCACGCCCTCGGACCATCCGGTGCCGTCCGCGCCGTCGGCGAACGCCTTGCACCGTCCGTCGGGGGCCAGACCGCGCTGCCGGGAGAACTCGACGAACGTCTCGACGTTGCCCATGACCATCACGCCGCCGGCGAGCGCCATGGAGCACTCCCCGTTACGCAGTGCCTGGGCCGCCAGGTGCAGGGCGACCAGGGAGGAGGAGCAGGCGGTGTCGATCGTGACGGCCGGGCCCTCGAAGCCGAAGTGGTAGGCGACGCGGCCCGACACGACGCTGCCGGAGCCGCCGGTGAGACGGAAGCCCTCGGCGTCGGCCGAGTGGTGCATCCGTACGGTGTAGTCGTGGCTGTTGACGCCGACGAACACCCCGATGTCCCGGCCGCCCAGCCCGGTGGGGTCGATCGCGGCGCGTTCGAACGCCTCCCAGGACGTCTCCAGCAGCAGCCGCTGCTGCGGGTCCATGGCGAGGGCCTCGTTCGGGGAGATGCCGAAGAAGGCGGCGTCGAAACCGGGCGCGTCGTCCAGGAACGCGCCGTGCCGCACATAGGTCGTGCCGGCGTTGTCGGGGTCGGCGTCGTAGAGCCGGTCGATGTCCCAGCCCCGGTCGTCGGGGAACTCGGTGACGGCGTCGACCTCGTCGGCGACGACCCGCCACAGGTCCTCGGGGCTGTGCACCCCGGCGGGGAAGCGGCAGGCCATCGCGACGATCGCGATCGGGTCGTCCGCCGCGGCGGGTCCGGCGGCGGGCGCCGGGCCGGCGGTCGCGGTGGCGGTGTCGCCGACGAGCCGGGCCCGCAGGTGCTCGGCGAGCGCGGTCGGCTTCGGGTAGTCGAAGACGACGGCCGACGGCAGCGTGAGACCGGTGGCGGTCGCCAGCCGGTTGCGCAGTTCCACCGCGGTCAGCGAGTCGAATCCGGCGTCCTTGAAGGCCCGGTCGGCGCGGACCGCGTCGGCGGTGCCGTGGCCGAGGACGTCGGCGGCGTTGCGCCGCACGAGGTCCAGCAGCAGCGCGCTCTGGGCCGCCGGGTCCAGCGCGCCGACACGGTCGCGCAGGCCGCCGTGGTCCGTGGTGCCGGCGGCGCGGGCCAGTGACCGGGGCGCGGGCGCGAGGCCCCGCAGCAGGGGCGCGACGGGCGCGGTGCGGGCCGCCGCGCGGAGGGCGGGCAGGTCCAGTTTGGCGGCCACCAGGGCGGCGGGCAGTCCGCTGCCGGGGCGCAGGGCGAGGTCCAGCAGCGCCATGCCCTCGGCCGCGGACAGCGCGGCCATGCCGAGCCGCCGGTTGCGGTGCAGGTCGGTGGCGCCGAGGTGCCGGGTCATGCCGCTGGCCCGCTCCCAGTAGCCCCACGCGAGCGAGATGCCGGGCAGTCCCTGTTCGCGGCGGTGCCGGGCGAGTGCGTCCAGTGCGGCGTTGGCGGCGGCGTAGTTGGCCTGGCCGGGGTTGCCGAACACGTTGGCGGCCGAGGAGAACAGGACGAACGCCGCGAGGTCGCGGTCCCGTGTCAGCTCGTGCAGCAGCAGGGCCGCGTCCAGTTTGGGCCGCAGCACGGTGTCGAGGCGGTCCGGGGTGAGCGCGGTGACCACGCCGTCGTCCAGGACACCGGCGGTGTGCAGGACGGCGGTCAGCGGGTGGGCGGCGGGCACCGCGTCCAGGACGGCGGCGAGCCGCTCCCGGTCGGCGGTGTCGCAGGCGACGAGGGTGACGGTGGCGCCCAGCTCGGTCAGCTCCTCGGACAGCGTGACCGCGCCGTCCGCCGCGGGACCGCGCCGGCTGATCAGGAGCAGATGGCGGACACCGTGCCGGGTGACCAGGTGCCGGGCGGTCAGCGCGCCGAGTGTGCCGGTGCCGCCGGTGATCAGCACGGTCCCGTCCGGATCGAGTGCCCGGCCGGGCCGCGCGGCACCACTCTCCCCCGCCGGCCCGTCGGTCCGGGCCAGCCGGGGCACCTCGGCACCCGCGGCCCCGACGCGTATCACCGGTTCGCCGCAGGCGAGCAGGCCGGGCAGGACGGCGCGGACCGCCGCGTCGAGGTCCTGCCGGTCGTCCGGGCCGTCGTCCTGCCCGTCGTTGTCGGGGCCGTCGAAGTCGACGAGCACGACACGGTCGGGGTGCTCGGACTGCGCCGAGCGCAGCAGTCCCCGGACGGCGGCCGTGGCGAGGCCCGTGCCGTCCGCGCGCGTGGCCACGACCAGCCGGGTGCGCTCCAGGGCGGGTTCGGCCAGCCACGCCTGGAGGACGGCGAGCGCGGCGGCGAGCGCGGTCCGCGGATCGGTGATCGCGGGGTCGACCGTGTACAGCAGGGCGTCCGCGTCCGCCGCTCGGGCGGTGACGTCTTCGGCGGTCCGTACGCTGACGGCGGTCGGCGTGGCGTCGCCGGCCGGCAGCGGCAGCCCCGTCCAGTCGACGTGGAACAGCGCGTCCTGGGTGAGGGCCTCGGCGAGCCCGGCGCGCGCCGGGTCGAACGGCTCCGCCAGCACCGCGCCGACGGCCAGCACGGGCCGCCCGGCCGGGTCGGTCAGCTCGAACCGGGTGCCCTCCGCCGCCGTCTCGACCGACCGCACGGTGACGGTGGTCGCGCCGGACGCGTGCAGGCTGACACCGCGCCAGGTGACCGCGAGGCTCCCGGCGGGCAGCGTCGTCCGCACGGCCGCGTCGAGCAGCGTGGGGTGCACGCCGTATCGGTCGGCGTCCCCGGCGAACTCCCCGAGGGCCACCTCGGCAGCGGGCCCGCCGGCCGGCCGGTCGTCGCCCGCGGACGGCTCGGCGGGTGCGAGCCTGCCGTGCGCGTGCCGCGTCCAGGCGGCGTCCAGCGCGGAGTCGTCCGCGCGCGAGTACACCTCGATCGTGCGCCGCCCGGTGTCGTCGGGCTCGCCGACCACGGTCTGCACGCCCCGGCCGCCGCGTACCGGAAGGACCACGGGCCGGTCGACGGTCAGCTCCTCCACCACCGGCGCACCGGCCTCGTCGCCGAGCCGGACGGCCAGTTCGACCAGAGCCGCGTTCGGCACCAGGACCGCGTCGTCCCCGACGAGATGTTCGGCCAGCCACGGCTGCGAGTGCAGCGACCAGCGCGAGGTCGTCAGGAATCCCCCCGAGGGCAGTGCCACCACGGCGCCGAGCAGGGGATGGTCGGCACCGGTCTGCCCGAGCGAGGCGGCGTCGGCCGCGGGGGCGGTCTTCAGCCAGTAGTGGCGGTGGTCGAAGGCGTACGTGGGAAGCTCCACCTGTGCGGCATCGGCGCCCTCGGGCAGGACGCCCGTCCAGTCGACCGCCACACCCCGGACGAACACCTCGGCCATCGACGTCAACAGCCGTCGCAGCCCGCCCTCCTCACGACGCAGCGAGCCACCGACGACCGCCTCGGACTCCGCCTCGTCGACGATCTCGTTGATCGGCTGGACGAGCACCGGATGCGCGCTGGACTCGATGAAGACCGTGTGCCCCTCGGCCAGAAGGGTGGCGACGGCCGGGCCGAAACGGACCTGACCACGCAGGTTGCGGTACCAGTAACCACCATCGAGCACGCCCGCCTCACGCACCCACTCACCGGTCACCGTCGAGAAGAACGGCACCACCGGAGCCTGACTACGGATCTCCGTGAACGCCTCCGCCAACGCCCCCTCGATCGCCTCCACATGACGCGTGTGGGAGGCGTAGTCCACCGCGACCCGACGCACCCGTACGCCGTCGGCCTCCAGCGCCGCCAACGCCTCGTCCAACGCCTCCGCATCACCCGCGACCACGACCGACGACGGCCCGTTGACCGCGGCGACCTCGACGCGCCCCTCCCAGGCGGCGATCCGCTCGGCCGCCTCGGCCTCGGACAACGCCACCGACGCCATACCACCCCGGCCCGCCAACTCACCGGCGATCACCTGGCTGCGGACGGCCACGATCCGCGCCGCGTCCTCCAGGGACAGCGCCCCGGCGACACAGGCGGCCGCGATCTCGCCCTGCGAGTGGCCGACCACCGCGTCCGGTACGACGCCCACGGACGCCCAGAGAGCGGCCACGCCGATCATCACCGCGAAGCTCGCCGGCTGCACCACGTCGACCCGGCCCATCAGGTCGGCGTCACCACGCAGGACGGCCTTCAGGTCCCACTCCACCCAGGGCTCCAGGGCCCGGGCGCACTCCTCGATCCGCTCCGCGAACACGGGCGAGGACTCCAGCAGCTCCCGGCCCATCCCCAGCCACTGCGAACCCTGACCGGGGAAGACCAGCACCGTCCGCCCGGACGCACCCGAGGCGCCGCTCACCAGACCGGCGGCCGACTCACCCCGGGCCAGCGCGGCCAGCCCCGCCACCGCCTCGTCCCGCGAGCCGGCGAGAACCACGGCCCGCTCCGCGAACACCGCCCGACGACCCGACAACGCCCCCGCGACCTCCCCGAGCGACACCTCCGTGTCACCCACGAACGCCGCCAACCGCTCCGCCTGACCCGCCAGCGAACCCACCGACGCCGCCGACACCACCAACGGCAGGACTCCGTCGTGCGGCTCCCGGGGGGCCGTCGGCTCCTGCGGCGCCTGCTCCAGGATCACGTGCGCGTTCGTGCCGCTCACGCCGAACGAGGAGACACCGGCCCGGCGCGGACAGCCTGCGGTCCCCGGCCACGCGCGCGACTCGGTGAGCAGTTCGACTGCGCCGGCCGACCAGTCGACCTGGGAGGAGGGGGCGTCGACGTGCAGCGTGGCCGGGAGTACGCCGTGCCGCATCGCCTGGATCATCTTGATGACGCCGGCGACACCGGCGGCGGCCTGCGTGTGCCCGATGTTCGACTTCAACGAGCCCAGCCACAGCGGGTGTTCACGGTCCTGGCCGTAGGTGGCGAGGAGCGCCTGCGCCTCGATCGGGTCGCCGAGGGTGGTTCCGGTCCCGTGGCCCTCGACCGCGTCGACGTCCGCCGTGGTCAGTCCCGCGTCGGCCAGCGCCTTGCGGATGACGCGCTGCTGGGAGGGGCCGCTCGGGGCCGTGAGGCCGTTGGAGGCGCCGTCCTGGTTGACCGCGCTGCCCCGGACCACCGCGAGGACGCGGTGCCCGTTGCGCCGGGCCTCCGAGAGGCGTTCGAGGACGAGGACTCCGGCGCCCTCGGCCCAGCCGGTGCCGTCGGCCGCGTCCGCGTACGACTTGCAGCGGCCGTCGGAGGCCAGGGCGCGCTGCCGGGAGAACTCGACGAAGGTGCCCGGGGTGGCCATGACGGTGGCGCCGCCGGCCAGGGCCATGGTGCACTCCCCGCGGCGCAGGGCCTGTGCGGCCAGGTGGAGGGCGACCAGGGAGGAGGAGCAGGCGGTGTCCACGGTCACCGCGGGGCCTTCGAGGCCGTACACGTAGGCGATCCGGCCGGAGGCCACGCTGGAGGCGGTGCCGGTGGTCACGAAGCCTTCGAGTTCCGCGGGGACCTCGCCGCCGGAGCCGTACTGCTGGCCCATGACCCCGGCGAACACGCCGACGTCCGTGCCCTTCAGCGTCAGCGGGTCGATGCCCGCCCGCTCCAGCGCCTCCCAGGAGGTTTCGAGGAGCAGCCGCTGCTGGGGGTCCATCGCCAGCGCCTCGCGCGGCGAGATGCCGAAGAAGTCCGCGTCGAACCCGCCGGCGTCCGTCAGGAATCCGCCCCGGTCGACGTAGGACGTGCCGGTCTTCTCCGGGTCCGTGTCGAACAGGCGGTCGAGGTCCCAGCCCCGGTCGGCCGGGAAGGCGGAGACGGCGTCCCGGCCCGCGGCGAGCAACTGCCAGAGCTCGTCGGGGGTGTTGACGTCGCCGGGGAGTCGGCAGGCCATGCCGACGACGGCGATCGGCTCCTGCGGGTCCGCTTCCGCCGCCGGCCGTTCCGGCCGGGCCGGGGTGTCGTCCGGGCCGAGGAGCGCGCGGCGCAGGTGGGCCGCCAGTTCCCGGGGGGTGGGGTGGTCGAAGGTCACGGTGGTGGGCAGCCGGAGCCCGGTGCGCTCGGTCAGCCGGTCGCGCAGGGCGACGACGGCCACCGAGGTCAGGCCGAGGTCGCGGAAGGCGCGGCCGGCCGGGAGGGGGGCGGTGTCGGGGCCGTGGAGGACGCCGGCGGCCTGCTCTCCGACCAGTCGTTCGAGGAGGGCGAGCTGGGCCCGCTCGTCCAGGCCGGTCAGCCGGGTGCGCAGGGCGGCGGTGACGGCTTCGTCGGGGCGGACCTGCGGGGCCGGCGGCTCGGTCAGGGCGCGCAGGAGCGCGGGGACCGGCCGGGACGGGTCGGGCAGGGCCGGGCGGGGCGCGAGGAGGGCCGGGGCCCGGCCGGCGAGGAGCACGTCGAACGCGGCCAGGAGGTCGGCGATGCGGGTCGTGTCGTCGTCGGTGGCCCGGACCAGGGTGGCGGCGGGCCGGCCCCGCAGCCGGCGGGCGTGCGTGACCGCCTCGGTGAGGGCGGCGCGCACGGCACGGTCCGGGTCGCCGGGGGCGCCCAGGGTCGCGGAGCCGTCGGTGACGGTGAGGAACTCCTCCGCCTCGTCGGTGAGTTCGTCGAGTGTGCGGGCCAGGGCGGGGTCGTCGGCGGTGTGCACCACCGCTGTCACGGGGTGGACGTCCGCCAGGGCCGCGCGCAGGTCGGCCGCCTGGGCGGTGACGTCGACGGTGTGGGTGCCGGCGGGCCAGGCGTCCGGGTCGGTGCGGTCGGCCGTGCCGGGTGCGTGGACGAGCAGCAGCCGCGCGGCCCCGTGCACCGCGGCGAGGTGGTGGGCGAGGGCGGCGCCGAAGGGCGTGTCGGTGCCGGTGACGACGACGGTTCCGGGGCGGTCGAGGGCGGCGGCGGGGCGCGGGCGGCCGTCGACCGGGGTGCGCAGCAGCCGGGGTACGAGCAGTTCGCCGCCCCGGACGGCCAGTTGGGGCTCGCCGGAGGCGACGGCGGCGAGGAGTGCCGCCGCGCTCTCCTCCGGTCCGCCGGCGTCGAGGTCGATGACGGCGGGCTCCCCCCGCCCGTCCGCCTGGAGCGACCGTACGGCGGCCCACAGCGCGGCCCCCACGGGGTCGGGGGCGACATCGCCGGCGGGTGTGGCCGCCCGGGTGAGGACCACCGCCTCGGCGGGCGCGTCCTCGCCGGTCAGCCGGTCGGTGAGGAGCCGGGTGACGGTGGCGGGGTCGGCGGAGGCGGACGGCGGCAGCAGGACGGTCAGGCCGGGGTCGGTGCCGGCCGCGGACGCCGGGTCGGGATGGAGTTCCGCGTGCACCCCGGCCGCGCGCAGTGCGTCGGTGAGTCCGGTGCCGTCCTCGCCGATGAGCGCCCACCGCTGCGGGAGTTCGCCGCCGGGGCCGGCCGGGGCGGGGACCCACGTGGGGGTCAGCAGCGTGTCGTGGTGGCCGTCGGCCGTGTGCCGCGGCCAGTACGGCTGGGCGGCGAGCAGCCGGCGGACGATCTTGCCGGAGGGGGTGCGCGGGATGCCGGAGACCTCGTGGATCCGCTCGGGGATCTTGTAGGCGGAGAGCCGGGCGCGGCAGTGGTCGAGCAGGGCGGGCAGGTCCAGGCCCTCGGGTCCGGGGACCAGCCAGGCGACGGGGACCTCGCCGAGGGTGTCGTGGGCGGCTCCGGCGACTCCGGCGTCGGCGACCCCGGGGGCGGTGCGCAGGACCGCTTCGACCTCGTCGGGGTGGATGTTCTCGCCGCCGCGGATGATCAGGTCCTTGAGCCGGCCGCAGACGGTGAAGTATCCGGCCTCGTCCCGGCGGGCCAGGTCGCCGGTGCGGAACCAGCCGTCGCGCAGGGCGGCGCGGGTCGCCTCGGGGCTGTTGTGGTAGCCGACCATGACGTTGGGTCCGCTGACCCAGACCTCGCCCTCCTGTCCGGTGGGCACGTCGCGTCCGGTGTCGGGGTCGACGATGCGGACGTCGACGCCCGGCACGGGCAGGCCGCAGGAGCCCTCGACGCGGGCGCCGTCCGGCGGGTTCATGGTGATCGCGCCACAGGTCTCGGTGGAGCCGTAGGCGTCGACCAGCGGGACGCCGAAGGTCTCCTCGAAGGAGCGGCGCAGCTCGGAGCCGGTGACGGCACCGCCGACGAGCCCGATGCGCAGGTCGGGCAGGGACAGACCGGTGCGGCGGGCGGTGGTGACGAGGTGGTGGTAGGTGGTGGGGACACCGGCGAGGAAGGTGGCCTTCTCGGAGCGGAGCAGGTCCAGCACGTCGTCGGCGGAACTGCCGTCCGTGATGCGGGCGGTGGCCCCGACGGAGGTCACGGACAGCACGCAGGCGATGTGGGACAGGCTGTGGAAGAGCGGCAGCGGCCACACGACCCGGTCGTCCTGGCGCAGGTCCGGGATGGGGACGTAGCTGGCGGCGACCGACCACAGGCAGTTGCGCTGGGTGGACAGCACGCCCTTGGGGCGCCCGGTGGTGCCGGACGTGTAGAACATCCAGGCCACCTCGTCCAGGCTGAGGTCGTCCGGGGCGGGCGTGCCGGGGTCGGTGACGGCGAGGTCGTCGTAGGCGTGGGCGCCCGGCGGGACCGAGGCGGTGCCGGCGATCAGGACGGTCGTGTCCGGGGCGGTGGACGACACCCCCTGCAGAAACGTCACTGCACCGCTTGCCCCGGCGAGCACGAACCTCGCGCCGCTGTCGGCGAGGAGGTACTCCAGCTCGGCGGGCGCGGAGCGCGGGTTCACCGGCACGCCGACGCCTCCGGCGCGCACGACGGCGAGGTAACCCTCCACCATGGCGACGGAGTTGCCCAGGCAGAGCGCCACCCGGTCGCCGCGGCGCAGCCCCAGCCGGACGAGGTGCCCGGCGAGCCGGCGCGTGCGCGCCTCCAGCTCCGCATAGGTGACCGCGCGCCGGTCGTCGGCGAAGGCGACCTTTTCCGGGATGCGGACAGCGTGCTCGTGCAGCGTGACCGCAAGCGGTGTGACCAGGTCGGGACGCACGCCTCGGACTCCTTCCACAGGGCGGCAGCGGTAAGCGGGAGCAGCAGGTCGGGGGCGGTCACCGGACACGGCACAGACGGCTGTACGGCACTGGACAGCCGGCCGTCGTCCGGAACGACGGAAGCAGACATCCCTCCGCCGCGGCGGTGCGCGCGGCGGTCAGGCGCCCGGAAGGGGCGGGAGCGGCCGGTGCCCGCCGCCGGGGCGGCCGGGCTGCCGTTCCCACCGCCCTGGACGGCCGGGAGGCCGGTCCGGGGCGGCCGGAGCGGGCGGGCGGGGCCGGCCCGCGCAACGCTGCGCGGGTGGCCGCCGTACCGCCGGACGTGATCGGAGGTGCGGAAGTGCTACCAGGAGACCGGGAGGCTCTTCAGGCCGAAGACGGATCCGCGGGTGCGCAGCGGGATCTCCTCGGCCGGGGTGGCCGCCTTCAGGTCGGGGAAGGCCCGCAGCAGGGCGCGCAGGCCGGTACGGAGTTCCAGGCGGGCGAGGTTCTGGCCGACGCACTGGTGGATGCCGTGGCCGAACGCCAGGTGTCCGGCGGTGTCACGGTCGAGGTCCAGGTGCGCGGGGCAGCCGTACTTCGCGGGGTCGCGGTTGGCGGCCGGCAGGGACACCGTGACGGTCTCCCCCTTCTTCACCACCTGCCCGTCCAGTTCGACGTCCTCCAGCGCGGTCCGGAAGATCTCGTACTGGTTGACGGTGACATAGCGGAGGATCTCCTCCACCGCCGCGTCGATCCGGGACGGGTCGGCGTGCAGGGCGGCGAGCTGCTCGGGGTGGTGCAGCAGCGCCAGGACGCCGACACTGAGAGCGCTCTCGGTGGTCTCGTAGCCCGCGAACAGCAACAGGGCGACGATGTTGGCGAGTTCCTCGTCGGTCAGCTCGCCGGCGGCCAGGAGCCGGCTGATGATGTCGTCGCCGGGCTGCTTGCGCTTGCGCTCGATGGTCTCCCCGATGAGCGCGCCGACCTGCTGGTAGACCGCCATCGACTCCTCGGCGTCACCGTCCGGGTCGTGGGTGATGGCGGGCGCGTCGGCGTACCGCTCCTTCTCCTCGTACGGCAGGCCGACCAGGTCGGACAGGACCCGCAGGACGAGCGGCTTGGCGAAGGTGGTGAGCAGGTCGGCGGGCGCGCCGTGCTCGCGCATCACCTCGATCTGCTCGGCGGCCACCGACTCGACGTGCGGGGCGAGTTCGGCGATGCTCCGGACGGTGAACTCCCGCGCCAGCATGCGGCGGAACCGGGTGTGGTCCGGCGGGTCCATGTGGATGAACATGCCCGGCAGCGCCGGGAACTGCGGTACGGGAGCGCCGTACTTGGTGACCGGGAAGTGCCCGATCTCCAGGCTGTGGCTGAACCGGGGGTCGCTGAGGACCTCGCGGACGATCCGGTGGCTGGTGGCGATCCAGCCGATGTGGCCGTCCGGGTACGCCATTCTCGCCAGCGGGCGTTCCTCCCGGAGCTTGTCGAAGATCGCGGGAGGGTCGAAGTGATGGGTGCGCGACCAGACTTCTTCAAAGGAGAGCATCTCGCTCATGAAGCACCTTCCCCACAGTGTGTGCGAACGTACCTGCCCGCGAAAATGGTGGTGCCGAAGATCAGAGGGCCAGCTTCCGCAGGGTCTCCCGGGCGTCCGCGAGGGACTTCTCGCCCAGCGGCTTCAGCTGCGCCATGGCGGGCACGATGGCGGCGAAGGTCAGCTCCGCGTGCACGAACTTGAGGTTGTCGGCGAGGCCGATGGCGCTCAGCACGGCCCGCAGGTACGGCTCCTGGTGGTCCCAGCCCTCGCGCGGGGTGCCGGGGGCGTAGGAGCCGCCGCGGCCGGTGACGACGATGACGTTCTTGCCGCTCAGCGCGCCGGACTCGGCACCCGGGGGCAGCATGTGCGCCGGGGTGACCAGCCGGTCGATCCAGGCCTTGACGGACGACGGGATCGTGTAGTTGTACATCGGGATGCCGAGCACGATCGTCGTCGCCTCGCGGACCTCGGCGGTGAGCGCCTCGGTGAGCGCCTGCTCCTCGGGGGTGACACCGTGCAGGTCGCCGGTCGGGTCGAAGAGCCACTCCCGCACCTCGTGCGTGATGTGCGGGATCGGCTCGGCCCCGAGGTCGCGGTAGGTGTAACCGGCGTCGGCGTGGTGCTGCCGCCACTGGGTGGCGAACTCGGCGGTGAGCTGCCGTGTCACGGACTCGCCGGAGCGGATGCTCGCGTCGATGTGCAGAAGATGGGTCATGGCAGGACTCCTGGCAATCTGGTGAAGCTGATCCGACAACCCGCCCGGTCCCTTCCGGCCGGCACTCGCCGACGGGGCGGCACAACACGGTGAGGAGCGCTGTCCCCCTCGGTCGAGGCTACGGGTGGGGACCCCCGCGGCGGCATCCCTCAGGTTGGTAGGGCGGTGGTGGTGGGTGGTGGTGCGGGGCCGTCACCTGCGACGACGACCCCGCGGGCGGGTGGCTACACGGCCTGCCGGGCCATGGAGGGGCGGGCCAGGAAGCCGGGCTCGGTCTCGCCGGGGTAGTCGCCGCGCTCTTCCACCAGGATCCGGTTCCAGGAGCGGGCCAGTTCGACGCGGGAGGTCACGTCGAGCTTGCGGAAGATCTTCTTCAGGTGGAACGCGACCGTGTGCGGGGAGATGTACAGCTGGCTGCCGACCCGGCCGTTGGTGAGGCCCTGGCTGACCAGCTCGGCCACCGCGAACTCGGTGTCGGTGAGCCGGCTCACCCGGGTGCGGCCGCGGGCCGGCCGGCCACCGTGGTCGTCGAGTTCGCGGAGCCGGCTCTGCACCCGCGACAGGTCCCGGGACGATCCCGCGCCCAGGTAGGCGTCGGCCGCGCGCCGGAGCAGGTCGACCGCGCGATCACGCTCCGACTCGCGGGTGGAGCACATCCGGCTCGCGTCCTCCAGGGCGGACGCGCGGGCCCACGGGTCCAGGTGCCGGTCGGACGCGGCCTCCAGGGCGGCCACGTCGCGCTCGTACAGCCCCACGGCGTGCTCGGCCGCCGCCTGGACGCTGCGGAACCCGGGGTTCTCCAGGGCGAGCCGGCTCATCGTGCGCACCGTGCGCCCGGTGAGTTCCTCGTCGCCGAGCCGCTGTCCGGCGCGGACCAGCCAGGGGGCCGCCGCCGGCTGGGACACCAGCAGGTCGCGGGTGAGCACGTCGTCGTGGACGATGCCCTTCAGCAGGTGCGCCACGCTCTCCATGCCGTCGCGCGCCTCCAGCGCCTGCGCGGCGGCCCACACGCACTGGCCCGGCATGAGGTTCTCCTGCCCGAGCAGCGCCGCGTCCCGCAGCCGGTTGGCGTACAGCAGGCCGGTCGTCAGGTCCAGGGAGCGGACGGAGCACACGGCCAGGACCACGTGTCCTCGTGGGGGCAGTCCCCGGTTCCCGGCCTGGCCCGCCAGGCGGAGACCCGCTTCGGCCGCCGCCGTCGCCTCGGTGAGTCTGCCCCCGGCGAGATGGATCTCCGCCTCGCACAGCAGCAGCGCCGCCTGCACCTCGGGGCGCTGCGGTCCGTGCGCGGCGGACGCCTCGCCGATGAGGAGACGTTCGGCGGGCCTGAGGCCGCGGACGCGCGTCAGCAGCGTCGCGTACCAGATACGCGCCTCCAGCGCCGGACGGCCGGCCCGTTCCCCCTGGGTCGGTTCCGTCGCGGCGGCGGCTAACTCCATGCTTTTCCCGAGCCGCCCGTCGAGCCAGAACAGGGCGGATTGTGCGATGGAGCGGCCTGGTTCGGAGGAAGATTCCAGAAGAGTTTGCTCGGTGATGACTGAATATCGCGGGGGCACTACAACCTCTGACTCATAATCGGGTGGCGTTCTGAACTCGTGGGGGTGTCGCTCGAACCCGTCTGCCGTTTGTTCCGGATCATCGATACGCAGCACCTCGCCTCCCCTGTGGCGTACGTGATCCGGCCGCTTCCGGCCGGCGGGGGTGCCCTGCCCCCTGGTACGGCAGCCCGGGTCCCGGCCCGGTGGTGCCGAAAAGCCTCCTGCGTCGACCCGCGTGCGCCGCCCAGCGCGAATACGCACCTCACAGCTTGCGCGTCAGCGCTCGACGAGCCTCGCCCCGCGGACGAACGGTCTATGGGCCCCGTCTCGCCGAAACAGCCGCTGCCTGGCACAACCCGGCACGATGAAGGACATCAAGTAACCCCCCTGGCCTGTGACCCAGTTGTCCGTGTTGCCTACTCGTGTGGTGAACCGCAGTCGCGCACGAACGTCACAAGGCTGGCGAGAATTCACACCTCGCCACCTACTTCTCGATCCCTTCGCACAACCATACGTATTCATTCGGTGAAGTACCACGAATCGCTGTGACGCTCCCGTTAACGCTCCTCGACGACTCCCCGAGAGAACTTCGGGCCGCGGTCACCGTTCACCATTCCCCCACACAAGTCCCACCCCGGTACGCCCGGCAAGGCGGCTCGCCGCTCCGTGCGTCCCGGCAACTAGCCCTGCCCCTGCCGACGCCCTTGTGAACGTGACCAACACCACGGAGCCCCGGCGGAACGGACCGGGCGCGGGAACGTCGGGGTTCGGCCACCGTGGCCTGGAAGCCGCGCGTCAAGTCATCGGCCGGAAAGGGGTATTGACAACCGAGCGGCTCAGCGCACTCGGCCCGCCGCACGCCCGGCCAGCAGGTCCCGCAGCTCCCGGGCGTTGCGCCGGCTCACCGCGAGCACCCGGTCACCGATCCGGACGGTCAGATTCCCGCCGTCCAGGCGGAGTTCCTCGATCCGGCCGAGGGCGACCAGACGGCTGCGATGAATCCGTACGAAGCCGCGCGAGCGCCACTGCTCCTCCAGGGTGGACAGCGGGATCCGCACCAGATGGCTGCCCCGGCCGGTGTGCAGCCGCGCGTAGTCGCCCTGTGCCTCGACATGGGTGATGTCGGCGAGGGGCACGAAGCGGGTCACCCCGCCCAGCTCCACGGGCACCTGGTCGCCGATGGCGGGGGCCTCCGGCGCGGGCGTCGCGGGGCGGGGCCCCTGCCCGGCCCGCACCAGCTCGGCCACCCGTCGTACGGCCTCGGCGAAGCGCTCCTCGCGGAGCGGCTTGAGCAGGTAGTCCACGGCCTTGAGGTCGAAGGCGCGCACGGCGAAGTCCTCGTGGGCGGTGACGAAGACGACCAGCGGCGGAGCGGCGTGACCGGCCAGCTGCGCGGCCAGTTCGAGACCGCCGAGGCCGGGCATGTCGATGTCGAGGAAGACGACGTCGAAGCCCTCCGTGCCGTCCGGGCCCTGCGCCATGGCCCGGCGCAGCCGGCGCAGCGCCTCGGTGGCCCGCAGGGCGGTCACCACCGTGCCGACCCTCGGATCCTCCCCCAGCAGGTACCGCAGCTCGTCGAGCGCGGGTTCCTCGTCGTCCACGGCCAGGACGCGCAACGGCACGCCGGTCACCCTCATGTCGGGCAGCTCCTCTCGTCCTCGGCCGCTCTCCCATGGTGGTGGCGCGAGGCCGCCCCCGTCGAGATCGCGGACGCCGGTGTGTCCCGGCCGTGACCCGGTCATGCTCCCCCTGTCCGCGGAGCGACCGGCACGAGGAGGCCCGATGGCACACCCGAAGCCCGAGGAGTGGGACGCGCACTACGCGAGCGGCGGCCGGTTCCGGCCGCTGGGCGCCGCCGAGCGCCGGCTGCTCGCCGAGCACCTGCCCGCACCGGCCGGCGGGCGCTGTCTGGACGTCGGCTGCGGACTCGGCGAACTCGCCCGCCATCTGGCCGCGTCCGGGTACCGGGTGGACGCCGTCGACTGGTCCGCCGTGGCGCTCGCCGAGGCCCGGCGCTCCACCGGGACGGGGGTGACGTACCGGCGGCTGGACATCGAACGCGACAGCCTCGACACGTTCCCCCTCGCCGCCTACGACGTGATCACCTCCCGGCTGGGCTGGGCGTTCGTGCACGACCGCACCCGGGTGCTCGGCCGGCTGCGGGAGCGGCTGCGTCCCGGCGGTGCGCTCTGCGTGATCACGCCGGTCGCGGACGCCGTACCGGAGCGGAAGCGGGGTGTGGCGCTGGACGAGGAGGAGATCGGGCTGCTGTGCGCGGGCTGGGAGTCCGCCGAGCGCTACGACGCCGACGGGCTGGCCCTGCTGGTCCTGCGCGGCCCGGCCACCGTCCCGCTGGTCTGCGCCGGCAAGGGGCGGCCCGCCCCGCACGCCCTGACCGGCGCCGGTGTCGTCGTCACGGACCCGGCGGGGCGGGTGCTGCTGGGCTGGTCGGTGCGGGGCGTCTGGGAGCTGCCCGGCGGCAAGAACGAGGCGGGCGAGGACTTCGCCGCCGCGGCCGTGCGGGAACTGCGGGAGGAGACGTCCCTGCGGGCCGACCCCGCCGGCGCGCGGGTGCGGGCGATCCTGATGGACCACGTGGACGGCATCCCGCGGGTGACGGCAGCCGTCCAGGTCGGCGCGGTCACCGGCGAACCGGCCGTCACCGAGCCGCGGCTGATCCGCCGCTGGGAGTGGCACGAGGTCGCCGACCTGCCCCGCCTCGCCCAGCCGCTGTTCACGCCGAGCGCGCACGTGCTGGACTCGGTGTGGCCCGGCCTGCTGCCGGGCCTGCCGCCGGTGCACCGGTATCCGGTCGCCGAGGGTTGAGACCTCAGTCCGGCAGCACCAGCCGGGCCGTGTCCCCCGGCCCGACCGGCACCACCCGGTCCCCCAGGCGGATGTCGATGGGCGAGCGGCCGGAGGCCGGTACGGCGATCTCCAGCAGTCCGCTGCGCAGCCGGAGCCGGACGCCCCAGTGGCCGTGGTAGCGGAGGGTGAAGCCGTAGGAGGACAGTTCGGGCAGCGGGACCGGGTCGAGGCCCAGGGCGCCGCCGCGGGTCTCCAGACCGGTCAGCCCTCGCTGGACGAGGTCGAGGGTGCCGGCCATGGCGCCGAGGTGGATGCCCTCGCCGGTGGTGCCGCCCTGCAGGTCGGCGATGTCGCCGCGCAGCGCCTCCTGGACGAAGCTCCAGGCGTCGGCTCGGCGGGCACGGGCCAGGATCCAGCCGTGGACCAGTCCGCTGAGGGTGGAGCCGTGGCTGGTGCGGTGCAGATAGTGGTCCACGGTCGCGGACCAGGTGTGCTCGTCCAGCCGGTGCCCCAGCTGCCGCAGGAGCGCGCACAGTTCGGGCGGCGAGAAGAGATAGCCGAGCATCAGGACGTCGGCCTGCTTGGACGCCCTGTAGCGGTTGACGGTGTCGCCCTCGGCCTCCAGGATCCGGTCCAGGCGGCGGATGTCGTCGTACCGCTCGCGATAGCCGGCCCAGTCCAGCTCGGCGAGGTCGCCGTAGCCGTCGAACTGGCTGATCACCCCTTCGTGGAAGGGGATGTGCAGTCCGCGGGAGACCGCCTCCCAGCGGGCGGGCTCGTCCTCGGCGAGGCAGGCGTACTCGGCGAGTTCGCGGCGGCGCGGCTCGGGCAGGCCGCGCAGCAGCTCCAGGGTGCGGGTGAGCACCCAGGCGGCGGTGACGTTCGTGTACGCGTTGTCGTCCAGGCCCGGCCGGGCCGCGCCGGGGTAGGCGTCGTGGTACTCGTCGGGGCCGACCACGCCGCGGATCCGGTACCGGCCGAGGTGGTCGTCCCAGGCCGCCGAGTCCGCCCAGAAACGGGCGATCTGCAGGAGCATCTCGGCGCCCTCGCCGTGCCGGAAGCCGGTGTCGCCGGTCGCCTCGCAGTACTGCCAGACGTTGTACGCCACGGCCGAGCCGACGTGGTGCTGGAGCCGGGAGTGATCCGGGAGCCAGCGGCCGGAGCGCGGATTGAGGTGCAGCTGCTGGGTCTCCTCCCGGCCGTCGCTGCCGCTCTGCCAGGGGTAGAGCGCGCCCCGCCTGCCGAGTTCGCCGGCCGCGTGGCAGGCGGCGTCCAGCCGGCGGTGGCGGTAGTGCAGCAGGGCGCGGGAGACCTCGGGGAGGTGGAGGTTGAGGTAGGGCAGGACGAAGAGTTCGTCCCAGAAGACATGGCCCCGGTACGCCTCGCCGTGCAGTCCGCGCGCCGGCACGCCGACGTCCAGGTCGGCGGTGTGCGGCGAGAGGGTCTGCAGGACGTGGAACAGGTGGAGGCGCAGGATGCTGCCCGCCTCGCCGGGCACGTCGAGCGCGGTGCGCCGCCACAGCTGTTCCCAGGCCGCGCGGTGCGTCTCCAGCAGTTCCTCGAACCCGGGCGCGGCGCCGACCCGGTCCACGGCCGCGCGCAGCGGGTCGCTGATGGCCGGGTCGCGGGAGGTGTGCAGGGCCACGGTCTTGTCGACGGTGACGGTCGCCTGCGGCGGCAGGCGCAGCCGGAGCCGCTGCACGGCACGGTGGACCTCGTTCGCATGGGTGACCGGCGCCTCGGCGGTCAGCCGGCCGGCCAGCCCCAGCCGGATGTCGGAGGTACGGGTACGGCAGCGCAGCCAGACCGTGCCGGGGGCGGAGGTGCCGACGTGGACGTGGGTGAGGTGCCGGCCGTCCAGGTCCCGGTACCGGGTGACGCCGGCGTTGGTGACGCTCCCGTCGAGCGCGGCCTCCACCTCCAGGTCGAGGGGGTGGCCCTCGGCGGTGAACTCGGTGCGCAGGGCGGCGAGATGGGGGTCGGCCAGATGGACGAGACGCAGCTGCCGGACGAGGAGGGAGCCGTCGTCGAGTCCGTAGCGGGTGCGGCGCTCCAGCAGGCCGGGATCGAGGTGGAGCAGCTGGTGGTGCTCGGTGACGGGCGCGCTGTCCGGACCGAGCCAGCCGCCGCCCGCGGTCCGGAAGCGCAGCGGCAGCCAGTTGGGCAGGTTGACCATGTCCTCGTTCTCGACCCGGCGCCCGGCGACCTCGGAGGTGAGCCGGTTGTAGCAGCCGGCCGCGTAGGTGCCCGGGTAGTGGACGTCGTCCGCGATGCACTCGGGCAGCGCCCCGCGCGTGGCGAAGTAGCCGTTGCCGAGGGTGCACAGGGACTCCCGCAGGCGTTCCTCGGCGGGCCGGTAACCGTCGTACTCCCAGGTGGGCCCGGTCACCGTCACCCCCTGTACGGCGGCGCGGCGAGGATCCGGTCGGGGGTGAGGGGGAGTTCGCGGAAGCGGATGCCGGTGGCGTGGTGGACGGCGTTGCCGATCGCGGCGGCGGTACCGACGATGCCGATCTCCCCGATGCCCTTGCTGCCCATGGGGTTGAGGTGGGTGTCGTGCTCGTCGATCCAGTGGGCCTCGATGTCCGGGACGTCGGCGTGGACGGGCACGTGGTAGGAGGCGAGGTCGGCTTCGGGGAAGTCGCCGAACGCGGCGTCCAGGGTGCTGTGTTCGGTGAGGGCCATGCCGAGCCCCATGACCATGGCGCCGGTGAACTGGGAGCGTGCGGTGCGGGCGTTGAGGATCCGGCCGGCGGCGAAGACGCCGAGCAGCCGGCGGACCCGGATCTCGCCGGTGACGGTGTCGACGGCGACCTCGGCGAAGTGCGCGCCGAACGCGTGCCGCGCGTAGGGGCTGTCGGCGTCGGCCTCGCCGGTGGTGTCCGCGAGGACCGTCGGGCCCTCCTCGGGGTGGGCGGCGAGCCGGGCGCACGCCTCGTGCACGGCCCAGCCCCAGGAGGCGGTGCCGGAGGAGCCCCCGGCCAGCGGGGCCGGGGGCAGGTCGCTGTGGCCGACCTCGGTGCGCACCCGGTCCAGGGGCACGCCGAGGGCGTCCGCGGCGATCTGGGCGAGGACGGTACGGGCTCCGGTGCCGATGTCGGCCGCGTTGACCCGGACGACGAAGGTGCCGTCGGGCCGGGCCTCGGCGCTGGCGGTGGAGGGGGCGACCTGGACCGGGTAGGTGGCGGCGGCCACGCCGGTGCCGAGGAGCAGCGGGCCCTCGCGGCGCACGCCGGGGCGCGGGTCGCGGCCGTCCCAGCCGAAGCGGCGGGCGCCCTCGCGCAGGCATTCCACGACGTGCCGGCTGCTGAACGGCTTGCCGCCGGCCGGCTCGGCCCGCGGTTCGTTGCGCACGCGCAGCTCGACCGGGTCCATGCCGAGCGCGTCGGCGAGTTCGTCCAGGGCGGACTCCAGGGCGTACATGCCGGGTGCCTCGCCGGGGGCGCGCATCCAGGACGGGGTGGGCACGTCCAGCGGCACCACGCGGTGGGTGCTGAGCAGGCTGGGGGTGGCGTACATGACGCGGGAGACCGCGCCGGCGTGTTCCACGAACTCCTTCACCCGGGAGGTCTGGGTGGTCACCTCGTGCAGCAGGGCGGTGAGCCGGCCGTCCGGGTGCGCGCCGAGCCGCAGCCGCTGCACGGTGGGGGCGCGGTGGCCGACCACGGTGGGCAGGTACCGGCGGGGGTAGGCCAGGGTGACGGGCCGGCCGGTGTGCCGGGCGGCGAGCGCGGCGAGGACGACGTCGGGGCGGGGGGTGCCCTTGGCGCCGAAGCCGCCGCCGACGTGCTCGGCGACGACGGTGATCCGCTCCTCGGGCAGCCGGAACATTCCGGCGAGCACGGACCGCACGGTGGTGCCGCCCTGGCTGGAGGTGTAGACGGTGAGCCGGTCCCCGTCCCAGTGGGCGGTGGTCGCGTGCGGCTCCATGGGGTGATTGTGCAGCGGCGGCACCCGGTAGGTGACGTCGAGGCGGACCTCGGCCGCGGCGAAGGCGGCCTTCGGGTCGCCGAGCTCGACCCGGCCCGGCTGGCCGTTCACGTCCTCCGGCTCGTAGGCGTCCGGGTGGCCCTCGGCGGGGCCGGTGTCGTGGGGCTTGGTGTCGTAGGCGACCCGGACGGCCCGGGCGGCGGCGCGGGCGGTCTCCAGGGTCTCGGCGACGACCAGGGCGACGCACCAGCCCCGGTGGGGCACGTCCGGGCTCCGGAGCACGGCGAGCGTGCCGTCCTCGGGGGCGGCCAGTCCGGCGGCGTCCGAGGGGGTGAGGACGGCGAGGACGCCGGGCAGGGCGAGCGCGGCCGAGGTGTCGACGCCGGTGACGCGGCCGCGCGCGACCGCGGCGGGCACGGGCCAGGCGTGGACGCGGCCGGGCAGGTCGTACTCGGCGGCGTACCGGGCGGCGCCGGTGACTTTCTGGCGCCCTTCACGGCGTTCGGCGGGGGCGCCCAGGGCAGCGCCGGTCGTGCCGGTCATGGGGTCCTCCTGTGACGGCTCAGGCCGTTGCGGGTGCCGGGGCGAGACGGTTCAGGACGTCCAGGGCGAGATTGCGGGCGAGGGGCACCTTGTAGGCGTTGTCCCGCAACGGCTCGGCGTGGGTGAGTTCCAGTGCCACGGCCCCTTCGAAGGCGGCGGGGGTGGCGGGGGCGCCCAGCAGGGCCAGCTCGGTGTGCCGGGCCCGCCAGGGACGGTGGGCGAGGCCGCCGTAGGCGACGCCCACCCGGTCGACGGTTCCGTCCACGACCCGCAGGACCACGGCGACGGAGGCGAGGGCGAAGGCGTACGAGGCCCGGTCCCGGGCCTTGCGGTAGGCGGAGGGGACACCGGCCGTGGCGGCCGGGAGCAGCACGCCGGTGACGAGTTCGCCGGGGCGGATCCAGGTGTCCCGCTCGGGGTGCTCGCCGGGCAGCCGGTGGAAGTCGGCGACCGCGAGGCGCCGGGTGCCGTCGGGGCCGTACAGCTCGACGTGGGCGTCCAGGGCGGCGAGGGCGACGGCCATGTCGGAGGGATGGGTGGCGATGCACTGGTCGGAGTGGCCGAGGACGGCGTGATCGCGGTGGACGCCGTCGCGGGCGCCGCAGCCGCTGCCGGGCACTCGTTTGTTGCAGGGTTTGTCCAGGTCCTGGAAGTAGGCGCAACGGGTGCGCTGGAGCAGGTTGCCGCCGGTGGTGGCGGCGTTGCGGAGCTGGGCGGAGGCGCCCGAGAGGAGCGCCTGGGAGAGGGCCGGGTAGCGGTCGCGGACGCGTGGGTCGGCGGCGAGGTCGCTGTTGCGGACGGTGGCGCCGACGCGCAGGGAGCCGTCGGACAGCTCCTGGACGGTGTCGAGCGGCAGCCGCCCGATGTCGATGAGCGTGCCGGGCCGCTCCACGCCGAGTTTCAGCAGGTCGACCAGGTTGGTGCCACCGGCCAGGTAGCGGGCGCCGGGGTGGGCGGCGTACGCCTCGACGGCCTCCTCGACGCTGCCGGGCCTGAGGTATCCGAAGCCGTTCACGGGATCACGTCCTCGATCGCCTCGACGATGCGGGGGTAGGCGCCGCAGCGGCACAGGTTGCCGCTCATGCGCTCGCGGATCTCCGTCCGGTCCAGCGGGACGGGCCGGCCGGAGGGGGCCGCGGGATCGGTGACGTGGGAGGGGTGGCCGGCCGCGGCCTCGGCGAGCATGCCCACGGCGGAGCAGAGCTGGCCGGGGGTGCAGTAGCCGCACTGGAAGGCGTCACGGTCCAGGAAGGCCCGCTGGAGGGGGTGCGGCTCCTCGCCGTCGCCGCCCAGGCCCTCGACGGTGGTGATCTCGCTGCCGTCGAGGGCGACCGCGAGCAGCAGACAGCTGTTCAGGCGGCGGCCGTCGACCAGCACGGTGCAGGCACCGCACTGGCCGTGGTCGCAGCCCTTCTTGGACCCGGTGAGGTCCAGCTCCTCACGGAGCAGGTCGAGCAGGACGCGCCGGTGGTCGACGCGCAGGGTGTGGGGTTTGCCGTTGACCCGGAGGGTGACCTCGGAGTGCTGGCCGGGCCTGGGTGCGCTGGTCATGGCGGGGCTGACCTTCCGGACGGACGGGGCTGCCGTCCCCTCCGCGTATCCAGGTCAGACCGGCTCACACGTCCGCGGGCCCTCCGTTCGGATCACGGGTAGTTCTTCAGGTCGGCCACGTTGCTGCCGGCGTTGGACGGTCCTCCGGTGTTGTTGACGACGTGGCTGATGGTGCCGGTGCCGCCGAGGGAGACGGTCACCATGCTGGTGAAGCGCACATTGGGGTTGTTCGGCGCCTCGATGGCGTGCGCCGCGACCACGCTCGGGTTGACGTTGAAGTAGCAGTAGCTGCCGAGACCGTACGCCTGGTGGCTGGTGACGGAGTCGGCGACCTTGTAGGCGGCGTAGCCCTGGGTGGAGCCGTTCGTCCAGGCCGACTGGTTCGGCGGGTCGTACGGCATCTCGTTCTGGTAGAAGTACGTCCGGCCGCCGTTGCCGTTCCATATGGTCTGGTACTTCTGGTAGTGCTCGACGAACAGGCCGTACATGGTCACGTCGTCGCCGTTGACGATCAGCCCGGTGTCCGCGGTGTTGCTGGTCCAGCCGACGCCGCTGCCGTGGTCGGCGCGCCAGATCCACATGTGGTCGCCGATGACGTCGTCGCTGTTGACGACGAGGCTGGTGGCCGCCTTGCCGACACCGGCGCCGCCGACGCGGAAGTACACGTCGTGCAGGGAGGTCGGGTCGGCCGCGTGGGAGGCTGTGGAGCCAGCCGGCCCGACCTCGACCAGGGTCTTCGAGCTGGTGGTGCCGGCGTCGAAGAGCAGGCCCGCGATCTTGACGCCGTCGACGTCGGCGACGGACATCGCGGTGATGCCGTTGTCCGGGACGAAGGTGGCGAGGCCGAGGCCGAGGACGACGGTGTCCGGGCGGGTCACCTTCAGGGTCTGGTCGAGGTGGTAGACACCCGGGGTGACGAGCAGGTTCTGTCCGGCGGCGAGGGCCGCGTTGATCTGTGCGGCGGTGGCGCCGGGCTTGACGACGTAGAACTGGCTCAGTGGCAGCGAGGCGCCGGCCGGGCTGCCGCTCGCCCAGCTGGTGCCCGTGGAGTCGGTGCGGGTGGACGGCACGAACACCTGGTACTTCCCGGCGCCGTCGACGTACAGGAACGGCTTCTCGCGGGTGACCGGGCTCTGCGCGACGGTGGTGTGCGGCGGGTTGGGGAAGGTGGTGCCCGGGACGCCCTGGCTGCCGACGAAGACCATGTTCCAGTTCGCGCCGGCCCAGCTGCCCAGCTGGGAGTTGCGGGTCAGCCACTGCTGCTGGCTGCCCGAGTTCACCTGCCCGTCGATCTTGCTGTCGGCGAGGTAGCCGCCGGAGGACCAGCCGCCGTCGTCGAGGGCGAGGTTGCCGCGCAGGTGCATGCGCCGGTATGCCGCCGCCTGCGAGACCGCCCAGCGGTCGCCGCCGTTCTTCGGGGTGACGGACAGGTTCTCGGCGCCGCGCCAGAAGTTCTGGGTGGCGTTGCCCTGGAACCAGTCGGCCTCCGCGTGCACCGCTCCGTTGACGTTGACGGCGTCCGGGGTCAGGCCGAGGCCGAGGACCTGGGTGTAGAAGCCGACGTTGACGTCGGCGCTGTAGGTGCCGGGCTTGAACAGCACGGCGTAGCGCTGGGAGCCGAACTGGTTGGTCTCCTGCTGCTTGAAGATCGAGTCCAGCCTGCTCTGGATGGTGGCGGAGGACATCGACGGGTCGAACAGGAGCACGTTCGGGCCGAGGTCGGGGTCGTCGGAGTTCTGGGACACGGGGGTCACCTGGAAGCGCTGGGCGGCGGTGCCGTTACAGGTGTACTGGACGAACTGCACGCCGTCGGCGGTGGATGCGGCGGGGTCGTCCAGGCACTTGCCGCTGTTGCGGTTGACGAAGTGGAAGGCGCCGCCGCCCTCGTCCACGGGCAGCCACTGCTGGTTGGCGCCGCCGCCGTAGCTCCACAGGTGGACAACGGCGTTGTCGGCGGTGGAGACGTCGGAGACGTCGACGACCTGGTTGGTGTCGTTGCGGTTGCCGATCCGCACGTAGCCGTCGCTCGTAGCGGTGAGACTCCACTGCTGGGCGGTGGTGCCGTTGCAGGTGTACTGCTGCACGGCGGTGCCGTTCGCGGTGCCGGCCGCCTTGGCGTCCAGGCACTTGCCGCTCGCGGCGTTCACGACGGTCGCGAAACCGGTGGGCAGGGCGGCGGACGCCGCGTGGGCGGCGGGCGCGGGGGCCGCCGTGAGCAGGGCGGCGGCAAGGGACAGGGCGGCGAGGGAGCCCGCCGCGGGGAGGGGTCTGGCCATGTATGCGGGTGGCCTTTCACGTGGGGGGTGGGCGCGGGCCCCACGGCTCCGGGGCCAAGGGCCGTTGCGGACTGCGAGGCTTTGTTTAAGGCGTGAAGCTAAAGGTCCGGACCACTGGCGTCAAGAGGCTGGCGCGGGAAACGGGGCGAGAGGGCGGACGCCCGCGGATGCCGCACGCCCGGGGACGCCGGACACCCGCGGATGCCGGACACCCACGGATGCCCCATACCCGCGGATGCCGGATGCCGGATGCCGGGCGCCCCCGAGCGGCCCTCACCCCGCCGTCGGTACCCCGGCCTGCGCCGGCCCGTGTGCCGTGTCGGCCCGCTGGGTGAACTGCGTGCGGTGCAGCTCGGCGTACCGGCCGGCCGCCGCCAGCAGTTCCTCGTGGGTGCCCCGCTCCACGATGCGGCCGGATTCCACGACCAGGATCTGGTCGGCGGCGCGGACCGTGGACAGGCGGTGGGCGATGACCACGGCGGTGCGGCCCTCCAGGGCCTCGGCGAGCGCCTCCTGGACGGCGGCCTCGGAGGTGTTGTCCAGATGGGCGGTGGCCTCGTCCAGGATGACCACCCGCTGGCGGGCCAGCAGCAGCCGGGCGATGGTCATGCGCTGGCGCTCCCCGCCGGACAGCCGGTAGCCGCGCTCGCCGACGACCGTGTCCAGACCGTCGGGCAGGGACCGCACGACGTCGCCGAGCCGGGCGCGGCCGAGCACGTCCCACAGCTCGTCCTCGGTGGCGCCGGGCCGGGCCAGCAGCAGATTGGCGCGGACCGTGTCGTGGAAGAGATGGCCGTCCTGGGTGACCATGCCGAGCGTGGCCCGCAGGGACGCGGCGGTCAGGTCCCGGACGTCGACCCCGCCGATCCGGACCGCGCCCGAGTCGACGTCGTACAGGCGCGGCAGCAGCTGGGCGATGGTCGACTTGCCCGCGCCGGAGGAACCGACCAGGGCGACGGTCTCGCCGGGGCCGGCGCGGAAGGAGATGCCGTGCAGGACCTCGGAGCCGCCCCGGTTGTCGAGCGCGGCGACCTCCTCCAGCGAGGCGAGGGAGACCTGGTCGGCGGCGGGGTAGGCGAAGCGGACGTCCTCGAACTCGACGGCCACCGGGCCCTCGGGGACCTCCCGGGCGTCCGGCTTCTCCTCGATGAGCGGCTTCAGGTCCAGCACCTCGAAGACCCGCTCGAAGCTGACGATCGCGCTCATCACCTCGACCCGCGCCCCGGCGAGCGTGGTCAGCGGGGCGTACAGCCGGGTCAGCAGCAGGGCCAGGGAGACCACCGCGCCGGGCTCCAGGGTGCCGCGCAGCGCGAACCAGCCGCCCAGGCCGTAGACGAGGGCCAGGGCGAGGGCGGAGACGAGGGTGAGGGAGGTGATGAAGACGGACTGGGCCGTGGCGGTGCGCACGCCGATGTCGCGGACCTGGGCGGCCCGGGACGCGAACTCCGCCGATTCCTCCTCCGGCCGGCCGAACAGCTTGACCAGGGTGGCGCCGGGCGCGGAGAACCGCTCGGTCATCCGGGTGCCCATGGCCGCGTTCAGCGCCGCCGCCTCCCGCTGCATCCGGGCCATCCGGCTGCCCATCCGGCGGGCGGGCAGCACGAACACCGGCAGCAGCACCAGCGCGAGCAGGGTGATCTGCCAGGACAGGGTCAGCATCACCGCGAGCGTGAGCACCAGGGTGACCAGGTTGCTGACGACGCCGGAGAGGGTGTTGGCGAAGGCCCGCTGGGCGCCGATCACGTCGTTGTTGAGACGGCTGACGAGCGCGCCCGTACGCGTACGTGTGAAGAACGCGACAGGCATGCGCTGCACATGATCGAACACAGCCGTTCTGAGGTCGAGGATGAGTCCCTCCCCGAGCGTCGACGACAGGCGCCGGCCGACGATGCCGAGCCCCGCCTCCGCGAGCGCCACCAGCGCGATGAGCAGGGAGAGCCGGACGACCGTGCCGGAGTCGTGCCCCGCCACGATCGCGTCGACGACGCGGCCGGCGAGCACGGGGGTCGCGACGGCGAGCAGCGCGGTCACCACCCCGAGCAGCACGAACCGGACGATGCCGGCGCGGTGCGGGCGGGCGAAGGCGGCGATGCGGCGCAGCGTGGCGCGGGCGAAGGGGCGGCGGTCGGACTGCGCGTTCATGACGCTGTGCAGCTGCGTCCAGGCGGTGGTTTCCATGCTCATGCTGAAGAACGTAGAACCTCGAGGTTCGTTGAGGTCAAGGTCCGAGCTTTTTCACCCGCGCCGGCGTCCCGCCGCCCGAAGGTCCCGATGACCCCACGCCGTAAGCCGCCGTCCGTGATTCCGCCACCCGCCGTTGGGACGGTGCGGAGAGCCTGTGCCGATGTGACTGCCGTCCCCCTCCCCCCGCTCCCGCGGGGACGCCTCCCGCGACGACTCCCCCGCCGCGTCCCCGTCCGCCAGGTGCTGTGCCTGGTCCCGCTCGTGCTCGTCGCCGTGGCCGCCGTACGGCACCGCTCGGTCCTCGCCGACGGCTTCGGCCAGCTGCGCACCGCCTCCTGGCCGTGGCTGGTCGCGGCGGCCGGGGCCACCTGTCTGACCTGGGTGGCCGCCGCCTTCACCCGGCAGGGCGCGGTGCTGCAGCCGCTGCCCAAGGGGCGGCTGCTGGCCACCCAGTTCGCGGCGGGGGCGGCGAACCATCTGCTGCCGACCGGGCTCGGCGCGGGCGCCGTGAACCTGCGCTTCATGACCGTGTGCGGGGTGCCGCCGGCCCGTTCCACGGCCGCGCTCGCCCTGTATCTGCTGGCGGAGTGCGTGGGCCGGCTCGGGCTGCTGGCCGCGCTGCTGCTCGCCTTCCCGGACACGCTGCGGCTCGGTGCCCTGCTGCCCGACGGCTCGGCGCTCCCGCTGCTGCTGGGCGCCGCCGGGCTGCTGCTCGTCGTGGGGGCCGTGGCGGCGCTCGTACGGCCGCTGCGCACCCGGGTGGCCGCCTTCGTGCGGGATGCCCTGGGCGAGGCGCGGTCGGTGCACGCGCGGCCGGCCCGGGCCCTGGCGCTGTGGGGCGGCTCGCTGGCCTTCCCCGCGCTCCAGGCGGCCGGGCTGGCGGCGGTCGGGCAGGCGCTGCGGCTGCCGGTGCCGGCCGCGCACATGGCGCTGGCCTACCTCGCCGCGACGGTCGCGGTGGCCGTGGTCCCCACGCCGGGCGGACTCGGCTCCGTGGAGGCGGCGCTGATCGTGGCGCTGATCGCGGTGGGCGGTCCGGCGGCGGTGGCCACGGCCGTGGTGCTGGCCTACCGGGTCATCACCGTGTGGGTGCCGCTGGTGCCGGGGGCGCTGACGCTGGGAGCGCTGCTGCGGCTGAAGGTCATCTGACGCTCACCGCGGCCTCGTCCGGGGCGGGCCGGAGGGTTCTGCGGTAGGCCCGGGGGGTCACTCCGAGGGCCGCGTGCAGATGCTGGCGCAGGGAGACTCCGGTGCCGAATCCGGCGCGCTCCGCGACCACGTCGACGGGCCAGTCGGTGGTTTCGAGCAGATGCCGGGCGAGGTCGACGCGCTGCCGGACGAGCCACCGGCCGGGGCTGGTGCCGGTCTCCGGGTCGTCCGGGTGCCCCGGCCCGTGCCCGGCCGGGGCGAGATCCTGGTGCGGGTGCATGGGGCGGGAGTGAACCCGGCGGACCGGAAGACCCGTCGGCGGGGCGGCTTCGGCGGCACGCCGCCCTTCCGGCCCGGCTTCGACGTCGTCGGGGTGGTCGAGCCCGACCACACGGGGCTGCGGGAGATCGCCTCCCTGGTCGAGGACGGGCGCCTACGGGTGATCGCCGACCGCGTCTTCCCTCTCGAAGAGGCCGCCGCCGCCCACACCCTGGGCGAGACGAACCGCACCACCGGCAAGATCGTCCTCTCGGTCCTCCCCCGACCGGCCCGCCACTGGGAAGCTACCGGCACGTCACTGTCCCGGCCCGAGTCGAGGGCCCGCAGCAGGAGGTTGCCGTATGCCGGTGCGGATCGAGCGTCAGGAGTACGTCACCACGGTCGTCCTCTCCCGGCCGGAGGCACGCAACGCGGTCGACGGTCCCACGGCGGCCGGACTCGCGGCCGCCTTCCGGGCGTTCGAGGCGGACGACGACGCCCGCGTGGCGGTCCTGTGGGGCGAGGGAGGCACCTTCTGCGCGGGCGCGGATCTCAAGGCGATCGGCACGGAGCGCGGCAACCGGGTGGCGGAGGACGGCGACGGGCCGATGGGGCCCACCCGGATGCGGCTGTCCAAGCCGGTGATCGCGGCGGTGGCCGGGCACGCGGTCGCGGGCGGCCTGGAACTCGCCCTCTGGTGCGATCTGCGGGTCGCGGAGGAGGACGCGGTGTTCGGGGTGTTCTGCCGCCGCTGGGGCGTGCCGCTGATCGACGGCGGCACGGTCCGGCTGCCCCGGCTGATCGGCACCGGCCGTGCCCTGGACATGGTCCTCACCGGCCGCGCGGTGCCGGCCCGCGAGGCACACGCGATGGGGCTCGCCGACCGGGTGGTGCCGGCCGGCACCGCCCGCGCCGAGGCGGAGGCGCTCGCGGCGGCCATCGCCCGTTTCCCGCAGGGCTGCCTGCGCAGCGACCGGGCGTCGGTCCTGGACCAGGAGGGGCTGGACGAGGAGACGGCGCTGCGCGGCGAACTCCGGTACGGCAGGGGGGTGCTGGCCGAGAGCAGGGCGGGCGCCGCCCGGTTCACCGCCGGATCGGGACGGCACGGCTCCTTCACGGACCTGTGAACCGCACGCGTCCACGGACCACCGCGTCAGACGCGTTCACGGACCGCCACACCCCACCCGTGCACGAACCGCCACACCGCACCCGTGCACGAACCGCCACGTCTCACCGTTTCACGGACTCCCCGTCAGCCCCGTCCACGGACTCCGCGTCAGACCCCTCTGTGCTTCTCCTCATCGGACCGGTCCGCGGATCTCCGCGTCAGACCCCTCGGCGGATCTCCGCATCAGTGTCGCGAGGCGGACGGAACGGCTCCCTCACCGCTCTCCGGGCCTCCGCTCCCCGGTCGTACGGCATCGGCACAAGCGGTGGCACGGCGTCGGCACGACCGCTCAGGTGGTGCTCACCCGTACCTCCCCGCCCTCGGGGTCGACGCGGTCGTGCCAGCGGGCCGTGAGGGTGAGGGTGCGCTCCGGCAGGGCGGTGCCGAGGCCGAGCCGCTCGCGGTGCAGGAGGCGGCCGTCCTGGCGGACGTACAGGACGGGTCGGGGCAGGGGGGTGCCGGTGCGCAGGAAGTGAGGTGCGGGCGGGGCCGCCGGGGCACGGCGGTGCGGGACGACAGGGTGCGGGACGACACGGTTCGGGGCGATCCAGCGCAGCGGTGCGTCCACGACGACGGGCACCCCGGGGTCCGGCCAGGGCGCGCCCGCCAGGAAGTCCAGGACCGCGCCGGCCGTCCGGGCGCCCTCGCGGGCCGCCGTGCCGGCGGGCTCCACGGCGTGCAGGAGGTTGCCCGCGGCGAAGACACCGGGGCGCGAGGTGTGCCCGGTGCCGCCGACGGCGGGGCCGCGGGTGCCGGGGTCCAGGACGAGGCCGCCGCGCCGGGCCAGTTCGTGGTCGGGGACGAAGTCGCCGGTGAAGACCACGGTGTCACAGGGCAGTACGGCCGTACGGCCGTCCCGGTGACGGACGCGGACACCGGACAGCCGTCCGTGACCGAGGAGTTCGGTGACGGTGGTGCCGGTGAGCAGCGGCACGCGGTCGCGGAGCCGGGCGGCCCGGGCGCGGGCCCGGCCCGTCTGGGCGCGCGGGTGTTCCGTGACGAGGGCGACGACCTCGGCGCCGGCCGCGCGCAGGGTGCCGGCCGCCGCATAGGAGACGTCCGCGGCGCCGGCCACCACCGCGCGGGTGCCGATGTGCTGCCCGAAGAGGTGGACGGCCTGCTGGAGTTCGCCGGTGGTGTACACGCCGGCGGGCCGGGTGCCGGGGACCAGCCGGGCGGTGCGCGGGCGTTCGCGGGCGCCGGTGGCGAGCACGACCGCCCGTGCCGCGAGCGTCTCCGGGCCGCCGGGGCCGACGGCGGTGAGCACCGCGCCGGCCGGCGCCCAGTCCAGTGCCGTCACGCCGGTCCTCAAGCCGGCGCCGGCCCGCTCGGCGGCCTCCGTGAGCAGGCGGGCACAGCGGGGGCCGGTGAGCGGATGCGTCCAGGTGCCGAAGCCGCCGTGCGCGCAGTGCCGGGGCACGCCGCCGGGCTCTGCCTCGCGTTCCAGCACCTCCACGCGCCCGGCGCCGGCGGCGGCCAGTCGCGCCGCGGCGGCGAGCCCGGCGGGACCGGCGCCCACGACGAGGACGTCGACGTGCCGCGGGGCCGTGTCCGCGCCCGTCACACCCGGCCCCTCTCGAACAGCTCGCGCACCGCGGCGCCGCAGTAGAACCCCTGGCAGCGGCCGGCCCGGGCGCGGGTACGGCGGCGCAGCCCGTCCAGGCTGCGCGGCGGGATCGTGCCGGCGAGGGCGTCGCGGATCTCGCCGCGGGAGACGCGCTCGCAGTGGCAGACGAGGGTGCCGTACTCGGGGTCGGCGGCGATGAGGTCGGCCCGCTGGTAGGGGCGGGGGAAGGACTCGCCGAGGTTGGGCATGGTCACCGGCTCCGGCTCCGTCACCGGTCCGAGGTCGAGGCCGGTACCGGCCAGCAGGGCGGTGACATGGGCGGCGATGGCCAGGGACGCGGTCAGGCCGGTGGAGCGGATGCCGCCGACGGTGACGTACGCCTGTTCCGCGTGGGCGGTGATCCGGTAGTCCTCGTGCCCGGTGGCCGCGCGCAGCCCGGCGTAGACGGCGGTGACCTCCTCGTCGAGCAGGGCGGGCAGGATCCGCCGGCCCTGGTCGCGCAGCCCGGCCAGTCCGTCGGCGGTGGATCCGGTGGCCCGCTTGTCGTGCAGGTCCTCGGCGGTGGGGCCCAGCAGGACGTTGCCGTAGACGGTGGGGGCGACCAGGACACCCTTGCCGAGGGCGGTCGGCACGGGCAGCAGGATGTGCCGGACGAGGGAGCGGGCGAGCTTGTCGTGGACGAGGAGCTGGCCGCGGCGCGGGGTGACGGTGAAGTCCTCGTGGCCGAGGGCGCGGTCCAGGGTGTCGGCGTGCAGACCGGCCGCGTTGACGAGGTGGCGGGCGTGCAGGGTGCCCCGGCCGGTGATCAGCCGGTGCCCGTCGGACCGCTGCACGTCCCGCACGGCCGTGCCGAGGTGCAGGTCGACTCCGGCGCGGACCGCCTGGGTGGCGTAGGCCAGGGTCGTCGTCCAGGGGCAGATGATGCTCTCGCCGGGCACGTGCAGGGCACCGAGCGCGCCGGGGCCGAGGTGGGGCTCGCGGGCGTACAGCTCGTCGGGGCCGAGCAGCGCGGTGTCGTGGTACGCGTTGCGTTCGGCCTTTTCCGCCAGCCGGGGCAGGTCGGCGAGTTGCTCCTCGTCCCAGGCGACCAGCAGGGCGCCGACCCGTTCGACGGGGATGCCGGTCTCGGCGGCGTAGGCGCCGAGCCGCTCGTAGCCCTCGCGGACCAGCCGGGCCTCCAGGGTGCCGGGGGTCGCGTCGAATCCGGTGTGCAGGATGGCGGTGTTGGCCTTGGAGGTCCCCTGGCCGACGTCGTCCTGGGCCTCGACGAGGGCGACGCGCAGCCGGGGGTGGCGGGCGAGTTCGCGGGCGATGGCGCAGCCGACCACGCCGGCGCCGACGATCGCCACGTCGTACGGCGTCGACGGCAGCGGGCCGTCCGCGGTGACCGTCACGCGCCGAGCAGGGCCGCGACGGCGGTACGGAAGTCCGCGCGTCGTTCGGCGGCCCGGTCGGCCGGGATGCGGGGTTCGTACACGGCGGCGGGTTTCCAGTCGGGCAGGGCGCTCTCCACGTCGAGCGCGGGGTCCGCGCCGAGGCGGGCGAGGGCGGCGGCGCCGAGCGCGGTGGCGTCGGGCAGCGCGGACACCTCGACGGGGCGTTGCAGCAGGTCGGCCTGGGTCTGCATGAGGAGCGCGGAGCGGGTGAGGCCACCGTCGACGCGGAGCGTGTCCAGGGGCGCGCCCAGGTCGGCGGCGGCGGCCTCGGCGAGTTCGGCGACCTGGGCGGCCACGCCTTCGCACAGGGCGCGCACCAGGTGCCCGGCGGTGGTGTCGAGGCCGAGTCCGGTGAGGGAGCCGCGCACGTCGCCCCGCCACCAGGGGGCGGCGAGTCCGGCGAGGGCCGGTACGAAGGTGACTCCGCCGCTGTCGGGGACGGAGCCGCCGACCGGGTCGAGGTCGGCGGCGGAGGAGACGACGCCCAGGTCGGTGAGCCAGCGGACGGCGGAGGCTGCGGTGTACACCTGGCCGTCCAGGCAGTAGCTGGTATGTCCGGCGAGCCGCCAGGCGACGCAGCTGACCAGGCCGGAGCCGCCGCGCCGGGGGCGGTCGCCGGTGGGGGCGAGCAGGAAGGCGCCGGTGCCGTAGGTGCACTTGGCGGCGCCGGGTCCGGTGACGCGCTGGGCGAGCAGGGCGGCCTGCTGGTCGACGATCAGTCCCGTGAGCGGGATCTCGGGGCCGAACGCCGTGGTCGTGCCCGCCGGCCGGGCCGCGTCGGTGACCTCGGGCAGGCGCTCGTCGGACAGGCCGTAGAGATCGAGGGCGCGCGGGGACCACTCGGCGCGGTCCAGGTCCAGGAGCTGGGTGCGGCCGGCGGTGGCGGCGTCGGTGACGAAGGCGCCGGTGAGGCGGTGGACCAGCCAGGCGTCGGAGGTGGTGACGACGCCTTCGCGGGTGAGGTGGCGGCGGATCCAGGCCATCTTGGGCGCGGCGAAGTACGGATCGAGGGGCAGGCCGGTCAGCTGCCGCAACTCCTCGGCGTGGTCGGCGAGTCCGGCGCAGACGGTCTCGGCCCGCCGGTCCTGCCACACCAGGGCGTCGGTGAGCGGGCGGCCGGTGGCGGGGTCCCAGGCGAGGACCGTCTCGCCCTGGTTGGCGAGGCCGAGCGCGACGACGTCCTCGCCGGCCTCGGCGAGCGCGCGCCGGCCGGCGTCGACCACGGAGTCGTACAGCTCGGCCGGGTCCACCTCGACCAGTCCGCCGGCCGGATACCGGGGGCGCACCTCGGCGAATCCGGTGCCCAGGACGCCGCGTTCGGGGCAGACGACGAGCGCCTTGGTGCCGGACGTGCCCTGGTCGACGGCGAGCACCGGCCCCGTCATCGCGCGTCCTCCGCTCCGGACCTGAAGATCACCGCGCCAGCCTGCCGTCGCGCGGGGTCCGGCGTCAAGGTCTGCCCGCCGTCGGGCAACTGCCCGACAGGGTGGTTGACTTGGCAACAATGGTACGGCGCAACTCCCGCCTCTATAGTGACCGCCGACCACACGAGACATCTCCATCATCGCCCAGGGGAGGGCTGTTGCAACGTCACCCCGCCACCTCGCCCGTGCGCCAGTGGCCGGGAGCCGACGGCTGATGGCCAGAGACGTCGCCCGCCCCTCCTACGACCCCGCCGGCCCCGACCACGCGCTGCGCGCCGCGCTGCAGGACCTGCGGACCGGCCGGTGGATGGCCATGCGCACCCTGCTCGCGGAGACCGCCGAGTGGGGGCTGTGGACCCAGCGCACCCAGGTACTGGCCGCCGCAGCGGCCGGCACCGACGTGGTGCGTGCCTGGCTCGCCGAGGAGCCGGGCAGCACCCATGCGGCCGTGATGCACGCCCGGATCGGCGTGGAGCGGGCGCTGCGGGCCCGCCGGGAACAGCACCGTCGCACCCACGAGTTGTGGATCGAGGCGTGGGACGCCGCCCAGTCGGCCACCACGGCCGCCCCGCACGACCCGGTGCCCTGGGTGTGTCTGCTGGCACTGGCCCAGCTCGATCCGGAGCAGCGCTGGGAGGAGCACCGGGCCGGCGCGCCGGAGCCGATGCTGCCGCCCGGCCCCTGGGGGCTGCTGGCCGAGGCCGGCAAGCGCGATCCGTTCAACCGCGAGGCCCACCACCGGATGCTGCAGTTCCTCTACGTGCGCGGGGGTTCGGGCCGGCTCGCGGAGGCCGCCGGGTACGCGCAGTGGGCCGCCGGTCAGGCCCCGCCCGGTTCCGCGCTGCACCTGCTGCCGCTGTACGTGCGGGTCGAGCGGTACCGCCGGGACAGCGGGCACGACGCGGCGCTGGACCTGCACTGGGTGGCGGAGGAGGCGGCCCGGGAGGCGCGGCGCGCGCTGCACTCCTGGTTCGAGGCGACGCGGGCCGCCGAGCGCGCGCTGCCGGACCTCAACCACCTGGCCCACGCGCTGTGGGGCTCCCTCCAGTTCCCGGACGCCGCCCGGGTGTTCGAGGCGATCGGCCCGTACTTCACGCCCCCGCCCTGGATGTACCGCACCCCGGACCGGGACCGTGCCGTGGAGATCTTCGTGCAGGCCCGGGACCGCTGCCGGGCCGCGGCGGACGGCCCCCGCCCCTGAACCACCGGACACCGGCTCGGCGGGCCCCGCTCCCGCTCCTGAACGCTCCCGCGTACCGCTCCTGCACACGCACCACCCGTGAACGCTCCTCCGCACCACCCGTGAACGTCCCGTTCGACAACTGTTGATCTCCGGAGGTCTCCGCGTGTCCCCCACCCCCGATCCCTCGTCCGCGCCCTCCCCCGGGCTGCCGCAGCAGGACGAGGAGCAGCGTCTGCGCGAACTCGGCTACCGACCGGTGCTGGCCCGCCGCATGGGCGGCTTCGGCAACTTCGCGATCAGCTTCTCGGTGATCTCGATCCTGTCCGGCTGCATGACCCTGTACGGCTTCGGTCTGAACACCGGTGGTCCGGCCGTGATGCTGTGGGGCTGGGCGGGCGTCGGCCTGTTCGTGCTGTGCGTCGGGCTCGCGCTCGCCGAGGTCACCAGCGCCTACCCGACCTCCGGCGCCCTGTACTACATGGCCGACCGGCTCGGCGGCCGGCGCTGGGGCTGGTACACGGGCTGGCTGAACCTGCTGGGGCTGCTCGGGGCGATCGCCGGCATCGACTACGGCGCCGCCCTGTTCGCCGGCGCGTTCGCGAACCTCCAGTGGGGCTTCGAGCCGACGCCCGGCAAGACCATGCTGATCTTCTGCGTCATCCTGCTGCTGCACGCGGTGCTGAACCTGTTCGGCGTCCGCCTGGTGAGCCTGCTCAACTCGATCAGTGTGTGGTGGCATCTGGCGGGCGTCGCGCTGATCGTGGGCGCGCTGGCGATCGTCCCCGACCACCACCAGTCGCCGTCCTTCGTGTTCACGAAGTTCGTCAACGAGACCGGCTGGGACAACCCGCTGTACGTGGCCGCGATCGGTCTGCTCCTCGCGCAGTACACGTTCTCCGGCTACGACGCCTCCGCGCACCTGTCGGAGGAGACCTCGCACGCCTCGGTGGCCGCCTCCCGCGGTATCGTCCGCGCCATCTGGGTGTCCTGGCTGGCCGGTTTCGTGCTGCTGGCCGGTCTGACCTTCGCCATCCAGGACTACGACGCCACGCGCACCACGGACACCGGTGTGCCGCCCGCCCAGATCCTGCTCGACGGCCTCGGCACCGACGGCGCCAGCGCGCTGCTCCTCGTGGTCATCATCGCCCAGCTGTTCTGCGGCAACGCCGAGGTCGCCGCGGCCAGCCGGATGGTGTTCGCGTTCAGCCGGGACGGGGCGCTGCCCGGCTCGCACCTGTGGCGCAAGGTGAGCGGCCGCACCCAGACCCCGGTCGCCGCGGTCTGGCTGTCCGTGGTCGTCGCCTGCGTCCTCGCGCTGCCCTCGCTGTACTCGGCGACGGCGTACAACGCGGTGACCGCCATCAACGTCATCGGCATCACCCCGGCCTACGCCATCCCCGTGTTCCTGCGGCTGCGGGCGGGCGACCGCTTCGAGCCGGGCCCGTGGCATCTGGGGCGCTGGAGCAGGCCGATCGGCTGGATCGCGGTCGGCTGGGTGGCGTGTGTGACGGTCCTGTTCTGCCTGCCGCAGGCGTCTCCGGTCACGGTCGACACGATGAACTACGCCTCGGTCGCCCTCGCCGTGGTCCTGATCCTCGCCAGCGTCTGGTGGTACGTCGCCCGCCGGTCGTACGGCACGCCCACCACCGCCGCGTACGGCACCGACCGCGACCAGGCGGAACTCGCCGAGGGCATCGTCTGAGCCCCCTGTCCGCACAGCGCCGCTCCCGGTACGAACTGGTGCTCCGGATACGGCAGGATGAACGAGCGCGCCGGTCACCGGAGTTCCGGGGCCGGCGCGGTCGCACATCCCGGACATCGAGCAGGTGACAACGTGACGAGACTTCACAACCGGCCCTCCGCCGCGGCTTCGCGCCCCGGAGGTGACCGGTGAACCGCGCGCTGACCGTGGACGACCTCGTCCTCGCCGGTATCGCCCTGGCGGCCGGTCTGGTGCTCGCCTTCATGTCGCGCACCCTGCTGCGCTGGCTCGCGGGGCACGCCAAGCGGACCCGCTGGAGCGGTGACGACGTCATCGTGGACGCACTGCGCTCGGTGGTCCCGTGGGCGGCGATCGCGGGCGGCGCGTCGGCGGCAGCGGCCGTGCTGCCGCTCACCAGAAGCGTCCAGCACCATGTCAACCAGGTGCTGGAGGTCTGGCTGATCGTCGTGGTGACGTTCTCCGCGGCCCGGGTGATCGCCGGACTGGTCCGTTCGGTCACGCAGTCCCGCTCGGGCGTGGCGGGTTCGGCGACCATCTTCGTCAACATCACCCGTGTGCTGGTCCTGGCGATCGGCTTCCTGGTCGTCCTGCAGACCCTCGGCATCTCGATAGCGCCTCTGCTGACCGCCCTGGGCGTGGGCGGTCTGGCGGTCGCCCTGGCCCTGCAGGACACGCTCGCCAACCTCTTCGCGGGCATCCACATCCTCGCCTCCAAGACCGTCCAGCCGGGCGACTACATCCGGCTGAGCAGCGGCGAGGAGGGCTATGTCGTGGACATCAACTGGCGTCAGACGACGGTCCGCCAGCTCTCCAACAACCTGGTGGTCATCCCCAACGGCCAGCTCGCCAAGGCCAACATGACCAACTACACGCGCCCCGAGCAGGAGCTGACCGTCCTGGTGCAGGTGGGCGTGAGCTACGACTCCGACCTGGAGCACGTCGAGCGGGTGACCGCGGAGGTGGTCACGGAGGTCATGCGGGACGTCACGGGTGCCGTCTCCGACCACGAGCCCGCCATCCGGTTCCACACCTTCGGCGACTCCCGGATCGGTTTCACGGTGATCCTCGGGGTGGGCGAGTTCAGCGACCAGTACCGGATCAAGCACGAGTTCATCAAGCGCCTGCACCGCCGCTACCGCGCGGAGGGCATCCGCATCCCCGCCCCCACCCGTACCGTGGCTCTTCAGCAGGGGTCGCTGGTGATCCCGCAGCAGCGCAGCGGGGAGGGCGTCGTCACCGGCGACTCGGCCGTCGCCGACTAGGGCCCGGATCGGCGCGGGCCGCCGGGGGACGGCCCGCCCGACGGCGGTCACCGCGGCGGCGCCTGCGTCCCCGCCGGGAGAACTCCCGCCGTCTGCCGGGCGGAAGGCCGGGAGAACTCCCGCCGTTTGCGGGGCGGAAGGGGGAGAGCGATCGGCGATCTTGGGCATGCGTAGACGGAAAGATCTTCGTCGTCGCCGTCCAGGAGGTGGCCGCATGACCATACCCGTGCGCCGGGAGCTGCGGGGGGAGCGCGGCCGGCGCTTCGATCTGCGCACCACCGCGATGTTCTTCCTCCTGCTCGCGATCATCTGGTGCGTCCTGGCGTTCCTGGCGCGCACGGCGCTGGGGATCGTCGAACGCCGCCCGCTGTGGGCCGGTGTGCTGGCGATGCTCGGCCTGGCCGCCGCACTGCGCTGCCGGTCGAGGTGGCGCCGCTGGTCGGCCGGAAGGTCCGCGCGCCGGGCCGCGCGGGCGCTGGAGGAGGCGGCCGAGCAGGCGTCCGCCGGTCTCGGCACCCCGGCCGCGGACGGAACGGCCGCCCGCACCGCACGGCTCGGCGCGCCGGGCCGTCCGTCCGGCGAGGCCCTGCCGACGGGCCCCGGCTCCGGCTCCGGTGAGGACCTCCTCGCGCCGGAGTCGGCACGCCCCGCCCTCGTGCCGCCGGGACCGGGCGCGGAGGACACCCTGCCGCTGGGACCGAGCGGCGCCGAGGACACCGTGCTGCCGGAACCGAGCGACACGGAGGACACCCTGCCGACCGACGGCTGGGGCGGCTACGCCGAGCTGGACCCCGACGGTTTCGAGCAGGCCGTGGCGGAGCTGTGCGTCCGTGACGACTGCCGGGACGTGGAGGTGGTGGGCGGCGCCGGCGACCTGGGGGCGGACGTCGTCGCGGTCGCCCCGGACGGACGGCGCGTGGTGATCCAGTGCAAGCAGTACGGCGAGGCCAACAAGGTCGGCTCCCAGGACATGCAGCGCTTCGGGGGCACCTGCTTCACCATCCACGAGGCCGAGGTCGCCGCGGTCGTCACCACGAGCGACTTCACGGCGCCCGCTCTCGAGTACGCCCGTCAGTGCGGGATCGTCTGTGTGAACGGCGACGAACTGCGCGCCTGGCACCGGGGGACGGGGCCGAGCCCCTGGCAGCGGACGGACACCGAACCCTGCCCGGCGGAGGCCCCGTCCTGATCACGCGCCGTCCGTCCGAGGCGCCGTCGCGGCGGGGCAGTCGGCGAGGGCAGCGGCCAGGAGGGCAGCGATGTGGTCGGCCTCGGGGACCAGGGTGGCGGTGATCTCGTCGTCGGTGCGGCCGGCCAGGGTCAGTTCCTGGATCCGCCGGAAGAGCAGGCGGTCCGCGCCGGCGATCAGGGCGGCGGCGGCACGGGGCGCGACGGTCCGGGCGGAGTCGGGGGCGGCGGCCGCCAGGGCCGCGGCGAGTTCGTCCTCGCGCCGGTCGTGCAGTTCACGCAGTCGGGCGGTGAGCGTGGGGCTGTCGGCGACCATACGGGCGAACGCGGTGCCGGTGAAGCCGATGACCGGACTGTGCTCCAGCAGGGCCAGCCGGCAGGCACGCGTCAGTGCGGCGAGGGGCGTCTCGCCGGTCTCGCGGTCGGCGACCGTCCGGGCGAGGCCCCGGGTGAACGCCTCGTGGTGGTCCAGAGCCAGGTCTTCCTTGCGCGGGAAGTAGTTGGTGACGGTCTTCTTGGCGACGCGGGCGGCGGCGGCGATCTCGGCGATGGTGGTCCGCTCGAAGCCCTGCTCGATGAAGAGGGCCGTGGCGCGGTCGGAGATCAGCTGCCTGGTCTCCCGCTTCTTGGACTCGCGGAGCCCCGGTTCAGTGGTCACCCGAAAATCTTATACCGAACGTAAATTTCACCTTGACCGCGATCTCTGCCTAACCTAAAGTTACGTCGGTTATAAAATTAGCCTCATGGAATGCCGTCGGGAGCCCGCTTGAACGTCACCGCCACCACCCTGTCCCTCACCGTCGCCGACGTGGACGCCTCCCGTGACTTCCTCTGCACCCATCTCGGCTACCGGCAGGCCATGGCCGCCGACGGATTCGCGTCCCTGACCCGCGACGACGCGGCCTCGGACATCGTGCTGCTGCGCCGGGGCACGGAGGTGCTCCCGCCCGAGCAGCGCGACCGCCAGGCCACCGGCCTGATCCTCGCCCTCACGGTCACCGGCATCGAGGCCGAGGAGCGGCGCCTGCGGGAAGCCGGCGCGCCCATCACCATGCCCCTGCGCGAGGAACCCTGGGGCGAGCGGCTGTTCCAGCTGACCGACCCGAACGGTGTCGTCGTCCAGCTCGTCGAGTGGGCCGCCACCGACCACTCGCCCACGGACTAGGCTCGAAGGAGTATGACCACCTCCCCCGCCGGCCCGCCCGAGCAGCCGTCCACCGACCCGCGCACGCTCGACCGACGGCTCGACGCCCTCGCGCGGCAGCCGTTCCGGGCGAAGTTCCACCTGCGCGGGCGGGACCGGGCGACCGCCGGGCTGAAGGGTCCGGCGACGATCCGGTGGCACGCGTACGACCTGATCGCCAAGCGGCTGCTGCCGGCCCGGCCGCACAAGGACGGCAGACAGACCCCGTACCGCGGTCACCCGGTGTTCGTGGCCCAGCACGCGACCGCCACCTGCTGCCGGGGCTGTCTGCGGCGCTGGCACGGGATCCCCGAGGGGCGCGAGCTGACCCGCGCCGAACACGTGTACGTGGTGGACGTCATCTGCCGCTGGATCGCGCGCGAGATGACGGACGGCACGTTTTCCGGCCAGGACCCCTGTCGAGCCGACCCCCATCACGAGATATCTTGATGTCGAGCAATGTTGCAGACGTGGAGCGGAGCACCCGGTGACTGACTCGACCATCATCTACACCTACACAGACGAGGCCCCGGCCCTGGCCACGCACTCGTTCCTGCCGGTGATCCAGGCGTACGCCTCGCAGGCCGGTGTGTCCGTGGAGACCCGTGACATCTCGCTGGCCGGGCGCATCATCGCCGTCTTCCCGGAGTACCTGAGCGAGGACCAGCGCATCCCCGACGCGCTGACCGAGCTGGGCGAGCTGGCCAAGACCCCCGCGGCCAACATCATCAAGCTGCCGAACATCTCGGCGTCCATCCCGCAGCTCAAGGCCGCCGTGGCCGAGCTGCAGGGCAAGGGCTACGCGCTGCCGGACTACCCGGACGACCCGAAGACCGACGAGGAGCGCGAGATCCGCGCCCGCTACGACAAGATCAAGGGTTCCGCCGTGAACCCGGTGCTGCGCGAGGGCAACTCCGACCGCCGTGCCCCGGCCTCGGTGAAGAACTACGCCAAGACCCACCCCCACCGCATGGGCGCCTGGACCTCCGAGTCCAAGACCGACGTGGCCACGATGGGCGAGAACGACTTCCGCTCCACCGAGAAGTCCGTCATCATCGCCGAGGACGGCGCGCTGAAGATCGAGCTGGTCGGCGAGGACGGCACCACCACCGTTCTCAAGGAGTCCGTGCCGGTCCTGAAGGACGAGGTCGTGGACGCGTCCGTCCTGCGCGTCGCCGAGCTGAACACCTTCCTCGCCGCGCAGGTCGCCCGCGCCAAGGCGGAGGGCGTCCTGTTCTCCGTGCACCTGAAGGCCACGATGATGAAGGTCTCCGACCCGATCATCTTCGGTCACGTGGTGCGCGCCTTCTTCCCGAAGACGTTCGCGAAGTACGGCGAGACCCTCAAGACGGCCGGCCTCACCCCGAACGACGGCCTCGGCGGCATCCTCAAGGGCCTGGAGAACCTGCCCGAGGGCGCGGAGATCAAGGCCTCCTTCGACGCCGAGATCGCCGAGGGCCCGGCCCTCGCCATGGTCGACTCCGACAAGGGCATCACCAACCTGCACGTGCCCTCGGACGTCATCATCGACGCCTCCATGCCGGCGATGATCCGCACCTCCGGCCACATGTGGGGCCCGGACGGCCAGGAGGCCGACGCCCTCGCCGTCATCCCGGACTCCTCCTACGCCGGTGTCTACCAGGCCGTCATCGACGACTGCCGGGCCAACGGCGCCTACGACCCGTCCACCATGGGCTCGGTCCCGAACGTCGGCCTGATGGCGCAGAAGGCCGAGGAGTACGGCTCCCACGACAAGACCTTCGAGATCCCGGCCGCCGGCACCGTCCGCCTGGTCGACCAGGCCGGCAACGTCCTGATCGAGCAGCCGGTCGCGCAGGGCGACATCTTCCGCGCCTGCCAGACCAAGGACGCGCCGATCCGCGACTGGGTCAAGCTGGCCGTCACCCGCGCCCGCGCCACCGGCGACCCGGCCGTGTTCTGGCTGGACGAGGGCCGCGCCCACGACGCCAACCTGATCGCCAAGGTCCGGCAGTACCTGCCGGAGCACGACACCGAGGGCCTGGACATCAAGGTCCTGTCCCCGGTCGAGGCCACCAAGCTGTCGGTGGAGCGCATCCGCCGCGGCGAGAACACCATCTCCGTCACCGGCAACGTCCTGCGTGACTACCTGACCGACCTCTTCCCCATCCTGGAGCTGGGCACCAGCGCCAAGATGCTGTCGGTCGTCCCGCTGATGGCGGGCGGCGGCCTGTTCGAGACGGGCGCCGGCGGTTCCGCGCCCAAGCACGTCCAGCAGCTGGTCAAGGAGGACTACCTGCGCTGGGACTCGCTCGGCGAGTTCTTCGCCCTGGTGCCGTCCTTCGAGCAGTACGCGGCGGCCACCGGCAACACCCGCGCCAAGGTCCTCGCCGACACCCTGGACCGCGCCACGGCGACCTTCCTCAACGAGGACAAGTCCCCGACCCGTCGCGTCGGCGGCATCGACAACCGCGGCAGCCACTTCTTCCTCTCCCTGTACTGGGCGCAGGAGCTGGCCCGGCAGACCGACGACGCCGACCTGGCGAAGGCGTTCGCGCCGCTCGCCGAGACGCTCGCCGCGAACGAGCAGAAGATCGTGGACGAGCTGATCGCCGTCCAGGGCAAGCCGGCCGACATCGGCGGCTACTACCAGGTCGACACCGCCAAGGCGGACGCGGTCATGCGCCCGTCGGCCACCTGGAACGAGATCCTGGCGTCCCTGAGCTGACACCCGCGGTCCAGGCCCCCGCGGCCTGACGGTCCCTGACGGCTCCGCCCCGGTCGGCACTGCCCGGCCGGGGCGGAGCCGTACCCGGATCATTGCGGCGACATGTCGTATGTGACGTCCTCATGTCACCTTTCGTGCGGGCCTGTTGGCGGTGTCCGCCGCGTGCTTACCTCGTCGCACGTCAGCGCCCTCCCCCGCACGAGGAGCACCATGAGCACGCAGCCCGACACCGCCGACACCGCCGCCTGGTCCTTCGAGACGAAGCAGATCCACGCCGGGGCCGCCCCCGACCCCACGACCGGCGCCCGGGCCACGCCGGTCTACCAGACGACGTCGTTCGTCTTCCGGGACACCCGGCACGCTGCCGACCTGTTCTCGCTCGCCGAGCCCGGCAACATCTACACCCGCATCCACAACCCCACGACCGACGTGTTCGAGCAGCGCATCGCCGCGCTGGAAGGGGGTGTCGGGGCGGTCGCGGTGGCCTCCGGGCAGGCCGCGGAGACACTGGCGATCCTGACGCTGGCCGGGGCCGGCGACCACATCGTCTCCAGCACCTCCCTGTACGGCGGGACGTACAACCTGTTCCGGCACACGCTGCCCAGGCTGGGCATCGAGGTGTCCTTCGTGGACGACCCGGACGACGCGGCGGCCTGGCGGGCGGCGATCCGGCCGAACACCAAGGCGCTGTTCGCCGAGTCGCTCGGCAACCCCCGGGGCGACGTCCTCGACGTGCGGGCGGTGGCCGACGTGGCGCACGCGGCCGGAGTGCCGCTGATCGTGGACAACACCGTCCCGACGCCGTACCTGCTGCGGCCGATCGAGCACGGCGCGGACATCGTGGTGCACTCGGCGACCAAGTTCCTCGGCGGGCACGGCACCGCGATCGCCGGTGTCGTGGTGGACGGCGGCACCTTCGACTTCGGCGCGCACGCCGACCGCTTCCCCGACTTCACCGAGCCGGACCCCAGCTATCACGGACTGCGGTACTGGCCGGCGCTGGGCCCCGGCGCGTTCGGGGTGAAGCTGCGGGTGCAGCTGCTGCGCGACCTCGGCCCGGCGCTCGCGCCGCACTCGGCGTTCCTGCTGCTGCAGGGCGTGGAGACGCTGAGCCTGCGGCTGGAGCGGCACTCCGCGAACGCGCAGGCGCTCGCGGAGTGGCTGGAGCGGCGCGACGAGGTCGCCGCCGTCCACTACCCCGGCCTCGCCTCCAGCCCCTGGTACGAGGCGGGACAGCGGTACCTGCCGCGCGGTGCCGGTGCGATCGTCTCCTTCGAGCTGCGCGGCGGCGTGGAGGCGGGGAAGCGGTTCGTGGACGCCGTCGAACTGTTCAGCCATCTCGCCAACATCGGTGACGTACGCAGCCTGATCATCCATCCGGCGTCCACCACGCACAGCCAGCTCACCGAGGAGCAGGCCGCGGCGACCGGCACCACGCCGGGCCTGGTGCGGCTGTCGGTCGGCATCGAGAACCTGGCCGACCTCAAGGCGGACCTGGAGGCCGGATTCCGCGCGGCCAAAGGCGCGTAGGTGAGCGCGGCCGCCGGGGAACCACCGGTCAGCGGTGCCTGGCGGGAGGGGGACCCGCCGGGGCGGCGGCGGTGGTACGTCGCCGAGAAGCCGCTGCCCCTGGAGACGGGCGGTGAACTGCCCGGGGTGCGCCTGGCGTTCGAGTCCTGGGGACGGCTCGCGCCGGACGCCTCGAACGCCGTGCTGGTGCTGCACGCGCTCACCGGGGACAGCCACGCGGCCGGACCCGCCGGGCCCGGCCATCCGGCCCCCGGCTGGTGGGACGGCCTGATCGGTCCGGGCCGGGCGCTGGACACGGACCGCTGGTTCGTCGTCGCGCCGAACGTCCTCGGCGGCTGCCAGGGCAGCACCGGGCCGTCCTCCGCCCGGGTGGCCGGTGGACGGCCCTGGGGCGGTGCCTTCCCCTTCCTCACCCAGCGCGACCAGGTCACGGCGGAGGCCGGGCTCGCGGACGCGCTCGGGATCGAACGGTGGGCGCTGGTCGCCGGCGGCTCGATGGGCGGGATGCGGGCCGTGGAGTGGGCGGTGTCGCAGCCGCAGCGGACCGGTGCGCTGCTGCTGCTCGCGACGGCCGCGGCGGCGAGCGCGGAGCAGATCGCCTGGGCCACCATCCAGCTGCACGCCATCCGCAGTGATCCGCACTGGCAGGGCGGCGACTACCACGGCACCGGCCGCGGACCGCACACCGGTCTCGGCCTGGCCCGCCGCCTGGCACACGTGACCTACCGGAGCGAGCCGGAACTGCGGACCCGGTTCGGCCGGTCCGTCCAGGGCACCGAGGAGCCGTGGCGCGGTGGCCGCTACCAGGTGGAGTCCTATCTCGACCATCACGCCGCGAAGCTGGTGCGCCGGTTCGACGCGGGCAGCTACGTCGTGCTGACCGAGGCGATGAACGCCCACGACGTCGGCCGTGACCGGGGCGGCATCCGTGGCGCGCTGGCCCGGGTCGGCGCACCCACTGTGGTGGCCGGCGTCGACTCCGACCGTCTCTACCCGCTCGCCCAGCAGGCCGAACTGGCCGCGCACATCCCGGGCGCCGACCGGCTGCGCGTGGTGGAGTCGCCGTACGGGCACGACGGGTTCCTGATCGAGACGGAGCAGGTGGGTGCGCTGGTACGGGAGTTGCTCGGCTGACACTCCGGCATCACCGATGCCGCGGGGCGGCCGGTTCCCCTGTCCACCACCTCGCCGGGGAAGCAGCCGCTCCGTACAGCGCTTCCGGGAACGCGTGCCCGGCCGCCCCTGCGCCGGGCGATCGGCATGCCCCGCCCGCCCCTCCTCCGCTGTCGATGTGACACCTTGACCGTGCACCATGCCACTGACCACGCCTTCCGGAGCAGCCCGTGACCGAGCCCGCCGCCTCTTTCGAGCTTCTTCCCGGTGACCCCGAGTCGCCGGTGCTGTTGCACGTGCCGCACTCCTCGCGGGCCGTACCGCAGGACGTGCGCGCCGGCATCGTGCTGGGCGACGCGGAGCTGGAGCGGGAACTGGACCACATCACGGACGCGCACACCGCCGAGATCGCCGAACGGGCCGCCCTGCTCGCCGGGGTGACGCCCTGGCGGTTCGTGAACCGGCTGTCGCGGCTGGTCGTGGACCCCGAGCGGTTCCCGGACGAGCGGGAGGAGATGCTCGCGGCGGGCATGGGCGCCGTGTACACGCGGACCACGCACCGGGGCGAGCTGCGGCCCGCGGACACCGACCCGGAGCCGCTGCTCGCCCGTTACTTCCGGCCCTACGCCGCGGCCATGGCGGAGGCGGTGGCCGGACGGCTGGCCGCGACCGGGCGCGCCGTCGTCGTCGACGTGCACTCGTATCCGTCCCGGCCGCTCCCCTACGAGCTGCACGGGACCGGGCCGCGCCCGCCGGTGTGCCTGGGCACGGACGCCTTCCACACCGCGCCGGAGCTGACGAAGGCCGCCCGCGAGGCGTTCGCGGGGTGCGGGGAGACGGGGCTGGACAGCCCGTTCGCCGGGACGTACGTGCCGCTGGAGTTCTACGGCACGGACGCCCGGGTCGGCGCGCTGATGGTGGAGATCCGGCGGGACACCTACATGACCGAGCCGGGCGGTCCCGCCGGGCCGGGGCTGGAGCGGCTCGCCGCCGCGCTGGCCGCGCTCGTGGACGCCGTGTAGCGCACCGGCCCGGCGTCCGCGCCGGCCGCGCTCGTGGACGGCGTGCAACGCACCGGCCCGGCGTCACCCGAACGCGGCCTCGCGTGCGGGCTTCAGGCCCGCAGCCACTCGGTGACGATCACCTCCGCGCCGGTCCGCAGCCGCAGGGCGAACGGGCCGGCCGGTGGGGTCTCGCCGGTGAACCGGCCGAGGGTGTCGGCGGTGAGCGGGGAGGCCGTCTGCGGGCCGCCGAGGACCTCGATCCGCACCGACTGCGGCGGCAGCACCTGGCCGATCAGCCCGTCCGCGGTCACCTCCACGTCGACGGTCACCTCACCCGCGCGGAACGTCAGCATGCGCGGCGGATCCATGACGCCCCTGACCGGCAGCGCGTCCACCAGCGAGTCGAAGGTCAGCTCGGCGAGCCGGGCGTCCAGGTCGTGCAGCGCGAAGGCGTCCAGGGCGGTCTGGAGCAGCTCGGCCGGGACGGGGTCCAGGACGGCGGCGGCCTGGCGCAGCTCCTCCTCCAGCAGGGCGTCCGCGAACGCCTCCTCGTCCGGGCCCGTTCCCCCGGTCGTCCGGTTGTCGTCGTCGCCGTTCACACCGCACCCCGTGCGTCCATCCGGGCCCGCAGCCGGCGCAGGCAGCGCTGGCGCAGTGGGCCGATACTGCCGACCGCGATGCCGAGCGCGGCCGAGATCTCCCCGTAGCTGGGCGGCGGCGAGGCCATCAGCACGCGCAGCAACTGCCGGCAGCGCTCGCCCAGTCCGTCCAGCTCCTGCCACAGGCGGCGGACCCGCTCGGCACGGTCCGCCGCCTCCTCCGAATCGATCAGCGACTCCTCCGGCGTGCGGTCCTCGCTGGCCCGGTCCAGCACACGCGGATCGTCGGTCAGGGTCAGCCGCGCCATGCCTCTGAGCACCTTGAGGCACTCGTGGCGGGCCGTACTGGCCAGCCAGGCACCGGTCTTCTCGGGCTCCCGGATACCGCCCAGATGCTGGGCGAAGCGGAACCACACGGTCTGGAAGACCTCGTGCCCGTCGGCGTCCGACAGCCGGTGGGCGCGCACCACCGACCAGACCAGGGGACTCATCCCTTCCACCAGCGCCTTCCAGGCCGCGGCGTCCCCGTCGACGGCGGACTGGACCAACGCGCCGACCTCTGTTCGGTCCACGGCTCCACCCCTTGTGTACGGCACGTCATCGTACGCCGTGGAGCGGAGCGTTCCGGACCTCATGCGGGCAGAGCCGGGATCGCGGCCGGGACGGGGCGCCAGGTGGGCGGGCGGAGCGCCGGGACGCGCGCCCCTCGCACCTCGGCCTGTTCCGTGGTGGCCGCCAGCAGCCCGGCCCCGGCCGCGCGCGGGTCGCGCTCGCGGTACGCCGACATCCGGGCGGCCACGAGGCCCGCGACCAGCGGGGTGGCGAAGGAGGTGCCGCTCCACTGCGCGAGACCGTCGAACATCACCTGGTCCGGCTTGGCGCCGGTGCTCTCCCGGCCCTCGCTCAGCACGCCGGTGTGGCGCGGGAACTGGCAGGTGCAGGCGTAGTCGGCGTCGCCGAACCGGCAGGTGTCGAAGGTGGAGTGCTGGTAGATGTACGGCACGGGGGTGGTGAAGCCGGTGAGGGCGCTGGTGAGGCGCTCACCGGGGGCGTGCACACGCACCCAGGGGCCGTGATTGGTGAAGCAGGCCCCGGACTCGCCGTCCGCGCGCAGGGCGCCGACCGACAGCACGCTGTCGGCGTACTCGGGCAGGGCGGCGTAGGCGGCGGGCCAGAACGGGGTGTCGCTGCCGTTGTTGCCGGCGGCGGCCACCAGCAGGGTGCGCTGGTCGCGCAGTTCGCGCATGAACGCGTGCAGCCCGATCAGGCCGTCGGTGTCCTCGCTGGGCGTGCCTGCGGAGAGGCTGATGATGTCCGGCCAGCCGTCCCGGTCGACCGCTTCGAAGAGCAGGGCGCCGAACTCGGACTCCAGGACGGCGCCGGCGTCGTTGAGGGTGCCCCGGACGCTGATGTCGGTGTTGGGCGCGACGGCCGCGAGGATCCCGGCGATGAAGGTGCCGTGGCCGACGTACTGGCGGAGCACTCCGTCGCCGTCGGTCTCGGTGAGCTGGGCGTCGCCCGTGGTGTGGGCGAGCAGCGGGTAGGAGCGGTGGTCGTGCATCAGACCGGTGTCGATCACGAGGACCCCGACCGCCGTCGCCGGGTCGTACCGCTCCTCGGCGGCACCGGGGTTGACGCTCTCGGTGCGCGGGACGGGCACCGGCTCGTCACCGGGGCAGGCGTTGACCGGCGCGATGTGCACCACGTGGTTGCGGCCGGCCAGCCGGCGCCCCTGACGGGCCTCGGCCGCCCGCACGGCGCGCAGGGCGTGCGGCACGCTGTCCTCGCCCTCCGCCGGGTCGCCCACCCGGATGCGGGTCACCCCGGTGCGGCCGGCCTGCGGGCCGACGCGGCGCACATGGTCGGGGACGAGACCGGCGGTCTCGGTGAAGTGGGTGCGCACGGCGTCCTCGACGAACCCGGCCTCCGCGCCGTCCCGGACGAGGACGACACCCTTCTCGTAGAGCAGTCCGGCGGAGTCGTCCGGTCCCATGGTCAGCGGGACGTCCGGCAAGGAGCGCTGGATGTGGTGGAACTGCTCGTGGAATCGCTGTGGTGCCATGTGGTGTCCTCCCCCTGGAGACGGTGTCCGACAGTGAGAGTCGCGGACCCGCCGTCTGATACAGCAGGCCACTACCATGCGAGACGTGACGGCGGGAAGCGAGTCGATTCTCGAACTGCTGCCCTTGGTGTTCGCCGACCCGGGCGAGGCCCGGGCACGCGCGGAACACCTCCTGCGCGCCGGTCCGCCGCCGCTGCACGCCAGCGTCGCCCACCAGGTACTGGGCATCTGGCAGCGCGACTTCGGCGATCTGCGGATCGCGCTGCGGCATCTGCGGCGGGCCCGGGACCTGGCCGCGCGCGCCGAGTCGGCCGACCGCGAGGCCGATGTGCTGGCGACGCTGGGGGTCGCACTGGTGCACGCGGGGCGCACGCGGCAGGGGCTCGCGTCGTTCGAGCGGGGCGTGGCCCGGGGCAGCGGTCACACCCGGGCCCGGGTGCTGTACCGGCGGGCCTATGTCTGGTGGGTGCTGGGGCGGCACCGGGAGGCACTGGAGGACGTACGGCGGGCCCTGCCGGTGCTGCGGCAGCTCGCCGACGACATCTGGACCGCGCGGGCGCTGACCCTCAGGGCCACCGTGCATCTGGCGCTCGGCGCGGTGGACCGGGCCGTCGCGGACTTCACGGCGGCGGAGCGGCTGTGGGACACCACCGGCCAGGAGCACGACAAGGCGGACGCGGTGGAGAGCCGGGGGCTCGCCGCGTTCCGGTCCGGGGACATCCCGGCGGCGCTGCGGCTGCTGGACGAGGCCGAGGAGCGGTACGCCAAGCTGGGCACCCCCACGTACAACCTGTCGATCCGGCGCTGCGAGGTGCTGATGGCGGCGGGGCTGGCCCCGGAGGCGCTGGCCGAGGCGGACGTGGCGATCGGGGTGCTGGACCGGATCGGCGGTCAGTCCACCCGCAAGGCCGAGCTGCTGCTCGCCGCCTCGTGGGCCGCCCGCTCGGCGGGGGACGCGCACACCGCCGTGGCCCGCGCCGCGGTCGCCGTACGGCTGTTCGCGGCGCAGCGCCGGACCTGGTGGGAGACGCACGCCCGGCTGGTGCTGCTGGAGGCGCGGGTGGCGGCGGGGCGCCGGTCGGGGCGGATGGTGGCGGACGCGGCGGCGGTCGCCGAGCGGCTGGCCTCCTTCGGTTCGCCCGCCGCGGCGGAGGCCTCGCTGCTCGCGGGCCGGATGGCTCTGGCGCTGGGCTGGACGGCGGACGCGGAACGGCATCTTGCGGTGGCCGCCCGCAGCCGGCACGGCGGGCCGCCGTCGGCCCGGATGACCGGCTGGGCGGCACAGGCGCTGCGGGCGCGGGCGGCCGGATCCCGGCGGGGGGTGCTGGAGGCGTGCCGGCGCGGGCTGGACGTGCTGGACGACCACCGGATGACGCTGGGCGCCCCGGAGCTGCGCGCCCACGCGACCGCGCAGGGCGCCGAACTGGCCGCGCTGGCCCAGGAGGTGACCCTCGACCAGGGCAGCCCGCGGCGGCTGCTGGTGTGGAGCGAGCGGTGGCGGGCGACGGTGCTGTCCGCGCCGCCGGCCCGGCCGCCCGAGGAGCCGGCGCTGCTGAGCGGTCTGACCGCCTACCGGGAGATCGCCGCGCGTGCGGAGGCCGCCCGCATGGACGGGCGTCCGGTGCCGGCGCTGGAGCGCGAGCAGCGGCGTCTGGAGCGGGAGATCCGCTCCCGCACCCGCCATACGGGCGGTGCCGCCGCCGGCGCGGGCGACCGCTTCGACGTGGGCCGTCTGCTGGACCGGCTCGGTGACGGACTGCTGGTGGAGCTGGCCGTGGTCGACGGCCGGGTGCACGTCCTGCTGTGCGGGCAGGGGAAGGTGCGGCGGTTCGCCGGCGGGTCGTTGGCGGAGGCGGTGGCCGAGGCCGAGCATGTGCAGGCCGGGCTGCGGCGACTCGCCCACCCCGGGGCCGAGGCGCGGCTGCCCCTCGTGGAGGCGGCCGGCCGGCGGCTGCAGGAGCTGCTGCTGGCCGGGGCGGTGCCGCAGCTGGGCTCGGGCCCGGTGGTGATCGTGCCGCCGGGGGCGCTGCACCGGGTGCCGTGGGCGTTGCTGCCGGCGCTGCGGGAGCGGGTGCTCAGCGTGTCGCCGTCGGCGGGCAGCTGGCTGCGCGCCCGGGAGACGGCGCCGCCGCGGGAGGGCCGGTCGGTGCTGGTGCGCGGCCCCGGGCTGGCGACGGGGGGCGCGGAGGTGCCCGAACTGGCCGACCGGTACGGCACGGCGACGGTCCTGGAGGGCGATGCCGCCCAGGTGCCCCGGGTGCTGGCGGAACTGGACGGCGCGGGCCTCGCGCACCTCGCGGCGCACGGCACGTTCCGCGCCGACAGCCCCCTGTTCTCCGCGCTCCGGATGGCCGACGGCCCGCTGATCGTCCACGACTTCGAGCGCCTGGCCCGCAGCCCGTACCGGATCATCCTGTCCAGCTGCGACACGGCCCGTCTCGCCTCGGTGGGCGCGGACGAACTCCTCGGCGTGGTCACGGCGTTGCTGCCGCTGGGCACGGCCGGTGTGGTGGCGAGCAGCGCCCCGGTGAACGACGCGGCGGTGGTGCCTCTGATGCTCGCCCTGCACAAGGGCCTCGGCGCGGGCCTGTCCCTGGCCGAGGCCCTCCGCGACGCCCGCGCGGCCCTGCCGGGCGACGCGCTCCACCAGGCGACGGGCTGGGCGTTCGCGGCGTTCGGGGCGGCGTGAGGGCGGCGCCCGGGAGTGCCTAGGCCGTCTCCCTCTCGGGCCCGTCGACCAGCCAGGGCAGCTCCCCCCGGTCCCCCGTGCCGAGCCGCGTGTACGCGCTGTACAGGTGGTTGCCGACCGTCCGCACGGACAGCGTCAGCTTCTGGGCGATCTCCCGGTTGCTCAGCCCGGCCGCCGCCAGGGCGACGATCTGCCGCTGCCGGGCGGTGAGTTCACCGAGGACGAGCCCGGTCAGCGCCGGTGTGCGGGCCCCTTGGCAACGGCGCGCCAGCGCGACCGCCCGGGTACGGGACAACCGGGCGGCACGGGGGTCCCGGTGCGCCCGGACGGCCTGCGCGTGCGCCTCCGCCGCGTACAGCACGAAGCCCCGCTCGGCCAGCTCCTCCGCGGCCCCGTCCAGCGCTGCCCCGTCACCGCGGGCCAGCGCGTCCGCGTGCCGTGCGAACACGCTCCCGGCCGGCAGCCGCCCGACCGCCCGCTCGGGCTCGCCCAGGCGTACGGCGCCGTAGAGGGCGTGGACGCCGTCCGGTTCGGCGGCTTCGCCCACCGTGCCTTCGGCGAGCCCCAGTTCGGTTCGGCACCCGGTGTGCGCCGGGGTCGCCCGCAGCCCCTCCCGGGCCCACGCCGCCGCCTCCCGCAGCTCGCCCCGCAACCGCGCGAACCGGGCGCGGACCGCGGCGTATCCGGCCGGCAGCGGGATGCCCTCCGTCAGCAGCCACTCTCCCACCGGCGTCGGTACCGGCCGGACGTCGAGCTGTTCCATCCGCCGGGCCAGGAGGCGCTGTTCCGCCGCGAGCGCGGGGCCGTGCGCGTCGGCGGCGCGGGCCAGCCGACGGGCCCGCAGCCGGCCGGTGGTGGCGCGCAGCGCGGCACCGTGCAGCGGATGAGCGAGGGTGACGGCACCCTCGTCGTCGACGTGGATCAGACCGTCCGTCTCCAGGCCGTCGAGGACGTCCGGGTCGAGTCCGTCCAGCGGCAGCGGCAGGGGTTCGGCGAAGGCGAGGCGTTCGAGGGTGCCGCGTTCGCCGGGGGCGGACCGCTCCAGCGCGGCGGCGAGCCGCTCCCGGACGGCCGGGGTGACGGGCAGCGGGCCCCGCCAGGCCCGCTCGCCGGTGCCCGGTAGGGGTGTCAGCCGGCCGGATCCGGCGAGCGCGGTCACCAGGTCGCGCAGCAGCCGCAGATCGCCCCGGCACGCCTCGTGCAGCCGGCGCACGGTGAGCGCTTCCAGCCCGGCGCCGGCGAGCAGCCGGGCGGTGTCCTCTCGGGGCAGCGGGTCGAGGGCCAGCCGGGGCAGCAGGTCCCCCGTCCACAGCCGGGACACCGCGCCGGGCGCGGGCTCACCGTCCGCCGCGGCCACCACCAGGCGGGTGCGCCCGTGCACGGCCAGCTGGTGCACCAGGGCGGCGGAGGTCTCGTCCAGCAACTGGGCGTCGTCCACGACGAGGAGGCGTACGCCGGACAGCGTCCGTACCGCGCGGTGCAGCGAGACGGTGTCGGGGAGCAGGTGCGCGAAGGCCGCGAGGGGCAGGTCCCGGGCCTCGGGGGTACCGGTCACGCGGACGTGGTCGGTGCCCCGGACCGCCTCCGTGATCAGCCGGGTCTTGCCGTGACCCGCCGGGCCGGTGACCACGATGCCGGGCCGTCCGGCGGTCAGCGCACCGCGCACCAGTTCCAGTTCGTCCGCCCGGCCCGTGAACGGCCAGGGCAGCTCCAGCGTCTTCGCGTCCTGCTCGTAAGTCCTCACACCGTTCAGAGCGCGCGTACTCAGTTTTGATACAGGGTGACTTGAGTAGCCCCCGACTCAGGCGCCCGGCGGCGGCGGACGGCACGCTGGCCGCATGACCCGACGCCTCTGCTCGCTTCCGCGGCAGCCGGCCCCGCCCTTCGGTGCGGGGTTGACCGCCGAGCGGCTGGGCGCGCTGCTCGCCGGGCGGCGGATGTGGGTCGACGGCACGGTCCTGCACTACTGCTTCCTGGACGCCCGCTCCGACACCTCGGTGATCCCGGTCCCCGGGACCGGGGAGCTGCGCCGGGTGCCCTGGGACGGCGGCGAGGAGCAGCGGGACGTGGTCCGCGGGTGTTTCCGCGAGTGGCAGGACCTCGGCATCGGCGTCACCTTCGCCGAGGTCGGCGACCGCCACGAGGCGGAGCTGCGGATCGGGTTCCAGGCCGGTGCCGGGTCCTGGTCGGCGATCGGCCGGGACGCGCTGTCGGTCGGCCGGGGCGAACGCACCATGAACCTCGGCTGGGACGTGACCGCGCCCGCGGAGCGGGGCACGGTCCTGCACCAGATCGGGCACGCGCTCGGCATGGTGCACGAGCACCAGAGCCCGTTCGCCGGGCTGCACTGGGACGACGAGGCGGTGTACGCCGAGCTGGCGGGGCCGCCGAACTTCTGGAGCCGGGAGACGACGGACACGAACGTGCTGCGCCCGCTGGACGCCTGTGAGGCGGGCGGCTCGGTGTGGGATCCGCAGTCGGTCATGGCGCTGCCGTTCGGGCCGGGGCTGGTGCTGGAGCCGGAGCAGTACCGCGGGGGACTGTGTCCGCCCGGCACCCCCTCCCCGGCCGACAAGGAGTTCGTGCTCCGCTGGTACCCGCCGACCGGGCCGTCCGGGCCGGGCGCGCTGGTGCCGTTCCGGTCCGTACCGCTCGGTCTCGGGCCGGGCGAGCAGGCCGACTTCACCGTCGCGCCGCCGGAGACCCGCGAGTACACCGTGGGCACCTTCGGCGACGCCGACACCGTGCTGGTCGTCTTCGAGGAGCGCGACGGGGAACCGCGCTTCCTCGCGGGACACGACGACGGCGGTACGCCGGACAACGCCGCCGTCCGGGTCAGGCTGGTCAAGGGCCGCCGCTACGCCGTCCGGGTCCGCCTGTACTCGACGTGGGGATCGGGGGAGACAGCGGTCATGTGCTGGTGACGGCACACGGACCGCACAGAGCCACAGTCCGGCACCGGGGGAGCGGGCGCGGACGTCACCTACGGGGGAGGTGACGTCCGCGCCCACGCCGTTGTCCGGTACGCGACGCCGGTGTGTCCGCCCGCGAACGCCGTGTGTCCGCGCGCGACGTGCGTGTTTCCGTCGTGCGAACGGTCCCTCCGGTACGGCGACAGGGGCATGAGGGGCGTGTGAGCATGACCGCATGCTCCCGGGAGAGGATCGCGCCGCCCGGCGGGTGCTGACGGTCTGTCTGGCCGCCGGGGTGACCACCCTGCTGGACCAGTCGGTTCTCAACATCGCCGTGCCGGCCCTGCGTCAGTCGCTGTCGGCGGGCGCCACCGACGTGCAGTGGATCGTGGCGGGGTACTCGCTCTCCTTCGGCCTGGTTCTGGTGCCCGGCGGCGGCCTCGGTGATGTGCGCGGTCGCAAAGGGCTCTTTCTGCTCGGCCTTTCGGTGTTCGTGCTGTGCGGGCTGGTCGCCGCGACGGGTGTCACGCCCGGCACGGTGGTGGCGGCTCGGCTGGCGCAGGGGGCGGGCGCGGGACTGGTCAACTCCCAGGTGATCGGCACCCTCCAGGACGTCTTCCGGGGCCTGGACCGGGCCCGCGCGCTGGGCCTGTACGCGGTCACGGCCGGGGTGGCCGCGGCGCTGGGGCCGGCCCTGGGCGGCGTGCTGGTCGCGGTGTGCGGGCCGGACGGCGGCTGGCGGCTGTGTCTGCTGCTGAGCACGCCCTGCGGACTGCTCACCCTGTGGCTGGCGGCCCGGTGGCTGCCGCCGGGCCGACGGGTGGCCCCGCACGGCGGGCTCGATCTGTGGGGCATCGGGTGCGTGGCGGCACTGACACTGTCGCTGATGCTGCCGTTCATCCGCCCACCGGGCGGCGCCGGTACGGCAGCCCTGTGGGCGGTGGCCGCGGTCGGGGCCGCCGGTGCGCTGGTGCTGGGCCAGCGGTGGCGGGTACGGACGGGCCGGACACCGCTGGTGCATCCGTCCCTGGCCCGCTCGGTGCCCTACGCGCTGGGAACGGCCGTGGCGATGGCGCAGTTCGGTGCGACGCTGGCCGCCGGTCTCGTGCTCACCCTGTTCCTCCAGTCGGGCCTCGGGCTGTCCGCGCTCGCCGCGGCGGCGGTGACCCTGCCGTCGGCCGTGGCGATGGGTGTGGCGTCGGCGGTGGCGTGGCGGGTCGTACGGCGGCTCGGCGAGCGGACGGTGACCGTGGGTCTGGCCCTCGGCGTGCTCGCCCTGCTGGCCGGTGCGCTGGCGGCGGCCCTCGTCCCGGCCGCCGCCCTGCCGTTCGCGCTGGCCGCGGTCCAGCTGGCCGCGGGCGCCGCGTCCGGGCTGACCGTCTCCCCCAACCAGGCCCGGGTGCTGCAGCACGCGCCCGCCGCGGCGGCCGGGGTGGCGGGCGGCATCCTGCAGATGGCGCAGCGGGTGGCCGCCGCGGTGTGCCTGAGTGCCGTCTCCGGGATCTATCTGCGGGGCGCGGCCGGCCCGGCGGGTCCTCCGCGCGCCGCGTACGCGCAGGCGTCGCTGGTGTGCGCCGGTCTCCTCGCCACCGCCCTGGTGCTGTCACTGGCCCCGCGCCACCGTGCGCCGCGGAGCCCGAGCGGTGTGCGCCCGCCGGGGCGGAGCCGTCAGCGGTCCGGCTCCCTGGGCCGGCCGGGGCCCTTGGACCCCTCCTCCAGGGAGCCGTCGTAGAGCGAGGCGTTCTCGCGGGAGTGACGCGTTCGCCGGAGAACCCCCGGCTCGCGTACGAGTGCTGCGTCGGACACGCCGAGTGGTGCACCGGCGCGCGCGGCCGGGGGCTGCCGGGCCGGCTCAGGGAGCGGTGCGCAGCGGTTCCACGCCGATGACCTTGCGGTACACCCGGGCACCGTCGCCGTAGTCGTCCACGGCGTAGTGCCAGGTGGCCTGGTTGTCCCAGAGGACGAAGTCGCCGGGCCGCCAGCCGAAGCGGATCGTGTAGTCCGGCGAGGACGCGTGCCGCAGGAGATGGTCGAGCAGGGCCCGGCCCTCCTGCGGGGTGACACCGGTGAGCCGGAGGGCGGAGGAGCTGATGAAGAGCCCCTTACGGCCGGTGAGAGGGTGCTCCCGTACGACGGGGTGCTCGACCGTCGTCTCCCCCACCGCCGTCTTCCTGCTTCCCTGCGCGTAGTTCTGCGGGTTGCCGTCGTACACCGCCCGCACGTCGGCCAGCAGCGTCTTGAAGGGCTCGGACAGATCGTCGTAGGCGGCCTGCAGATCCGCCCACAGGGTGTGCCCGCCCAGGTCCGGCACCTCCTGGTAGGTCAGCGACTCGATGGCGAAGACCGGGGTGCGCCACAGGCCGCCGATGTGCCAGGTGCTGGCCTTGCCGGTCTGCCGCACGTTGTACGGGTAGACCAGCGGGCTGTCCGGGTGGCGTACGGCGGTGGGGTGGTCGAAGGCCTCCGCGAACAGGCGTACCGCCGCGACATGCTGTGCGGGCGTCAGCTGCTGGTCGCGGAAGACCAGCACCTTGTGGTCGCGGAAGGCCCGGCGCAGCGCGTCGGCCGTGGTCTCGTCCACGGGGCGGGTCAGGTCGACACCGGTCACCTCCGCTCCGAAGCGCGGGCCGGCCCGGTGGATGACGAGGTTCGTGTCGGGATGCGTGACAGTGGTCATGCCCATCTCCTTGGATCGCCGTGCGGACGGGGAACCCCGGGGCGGCACACGGAGGAGCTGCTGCTCGGGACTCCGTGCGGGGCCGGGGCGGTGGGAGAAGTCAGGCGTGTCGACAGGCCGACGCGCCGGTGCGCGCCAGGTCCAGGTGCAGTCTGCGGGACAACGCCGGGGTGGTCACTCCACCACGGTAGGCAGAGGCCCCCGCTCCGGGCCAGGGCCCACCATTGCACTCGCGTGAACTTTCGCCCGCGCCGCCCGCCCGCGGCCCGGCCGGGGGCACGATGACGCCATGCTCATCGTCCTCGGGGGCCTCCCGGCCACGGGCAAGACGACCTTGGCGCGTCTGCTCGCGGCCCGTACCGGCGCCGTGCATCTGCGGGTCGACACGATCGAACAGGCGCTGGTCCGCTCGGGCCTGGCCGCACATCCGGTGGGCCCGGCGGGCTATGTCGTGGGCTACGCGCTGGCCGAGGAGCACGTGCGGCAGGGCCTGCGGGTGATCGCCGAGTCGGTGAACCCGCTGGCCGTGACGCGGGACGCCTGGCGGGACGCGGCCGTCCGGGCGGGTGTGCCCGTGGTGGAGGTGGAGGTCGTCTGCTCGGACCGCGCCGAGCACCGGCGCCGGGTGGCCTCCCGGACGACGGATGTCGCGGGGCTGCCGCTGCCCGGCTGGCGGGAGGTGACCGGCCGGGAGTACGAGCCGTGGAACCGCGCGCACCTCGTGATCGACACCGCCGGGCGCAGTCCCGAGGAGTGCCTGCCCCCGCTGCTCGGGGCCGTGTCGGCGGCGGCGGACGACAGGCTTCCGCCGCTGCCCCCCGTCGGGAGCCCGCACTCCGTTCGGGCCCCGGCGCACCGGTCGGACCGGGAGGCGTGAGCCGGGGCCGCCCGCCCTATCCGCGCTGCCACTCCTTCGCCAGCAGCTCGTAGGAGCGGACCCGGGCCGAGTGGTCGTGGGTGATGGTCGTGACGAGGAGTTCGTCGGCGCCCGTCGCCTCCTGGAGCTGGGCGAGCCGGTCGGCGACGCGGCCCGGTGAGCCGACGAAACGGGTGTCGAGCCGGTCCTGGACCAGTGCCTGGTCCTCCTCCGTCCACGCGTGCGCGCGGGCCTGGGCCGGCGTCGGGTAGGCGATGGCGCCCTCCGCCGTGCGGATGCTGCGCACCCACAGGCCGTACCCGGCGGCGAGTTCCCGGGCGGTGTCGTCGTCCTCGGCGACCACGACGTCGGCGGAGACGCTGACGTACGGCTTGTCCAGGACGTCGGAGGGCCGGAAGCGGGCCCGGTAGCCGTCCACGGCCTCCAGGACCGTGCCGGGGCTGATGTGGTAGTTGGCGGCGAACCGCAGGCCCCGCTCGCCGGCGACCGCGGCGCTCACCCCGCCGCTGCTGCCCAGGATCCACACCTGCACCTCGGCGCCCTCGCCCGGTACGGCATGTGCCTCGATGCCGTCCGGGGAGCGGTAGGTGCCGGCGAGCAGGGCGAGGATGTCGTCGATCTGCTCGCCGTACTCCTGCGGCTCGGCGTTCGGCAGCTGGAGCAGTCTGCGCTGGAGGGCGACGAAGGGCGAGTCGAGGAGGTTCTCGAAGGAGAAGCGGGGCGGGATGAGCAGCCCGCCCGGCGCACGGCCGGCCACCACCGGGGTGGCCTGGGCGAGCGGAGGCCGCGCTCCCGGTGGCCCACCGCCCGCGGAGCGGCCGAGGCCCAGGTCGAGCCGGCCGGGGTGCAGGGCGTCGATCAGGCCGAACTCCTCGACCGTGGACAGCGCGGTGCGGTGGCCGAGCTGGACCGCCCCCGAGCCCAGCCGGATGGTGGAGGTCGCGGCGGCGGTCAGGGCCAGGACGACCGCGGGGGACGTGCCGGCCACGCCGGGGTTGAGGTGGTGCTCGGCGAACCAGTAGCGGGCGTAGCCGAACTGCTCGGCGTGCCGGGCGAGGTCGATGGAGTTGCGCAGCGCCTCGGGCGCGCTCGAACCGGACGCGATGGGCACCAGGTCGAGGACGCCCAGCGGTATGCCGGAGGACATGGGGTGACTCCTCAGCGGTCGGCGGGCACGGGATCGGCTTCGGGGCCGGGCACGGGTGCCGGCCGGGGCCGGACCGGCGCCCAGGGGAACGGCGGGTCGGGGATGTCCCGGCGCAGCACCGGTGCGACCGCGGACTGGAACAGCTCCAGCGAATCGCGGTGCCGGCCGACGGGCAGCCCGCCGGCGTCCGCGCTCACGTGCAGCACGGTGTGCCCGAACTGCTCGTGGTAGCGGTGGACCTTGTCGATGACCTGCTCGGGGCTGCCGATCAGGGCCGAGCTGCGCGCCACGAAGTCCTCCACGGTCTCGAAGACCACCGGCAGTCCGGCCTTGCGCTGGAAGGCCAGATTGCTCTCGAAGACCGGCCGGTAGGCGTCCACCGCCTCCTGCGAGGTCGGGGCGACGTGCAGGCCCGCCGAGCCGGCGCCCACCGCGATCGCCGCCGGGTCGTGCCCGTAGTGTTCCCAGCGCTCCCGGTAGTGGCGGATCAGCTCGGCGTACGGCTCCATCGGGTGGGTGACGTTCGCCGAGAACAGCGGGTCGCCGTAGCGGGCGGCGAGGTCGACCGACTCCTTGCTGGTGGCGCTGCCGTGCCAGACCCGGACCGGCTGCTGGTAGGGCCGCGGCCACACCTCGGCGTCCGTCAGCGGCGGCCGGAAGCGGGTGTCGGCGGTCACCCTGTCTTGCCGCCAGATCTGCCGGAACACCTCGTAGCTCTCCGCGTTGCGCTCCCACTGGTCCTCGGGGGTGACCTGGAACAGTTCGCGCTGCGCGGCGCCGTTGCCCTTGCCGATGATCAGGTCGAGGCGCCCGTCGGAGAGGTGGTCCAGGGTCGCGTAGTCCTCGTAGGCCCGGACCGGGTCGAGCAGGCTCAGCGTGGTGACGGCGGTGAAGAGCCGGATCCGGCGGGTGAGCGCGGCGACATGGCTGAGCACCACGGTCGGCGAGGAGGAGAGGAACGGCCGTTCGTGCCGCTCCCCCACGCCGAATCCGTCGAAGCCCAGTTCCTCCGCCAGCACCGCGTTGTCCAGGACCTCGCGGAACCGATCGTGCGTGGGCGTGCGGATGCCGGTGGCCGGGTCCGGCCGGTGCACGATCAGCGTGATGGCGAGGAACTTCACGACGCGGCCCGCTCGGGCGCGGCGCCGGTGTCCGCGTCGGGGTGGGCGAGGCCCAGGTGGTCGCGGAGGGTCGTGCCCTCGTACTCGGTGCGGAACACGCCTTGTTCCTGAAGCAGCGGGACCACCTGGTCGGCGAACGCGTCGAGTCCGCCGGGGGTGATGTGCGGGACGAGGATGAAGCCGTCGGAGGCGTCGGCCTGCACGAAGTCGTTGATGGTCTGCGCGACGGTGGCCGGGGAGCCGACGAAGGACTGCCGGTTGCCGGTGTTGATGACCAGGTCGCGGATGGACCACTTGTTGGCCTCGGCGAGCTGCCGCCACTCGCGGGCGATGGCGACCGGGTCGCGGTACATCCGCACCTGGGCGCGGCCCCGGGAGATGTGCTCCTCGGCGACCACCGGGTCGACGTCGGGCAGCGGGCCCTCGGGGTCGTATCCCGACAGGTCCCGGTTCCAGACGAACTCGAGGTGCTTGATGGCGGTGGCGCCGCTGACCTGCTGGCGGCGGACCTCGCGGGCGAGTTCGGCGGCGTCCTGGTCGGTGTCGCCGAGCACGAAGGTCGCGGCGGGCAGGATGAGCAGCTGGTCGGGGCGGCGGCCGTACGTGGCGAGGCGGGACTTGACGTCCGTGTAGAAGGCCTGGCCCTCCTTCAGCGTGGAGTAGCGGCTGAAGATCGCGTCGGCGCCGGAGGCGGCGAACTCGCGTCCCCCGTCGGAGTCGCCGGCCTGGAAGATGACCGGACGGCCCTGCGGGGAGCGCGGGACGTTGAAGCGGCCGTGGATGTCGAAGTGCTGCCCCTGGTGGACGAAGGCGCCGGCCTTGGCGTCCCGGAGGAACGTGCCGGTGGCCTGGTCGGCGAGGATCTCGTCGCCGCGCCAGGAGTCGAACAGCTCGTGCGCGGTGGCGAGGAACTCCTTGGCGCGGGAGTAGCGCTCGTCCTGCGGCAGGAAGCCGCCGCGGCGGAAGTTCTCACCCGTGAACGCGTCCCAGGAGGTGACGACGTTCCAGGCGGAGCGGCCGTCGGAGAGGTGGTCCAGGCTCGCGAACTGGCGGGCCACCTCGTACGGCTCGTTGAACGTGGAGTTGATGGTGCCGGTCAGGCCGAGCCGCTCGGTGACGGCGGCCAGCGCGGCCAGCACGGTGAAGGTGTCGGGCCGGCCGACCACGTCCAAATCGTAGATCTGGCCGCCCTGCTCGCGCAGCCGCAGTCCCTCCGCGAGGAACAGGAAGTCGAACTTGGCGCGCTCGGCGGTCTGCGCGAAGTGCACGAAGGAACTGAACTCGATGTGGCTGCCGGCGGCCGGGTCGCTCCACACGGTGGTGTTGTTGACGCCGGGGAAGTGGGCGGCCAGGTGGATCTGCTTCAACGGCTTGCTCATGGCGTGCGGTCGTCCTCTCCGGCTTTCAGGCTGCTGCGTAGCGGTTGGCGGGGCGGGCGAGGCCGAGGAGGCCGCGCAGGGTGCCGGACTCGTAGGCGTCCCGGAAGCGGTGGCGGCGCTGCAGCTCGGGCACCAGGTCCCGGGTGATCCGGGGCAGGTCGTGGCCGGCGACCGCGGGCCGCAGCCGGAAGCCGGTCAGCCCGCCGGCCGCCAGGTCCTCCAGCAGGTCGGCCAGCTCGGCGGCCGTACCGGTGAAGATCCGGGCGTCGCTGGTGTACGGCTCGCCGGCGAGCGTGTCGAGGCGGTCACGGCGGGCCTCCGCCTCGGCCCGGCTGTCGTCGAGGAGGACGACGAGGTCGCCGAAGACGTGCAGGGTCTCGTCGGCGCGGCCGGCCTCCGCCTGCCCGGCGCGGATCTCGGCGACGATCGCGCGGGCCTCCGCCCGGTCGTGCGGGGTGACGTAGCCGAGGTCGGTCTGGCGGGCCACCAGCCGGTACGGGACGGGCCGGTGGGCGAGGGCGGTGACCAGCGGCTGGCCCTGCGGCGGGCGGGGGGTGATGGAGGGGCCCTTGACGCTGAAGAAGCGGCCCTCGAAGTCGATGTAGTGGAGCTTGTCCCGGTCGATGAAGCGGCCCGTCGCCGCGTCCCGGATCTCGGCGTCGTCCTCCCAGCTGTCCCAGAGCCGGCGCACCACCTCCACGTAGTCGGCGGCCTCGTCGAACAGCTCGGTGATCACCTCCTGCGCGGCCGGGCCGTCGAAGGAGTCGATCCGGCGGATGGTGCGCCGGCCGAAGTGCGCGGCCTCGTCGGGGCGGGCGGTGACCCGCACGCGCACGCCCGCGCGGCCGGCGCTGACGTAGTCCAGGGTGGCGATCGCCTTGGAGATGTGGAACGGCTCGGTGTGTGTGGTCACCACGGTCGGGACCAGACCTATGTGCCGGGTGCGGGGGGCGACACGGGAGGCGATGAGGACCGCGTCGAGCCGGCCGCGGACCTGGTCGGTGCGTTCGTCGGGGGCCAGGATCCGGGAGGACTGCGGGCCGAGGCCGTCCTCGATGGTGACGAAGTCGAGCAGGCCGCGCTCGGCCTCGCTGATCAGATCGGTCCAGTATCCGGCGGTGAGCAGGTCCCGGGGGCGGGCGACCGGCTCGCGCCAGGACGCGGGGTGCCAGCCGGTGCCGTCCAGGGCCACGGCGAGATGCAGGTGCGCGGGGGAAGTCGAGGACACGGCGGTGCCTTCCTTGATGTCCGTACGAGGAACACCGGCTCGCGGGCGGGCGCCGGCCGGGGCAGGCGGCACCGGCCGGGGGCGAGCGCGGCGGGAGGAGACCCGGACCGGGGGCCGGGGAGAGGTCAGCGGCGACAGAGCGCGGCGGACACGCGCTGGAGATCTATGTGCGGCCGGGAGTGCAGACGGACGGAGCGGTACGGGTGCGGGACGCTTCGGGGGCGGGTCCGCGGGGGCACTCGGGTCACGGCCGTCACCTCCCTCCGTCGGGCACGGCGGGCCGGGTCGGCGTCCGCCTGGCGGATCTCGTCACGACACTCAACGTCCGTCCGGCGCCCGGTGTTCCCGGGCTGCGGAGTTCGGCGATGCGGTTGCGGCGGCGCAGGGTGAAGCCGATCGACTCGTACAGCCGGATCGCGGGCGCGTTGTCGGCGGCGGCGTGCAGGAACGGCGTGTCCCCGCGGTCCCGGACGCCCGCCGCGACGGCGCGCACCAGCCGGGTCGCCAGGCCCCTGCCGCGGTGTGCGGGGTCCGTGCACACGGCGCTGATCTCGGTCCAGCCGGGCAGCCGCAGCCGTTCCCCGGCCATGGCGACGAGCCGGCCCTCGTACCGGATGCCGAGGTAGGTGCCCATCTCGATGGTGCGGTTCAGGAACGGGCCGGGCCGGGTGCGGGCCACCAGGTCGAGGATCTCGGGGACGTCGTCGGGCCCCAGGCGCACCGCCTCCGGGGCCGGTTCGGCCCGCAGCGCGGTGTCGACGAGCTGGACGCCCTCGCCGCCGCCGAGGACGGTCCAGCCGTCCGGCGCCTCGTCGACGGGCTTGACCCGCACGCGGGCTCCGGGTCCGAGGAGCGTGTGCAGGTCGGCCCAGGCGGCCGGGTCCGCGGGGTCCGCCAGGGCGGCGAAGGCGTAGTGGTCCGCCCGGTAGCGGGCCGCGCGGCCGTGCCGCTCCGCGAGGTGGGCGTGCGGCCCGGTGAGGGCGGCCCAGACGGCGTTGTCGAGCACGGGGGCGTGGGGCAGGGACGGGGCTCCGCCGCCGCGGACGTCGGTCGGGTGTGCCACGGAGGCGGAGTCCTTTCCTGGTGCGACGTGCGTGGGGCAGGGGTTGCGGTGACGGCCGGTCAGGAGTTGTCGAGCGGCAGTCCGGGCGGGTTGATCTCCGACTTCGCCACGGCCTCGTTGGAGAGGTTGTAGGCGGCCAGCCACTTGGCGTACTGCCCGTTCTCGATCAGGTGGTTGATGGCGTCGGCGACCGGCTTGGCGAGGCCGCTGTCCTTCTTGGAAGTGGCGGCGATCAGGCCCTGGAGCGTCTCGCCGGCGCCGGAGAAGGTGCCCGCGTTGCGGGTCGGGTTGGGCGTGTTCGCGGTCTGCCGGGCGCGGTAGGCGACGGCGGGGTTGGGACCGAGGTAGGCGTCGACCTTGCCGCTGCTCAGCGCCAGGTTGATGGCGTTCTGGTCCGGGAAGTACTTGACGGTGAGCTTCTTGCCCTCCTTGGCCAGCTTGGCCTTCCACTCCAGGAGGATCTTCTCCTGGTTGGTGCCGGAGCCCACGGTGACCGTCTTGCCGGCGAGGTTCCGGTAGTTGCCGTCGAAGTTCCAGGTGCTCTTCTTCGGCACCTCGAAGGCCAGGTTGTCCTTGCGGTAGGAGGCGAACTCGTACTTCTTCTTGCGCTCCTCGGTGTCGGTGACGTTGGAGAAGGCCACGTCCACCTTGCCGCTGTCGACACCGACGAAGAGGTTCTCCCAGGTGGAGTTCCTGATCTCGGGCTTGAGGCCGAGCACCGCGGCCACGAGTCGGCCGAGGTCGGGCTCGGAGCCGGTGAGGGTCTTCTGGTCGCTGCCCACGAAGTTCAGCGGCGCGGATCCCGAGGGGAGGGCGCCGATGCCGATGACGAGCTTGCCGCTCTTGCGGACGGAGGCGGGCAGTTCCGCGCTGATGGACTTCACTTCGGAGACCTTCAGCTTCGTCTCCTGGGCGGCTCCGTTGGACAGCTGTCCCACGGTCACCGTGCCGGCCGACTCGGTGGTGGTGGCTGCGTCGGTGTCTCCGCCGCAGGCGGCGAGCCCGCCGGCGAGGGAGAGGGTCGCGGTCGCCGCGGTGAGTCCGCGTATCAGGCTGCGTCGGGAGAACTGGCTGGGCATGGCTGTCCTTGTCCTTCGGGAGTTCTACTGCGGGCGGGGCGGGCGGAAGCGGGCCGGGAGGGTCAGAGGACCTTGCTGAGGAAGTCCCGGGTCCGTTCGTGCCGGGGGTTGTCCAGCACCTGGCCGGGCGGGCCCTGTTCGACGATCCGGCCGGCGTCGATGAAGACGACCCGGTCGGCGACCTCTCGGGCGAAGCCGATCTCGTGGGTGACGATGACGAGCGTGGTGCCGCTGGTCGCGAGGTCCTTGATGACGGCCAGCACCTCGCCGACGAGTTCGGGGTCGAGCGCCGAGGTCGGCTCGTCGAAGAGGATGATGCCGGGCCGCAGGGCGAGCGCGCGGGCGATGGCCACGCGCTGCTGCTGACCGCCGGACAGCTGCCGCGGGTAGGCGCCGGTGCGGTCGCCGAGTCCGACGCGTTCGAGCAGTTCGCGGGCGAGTCCCTGGGCCGCCGGCCGGTTCAGCCTGCCGGTGGCGACGGGGGCGGCGGCGACGTTGTCGAGGACGGTCAGGTGCGGGAAGAGGTTGAAGTTCTGGAAGACGAAGCCGATGCGGCTGCGCTGGGCGAGGATGGCGCGCTCGCTGAGCTCCCTCAGGCGTCCTCCGTGCCGCTTCACCCCGATCAGCTCGCCGCCCACGCTGACGTGGCCGATCTCGGGCTTCTCCAGGTGGTTGACGACCCGGAGCAGGGTCGACTTGCCGGAGCCGGACGGGCCGAGGATCACCGTGACCTCGCCGGGGCGGACGGTCAGGTCGATGCCGTCGAGCACGCGGTGGGTGCCGTACCACTTGTGGACGTCGTGCACCTCGAGTGCGGCGGGAGCGGTCTTCTCCAGGATCCGGGCGGTGGTCATACGGCGGCCTCCCTGCGCAGCCGGGCCCGCAGCTCGGCCAGTCCGGCCCGGGCTTGTTGCAGCGGGGTCGGCGGCAGGGAGCGCGTGGCGCCCCGGGCGTAGTACCGCTCGACGTAGAACTGGACGACGGACACGGCGCTGGTGAGGATCAGGTACCAGACGGTGGCGACCATCAGCAGCGGCACGACGTCGCCGGGGTAGGTGTTGCCCATCGACTGCACCGACCCGAACAGGTCGAGCAGGGAGACGTAGAAGACCAGGGACGTGCTCTTGATCAGGCCGATCAGCTGGTTGACGTAGTTCGGGGTGATGGACCTGAGGGCCTGCGGGAAGACGATTCTGCGGAACTGGTAGCCCCGGGGCAGGCCGAGCGCGGCGGCCGCCTCGTGCTGTCCCTGGTCGACGGAGAGGACGCCGCCGCGGACCACTTCGGCCGCGTAGGCCGCCTCGTTGAGGCTGAGCCCGATGACGGCGATGGTCATGTCGGTGGCCAGCTTCGACTCGTCGAAGCTGACGAAGGCCGGTCCGAAGGGCACACCGAGGCTCAGCGTCTTGTACAGGGCGCTGAAGTTGTAGAGGAAGATCAGCACGACGATCAGCGGTATGGAGCGGAACAGCCAGGTGTACGTCCAGCTGACCGCGCGCAGCACCGGGCTTCCGGAGAGCCGGCCGAGTGCCAGCAGGATGCCGCCGAGGAGGCCCAGCACGGCGCTGAACGCGGCGACTTCGAGGGTGACGACGAGGCCGTCGAGGACGGTCGGGCGCAGGAACCAGTAGCGGAAGCGGTCCCACTGGTAGAAGGGGTTGGTGACCAGTCCGTGCAGGATCTGCGCGACGAGGACGAGGACGACGGCGGTGACGATCCACCGGCCGGGCCGGCGCAGCGGCTGAACCCGCTGGGCGGTCAGCTGTCTTGACGGGGTGTCGGTGGATGTCGGCGCCTCGGCGAGGGAGACGGCGGCGCCTGGGGGTTCACTCATGAGGGGCTCCGGCGGAATCGGACACCCCGGGGACGCGGACGGGCGGGCGGGCCGCGTCGGCACGGGGGCACGAGGCGGCGCACGGGCACGCGCGGAACCGGGGGCTGGGCGGACAACGGCACACCGGGCGGAGGGTGTGCGGCGGGAACGCGGGGGCTGGGAGGAGACGTCAGCCCTGACAGCGGGCAGAGCCCGATGCGGTACACAGTGCGCTGTTCACGCGGAGCAGATCGACGGCGCGGTCGGCGACGAGGAGAGCGGCGTACGACGGTACGCAGCCCTGGGGGCGGCTCACGGCCGTCCTGGGAGCTGCGTACATGGCGTCACCTGTCACTGTTCCGGCCCCGGGGGGCCTCGCGCTTACCGAAAACGTCGTCCGGTCCGGTCGTCACCTGGGGCACCCCACCGCGACGCGAGGGTTGCCGGTCAGCCAGCCAGGGCTTGGCGCTGACGCTCATGACCGTTCTGAGCCGTAAGTAAGGCAGTTGCCCGTTCGAATGTCAACGGCCGTCCACTCGATGGACGTCGATGACCCGCTCTCACCTGCGAGGAACGTCCGGGGCGTCCGTCGCATGGGCCGCCCAGTCCAGGATCTGGACGGCGGCTCCGGCGGCTTCCAGGCCCTGGCAACGGCCGTGGTGACGGCGGGCGATGCCGTCGAGATCGAGCCGGCGGCCGAAGGCCGGGTGGGCGGCCAGCCGGCGGGCGTAGGCCCACAGGGCGCGATGGCCGGCGATGCGGTGCACGGCGGAGGCGTCGAGATGGCAGCGGTGGACGGTGTCGAGCTGCACCAGGGCCGTCCACAGCTCGATGTCGGCGGCGGTGAGCCGGTCGTCGGCCAGATACTCGTCTCCGCTCAGCCGCCGCTCCAGCCGGCCCAGGGTGTCCAGCAGGACGTCGAGGGCGGCGGCCCGCTCGGCGGCGTCGGCTCCGGCCCGCCCGGCGCGCTGTGCGGCCTCCTCGATGCCCTCGGCGCACATCCGCTCGACGGCCTCGATCACGGACTCCAGCCCGGCGGGGTACAGGCGGGCACGGCCGTCGCCCCGGAACCGGTCGAGGTCGCGCAGGATGTCGGGGGCGTGGGTGCTGACGATGCGTCCGGACCAGTCGTCGCTGAGGACGGGCGCGAGGGCGGGGCCGGTGTAGTGGTGGGCGCTCGCCTCGTACAGCGGGCGCAGCGCGGCGTGGCCGCCGCCGGGGCCGTCGGGGACGGCGGGCAGCAGTGTGACCGGACAGCTGGTGTCCAGGCCGAGCAGGCTGTGCCCGATGGCGAGCCGCAGCCCGTCGGGACAGGCGGTGGACAGATGGAGCCGGTAGCGGTGCGGCACGGCGTAGTGGCCGCTGCGCGCGTCCCGGCCGATGCGGCCGCGGAAGACGGGGGTGGCGCGGCGGACGGACGGGACGGCGGCGAGCGGAGTGATGGACATGCGTCTCCCCGGGGCGTGGGTGTACGGACGGGCGGACCGGAGCGGGCGGGGCCGGCGGGCGGACGGGCGGGCCGAGCCGGAGGGGCCCGCTTCAGCGGTGGCGGCTGATCGCGCTGCAGACGCGCTGCAGGTCGATGTGGCGGCGGGAGGTGAGCAGGGGGGCGCGCAACGGCGTCCGGCCCGTGCGGCCGGTGCCCGTCTCGAGGCGCGTCATGGTTCCCTACCTGTTCACTAGGATTCCCTCCCTGGAGTGTCGATCGGGCTCCGTACGACGTCAAGGGGGCGTCCACGCCTGGGAATCGGGGGTCTCCTCAGCGACGGGAACATGTGACATAGTACTGCCGTGACGAAGCGACTGACCTGCGATGTCGTGGTCGTCGGAGCCGGAATGGTGGGCGCGGCCTGTGCGCTGTACGCGGCACGCGCCGGCCTCGACGTCCGGGTGGTGGACCGGGGCCCGGTGGCCGGCGGCACCACCGGCGCGGGCGAGGGCAACCTCCTCGTCTCCGACAAGGAGCCGGGCCCGGAACTCGAACTCGCCCTGCTGTCGGCCCGCTTGTGGGCCGGCCTGGCGAAGGAGCTGGGCCCCGCGATCGAGTACGAGCCCAAGGGCGGCCTCGTGGTCGCCCCGACGCCCGGCGCCCTGGCCGCGCTGCGGGACTTCGCCGCCGCCCAGCGGACCGCCGGCGTCACGGTCCAACCGGTCGAGGAGGACCGGCTCCACGACCTCGAACCCCAGCTGGCTCCCGGCATGGCGGGCGGGGTGCGCTATCCCCAGGACGCCCAGGTCATGCCCGCGCTGGCCGCCGCCCACCTGCTCCGCGCCTCCGGCGCCGCCCTGCACACCGGCCGGACCGTGACGGGGGTGCTGCGGACGGCGAAGGGCGCGGTGCGCGGGGTCCGCACCGACCGGGGCGACCTGCACGCGCCGGCGGTGGTGAACGCGGCCGGCACCTGGGGCGGCGCCCTCGCGGCGCTGGCCGGTGCCCGGCTGCCGGTACTCCCCCGGCGCGGCTTCGTCCTGGTCACCGAGCCGCTGCCGCGGAGGATCCGGCACAAGGTGTACGCCGCGGACTACGTGGCCGACGTCGCCAGCGACTCGGCCGCCCTGCGCACCTCGCCGGTCGTGGAGGGCACGGCCGCGGGACCGGTGCTGATCGGCGCCACCCGGGAGAGGGTGGGCTTCGACCGTTCGCTGTCGCTGCCCGCGGTACGGGCGCTCGCCGCCGGGGCGATCGGGCTGTTCCCGTTCCTGGAACGGGTCCGCGCGCTGCGGACGTACGCGGGCTTCCGGCCGTATCTGCCCGATCACCTGCCGGCGATCGGCCCGGACCCGCGGGTGCCCGGCCTGTTCCACGCCTGCGGGCACGAGGGTGCCGGCATCGGACTCGCCCCCGGCACCGGGCGGCTGATCGCGCGGGCACTCGCCGGAAAGGCGCCCGAACTGGATCTCACGCCGTTCCGGCCGGAGCGGTTCGACACCGAGAAAGGCGGCACGCCGTGAATCCGCTGGAGCTGGCCCGGGCCCGGCCGGGCGAGGCGTTCAGCCTCACCTTCGACGGCCGACCGCTGACGGCGCTGCCGGGCCAGACGGTCGCGGCGGCGCTGTGGGCGGCGGGTGTCCCGGCCTGGCGCAGCACGCGAGGCACCGGCCGCCCCCGCGGGGTGTTCTGCGGGATCGGGGTGTGCTTCGACTGCCTGGTGACCGTCAACGACCGCCCCGGGCAACGGGCCTGCCTGGTGCCGGTGCGGCCGGGGGACGCGATTCGTACGCAGGAAGGGACGGGCCGGGACGATGACTGAGCGACCGCACCTCGCCGTCGTCGGCGCGGGCCCGGCCGGCCTCGCCGCGGCCCTGGCGGCGGCCGCACGGGGTGTCCGGGTGACCCTCGTGGACGCGGCCGGCCAGGCGGGCGGACAGTTCTACCGGCAGCCCGCCGCCGCTCTCGGCGCGCGCCGGCCGCAGGCCCTGCACCACCAGTGGCGCACCTGGGAGCGGCTGCGCGACGGCCTCGACCGGCAGCGGACCGCCGGCCGGATCGAGCAGCTGACGGATCACCATGTGTGGTGCGTGGCACGGGACACCGGCTCCGGGGCCTTCGGTGTGCACGCGCTGCGCGGTCCCGCTCAGGAGGAGGGTGTCACCGTCCGCGCCGACGCCGTGCTGCTCGCCACCGGCGGGTACGAGCGGGTGCTGCCCTTCCCCGGCTGGACACTGCCCGGGGTCGTCACGGCGGGCGGCGCGCAGGCCATGCTCAAGGGCGGCCTGGTGCTGCCCGGCCGGACGGCCGTGGTGGCCGGGACCGGGCCGCTGCTGCTGCCCGTGGCCGACGGGCTCGCCGCGGCCGGTGCCCGGGTCGCCGCGCTGGTCGAGTCCGCCGGTCCCGCCGCGCTGCTGCGCCGGGCCCCCGCCCTGGCCGGTCAGCCCGGCAAACTCGCCGAGGGCGCCGGGTACGCGGCACGGCTGCTGCGGCACGGCGTACGGACCCTGACCCGGCACACCGTCGTGGCGGCGCACGGCACCGACCGGCTGACGGCGGTCACGGTGGCCGCGCTGGACCGGGCCGGGCGCGTCCGGCCCGGCAGCGCCCGCCGTGTCCGCTGCGACACCCTCGCCGTGGGCCACGGCATGCTGCCGCACACCGATCTCGCCGAGACCCTGGGCTGCACCCTGTCCGGCGTCGCCGTACGCGTCGACGCCGAGCAGCGCACCGACGTGCCCGGCGTGTGGGCCGCCGGGGAGGCCACCGGCGTCGGCGGAGCGGGGCTCGCGCTCGCCGAGGGGCACATCGCCGGGCGCTCGGCCGCCGCCCGGCTGCACGGCATCGCCCCCGACCCCCGCGGCTGGGCCGCCGCCGCCCGGACCAGGACCCGGCTGCGGACGTTCGCCGCGGCCCTGGACACCGTGTACGTCCCGCCGCCGGGCTGGGCGGACCGGGTCTCGGACGAGACGGTGGTGTGCCGTTGCGAGGAGGTCACCGCCGGGGAGGTGCGCGGGGCCGTCGACCCGCTCGGCGCCACGGACCTGCGCACCGTGAAGCTGCTCACCCGGGCCGGAATGGGCTGGTGCCAGGGCCGGATGTGCGCGCCCGGAGTGGCGGGTCTGACCGGATGCCCGCTCACCGCGGGCCGCAGGCCGTTCGCCCGGCCGGTGCCGCTCGGCGTGCTCGCCGCCCTGCCCGAAACGGACTGAGCGCATCACCGCGGCCCGCCGAACCGGTCAGCCGGCCCGGCCCGGCCCAGTCCAATCCAGTCCAGTCAGTCAGTCAGTCAGTCAGTCAGTGATATGTCACACTCCATTGATGGGGGCACCATGACCGACCCGCAGAACCGTCCCTGGCGCGGCATCCTCGTCGCCACCGCCCTCCCGCTGCGCGCGGACCTCTCCGTCGACCACGACCGCTACGCCGAACACTGCTCCTGGCTCGTCGCGAACGGCTGCGACGGCGTCGTGCCCAACGGCTCGCTCGGCGAGTACCAGGTGCTCACCCCCGAGGAGCGCGCCCGGGTGGTGGAGACCGCCGTGGCCGCGATCGGCGGGGCGCGGGTGATGCCGGGTGTCGCCGCGTACGGCTCCGCCGAGGCCCGCCGCTGGGCGGAGCAGGCGGCCGAGGCCGGCTGCGCGTCGGTGATGCTGCTGCCGCCCAACGCCTACCGCGCCGACGAACGGTCCGTCCTCGCCCACTACGCGGAGGTGGCGAAGGCGGGCCTGCCGGTGGTGGCGTACAACAACCCGATCGACACCAAGGTCGACCTGGTGCCCGAACTCCTCGCCCGGCTGCACGGCGAGGGGCTCGTGCACGCCGTGAAGGAGTTCTCCGGAGACGTCCGCCGCGCCTACCGCATCGCCGAACTCGCCCCGGAGCTGGACCTGCTGATCGGCGCCGACGACGTCCTGCTGGAGCTGGCGGTGGCCGGCGCCAAGGGCTGGGTGGCCGGCTACCCCAACGCGCTCCCCCGCGCCTCGGCGGAGCTGTACCGCGCCGCGGTGGCCGGTGACCTCGGCACCGCGCTCCCCCTGTACCGGCAGCTGCACCCGCTGCTGCGCTGGGACTCCCAGGTGGAGTTCGTCCAGGCGATCAAGCTCTCCATGGACGTCGTCGGCCGCTACGGCGGCCCGGTGCGCCCGCCGCGCGTCCCCCTGCCGCCGGAGCAGGAGGCCGCGGTCCGCGCGGCCACCGAGAAGGCCGTCGCCGCGGGCCTGGCGTAGGGAGCCGCACCATGCGCAGCAAGCTCGTCCTGCACGCCGTCGACTCGCACACCGAGGGCATGCCGACCCGGGTGATCACCGGCGGGGTCGGCACCGTCCCCGGCGCGACCATGAACGAGCGGCGGCTGCACTTCCGGGCGCACCGGGACCACGTCCGGGGGCTGCTGATGAACGAGCCGCGCGGCCACGCCGCGATGAGCGGCGCGATCCTCCAGCCGCCGACCCGCCCCGACTGCGACTGGGGGGTGCTCTACGTCGAGGTCTCCGGCTGTCTGCCGATGTGCGGGCACGGCACGATCGGTGTGGCCACCGTGCTGGTCGAGACCGGGATGGTGGAGGTCGTGGAGCCGGTGACCACCATCCGGCTCGACACCCCGGCGGGGGTGGTGGTCGCCGAGGTCGCGGTGGAGAACGGCGCCGCCCGGCACGTGACGCTGCGGAACGTCCCCTCGTTCGCCGTCGGCCTGGACCGCACGATCACCCTGCCCGACGGCCGGACCGTCACCTACGACCTCGCCTACGGCGGCAACTTCTACGCGATCCTGCCGCTCGACGCGTTCGGGCTGCCCTTCGACCGTGCCCGCAAGGACGACATCCTGGCGGCGGGCCTGTCGCTGATGCGCGCGATCAACGAGCAGGAGGAGCCGGTGCATCCCGAGGATCCGTCGATCCGCGGCTGCCACCACGTCCACCTCCACGCTCCCGGCGCCACGGCCCGGCGTTCCCGCCACGCGATGGTCATCCACCCGGGCTGGTTCGACCGCTCCCCGTGCGGTACGGGGACGTGCGCGCGCATGGCGCAGCTGCACGCGCGCGGTGAACTGCCGTTGCGCACCGAGTTCGTGAACGAGTCGTTCATCGGCACCCGCTTCTCCGGGCGGCTGCTGGGGACGGCGGAGGTCGCGGGGGTACCCGCCGTGCTGCCCAGCTTCACCGGCCGCGCGTGGATCACCGGGACGGCGCAGTATCTGCTGGACCCCACCGATCCGTTCCCGGAAGGATTCGTCCTCTAGACTCACCCCGGTGATGCGTGACATGGCACAGAACACGCCGGGGGCGGAGATGCCCGCGCTGCCCCGGCTCGGCGGCCGGCGCAGCAGCTACCGCGAGCGGGTCGCGGACGCCCTGCGCGCCGCCCTGATCGCGGGCGAGCTGCGACCGGGCGAGGTCTACTCGGCCCCCTCCCTGGCCGCCCGGTTCGGCGTCTCGGCGACGCCGGTGCGGGAGGCGATGCTCGACCTGGCCAAGGAGGGGCTGGTCGACACCGTGCCGAACAAGGGCTTCCGGGTCACCGCCGTCTCCGACAGGCAGCTGGACGAGTACACGCACGTCCGGGCGCTCATCGAGATACCCACGGTGGTGGACCTGGCCCGCACGGCCGACCGGGTCTCGCTGGAGGCGCTGCGCCCGGCGGCCCGGGAGATCGTCACCGCCGCGGTGGCGGGTGACCTGATCGCCTACGTCGAGGCCGACACCCGCTTCCACCTGGGTCTGCTGGCTCTCGCGGGCAATGCCCATCTGGTCGAGGTCGTGGCCGACCTGCGCAAACGCTCCCGTCTGTACGGCCTGACCGCGCTGGTGGAGGCGGGCCGGCTGCTGGCCTCCGCCGAGGAGCACCTGGAGCTGCTGGACGCCCTGCTGGAGCGGGACGGCAAGGCCGTGCACGCGATCATGACCCGGCATCTGGGGCATGTGCGCAGCCTGTGGGCGTCGCCGGACTGACCGCGTCCGGCACTGCGCGCCACCCCGGACAGCGCCGCACATCTGGCGGCACAGGGGTCGCGGGACGGGGCTTTTTGCGTGATCAAGGGCCTTGTACGGGACAACGAACGGCGATTTTGCGTCAGATCGACGCATCCCCGACCATGGGCCCCGTCCCGGTGATCCCGGGCACGTCAGTTCCATGAGAGGCGCACCACCCATGCACAGCACCGGAACCGTCCCGCAGCCGGCTCCGGCCCCCGCGGAGATCCCCGCGGAGACGCCCACCCCTCCTGTCGAGGACCCGCACGGCGACTCCGGCAGGCATGCCCGCCGGTTCGGCCTGCCCGTCGCCACCGCGCTGGTCATGGGCAACATCATCGGCGGCGGCATCTTCCTGCTCCCCGCCTCCATCGCCCCCTACGGCACGGTCAGCCTGGTCGCCTTCGGTGTGCTGACCGTCGGTGCCATCGCGCTCGCCCTGGTCTTCGGCCGGCTCGCCGCCCGGGACCCGCGCACCGGCGGCCCCTACGTCTACGCCCGCGAGGCGTTCGGCGACTTCGCCGGCTTCCTCGCGGCCTGGTCGTACTGGATCACCACCTGGGTGTCGAACGCCGCGCTCGCCGTCGCCGCCGTCGGGTACCTGGACGTGCTGATCCCGGTGAACGATCACCGCTGGTCCGCCTGTCTGGCCGCGCTGGCCCTGCAGTGGCTGCCCGCCCTGGCCAACTTCGCCGGCACCCGGTACGTGGGCGCCGTCCAGCTGGTGTCCACGGTGCTGAAGTTCGTACCGCTGCTGCTGGTCGCGGTCGGCGGGCTGTTCTTCTTCGACCCCGACCGGCTCGGACCGTTCAACGCCGGCGGCCACAGCGCGATCGGCGCGGTGTCCGCCTCCGCCGCCCTGCTGCTCTTCTCCTACCTCGGGGTGGAGTCCGCCGCCGTCAGCGCCGGCGAGGTCGAGAACGCCCGCCGCAACGTGGGACGGGCCACCGTCATCGGCACCGCCGGTGCCGCGCTGGTGTACCTGCTGGGCACGCTGTCCGTGTTCGGCACGGTCGCGCACGACCGGCTGGTGACCTCCACCGCGCCGTTCTCGGACGCCGTGAACACGATGTTCGGCGGTGCTTGGGGCGGTACGGCGGTGGCGCTCGCCGCTCTCGTGTCGATGACCGGCTGCCTCAACGGCTGGACCCTGCTGAGCGCCCAGACGCCGTACGCGGCGGCGCGCGACGGCCTGTTCCCGAGCGCCTTCGCGCGCCGCCGGCGGGGTGTGCCCACGGTCGGGGTCGGCGTGACGGTCGTCCTCGCCTCCCTGCTCACCGCCTACAACTACGTCTCGGGCTCGGGCAAGGTCTTCGAGGTCCTGGTCCTCGTGACCACGTTCACCGCCACCGTGCCGTACCTGCTGGCCGCCGCCGCGCAGATCTTCCACCTCGTGTCCGGCCGGGCCGAGACGGTCGACCGGGCACGCCTGGTGCGGGACTCCGTGATCACCGCGGTGGCCGCCGCCTTCTCGCTCTGGCTGATGGCCGGCGCCGGTTACGCGGCGGTCTACCAGGGCGTGCTGTTCCTCTTCGCCGGGATCATCGTCTACGCGGTGATGGCGGCGCGGCGGCAGCGGAAGCCGGCATCGGCGACCGACATGCCGTGATGCGGCGACCCGGGGCGCACGGGGTGTGACCCGCGTACGGCCCGGGGCGCACCGGGTGCGGCCCAGTCCGGCCGGTGCTGCCCGTCAAGGGCTCCCGGACGCCGTGCGCGGGGGCGTGCCGTGCACTCCGGGCCGGTACTTGGGGACACGGACGGTGATCTTCATGCCGGCCCCGACGCCGGTCTCGATCACCAGACCGTGGTCGTCGCCGTAGACCTGCCGCATCCGCTCGTCCACGTTGCGCAGCCCGATGCCCGTCGCGGGACCGTCCTCGCCGCGCAGGATCCGGCGGAGCCGGTCCGGCTCCATGCCGACCCCGTTGTCCTCGATGACGATACGGGCCGTCGCCCCCTCGTCCTGTGCGGCGATGGTGATACGGCTGCGCTCGACGCTCTCCTCCAGTCCGTGCTTGACCGCGTTCTCCACCAGCGGCTGAAGGCACAGGAAGGGAACCGCCACCGCCAGCACCTCGGGGGCGATCTGCAGCGTCACCTGCAGCCGCTGCCCGAACCGGGCGCGGACCAGCTCCAGGAACTGCTCGACGGACCGCAGTTCCTCGGCCAGGGTGGTGAACTCGCCGTGCCGGCGGAACGAGTACCGGGTGAAGTCGGCGAACTCCAGCAGCAGTTCCCGCGCCCGCTCGGGATCGGTGCGGACGAAGGAGGCGATCGCCGCCAGGCTGTTGTAGATGAAGTGCGGGGAGATCTGCGCGCGCAGCGCCCGGATCTCCGCCTCGATCAGTCCCGTGCGGGCCCGGTCGAGATCGGCGAGTTCGAGCTGCACGGAGACCCAGCGCGCCACCTCCTCGGTGGCCCGCACCGCGGACGCCGACTCCCGGACGCCGAGCACCACGAGGGCGCCGAGCACGCGCTCGTCGACGGTGAGCGGGGCGACGGCGCCCCAGCGCACGGGGCACTCCGGGTCCGGACAGCCCACGGCGAAGGTCCGGCTGCGGCCGGTGTCCAGCACCTGGCGGACCCGGTCGAGGGCCGCGTCCGCGTGGTGCCGGCCCGGCCCGTCCCAGGCCAGCAGCCGGTCCTCGGCGGTGAGGCCGAGCGCGGCCGTGCCGAACAGCGGCCGGAGCCGTCGTACCGCCTTGCGGGCCGCGTCCTCGGTGAGTCCGGCGCGCAGCGGGGGCGCGGCCACGGACGCGGTGTGCAGGGTGTGGAAGGTGGCGCGTTCCACGGGGGTGCCGGGGCCCGTTCCGAGCCGGGCGGCCCGGCGGAGCGGCAGCCGTCCCGCCGCGAGGCCCGCCGCGAACAGCACGGGGGCCGCCACGGCGAGGAGAGCGAGCCCGCTCATGCGCGGGCCGGGTCGGCGGCGGGCCGGCGGATCGTCATGGGGTCGTCACTCCTCGGCGGGTGGTGGGCGCGCCCCGGACTGCCGGACGTTCGGGCAGATGGAGGCGGGCCATGGCGGCCTCGGTGCCGGCCGGGATCCGATCCCGGGTGGCCAAGGAGACCAGGATCATGGTCAGGAAGCCGAGCGGTACGGTCCACACCGCCGGCCAGGCGAGCAGGGTGTGCGTCCAGCCGTCGCTCAGGGGTCCCGCGATGGTCAGCGCGACCGCGGTGAGGGCGCTGCCGCCGCCGGTGAGGAGCCCCGCGATCGCGCCGGGCGCGGTGAGTCCGCGCCACCAGATGCCGAGCACCAGCAGCGGGCAGAAGGAGGAGGCGGCCACCGCGAAGGCGAGTCCCACGGCGTTGGCGACGGGAAGTTTGCTGGCGGCCACGCCGACCGTGACGGGCACGGCGACCGCCAGGAGCGTGGCCAGCCGGAAGCGGCGGACGCCGAGCGTGGGCAGCACGTCCTGGCTGAGCACGCCCGCGACGGACAGGGTGAGCCCGGAGGCGGTGGACAGGAAGGCGGCACAGGCGCCGGCGGCGATCAGGGCGCCGAGGAGATCGCCGCCGGCGCCGCCGACGAGCCGTTCCGGCAGGACGAGGACGGCCGCGTCCGTGTTGCCGGTGAGCAGCAGGTCGGGGGCGTAGAGCCGGCCGAGCAGGCCGTAGAGGGGTGGCAGCAGGTAGAAGGCGCCGACCAGGGCGAGCACGATGACGGTGGTGCGCCGGGCGGCGCGGCCGTCCGGGTTGGTGTAGAAGCGGACGAGCACATGGGGCAGGCCCATGGTGCCGAGGAAGGTGGCGCAGATCAGCCCGTACGTCGTGTACAGCGGGTGATCGTCCTTGCCGCCCGAGAGGGGTGCCGCCCAGCTGGAGGCGCCGCGGCCGGCGTCGCTCTCGCGCACGGGCACCGGGGCGCGCGGCGGGAACCGGAGCGTCGTGCCGGCCCGGACCTCGTGCACTCCGGGGTCCAGCTCCAGCCGGCCGTTGTCGTAGCCCCTGCCGTCCACGGCACCGGTCGCGACGGCCCGCAGCGGCGCGTCGATCCTGATGCGTACGGTGCTCTCGACGGTGACCTGGGTGTGCCGGCGGAAGCTGGGCGGCTCGTCCAGGGCGTCGGCGGGACGCGGGTCTCCGTGCCAGGCGACGAGCAGGAAGACCGCGGGCACGAGGAGCGCGGTCAACTTCAGGCAGTACTGGAAGGCCTGGACGAAGGTGATGCTGCGCATGCCGCCGGCCGCGACCGCCAGGGCGACGACGACGGCGACGAGCACGCCGCCGAGCCAGCGCGGTGCGCCGGTGACCAGGCCGAGGGTGAGGCCCGCGCCCTGGAGCTGGGGCAGCAGATAGAGCCAGCCGACGCCGACGACGAGCACGCTGGCGACGCGCCGGGCGGCCCTCGACCGAAGCCGTGACTCGGCGAAGTCGGGCAGCGTGTAGGCCCCGGAGCGGCGCAGCGGGGCGGCGACGAACGCGAGCAGGACCAGATAGCCGGCGGCGTAGCCGACGGGGAACCAGAGCATCTCCACGCCCTGGGCGGCGACGAGTCCGGCGATGCCGAGGAAGGAGGCCGCCGAGAGGTACTCGCCGCTGATGGCCATGGCGTTGAGGTACGGCGGAACGGTGCGGGAGGCGACGTAGAAGTCGGAGGTGGTGCGGGAGATGCGCAGCCCCGTCGCACCGATCACCAGGGTCGTGACGACCGCCGCTGACACGGCCACGATGCCGTACGTCTGGTTCACCCGGCGGCCCCCGGGGCGCGGCCGGTTCCGCGCGGCCGAACGCCGGTCACCGTCAGGACCTTTCGGCGAGGTGCGCGGTGTCCCGCTCGATGCGTTCGGCGCGTACGACGTACCAGCGGCCGAGAACGACGAGCGCGGGGTACACGCCGACACCGAGGACGGCCCAGACGACGAGGGCGCTGCCCGGCCAGGTCGCCGGGTCGGGCAGCGCCGCGAAGACGAGGGGCAGCAGCCCGACGAGGGCGACGAGCAGGCCGAAGGTCGTCGCACTGAGCCTGAGTTGACGGCGCATCAGGGACCGGAGGGCGAGGGAGTCGGCCGGGGAGACGTTCTCGTGCGCCCGGGCGGTGCCGCGGGCCGCGCGGGAGGCCCGCGGAGTCCCCGTGACCACTTCACGTCGAGGAGTCCCAGGTGCACCCATACCGCGTCCTCCGGCCCGCGAAGATCACACTTCGCAGTGGAGTGTACGCATCAGTGAACCAAAGGGACAGCGTCCGGATCCGGGCGGCACGGCGCTCCGTTGCACAAGGTGAGGACGGTGCGGGGCGTCAGTCCCCCGTACACGGACCGCATCGGTCCTCGGCGGGTGAACCCCGGCCGGGGGAAGGAGCGGGCGAGGACCGGAAGACGCAGGTCGCCGCGGCCCCCAGCGAGAACGTGACCAGGAACTCGGCGGGACGGCGGTGGCCGGCCGCCGACTGCGACACCCCGCCGCTCCCCCTTTCCGGGCTCAGAGGTGCCGCTGCCTCCTCGGCAACAGCGGTTCGATCCGCTCCCACAGTTCATCCGACACGGCCCACGGCGACGCCCCCCGTGATCTGACCAACCGGTGAAGGTCGGGCTGGGAGACGATGATCGGTTCGGATACTGTCCGAGCGAGGAGACTCCACCAGGGGGATGGGATGGACGCGGAGACCGTCACCGCGATATGCGCGGTCGTGATTGCTGTCGCGTCGCTGGTCGTCTCGGTCTACCAGACGCACGCCATGCGACAACACAACCGCCACTCGGTGCGCCCGATACTCCAGCTACACCGCGGTTGGCCGCCGGGAGGCAGAGCGGGGATCCGGCTCATCAACTCCGGACTCGGACCGGCGGTCATCGTCGACAGCACGCTCACCGTCGACGACGAAGTGATCGGCTCCTGGAACGCACCCGGTGTCGACCGTGTCCGCGACCGCCTGTCGGTGCGCCCATCCGCTGTGACCTTCAACCAGGGAGAGGTCATCGCCACCGACTATGAACAGTACTTGTTGAGTGTCGCGAGCTACGACCCGCAGCATCACACCGACATCGAGGCCCTGATCAATCGGCGGCTCACCCTCGAGATCCGCTACGAGTCCCTGTATGGCGGCGAGAATTACACAGCCGTCCTACGCCCCACCCGTTGACAGAGGCACTCCGCGCGATGGCACCGGCCATCCTGTGGGAGGGTGTAGGCGCGCTGCGCGCTCTCCGCCATGGACGGCAGGGGCACGGGGCCGGGCGGCGCGAGACGCGGAAGACTGTCCATGCGGGTCATGGCGTGGCGTTCTGGCGCAGCGCCCCACAGCACCCGAAGGCCGGCGCGCCTGTCACATCGCGTACAGCGCCTGGTGCGTGGCATAGGCAAAACCGTCGTCCCCGCTGAGGATTCCGATGACTCTCTCGCAGCACATCGGCCGGGGCCTCCGGCGGATCACGCCACTCATTGAGCTGTGCTTGGCTCAGCATCGTGTAACAGGCTTCGAGATGCCTGACGTGTGACGGGGCGTTCACGACGTACATACTCGCCAACGGCCGTCCCGCTGCGCCCTCGAGCAGGTAACCCTCGTCCTCGCCGGTCACGGCGTCCGGTGTAAGAGCCTGGAATCGCCTGGGGAGCACCCTTCCCAGCTCGCCCCGACTGGCATAGGCAACCTGCACGGTCGTTGCCTGTGCTTCTGTCAGTCTGGCCCTGTAGGAGTAGTGAAGGGAGTGCAGGAGGGGTTCTTCGAGCGAGACGAAGTCCGCGGCGAGAACCGGACCGTTCAGAATGAGTAAGTGCACGACGCGTCCACCGGTGCCGTCCGGGACATCATGGCCGCATCCGCTCGGAGTCTTCGAAAGGGAAGGTCAGGAGGCGGAGTCTCCGGGATTCGGTGGCCAGGATGTGCACGATCCTGTTGTCGTATCTCATGTGTCGTAGTGAGCAGATGTGCCCGTCGAGGAGTGTTCCCTCTCGTGCGTTGTCGCTTCGCCTGGACAACGCGGCCGGATCGACCGCTTTCCGTCGGTGGAGGCCAGGTCGGCACGGCCCGGACGCTCTCCGACCCGCGCGCATCCCGGGTCACCCAGGACGACCAGCCACCCCCGAGGGGCCGAGATCATCCTTCATGTACTGCGCTTCGACCCACTCGAGGGCACTGGTTCCCAGGTGGTCACAGAAAAGAGTAAGAGGCTGTTTCGGATCGCTCCGATACAGCCTCTGACCTGCGACTTCGCAAAGTCGGGACGACAGGATTTGAACCTGCGACCCCTTGACCCCCAGTCAAGTGCGCTACCAAGCTGCGCCACGTCCCGCCGCGGTCTCACGCGCGGTGTTCCGCGTGATCACGCAGGTCAACCCTACCGCACCCGCGCGGGTGCCCGTGTCGTTCCCGGCACGGCGGCCGGTTCGGCGAGGTGGGCGGGGCGGCGGACCGGGACGAGGAGCGCGGCGCCCGCCGCGGCCAGGCAGAGCAGGGCGAGCAGGGCCCAGCCGTGGGTGTAGCCGGAGGCGTGGGGCAGGCCCGAGGGCTGGAGCCGCCCGGTGACCAGGACGCTGGTGAGAGCGGCGCCGATGGAGCCGCCGATGGTGCGGATGTTGGCGTTCATGCCGGTCGCGGCGCCGGTCTGCTCGGGCGGCACACTGCCCACGATGAGGTTGGCCATCGAGGCGAAGGCTAGCCCGATGCCGAGGCCGAACAGACCGGCGACGACGGCGATCTGCCACTGCGCGTCATGCCAGAGGGTGAGGAATCCGCAGGCCAGCGCCCCGAGGGCGGCGCCGGCGGTGAGCAGCGCCTTGGCCCCGACACGGGGTTCCAGACGGCCCGACAGGACGCCGGAGAGGAACATCGCGACGAGCATCGGCAGCATGAGCAGGCCGGAGGCGGTCACGCTGGCGCCGAAGCCGTAGCCGGCCGCGGACGGTGTCTGGACGAAGCCGGGCAGAAAGGACCAGATGGAGTACATGCCGGCGCCGAACAGCAGGGCGGCGGTGTTGGTCGTCCACACCGCGGGCAACCGGAGTACACGCAGGTCGATGAGCGGGCTGCGCGAGCGGGCCTCGGCCGTCAGCCACACCGCGAACAGCACGACGGCGGCGGCGAACAGACCGAGCACCTTCGCCGAGCCCCAGCCCCACTGCCCGGCCTGGCTCAGCGGCAGCAACAGGGCCACCAGCCAGCCGGAGAGCAGCACGGCTCCGCCCCAACTGACCGTGCCGGAGGCCCTCTTGGGCGACTCGGGGACGTAGCGCAGGGCGATCAGGACGGTCGCGGCGACGATCCCCACCGGGATCCAGAACAGCCAGCGGTAGTCGAGCGCGGACACGATCGGGCCGGCGGCCACCATGCCGACACCGCCACCGGCGGCGATGACGGCGGAGAGGTTGCTGATATTGCCGCTGACCTGGGCCGGGGCGAACTCGTCCCGGATGATGCCGAAGGAGAGCGGGAACAGGGCTCCGCCGACGCCCTGGATCACCCGGGCGACGATGAGCACGCCGATGTTCGGGGCCAGCGCGGCGACGAGGCAGCCCGCGAGGACGGTCAGCAGGACGGCGACGAGGGTCCGCTTCTTGCCGGCGAGATCGCCTACGCGACCGAGGATCGGGGTGAAGACCGAGGCGGACAGCAGATAGGCCGTCATCACCCAGGTCGCGGTGGACTGGGAGGTGTGCAGGGCGTGCTGGACGGTCGGCAGGGCCGGCGCGATCAGCGACTGCAGCATGGCGAACACGCCGGCACCGGTCGCGAGGACGGCGAACGTGAGGCGATTGGACGGGCGGGACATGAAGAAGCCTCTCCGGAATCAGGGAAGCGGAGGGTCGAATGTGAAGAGGGCACGGTCGTACGGGTCGTGCCACGGGAGCGCGGGGCCGGCGGCGCGGGCCGCGTCCGGCCACGGCGGAGCCACCCCGCACTGCTAAAGTGGAGGTACCCCTCCACTGTAGCGGAGGTACCCCTCCGGTTCAATCGACGCCCTCCCGGGAGGCAGCAGTGACGGCCACGCCGTTCCCCGTCAGCGAGATCGTGGCGACCCGCCGGCCGCACCGCAAGGACGCCGCCCGCAACTACGACGCCCTGCTCGCCGCCGCCCGCGAGGCGTTCGCCGAGCACGGCTCCGAGGCGTCCCTGGAAGACATCGCCCGCCGCGCCGGCGTGGGCATCGGCACGCTGTACCGGAACTTCCCGACCCGCCGCGACCTGTTCGAGACCGTCTACGCGGACGAGGTCAACGCCCTGTGCCGGGCGGCCGCGGAGGTCGCGGACCGGGAGCCGTGGGAGGCACTGACGTCCTGGCTCGACCGGTTCGCCGGATACATGGTCACCAAGCGCGCGGTGCGAGAGGCCCTGAACGGCGAGTCGGACATCTTCCGGGCCTGCCGCGAGTCCATGTACGCGGCCGGCGGCCCGCTGCTGGAGCGGGCGCAGCGGGCCGGCGCCGCCCGGGCGGACATGGACTTCGGGGACCTGCTGCGGTTGGTCGCCGGGATCACCGCGACGTCCTTCGAGGACACCGCCCAGCGGGACCGGGTCCTCGCCATCGCCCTGGACGGGGTCCGCGTGACCCGCTGAACCGGCCGGTCCGGGGGCCCGGTCCGGCCGCTACTTGATGAGGGCGTTCGCCACCACCACGATCAGCCCCAGCGTCGCGTCGCCCAGCCCCATGAGGACGGCGACCGGCCAGCGCCGCGCCGTCCAGCGGGCGGTGATGACGCCGAGCACGAAGAGGATCACGATGTTCAGCACGAACGCCGTGTACTCGACACCCTTCGCGGGCCACCACCCCCAGCGCGCGCCCGCGAGCAGGAAGGCGGTGGGCAGCACGGCCGTGACGAGCGGCCACTCGTTGCGCATCGCGAGGAGCACGTCCCACCGGCGGTGCGGTGCGCGCTCGGCGATGTAGTGGGCGTAGCCGTGGGCGAGCGCGGAGGCGCACGCGGTCACCAGCACCCAGGCGGCGTCGTAACCGCGGACCTCGGCGGACGTGTGCCCGTACTGGGTGAGGGCCGCGACCAAGGAGCTGGCGAGGACGGCGCCGTACACCCCGCCGAAGAGGACCATCTCGCGCGTGTCGTGGTGCCGGGGCGGCGCCGTGCCGACCGCCGTGGAGTCAGCCATGCCCCCACGATCACCCGGCCCGCGCGCCGCTGCCACTCCGTGCGCCCCCCGACGAAGTGTCCTTCGACCAGGCCCGACGCCCCACACACTGTCCACGGCGGCGCGGCGCGCGGGCCGACTAGGGTCGGCCGTATGACGCACAGCTTCGCGCTTCACATCCCCGACGCCGATCTCGAACCCGAGCCCCTGGACCCGGAGCAGATCGTCTCCGGGAACCCGGAGGTCACCGGAAAGGTGGTCTGGGAGTCGCCGGACGGGCGGCAGATCCGGGGGGTCTGGCAGATCACTCCGGGCGTGGTCACGGACACCGAGGCGGACGAGCTGTTCGTGGTGATCAGCGGGTCGGCGACGATCGAGGTGGCGGACGGGCCGACGCTGACCGTGGGGCCCGGCGACATGGCGGTGCTCCGCGCGGGCGACCGTACGACGTGGACGGTGCACGAGACGCTGCGCAAGGCCTACGCGATCAATCTGTGAGGCCGTCCCCGGGCGGCCCGGTCGTTCCGCGGATCTCCAGCGTCGGCGCGGCCAGCCGCACCCGCGCCTCGGCCTCCGGCCGCTCGAAGCGGTCCAGCAGACAGCGGGCGGCGCGCCGGCCCACCTCGTGCGGGGAGGTGTCGACGGTGGTCAGCCACACGTGCCGCAGCCGGGCGATGCTGGTGTTGTCGTACCCGGTCACCGACAGGTCGCGGGGCACCCGCAGGCCCAGTTCCGCCGCCGCCGAGAGCGCGCCCACCGCGGCCATGTCGTTGACGGCGAAGAGCGCGGTGGGCCGCTGGGCACGGCTGAGCAGCCGTACGGTGCCGCGGTAGCCGCCCTCCTCGGTCAGGTCCCCGGGTTCCACCAGCGGCTCGGCGCCGTGCTCGCGCATCGCCGCCTCGAAGCCCCGTCGGCGCAGTGCGCCGACGGCGCCCTGGCCCGCGAGGTGCCCGATCCGGCGGTGGCCGAGCCCCAGCAGGTGCTCGGTGGCGAGCCGGGCGCCCTGCTCGTCGTCCCCGGCGACGACGTCCACCCCCGGCGGCTGCGTCTCGCGGGCGCCCGCCACGACCACCGGCATCCGCCGGGCGAGCGCGCCGAGCCCGCCCGCGTCGGGGACCGTGCCGACCACCACCAGGCCGTCGGCGCCCAGGTCGAGGAAGGGTTCGGCGAGGTCGTGGCCCATCCGCCGGTTCAGCCGGGCGTCGGCCAGGAGCATGTGCAGTCCGGCCGCGTGCAGCGGGGAGTTGAGCCCGTCGAGCAGGTCCACGAACCAGGGGTTGCGCAGGTCGTCCAGGAGGACGCCGATGGTCCGGGTGCGCTGCTCGCTGAGGCTGCGGGCCGCCGCGTTCGGCCGGTAGCCCAGTTCACGCACGGCCCGCAGGACCGCCTCCCGCTTCTCCGGGCGCACCGGGCCGGAGTCGCGCAGCACCAGGGAGACCAGCGACTTCGACACTCCGGCCCGTTCGGCCACGTCGCGGATCGTCGGCGGTCTCATGGCATGGACCGTTCCATGCGGCGTGCCGTCCTGTCAAAGGCTTGACACCCTTGCCATGTCAGCACAAAGGTGACCCGGGACAGAAGATGGACCGGTCCAATGAGGGGCTGTCGTCATGGTGGATGCGCTGGGTGTCGCCGTCGTCGGGTTCGGCTGGATGGGCCGGGTGCACACCCGGGCGTACGCCCGGCTGCCGCACCACTATCCCCGGCTCCCCCTGCGGCCCCTGCTGGTCGCGGTCGCCGAGGAGGTGCCGGGGCGGGCGGAGGAGGCCGCCGAGCGGTTCGGGTTCGCCTCCGCGACCCGCGACTGGCGCGAGGTGGCAGCCGACCCGCGCGTCCGGGCGGTCAGCGTCACCGCGCCCAACTTCCTGCACCGGGAGATCGGTGTGGCGATGGCCGAGGCCGGCAAGCACCTCTGGATCGAGAAGCCGGTGGGCCTGACCGCCGGGGACGCCCGTGCGGTCGCCGACGCGGTCGCGAGGGCGGGGGTGCAGGGCACGGTCGGCTTCAACTACCGCAACGCGCCCGCGGTGGAGGCCGCCCGGGAGCTGATCTCCTCCGGCGGGATCGGCACGGTCACGCATGTGCGGATCCGCCTCTTCAGCGACTACGCCGCCCACCCGGACGGCGCGCTGACCTGGCGGTACGAGCGCGAGCGCGGCGGCAGCGGGGTGCTCGGCGACCTGGCCTCGCACGGTGCGGACCTGGCCCGTTTCCTGCTCGGCGACATCGCCTCGCTCACCGCCGACACCGCGATCTTCGTGCCGCGGCGCGCCCGCCCGGCCGGTGCGACGGCCGGCCACGCCCTGGCCTCGGGCGGCGCACCGGGCCCGGTCGAGAACGAGGACTACGTCAGCTGCCTGCTGCGCTTCGCCTCCGGTGCCCGCGGTGTCCTGGAGGCCTGCCGGGTCTCGGTCGGCGAACAGAACAACTACGGCTTCGAGGTGCACGGCACCCGGGGCGCGGTGTTCTGGGACTTCCGCCGGATGAACGAACTCGGGGTGAGCCGCGGCACGACGTACCAGGACCAGCCGGTGAGCACGGTGTACGTCGGTCCGGGCGCCGGGGAGTTCGCCGCGTTCCAGCCGGGCGCGGCCAACGCGATGGGCTACGACGACCTGAAGGTGATCGAGGCCCACCGCTTCGTACGGTCCATCGCCGAGGGCACGCCGTACGGCACCACTCTCGCGGACGCGGTGCACAGCGCACGCGTGCTCGACGCCATGGCGGAGTCGGCCCGGACCGGCGGATGGGTCAGCCCGTAGGCATGTTGTACGGGGTGACCACCTGGATGGCCGACGGCAGCAGCGGCCCGGCGGGCGGCAGCGCGCCGTGGCGGCGCATCACCTCCTGACATGCCTCGCGCACATCGTGCCGCAGGTCGTGGTGGAGCACGGCGGACAGCCGGTGTTCGCGCAGCAGACGGGTGTTGTCGTGGTCCAGGTCGTGCGCGACGAACACCGCGCAGTCGCGGCCGAGATCGGCGAACGCCCGCAGGGTGGCGTTGTTGCCGCCGCCGATGGAGTACACCGCGCGGATCTCCGGGTCGCGGCGCAGGGCGGCGAGGACCAGGTCGTACTGCGTGGCGTCCAGGCCCTGCCCCTCGGTGATCTCCACCAGCGCGCGCTCCGGATGCCGGGCTCGCATGGTGGCGCGGAACCCCATCTCGCGCTCCTCCTCGTTGCGGAAGAAGCCGCTGCTGAGGCTGGTGAGGACGTTGCCGGGCCGGTCGCCGAGCCATTGGCCCGTCAGATAGGCGGCGGTGGCGCCGGCCGCGCGGTTGTCGATGCCGACGTAGGCGACGCGCGCGCTCGCCGGCAGGTCGGTGACGAGGGTGACGACCGGGACACCGGCGGCGGTGAGCCGGCCGACGGCCGCGGTGATCTCGGGGACGTCCGGCGCCTTGAGGATGACGCCCTGCGAGCCGCGCCGGGCTATCCGGTCCAGCGTGCGGACCAGTTCCCCGACCGGTCCGGTCTCGCGGAAGTGGAAGCGGGAGCGGACGACCGCCGGACGCAGCGCGGGCAGTTCGGCCTCCAGGGCGGCCCGTACGGCGGTGGTGAACCGCTCGGGCGCCTGCGCCACGATGTCGACCATGAAGGTACGGCCGACCAGCCGGACCTGGGTGCGCTGCCGGTCGAGATCGGCGATGGCCCGGTGCACCTCCCGCGCGGTGTTCTCCCGCACCCCTCCCCTGCCGTTCAGCACCCGGTCCACGGTGGCCTCGCTGAGACCCGCCTGACGCGCGATCTCCCGGATCGGGAACGGGTGGCCCATGGACCGTCTCCTTGAGGGGTTTTTGATGGCTTGCTGCTGGTTGTTCGAGGGGTTTGTACTGACAAGAATGACAGGGCCGCGCCGCTTCCGTGACCGGGGGCCGCTCCCTGGATCCGGCGGGCCGCCCCCGCGCCGCGCCGATGGGGGACGAGGCGTGGCCGCCCGGGCGGTTGCGCACCGGACCGCGGGCGGCGGCGGAACGCCGGGAGAGCTGAGGAACGCATGGGACTTCTCGACGACAAGGTCGTCCTCGTCAACGGCGGCAGCCAGGGTCTGGGGGCCGCGATCGCGCGGGCCGCCGTCCGCGAGGGCGCCGCCGTGGCGGTGAGCGGGCGACGCCCGGAGCCGGGTGAGGCGCTGGTGGCGGAGCTGTCGGCCGCCGGGGGCCGGGCGCGGTACGTGCGCGCCGACCTGGCGGACGCCGAGCAGGCCAAGGCGTCGGTGGCCGCGGTGGTGGACGCCTACGGCCGGATCGACTGCCTGGTGAACTCGGCCGGGCTGACCTCGCGGGGGACGCTTCTGGACACCACGCCGGAGCTGTTCGACGCGCACATCGCGGTCAACCTCAAGGGGCCGTTCTTCGCGATGCAGGCGGCGGTCGCCGACATGACGGCCCGCGAGGCGCCCGGCACGATCGTCAACGTCATCACCTCGTCGGCGCACGGCGGGCAGCCGTTCCTCGCGCCGTACGTCGCCGCCAAGGCGGGCCTGGCGGGTCTCACCCGGAACGCGGCGCACGCCCACCGCTGGGACCGGATCCGGATCAACGGCCTGAACATCGGCTGGACGGCCACGGAGGGCGAGGACGCCGTCCAGCGCGCCTTCCACGGCGCCGGCGACGACTGGCAGGAGCGGGCCGCGGCCCGGCTGCCGATGGGCAGGCTCGGCCGGCCGGACGAAATCGCCGACTTCGTGGTCCTCCTGCTGTCCGACCGGTCCGGCGTGGTCACCGGCTCGGTGATCGACTGGGACCAGAACGTGCTCGGCGGCCTCGACTAGAACTTCGCACCTGACCCTGGGAGCAGCACTCCATGCGTATCGGAATCCTCGGCCTCGGCCGCATCGGCGCCTTCCACGCCGAGACCCTCTCCGGCCTGGACGCCGTCGAGTCGCTCGTCGTCGCCGATCCGTTCGCGGACGCGGCCAAGGCCGCCGCCGAGCGGTTCGGCGCCGAGGTCGCGGACTCGCCGGAGGCGCTGCTGGCCGCCGGTGTGGACGGCATCGTGGTGGCCGCCGCCACCGACGCCCATCCCGCCCTGATCCTGGCCGGTGTCGAGGCCGGCGTCCCGGTCTTCTGCGAGAAGCCCGTCGCCCGGACGACGAGCGAGGGCGTCGCGGTCCTCAAGGCCGTCCGGGACAGCGGCGTGCCGATCCAGATCGGCTACAACCGGCGCTTCGACGCGGGCTTCGCCGCCGCTCGGGCCGCCGTTCAGGCCGGTGAACTGGGCAAACTGCACACGGTCCGGTCCACCACCCTGGACCCGGCGCCGCCCCCGGCCGCGTACGTCGCCGCGTCCGGCGGCATCTTCCGCGACTGCTCCGTGCACGACTTCGACATCATCCGCTGGGTGACGGGCCGTGAGGTCGGCGAAGTGTACGCGGTGGGCGGCAACCGGGGCGCCGCCTACATCGCGGAGGCGGGCGACGCGGACACCACCGGCGCGCTCCTGACCCTGGACGACGGCACGATCGCCGTGGTGTCGAACTCCCGGCACAACGGTCGTGGTTACGACGTGCGCATGGAACTGCACGGCTTCGCCGACTCCATCGCCGTCGGTCTGGAGGACAGGCTCCCGCTGCGCTCGGTGGAGCCCGGCGCGACCTTCCCCTGCGGCGTCCCGCACGACTTCTTCATGGACCGCTTCACCGCCGCCTACCGCGCCGAGCTGACCGCGTTCACCGAGGTCGTGTCCGGCGCCCGGCCCTCCCCCTGCACCGTCGGGGACGCCCTGGAGGCGGGGTGGATCGCGGAGGCCTGCACCCTGTCGCTGCGCGAGCACCGGCCGGTGACGCTCGCTGAGGTGCGGGAGGGCTGAGCGCACGCGGCGGCGCCGGGCCACGGGCCCGGCGCCGTACGTCCTCCCGGATCTTCAGCCGCAGTACCGGATCAGCCACTCGTCCGGGTTGTACGTGTCCCGTGCCGGATCCGGCGTGGTCGCCGGCTTGGTCTCCACCGTGTCCTCCGGGCGTATCCGCTCGGGCAGGGAGCCGAAGCGGTCGCGGCGCAGGACCGCGGCGTCGGCCGGGTCCTCGGACGTCGTGCGTGGTTCCGTGCGGTGTGTCATCTCGTCCTCCCGTCTGCGCGGGCATCCCCCGACATCGAGCACAACGCCCGCGTGCCCCCGGTTGGTTCCCGGCCACCGCGCGGCCGAATCCGTCGGGGTACCGCAGGAACCGGGCCGCGGTCACCGGACCGCGGCCCGTCCCGTCAGGCCCCGCAGGAGCGCAGGAAGCGCCGGGTGCGCACCGCGATCGGCAGCGGCTTGTCCGGCTCGCACGGGTACATGTCCTGCTCCACGACGGCGAACAGGTCCACGCCCAGCCGCTGCGCGGCCTCCAGGACGGGTCCCAGTTCCGGGATGCCCGAGGGAGGTTCGCACATGACCCCGCGCTGCACGGCCGGCCCGAACGGCACCCCGCCCGCGACCACGTCGGCCAGGATGTCCGGGTCGACCTGCTTGAGGTGCAGGTAGCCGATGCGCTCGCCGTAGGTCTCGATCAGCTTGACGCTGTCGCCGCCGCAGTAGGCGTAGTGCCCGGTGTCCAGGCACAGGTTGACCAGGCCGGCGTCGGTCGAGTCCAGGAAGCGCTCGACGTGCTCCTCGGTGTCGATGTGGGTGTCGGCGTGCGGGTGCACGACGATGTCCAGGCCGTAGGTCTCCTTGACCTCGTGGCCGAGGCGTTCCATGCCCTGCGTCAGGTGCGCCCACTGCTCGGCGGTCAGCTCCGGCGGCTCCAGGATCTCGGCGGTCTTGTCGTCCCGCCAGAAGGAGGGGATCACCACGAGGTGCCGGGCGCCCATCGCCCGGGTGAGCGCGGCGACCCGGCCGACGTGCGCCCAGGTCTCCTCCCAGACGGCCGGGCCGCGGTGCAGCCCGGTGAAGACCGTGCCCGCCGAGACCTTGAGGTTCCGTCTGGCCACCTCCTCGGTCAGCCGCGCGGGGTCGGTGGGCAGGTAGCCGTACGGGCCCAGCTCGATCCAGTCGTAGCCGGCCTCGGCGACCTCGTCGAGGAAGCGTTCCCAGGGCACCTGGCGGGGGTCGTCGGGGAACCAGACACCCCAGGAGTCGGGGGCCGAGCCGACCCGGATGCGGTCGAGCGGGGAGGGGTGCGCCATGGTCAGGAGTCTCCTTCCGGGGAGGGCGCCACGGGGGCGGTGAGGTCGTCCTCTTCGGGCAGTCCCTCGACGTCGACGCCGCGGACCTGGGCCAGTTCGTGCTTGAGCGCGGCGAGTTCGGCGCCGCCGGCCATGTGGTTGGTCAGCTCTTCCAGGCCGACCTCGCTGCGTTCGGCGGACAGTTCGAGGGTGCCGAGGCGCAGGACGCTGAAGTGATCGCCGACCATGTAGGCGTGGTGGGGGTTGTGGGTGATGAAGATGACGCCGAGGCCGCGGTCCCGGGCGGCGGCGATGTACTTGAGCACCACGCCGGACTGCTTGACGCCGAGGGCGGCGGTCGGCTCGTCCAGGATGAGGACGCGGGCGCCGAAGTAGACGGCGCGGGCGATGGCCACGCTCTGCCGCTGGCCGCCGGAGAGAGTGCCGATGGGCTGTTCCAGGTCGTCCAGGACGATACCCATGTGGCGCAGTTCCTCGTCGGCCGTCCGCTTCATCCGGTGGATGTCCAGGCGGCGGACCGGCCAGGGGCCCTTGGTCATCTCCGAGCCGAGGAAGAAGTTCCGCCACACGGGCATGAGGGGGACGGTGGCCAGGTCCTGGTAGACGGTGGCGATGCCCTTGTGCAGCGCCTCGCGCGGGGTGGTGAAGCGCACCGGGTGCCCGTCGACGAGGAACTCGCCCTCGGTGTGCTGGTGCAGACCGGAGATGATCTTGATGAGGGTGGACTTGCCGGCGCCGTTGTCGCCGAGCACGCAGGTGACCCGGCCGGCGTGGACCCGCAGGTCGACGCCGTGCAGGGCGCGGACGTTGCCGTAGGACTTGCCGGCGCCGCGCAGTTCGACCAGAGGTCCGTCCTGGTCGGGTGTGCCGTCCTGGAGGACGGCGCCGTGGGTTCCGGTTCCGTTGTCAGTCATGGGTCACCTCCGGGTCGCCGTGCGCTGGACCCACAGATTGATCAGGACGGCGCCGAGGAGCATCACGCCGAGGAAGGCCTTGAACCAGTCGGGGTTCCAGCCGGCGTAGACGATGCCCTGCTGGACCATGCCGAACATGAACGCGCCGAAGACCGGGCCGATCGCCGAGCCGTAGCCGCCGGTGAGCAGGCAGCCGCCGATGACGGCCGCGGCGATGTAGATCAGCTCCTGGCCCACGCCCTCGCCGGACTGCACGGTGTTGAACGAGAACAGGTTGTGCATGCCGACGAACCAGGCGCCGAACCCCACCAGCATGAACAGGGTGATCTTGGTGAAGTTCACCGGGACGCCGACCGCCCGGGCGCTGTCCTTGTCGCCGCCCACGGCGAAGATCCAGTTGCCGTACTTGGTGCGCAGCAGCACCCAGGTGGCCAGGGCGGCGAAGACCAGCCACCACACCACGGTGATCTTGACCTGGACCCCGCCGATGCCGAAGGAGGAGGCGAAGATCTTCTCGGCCTGGTCGAAGCCGTCCATGTCGCTGATGTCGTCGGTGGCGACGTTGCCGGTGACCAGCTTGGTCACGGCGAGGTTGACGCCCTGGAGGATCAGGAAGGTGCCGAGGGTGACCAGGAAGCTGGGCAGCCCGGTCCTGACCACCATCCAGCCGTTGAAGGCGCCGATCGCGAGGGACACGACCAGGGCGACGATCACTCCGCTCCACACGTTCAGCGTGAGCTGGTAGCTGAGCATGCTCGCGGTGAGCGCCGAGGAGATCACGGCGACGCCGGAGGAGAGGTCGAACTCGCCGCCGATCATCAGCAGGGCCACGGGAAGGGCCATGATGCCGATGGTGGAGGACTGGTAGAGGATGTTGGCCATCGAGCTGCCGTCGCGCACCGGCGGCGCCGCGATCAGGAAGAAGACCAGGACGGCGACGGCGCCGAGGAAGACGCCCACCTCGGGCCGGGCCAGCAGTCTCAGGGCGAGCGGACGGCGGGCGGTGCGGCCGTCGGTCTGCTTCGGGCCGGGTGCCGGGGAGCCGCCCACCGCCGGTTCGGCCTGCCGTGCCATGCCCATCACCGGGTGCCCTTCGCGGCGAACGCGGCGACCTTGTCGACGTTGGCCTTGTCGACGAAGGCCGGGCCGGTCAGCACCGGCTGCTCGCCGCCGCCGCTGAAGTTGCCGTTGTACTTGTAGAGCCACAGCGAGTCGACCGCCAGATAGCCCTGGAGGTAGGGCTGCTGGTCGACGGCGAACTCGATGGTGCCGTTCTGCACCGCCTTGACCAGTTCTTTGTTGAGGTCGAAGGTGGCCACCTTCGCCTTGCTGCCGGCGTCGCCCACCGACCGGACCGCGGTCAGGGCGTAGGGGGCGCCGAGGGTCACGACCGTGTCGACGGACTTGTCCTGCTTCAGCTTCGCCGTGATCGTGGACCGCACGGACGGCATGTCGGTGCCGTTCACGTACAGGGTCTCGGCGGTGCCCTTGAACGTCTTCCGCACGCCGTCGCAGCGCTGGGTGAGGCCCACGTTGCCCTGTTCCTGGATCACACAGACGATCTTCTTCGCGCCGGTGGTGTTCAGCTTGTTCCCGAACGCCTCCCCCGCCACGCTCTCGTCCTGTCCGAAGAACTCCAGCAGGCCGAGCTGCTTCCAGTCGCTCAGCCCCGAGTTGAGTCCGACCACGGGGATGCCGGCCTGCTCCGCCTTGGCGATCACGCCCTTCATCGCGTCGGGCTTGGCCAGGGTGAGCGCGACGCCGTCCACCTTCTGGTCGATGGCGTTCTGCACGAGGTTGGCCTGGTTGCCCGCGTTCGGGTCGGCGGAGTAGACGAGCTTGATGTTGTCCTTGGCCGCCGCGGCCTCGGCCCCCTTGCGGACGGTGTCCCAGAAGGTGTCTCCGGGTGCCTGGTGGGTGACCAGCGCGACGGTCATGCGGGGTGTGTTCGCCTTGCCCGCGGAGGCGTTCGCCGCTTCCTCCTCGGCCCTCTTGCCGCCGTGACTGCTGGAGCACCCGGCCAGGGTGAGGGCTGCCGCGGCGGCCACGGCCACGGCGGTGACCGGTCTGCGGGAGCGGGGACGAGAAGAGCGGTCCATCTTTCCTGCACCTCACTGTGCGTGCGACGGGGCAAGGGACGCTGATGCGTTGGGACGGGATACAAGTCTCTGACGAGCCCGCTGTCAATACTTTGTTAAGACATCATTTCACGAGCAGGTCCGAATGTAATGACAAATCACGGACACCCTCACCTCCCCGGACCCGCTCCCGAGAGGTCTGAGCCCAGTACACCGCACCCCGCGACCGACGGCACCGGGTGATCGCACGCCCGACCGCCGCGCGACACCCCTGCCCACTGGGCACCCCGGTACGCCTTCGCGTTCCAGCCGCTGGTCAGCACCTGAAACGGAAGCATCCCTTTCATCTGAGCCGGAACCGTCCGGTTCACCCGGGGCGTATCCACCGCTTTCACACAGCCCCTCGGCCGCGCGCGCCGCGGGGGGCAGCGGCGTCCGCACACCCTCAACGGCGCAGGTGGCGATGACGATTACGTTTCGGGCAAGAGACACCCGAGTCCGACCGGAGCTATTGACGCATGCGCGGAACGGGGGCTGTTATTACGCCCACGATGTTCGGTCGAGTTGGTTTCTGAGCGGTTTCGAGGACCTTTCGGTGATCAACTCATCCCCTTGGCCGAACCCTGTTTCTTCAGGAGCAGCCATGCGCCTCTCCCCCTCCGGTCTTTCCCTCCCCGGTCCCAGCCGACGTTCCCTGCTGCGCGGAGCCGGCGGTACCGCCCTGCTCGCCGGCGCCGGCATACCCCTGCTGTCCGCCTGCGGGGGCAGCGGTTCCGGCTCCGACCCGAAGACCGTCACCGTCGGCTCCAACGCCTCGGACGCGGTGCCGAAGGCGGCGTTCGAAAGCGTCTACGCGGCCTTCAAGAAGCGGTCCGGCATCACCGTGGATCTGAACACGAAGGACCACAACACCTTCCAGGAGCAGATCAACTCCTATCTCCAGGGCACTCCGGACGACGTGTTCAACTGGTTCGCCGGTTACCGCATGCAGTTCTTCGCGGCGAAGAAGCTGGCCACGCCGATCGACGACGTGTGGGCGAAGATCGGGGACAACTTCCCCGAGGCGATGAAGAAGCTGAGCAAGGGCGAGGACGGCAAGTACTACTTCCTGCCGCTGACGACGTATCCCTGGGCGATCTTCTACCGCAGAAGCGTCTTCCGGCAGCACGGTTACAAGATCCCCGCCACCTGGGACGACTTCGTCGCCCTGCTGAAGCAGATGAAGAAGGACGGCCTGGTCCCGCTCGCCTTCGGCGACAAGGACGCCTGGCCGGCGATGGGCACCTTCGACCAGATCAACTTCCGTCTGAACGGATACGACTTCCACGTCGAACTGATGGCGGGCAAGGCGTCCTGGACCGACGCGAAGGTGAAGGACGTCTTCGACCACTGGGCCGAGATCCTCCCCTACCACCAGGACGGCTTCATGGGCCGCACCTGGCAGGACGCCGCGCAGACCCTGGTCTCCAAGAAGGCCGGCATGTACCTCCTGGGCTCCTTCGTGGCCCAGCAGTTCACGAACAAGGCCGACCTGGACGACCTCGACTTCTTCCCCTTCCCGGAGATCAACTCCGCCTACGGCCAGGACACGGTCGAGGCGCCGACCGACGGCTTCATGGTGAGCAAGTCCCCGAAGAACCACGCGGGTGTCGTGAAGCTGCTGGAGTACCTGGGCAGCCCGGCCGCCGAGGAGCTGTACCTCAAGACCGACCCGAGCGTGGTGGCCGCCTCCAGCAAGGCCGGCACCTCCGCGTACTCCGCCCTGCAGAAGAAGGCGTTCGAGATGATCGGCGGCGCCAAGAGCCTCACCCAGTTCATGGACCGCGACAGCCGTCCCGACTTCACCTCCACGGTGATGCAGCCCGGCCTGCAGAAGTTCCTCCAGAACCCCAAGGGCGTGGACGGCCTGCTGTCATCGGTCGAACGCCAGAAGAAGACCATCTTCGCGTCCTCGTGAGCGGCCCGATGACCACCGACACGACGACGAAGGCCCCGGAGGCGGCAGCCGTGCCGCCGCCGGGGGCCGCACCCGAGAAGAAGCGGCTCACGCACGGCCACCGACGCCTGCTGACCCGCCGTGACCGGTTCACGCTCGCCGTGATGGCGGGCGTGCCCACCGTCCTGCACGTGCTCCTGGTGTGGGTCACCGCCATCGCCTCGATCCTGCTCGCCTTCACCACCTGGGACGGCATCGGGTTCGACTCGATCAAGTGGGTCGGCCTGGACAACTTCCGACAACTCTTCGCCGACAACCCGCAGTTCTGGCCGGCCGTCCAGCACAACGTCATCTGGTTCGTGGTGCTGATCCTGGTCCCGACGCCGTTCGGCCTGTTCCTCGCCGTGCAGCTGGACAAGCGGATCCGTTTCACCCGGGTCTACCAGACCGCGTTCTTCCTGCCCGTCGTCATCTCGATGGCGTGCATCGGCTTCGTCTGGCAACTGGTCTACAACCCCGACACGGGCCTGATCAACAGCGTCATCGGCGCCAACGAGCCGGGCCACTACATCGACTGGATCGGCGACCCCGACCTCAATCTGTGGGCCGTGCTGATCGCCGCGTCCTGGCGGCACGCCGGCTACATGATGATCCTGTACCTGGCCGGCCTGAAGAGTGTCGACCCGTCGCTGCGGGAGGCGTCCGCGCTCGACGGGGCGAACGAGTGGCAGACGTTCCGGCACGTCATCTTCCCGACCCTGCGCCCGACCAACACGGTCGTCCTCGTCGTCACCATCATCGAGGCGCTGCGCGCCTTCGACCTGGTCTTCGTCTTCAACAAGGGCGCCCAGGGGACCGAGCTGCTGTCGATCCTGGTCACCAACAACATCATCGGCGAGTCCAGCCGCATCGGCTACGGCTCCGCCATCGCCGTCGTCCTGCTGGTGATCTCCCTCGCGGTGATCATCCCGTATCTCATCGCCACCTTCCGGAAGGAGCGGCGCGCATGAGCACCGTGAGCGCGGCGGGAAAGCGGCGTGCCCCGGTCCGGCCGGCCCGGATCCTGCTGCACGTCTTCCTCGCGGGCACCGCCCTGGCCTGGCTGGCGCCCCTGCTCTGGGCGGTCTTCTCCGCCCTGCGCCCGTACAGCGAGACCAGCGCGAAGGGTTATGTGTCCTGGCCGGACACGCTGAACTTCGACAACTTCACGAACGCGTTCCAGCAGTCGGACATGACGCACTACTTCGGCAACACGCTGGTGATCGCGATCCCGGCCGTGCTGCTGACGCTGTTCCTGTCCTCCTGCGTCGCCTTCTACGTCAGCCGGTTCGACTTCCGTCTCAACCTCGCGCTGTTGCTGGTCTTCACGGCGGGCAACCTGCTGCCGCAGCAGGTCATCATCACCCCGCTGTACCGGCTGTACCTGCTCACGGACCTGCCGGGCATCACCGCGAGCGGCAAGCTGTACGACTCCGCGCTGGGCCTGGTCCTCATCCACGTGGCGTTCCAGTCCGGCTTCTGCGCGTTCGTGCTGAGCAACTACATGCGTTCGCTGCCGCACGAGCTGACCGAGGCCGCCCTCGTCGACGGCGCCTCGGTGTGGCGGCTGTACTGGCAGATCACGCTGCCGCTGTGCAAGCCGGCGATGGCGGCCCTGGCGACCCTGTTGTCCATCTGGATCTACAACGACTTCTTCTGGGCGCTGGTGCTGATCTCCACCGGCGAGAACATGCCGATCACCTCGGCGTTGAACAACCTCTCCGGCCAGTACTTCACGGATCCCAACCTGGTCGCCGCGGGCTCCCTGCTGACCGCGATCCCGACGCTGGTCGTCTACTTCGCGCTCCAGCGCCAGTTCGTCAGCGGCCTGACCCTGGGCTCCAGCAAGGGCTGACACACCCGCAGCCGCGATCGCTGCGGCTGCGGCTGCGGGAGCCGCGCGGTCAGTGAGCGGCGTCCAGCCGGGCCCGCTGTTCCCCGGTGAGTTCCAGGTCGACGGCTGCGAGGTTCTCGTCGAGCTGGGCCACCGAGGAGGCGCCGGCGAGCGGTATCACGGGCAGCTCGCCGCCCAGTTGCCAGGCCAGTACCACCTGGTTGACGGTCGCCCCGGTCTCCCGGGCCACCTCGCGCAGCACGGCGAGGCGGGCCGGGGAGCCGGGGTGGTCGTAGTCCGGCGGCAGCGGCTTGTCGGCGCGGGTGTAGGCGCCGGCCAGCAGCGGTGAGTAGGCGACCAGGGTGAGGCCCGGCTCCGCCCGCAGGTAGCTGCGCAGCTGGGCGTCGGCGCCGCCGAGGCTGCCGTCCGGGAACAGCTCGCTGGGCACGTCCGTGCGGGGCCGCAGATAGCTGTGCTGGTACTGGAGGACCTCGTAGCCGGGCAGGCCCGCGGCTGCCGCGAGGGCGCGGGCCCGTTCCACCCGCCACACGGCGTGGTTGCTGACGCCGAGCAGGCCCACGGTGCCCTCGGCGACGAGCGCGGCGAAGGCCTCGACGGTCTCCGCCGGCGGGACGGCGGGGTCCTCGATGTGCGCGTAGAGCAGGTCCAGCCGGTCCACACCGAGCCGGTCCCGGCTGCGCTCGGCCGCCTCGCGCACGACCTTCGCGGACAGTCCCTCGGCGTTGTCGACGTATCCCGTGCCGGGTGCGAGGGGCCGGGCGCCCAGCTTGGTCGCGATGACGACCTCGTCACCGATGCCCCGGCTGCGCCGCCACCGCCCCAGCAGTTCCTCGCTCTGGCCGCCCTGGCTCCCGTCCTCCCAGAAGGCGTAGTTGTCGGAGGTGTCGACGAAGTTCCCGCCGGCCTCGACGTAGCGGTCGAGGACGGCGAAGGAGGTCTTCTCGTCGGTGCGCGACCCGAACAGCATCGCGCCGAGCGCGAGCACGCTCACCTCCCGGCGGGTGGCCGGGTCGCTGCCGATCGTGCGGTACTTCATGCTGGTTCCTCCCGTGCCTGGCTGGTGAACGCGAGTGTTCAGCGTGAAGTGCACTCCAAGTCAAGGGACTTGAAGAGTCGAGCGGCTGCTGGTGGGATGCCCGGCACCACGAACACCGTCGGTCCGGAGGTTCCTGTGCTGCGAGCGATCCTGACGGCAGGGGCGGTCGTCGCCGCGCTGCTCGTCCCCGCCACCGCCCACGCCGAGGGGACGGGGCCGGGCATACCCCGGCTCACCGACCGGCACGGGCGGGTGCTCACCCTGCACGGCTGGAACATCGAGGACAAGGCCCACCGCGGCGAGGAGGCCCTGTCCGGCATCACCGAGCGCCATCTGCGCGACCTGCGGGCCCAGGGCTTCGACGTCGCGCGGCTGCTGGTCTTCTGGGACGACCTGGAGCCCAGGCCCGGCCACTACAGCCGGCGCTACCTGCGCCGGATCGAGCGCGTCCTGGACTGGGCCGCGCGCTACGACGTCAGGGTCGTCATCGACGCCCACCAGGACGTCTTCGGGCCGGCCTTCGGTCACCGCGGGATACCCGAGTGGGCGACCAGGACCGACGGGCTGCCGTTCACCCCGCATCCGGACGACTGGTTCGCCGAGTACTTCGAGCCCGCCGTGCAGCGCGCCTTCACCCACCTCTACGAGGACGCGGACCTCCGCCGCGCCCAGGCCCGGATGTGGCGGACCCTCGCCGCCCGCTTCGCCCGTCATCCGGCCGTCCTCGGCTACGACCTGATCAACGAGCCGATGGGCGAGTCGCGCCCCGGCGAGGAGCCGGCGACGGCCGCCCGCCGGATCGAACGGGAGCAGCTCACCCCGATGTACGACCGGCTGGCCGACGCCGTCCGTGCGGCCGACCGGGACTCCTGGCTGTTCGTCGAGCCGACCCCGATCGTGGGCGAGGGCGTGCCGACCGGACTCGGCCGCGTCGACGATCCCCGGGTGGTGTACGCGCCGCACTTCTACAACGCCGCCATGGAGGCGGGCGCCGACTACGACCCGGGGGCGGGCTGGATCGAGGCGTACGAGCGGGCCGTCACCGAGTACCCGGAGCGCTACGGGGTCCCGGTGGTGGTCGGCGAGTGGGGGCCGCGGAACAGCGCCCTGCCGCACATGAACCGCTTCTACCGGGACGCGATGGCCTCTCTCGGCCGTTACGCCTCCGGCTGGGCGGGCTATGTGTGGTGCTACGGCGGCGGGTACTGCGCGGTCGACGGCACCGGCGCCTTCCGCGCCAACAAGGAGCTGACCGTCGAGCCGTACGCGGAGGCCGTGGCGGGTACGGTCCGCTCCGCCGGCCACGACTCCGGGGCGGGCGTGTACCGGCTGGTCTACCGCGCGGCGTCGCACGGCTCCCGGGTGACCGAACTGTCCCTGCCGCCGGGCAGCTGGCGGGTGGCGGCCGACGGCGGGGCGACCGTCGTACGGGACACGGCGGGCCGCGCCCGGGTCCTCGCGGCGCCGGGCAGCCTGGTGACCGTCACCGTGCGGCGCGGCTGACCGCGGTGGCGCCGGACGAGCGCTGTGGTCCGTCCCCCGTCGGCGGGGGGACGGACCACAGCGCCCCGGGGGTCAGGCCGCGGGGCTCGTCGGCCGCGCCGGCTCCTGCTCGAAGCGCGCGTGGAACCGACGGTTGTGGTCCACCGGGCGTTCGGGGCCGGTGAGTGTCACCGTCGCGGTCAGCCGGGCGTCGGCGCTGGACGCCGCCAGACGCAGGTGCAGCTCGCCCGGTTCGACCACCCGTCGTCCGTCACGGCCGGTGAAGGAGGCCAGATCGGCCGGCACGGTGACCCGCAGCCTGCGGGCCTCGCCCGGGGCGAGCGGGACCCGGGCGTAGCCGACGAGACGCTGCACCGGCTGCACGACGGAGGCGACCGGGTCGTGCAGGTAGAGCTGGACGACCTCGGTGCCGGCCCGCTCCCCCGTGTTGCGGACGGTGAGGGCGAGAGAGAACTCGCCGCCGGTGTCCGCCTCCGGCCGGTCGACCGTCAGGTCGCCCCATGCGAAGGAGGTGTAGGACAGGCCGTGCCCGAACGCGAAGGCCGGCGTGGGATCGATGCTGGACACGTCACCGGCCTGGGCGAGCCGGGCGCCGAGGTAGGTGGCGGGCTGGCCGTCGGCGTCGCGGGGCACGCTGACGGGCAGCCGTCCGGACGGGTCGGTCCGGCCGCTCAGCACGCCGGCGATGGCGGTGGTGCCCTCCTCCCCGGGGAAGAAGGACTGCACGATCGCTGCGGCCTCGTCCGCCGCCCGGCCGAGGGCGTAGGGCCGCCCGGCCAGCAGAACCGTCACCACCGGTGTCCCGGTGTCGAGCAGCGCGTCGAGCAGCCGTTGCTGGGCACCGGGCAGGGCCAGGGACCGCGCGTCGCAGCCCTCGCCGCTGGTCCCCCGGCCGAAGAGGCCCGCGCGGTCGCCGAGGGCCGCGACGACGACGTCGGCCCGGCGGGCGGTGTCGACGGCTTCGGCGATGCCGACGATGTCACCGTCGTCGACACCGGTGCCCTGGACGACGGTGACCTCCGCGTCGGGGAACTCCTTCCGGAGCGCGTCCTCCAGTGTGGGCAGGTCGATGCCGGGCGGTGTGTGGGGGTGGTGCACACCGACGTGCTGGGGGAAGGAGTAGCAGCCCAGTACGGCTGTGGGAACCGCCGCGTTGGGGCCGATCAGGGCGATGCGGCGCGGCCGGCCGAGGGGCAGGGTGCCGTCGTTGGCCAGCAGGACGACCGCTTCCTGCGCCACCGTGCGGGCCAGTTCCCGGTTCTCGGCGGTGTCCAGGTGCACGGTTCCGCGCAGGGCGTCGGGATCGTCCAGGTCGGCTCCCGCCAGTACGGCCGGGACCGGGGTCCAGTCCGCGTCGAGCAGGCCGAGCCGGGCCTTCTGCACCAGCACCCGGCGCAGTGCTCGGTCGACGAGCGCCTCCGGTACCCGGCCCGCGGCGACGGCTTCGGCGAGGGGCGCGCCGAACGTCTTCACGGTGGGCAGTTCCACGTCGACACCCGCGCGCAGGGCCGTGGCCGCGGCCTGCGCCCAGTCACCGGCGACTCCGTGCAGCGTCTTCAGGAAGGCGATGCCGAAGTAGTCGGCGACGACCGTGCCCTCGAAGCCCCAGGTGTCCCGCAGCAGCCCGGTGAGCAGGTCCTCGTCGGCCGCCGAGGGCATCCCGTCGGTGTCGGTGTAGGCGTGCATGACGGAGTCGGCTCCGCCCTCGCGTACGGCCATTTCGAAGGGGGGCAGGAGAACGTCCGCCCGTTCGCGCGGGCCCATGCCGACGGGTGCGAGGTTGCGGCCGGCGCGGGAGGCGGAGTAGCCGGCGAAGTGCTTCAGGGTGGCGACGACGCCGGCGGACTGCAGGCCCTGGACGTAGGCGGTGCCGATGCTGCCGACGAGGTAGGGGTCCTCGCCGATGGTCTCCTCGACGCGGCCCCAGCGTGCGTCGCGCACCACGTCCAGTACGGGCGCGAGGCCCTGGTGGACGCCGACGGATCGCAGGTCGCGGCCGATGGCGGCGGCCATCCGGCGGATCAGGCCGGGGTCGAACGTGGCGCCCCAGGACAGCGGGACGGGGTAGGCGGTGGCACCCCAGGCGGCGAATCCGGCCAGGCATTCCTCATGGGCCAGTGCGGCGATGCCGAAGCGGTTCGCGGCGGCGATCCGGGTCTGGGTGCGCAGCAGGGAGAGCGCGCCGAGCGCCGGGTCGACGGGCGCCGTGCCGAACGGGCGGGTCAGCTGCCCCAGGCCGGAGGGGAGCAGGGCGTCGAGGTCGACGGCCTCCTCCATGTCGTGCTGGTGCGGGGCGACCTCGCCGCCCTCGTCGGACGCTCCGACCCACACGCCGTACAGCTGGGCGGACTTCTCCTCCAGCGTCATCGCGTCGATCAGGGCGGACACGCGGGCGCCGATGTCCTGGGTCGGGTCGTTCCAGAGGGGGATCTCGGGGGTGGTCTCTACGGCCACGTTGGCGGTCACTTTCCTCCCATGCCCATCAGCCCCTGGACCAGGGCCCGGCGGGCGAACAGGTAGACGAGCAGGACGGGCACGATGGACAGCGTCACGGCTCCCAGCAGGCCGGGGATGTCGACGCCGTGTTCGGTCTGGAAGTTGTACAGACCCAGGGTGATGACCTTGGTGGAGTCGGACTGGGTCAGCACGAGCGGGAACAGGAAGCCGTTCCATGCCTGGAGCGCGGAGAACACCACGATCGTGGACAGGCCGCCACGCGAGAGCGGGACGACGAGCTGGAAGAACATGCGTCTCGGGCTCGCTCCGTCCATCGTCATGGCCTCGAACAGCTCCGGGGAGATGTCGCGCATGGCGCCACTGAGGATGAGCGCGGACATCGGCAGGCAGAACGCGGCGGTGGGCAGGATGACACCGAGGAGGTTGTCGTACAGGCCGGCCTCGCTGATCAGGTAGAACATCGGCACGATGACGGCCTGGGCGGGGATGGCGAGGCCCAGCAGGAACAGCCGGAAGATCTGCGAGGTGACGCGGCTGCGGCTGCGCACGATCGCGTAGGCCAGGGGGGGTACGAGCAGCAGCACCACACCGACGACGCAGACGGTGACGATGATGGTGTTGAGGAAGTACCGGCCGAAGCCCGAGTCGAACGCCCCGGTGTAGTTGTCGAGGGTGAAGTCGCCGGGGAAGGAGACCGGGCCGCTCTGCGCGTAGTCCTGCCGGGTGCGCAGGGTGGCGGCGAGCATCACGTACAGCGGCAGGCCCACCAGGACCAGCCAGACGATCGAGCCGGCCCCGGCCAGGTAGTTGGGGCGGCGCCTCATGACACCCCTTCCATGTCGCTGCGCATCTTGTCGTAGCCGGAGACGCGGACGACGATCAGCGAGACGACCGTGGCCGCGACGACCAGGCACAGGGCGATGGCGGATCCGGCGCCGAAGTCGAAGCCCTTGAAGGCTTTCTGGTACATGTAGTAGGCGCTGATCGTGGTGTCGGTGCCCGGTCCGCCCTGGGTGAGGATGAGCACGGTCTCGAAGGTGGTGAGCCCGCCGACGATCATCAGGATCATCGAGGTGACGACCGAGTTGCGCAGCTGCGGCAGCGTGATGTGGAAGAACTGGCGGTAGCGTCCCGCACCGTCGATCGCGGCCGCCTGGTACAGCACCGGCGGGACGGCCCGGGCGGCGCCCTGGTAGATGAGGGTGTGGAACGGGGTGAACTGCCAGGTGCTGACGAAGGCGAGCACCCCGAGGGCCGTGGCCTGTTCACCGAACAGGTTGCCGTCCCCGAACAGCCAGGTCATCCGTGCGGGGATGCCGAAGTTCGGATCGAGCAGCGCTCGCCAGAGCACCGACACCGCGGTGGCGGAGAGCAGCAGCGGGACGAAGTAGATCGCCGAGAGGACGGCGCGGTTGCGCTGGTGTCCGGCGGCCCAGACGCCGAGGACGATGCTGAGCGGGGTCTGGATCACCACGCCCAGGGCGGTGAGCAGCAGGGTGAGCCAGATGCTCTTGATCATCACCGGGTCGTCGAGGATGCGCTTCCAGTTGTCCGTCCCGACGAACCGGGGCGATCCCAGGCCGTTCCAGCTCATGAAGGAGAGCACCGCCACCATGATCAGCGGTGCGATGGCGAAGACGGCGAAGAACACGGTGGCGGGCAGCGCCCAGAGGAAGCCGGGGCGCGTGCCGTGGGCGGCGTAGGAGTTGTCCGGCCGCCTCCGGGCCTTCCCGGTGGCCGCGGCGGCGGGCGGAGCGCTCGTGAGCTGTGTGGTCATGAGCCGTTCATTCGGTCGGGAGGGCCTGCATGGCCCTGACGAAGCCGTCCGTGTCGAGCTGTCCGTTGAAGAACTGCTGGACGGCCTGGTGGATCGGCGTGATGGCGGACGGCGGGTAGGCCTGGTCCCAGGACAGCTGGAAGGACTTGGCCTTGGCGACGAGGTCGTACTGGAAGCGGGAGTACGCCGGACTGGCCGACGTGCCCAGGAACTTCGAGGTGTTCGTGGTGGTGGGCAGGTTGCCGATGGCCAGCTGCGCCTTGACGAACTCGTCGGAGTACATCAGCTTCAGGAACTCGGCGACCGCTTCGGGGTGCTTGGTCTTCTTCAGCACCGAGTAGAAGTTGTTGGTGTTGCCGACGACGTCCGACGGGTCGCCCTTGCCGCCGGGGACGGTCGGGAAGGTGCTGTAAGCCAGGCCGTCGGCGGCGAAGTCCTTGGCGTCCTGCTGCTGTTGGGCGTAGTACCAGGAGCCCATCAGCTCGAAGCCGGCCTTGCCCTGGGCCACCAGCGCGGGCGAGGCGCCGTTGGTGTACTTCACCGAGTCGTAGTTCTTGCCGAAGGCACCGGTGTCGACCAGTTCCTCGAGCATGCCGAGTGCCTTCTTGCTGTCCGCGCTCGCCCAGGCGTCCTTGTCGCCCTCCAGGGCCTTGCGGAACAGTTCCGGGCCGGCGACGCGGTCGTAGACGTACTCGAACCACATCAGCGTCGGCCACTGGTCGCCGCCGCCGAGCGCGATGGGGGTGACGCCCTCGGACTTGAGCTTCTTGACGGCGTCGAGGAGTTGGTCCCAGGTCTCGGGCTGCTGCGTGCCCGCCTCGTCGAGCACCTTCTTGTTGCTGAACAGCAGCACCGGCTGCGTGCCGCGCATGGGAACGCCGTAGGGCTTTCCGTCGACGACCGCGCTGTCGTAGACGCTGGGCAGGAATTTGTCGTCGAGGTTCGGGTCCTTCTTGACGAAGTCGTCCAGCGGCATCAGCAGCCCGGCCTTGACGAACGGCTGGATGCTGCCGCCACCCCAGTTGAAGAAGATGTCCGGCGCCTGTGGTGTGTTGATGATCGTCTGCAGCTTCTGCTGGTAGTCGGCGCCCGGGATGGTGTCGAGGACGGCTTTGGTCTTCGACGTCTTGTTGAAGGTGTCGATGATCCGCTTCTCCACCTTGTTGCTGGCGTCCCCGTAGACCAGCACGTGGATCCTGCCGTCGTCCGAGGAACCCCCGCCGCTTCCGTTCCCGCATGCGGCGAGACTCGCCGCCAGGGCGAGTGTCGCTCCGCAAGCGAGCACGCGGGGCATCCGTGTACGCATGGTCATCCGCCTTCCGAAAGTTTCGGATCTAGCGCCGAAAGTCCTGCGGCTGGACAGTAGGAGGCTGAGGAAGAGGGGGTCAACGGCCGTGCACCGACGCGGCCAAACCGTTATCCAGCGCCGTGGCCTATGCTGCGGCCATGCGCGAAGAAGCCCAGCTCGGCCGCAGAGTGACCTTGGCAGCCGTGGCCAGAGAGGCCGGCGTGTCCCTTCCGACAGTTTCGAAAGTTCTCAACGGTCGTTCGGATGTGTCCCCGGCGACCCGGGCCAAGGTCGAGCGCCTTCTGGAGATCCACGGCTACCGCCGGCGGGCCCCGGGGCCGCCACGGGCTCCGCTCCTCGAGATCGTCTTCCACGAGCTGGAGAGCGTCTGGGCGATGGAGCTGATCCGCGGCGTGGAGAACGTCGCCAAGAAGAACGACGCGACCGTCGCGCTCACCGAGAGCGGCACACGGCAGGCCCCGGGACCGGAGTGGATCGGGGGCGTGCTGCGCCGGCGCCCCCTCGGCGTACTGCTGGTCTTCTCCACGGTGCCGGAGGACGTGAAGAGGCGACTGCGGTCCCGGGCCATCCCGTTCGTCATCGTGGACCCGGCCGGCGATCCCGACCCCGACGTCCCGTCCGTCGGTTCGGCCAACTGGGCCGGAGGAATGGCCGCCACCCGCCACCTCACCGACCAGGGGCACGAGCGCGTCGCCATCATCACCGGTCCCGAGGACCTGATGTGCTCACTGGCGCGTCTGGACGGATACCGATCGGCGATGGCGATGGCGGGTCATGAACCGGACCCGGAACTGGTGCGTTTCGGCGACTTCCACGTCCAGGGCGGCTTCGAGCACGCCATGGACCTGCTGCGGCGGCCGGACCGGCCGACGGCCGTCTTCGCCGGGAGCGACCTGCAGGCGCTGGGCGTCCTGGAGGCGGCACGGGTACTGGGCCTGAGCGTGCCGGGGCAGCTGTCGGTGGTGGGGTACGACGACGTGCCGCCGGCCCGCTGGTCCAGCCCGCCGCTGACCACCGTGCAACAGCCGCTCCAGCGCATGGCCGAGGAGGCCGCCCGGATGCTGCTGCGGCCCACGGACCCCAGGAAGGGCGCGCTGCGCATCGAACTGGCCACGCACCTGGTGGTACGGCAGAGCACCGCGCCACCCGCGGCCGGCTGAAGTCCGTCCCGCGCCGGGTCAGACCTCCGCTCGGGCGGGCGGCCGGAAGCAGGCGAGGACGGTCTTGCCGTGCGGGCAGGAGCGGGCCTCCCAGCTGTCGGCCAGGGCGTCCATCAGCAGCATGCCGCGCCCGCCCGGCTGCAGGGCGCCGGGGTTCCGGGGTTCGGGCAGCACCGGGGACGTGTCGTGCACCGCGATGTGCAGGCACTCGTTGTCCCAGGACATCACCAACTGCGCGGTGCTGTGGGCGTGGACGTGCGCGTTGGTGACCAGTTCGGACACCACCAGCAGCACGTCGTCCGCCGTGTCGGTGGCGGACCAGCCCAGCTCGTGCAGATGGGCCCGCGCCCAGTCGCGCGCCGTCTTGACCTGACTGTCGAGCGGCAGCGAGCGCGCCCAGCCCACCGCGCGAAGCGAACGTTCGTCCACGATCTTCCCTGTCTGTGCCGACCGGACCGATTCCTCCATCCGGCTACCCGGACACGGCCCCGCTACGGCTGCGAGTTGGATCCGGGGCGCGGGCACACCCGGCGCGCCGGGCGGCAGGCGTCGAACCGGCGGCGGTATTCCCGGCCTCGTCGAGCCTTTCGAAAGTTTCTCCTCGTACGACAAGTGTCGCGTCACGCCGGACGGTCGCCATAGCGCCGTCAATCGTCGAGACGCGCGTCATTCCAGCCAATTCCGGGAAGCCATTCGAAAGTTTCGGATATACCACCCGGTCATAGCTATCAAGTTTCGATGAAGTTTCGGAAACAGACGCATTGACCGCCCTTTCGGCGCGGCCACATACTCTCCAGCAATCGAGCCCTCCCCCCGCGGGGACGACCCCTCCGTGGTGCATGACACGGACATGCCAAGGCGTCGCCGTGCCCGCCCGGGGTTCATCCGCTCACCGGCCCTCACCCAGGAGAAAGCATGGAACCGCACAACGCCCTGTCCCGCCCGATGAGCCGCAGGGGATTCCTCAACCGCGCCGGCGCCCTGGCGCTGGCCACGTCGGCATCCGGGCTGCTGCTGCCCGGTACCGCCCACGCCGCCACGACCATCACCACCAACCAGACCGGCACCGACAACGGCTTCTTCTACTCCTTCTGGACCGACGCGCCGGGAACGGTCTCCATGACCTTGAACTCGGGCGGCAACTACAGCACTTCGTGGCGCAACACCGGGAACTTCGTCGCCGGCAAGGGCTGGAGCAACGGCGGACGCAGGACCGTGACCTACTCGGGCAGCTTCAGCCCGTCCGGCAACGCCTACCTGGCCCTGTACGGGTGGACCTCGAATCCTCTGGTGGAGTACTACATCGTCGACAACTGGGGCACCTACCGGCCCACCGGCACCTACAAGGGCACGGTCACCAGCGACGGCGGCACGTACGACATCTACCAGACGACCCGGTACAACGCCCCGTCCGTGGAAGGCACCAGGACCTTCAACCAGTACTGGAGCGTGCGGCAGTCGAGGCGGACCGGCGGCACCCTCACCACCGGCAACCACTTCGACGCCTGGGCCCGCGCCGGCATGCCCCTCGGCAGCTTCAGCTACTACATGATCCTCGCCACCGAGGGCTACCAGAGCAGCGGCAGCTCCACCGTCACGGTCAACGGGTGACCGTCCCGCCCCGTGCGCTCATCCCCCCACCGCGGTCACGCCCCACCAAGGAGGACCCACCCGCATGCGCGCCGCACACCACCCCCTGCTGACCGGACTGGCCGTCGCCGCGACCGCCGTGGCCGGCACCCTCACCGCCGCGGCCGGCGCCGCTCCGGCACACGCCGCCGCCTGTTCCGGGTACGTCGGGCTCACCTTCGACGACGGCCCGTCGGCCGACCACACCCCCGCCCTGCTCAACGCCCTGCAGCAGAACGGCCTGCGGGCCACGATGTTCAACGAGGGCCAGTTCGCGGCCGCCTACCCGGCCCAGGTCCGGGCCGAGGTGAACGCCGGGATGTGGATCGGCAACCACAGTTACACCCACCCCCATCCGACCCAGCTGAGCCAGGCGCAGATCGACTCCGAGATCGCCCGCACCCAGCAGGCGATCGCCGCGGCCGGCGGCGGCACGCCGCAGCTGTTCCGCCCGCCGTACGGCGAGACGAACGCCACCGTCCAGGCGGTGGAGGCCAAGTACGGGCTGCGGCAGATCATCTGGGACGTCGACTCGCAGGACTGGAACGGCGCGAGCACCGACGCGATCGTGCAGGCCGTGTCCCGGCTCGCCAACGGCCAGATCATCCTCATGCACGAATGGCCGGCCAACACCCTGACGGCCGTCCCGCGCATCGCCGGGACGCTGGCGAGCAAGGGTCTGTGCGCGGGCCGGATCTCCCCGCAGACCGGCCGCGCCGTGGCCCCCTGACCACGGGTGCCCGCTGACGCGCATCGGCACCACCGGCCTCCGGCCGCCCCGCGAGAACGGGTCGGGGGCGGTTCCGGATCCGTCCGGAACCGCCCCCGGCCGCCGTGTCCGCGCAAGCCTGCTCGGGCCTGCACCGCCCGCCCGTGGCCGGTCCGGTCCCCGCGGGGTCCCCCGTACGGCCCCGGGAACAGGGACGCCGGGAACGACGAAGAGGCCCTGCCGGATCACTCCGACACGGCCTCCGACCTGCGTTTCGGCAAGTCGGGACGACAGGATTTGAACCTGCGACCCCTTGACCCCCAGTCAAGTGCGCTACCAAGCTGCGCCACGTCCCGTTGCGCTCACTCGCGGTGTCCCGCGTGATCGTGCGAACAGAACTTTACCCCACGTCCGGGGGTGAGCCGAAGAAGGCCCGGTCGGGGCGGTGGACAATCGGCGGTATGACGAACGCGGGCGCATCGGATGCGAGGGACCGGGACACGGACGGGCGGGCCCGGAACGCGCGGCCCCGGGACGGGCTGGGGCGTCCGCTGCCGTACGGCGCCGAGGGCGTCGCCCGGCAGCCGGAGGGGGTCCTGCGGGCGCCGCGGGAGACGGTCGCCGAGGCGCAGGAGCTGCTGGCGGCGGGACGGCCGTTCCACGCGCACGAGGTGTTCGAGGACGCCTGGAAGTCGGGCCCTGAGGACGAGCGCGCGCTGTGGCGGGGGCTGGCCCAGCTGGCGGTGGGGCTCACTCATGCGGCCCGGGGGAACGCGGTCGGCGGCGCGCGGCTGCTGCGGCGGGGCGCGGGCGCGGTCGAGGGGTGGGAGACGGCACGGGGCGAGGACCGGCCCTACGGGCTGGATCTGCCCGGGCTCGCGCGGTGGGCGCGGGAGCTGGCGGGGCGGGTGGAGCGCGGTGCGGCGCCGGTGGACGCACGGGCCGAGGCGCCCCGGCTGGGCCCCTGACGGGAGCGCGCCGCGCGGCGCGTGGGACGCGGCGCGACCGGGGGCCGCGCCGCGGGGCGGGCGGAGGTGGTGGGCGCGCTGCCGGTGGCATGCGGCAGACTCGGGACGTGCGAAAGATTCATGTCATCGGCATCGGCGCGGGCGACCCCGACCAGCTGACCCTGCAGGCGGTCAAGGCGCTGCGGAGCACGGACGTGTTCTTCCTGCTCGAAAAGGGCGAGGTGAAGAACGACCTCACCGGGCTCCGCCGGGACATGCTGGACGCACATCTGCCGGCGGGGTCCTACCGGGTCGTCGAGGCCCGGGACCCGGAGCGGGACCGGAAGGCGGGCGGGACGGCCTACTCACCGGCCGTCGGGGACTGGCGCAGCGCCCGCGCCGGGATCTACGAGCGGCTGATCACCGAGGAGCTGGGCGAGGACGGCACCGGCGCCTTCCTGGTGTGGGGGGACCCCGCGCTGTACGACAGCACGCTGGGGATCCTGGAGGAGGTGCTGGAACGGGGCGCGGTGGAGTTCACGTACGACGTGGTGCCCGGCGTCAGCAGCGTCTCGGCGCTGGTGGCCCGGCACCGCACGGGGCTGAACCGGGTCGCCCGCCCCGTGCAGATCACCACGGGGCGGCGGCTGGCCGAGGGATTCCCCGAGGGGGTCGACGACGTGGTCGTGATGCTCGACGCCCACCAGTCCTTCCGGCGGTACACCGGGGAGGACATGGACATCTACTGGGGTGCCTACATAGGCACGCCGGACGAGATCCTCGTCTCCGGTCCGATCGCCGAGGCCGCCCCGCGCATCGAGCGGCTGCGAGCCGAGGCACGGGAGCGCAAGGGCTGGATCATGGACACGTATCTGCTGCGCAGAAACCCGGGTGAGCGGTAGGGGACGGTGGCGGGCGGGCCGCCGCGCGGGCCCTTCCGACCCGCCCGTGCGACCGCGCGCACGCCCCGCTCCCCCACCCGGGTGACCGTGGCCCCCCGAGGACCCGGTGCCGCAGGAGCACAAGGGTGAGCCTGCGAGGTCGCGGGGGCCGGCCGGCCGCTCGGGTCGCTACGGTCGGGCCATGGAATCCATGGCGTCCGTGCGTGCCGTCCTGATCGACGTCGACGGCGTCCTCACCGTGTCCTGGAAGCCGCTGCCCGGTGCGGTGGCGGCGCTGCACGCCGTGCGCGCGGCCGGGCTCGGCGTGGCGCTGGTGACCAACACGACGTCCCGGACCCGCGCGTCGATCGCCGAGACGCTGTCGGAGGCCGGTTTCGAGGTGGGCGCGCAGGACGTGCTGACCGCGCCCGTCGTCACCGCCGCGTATCTCGCCGAGCACTTCCCGGGCGCCCGCTGCCTGCTGCTGGGCAGCGGGGACATCGGCGCGGATCTGGGCGACGTCGCCCTGGTCGAGGAGGGTGCCGACGTGGTCGTGCTGGGCGGTGCCGGGCCCGGCCTGGACTATCCGGCGCTCAACCGGGCCTTCGGCGAACTCCGGCGGGGCGCACGGCTGGTCGCCATGCACCGCAACCTGTACTGGCGGACCGACGCCGGACTGCAACTGGACTCGGGTGCCTTCCTGCTCGGGCTGGAGGAGGCGGCCGGGGTGCGGGCGGAGGTCACGGGCAAGCCGTCCCGGGCGTTCTTCGAGACGGCGCTGGCCCGGCTGGGGGTGGGGGCGGAGCAGGCGCTGATGGTCGGCGACGACATCGAGTCGGACGTGCTCGCCGCCCAGCGGGCCGGGCTCACGGGCGTGCTGGTGAGGACGGGCAAGTACCAGGCGGAGACGCACGCGCACGCCACGGGCGCGCCGGACCACGTCGTGGACTCGTTCGCGGACGTACCGGAGCTGCTGGGGCTAGGGCAGTAGCAGTTGTACGCCGCCCACGACGGTCGCCCCGATGACGAGTTGTTCGAAGAGTCGCTGGTTGATCTTGTGCACGGCCCACTTCCCGAACAGCGCACCGGGCACGACGAACACCGCGAGCGCGGCGTCGAGGAGCAGGGAGTCTCCGTCGATCAGGCCGAGGCCCGCGCTGAACGGCACCTTGGAGACGTTCACGATGAGGAAGAAGAAGGCGGAGGTGCCCAGGAAGCCGAGCTTGCGGAAACCGGCGGAGAGCAGGTACAGCGACATCACCGGCCCGCCCGCGTTGGCGACCATCGTCGTGAACCCGCCGAGCACGCCGTACGAGCGGGCCTTCATCCGGCCCGCCCGGGTCGTGACCGCGTCCGGTGCCCGAGGGGTCTCGGCCGCCCGCCGGCGCCACACCGTCACGCCGGCCATCAGCAGCAGGATCGCGCCGATCGAGGTCCGTACGATCGCGTCGTCGGCCCACACCAGGAACAGCGTGCCGGCCACGACGCCCGCCGCCACCGCCGGGAACAGCCGCCACAGCGTGGGCCAGTGCGCGTGCCGCCGGTAGGTGAGGACGGCGAGCACGTCGCCGGTGATCAGCAGGGGCAGCAGCACCCCGGTGGAGGCGCGGGCGGGCAGGACGGCCGCGAAGACCGCCAGGCTGACCGTGTTGGCCCCGCTGACCGCGGTCTTGGAGAAGCCGACGAGCAGGGCCGCGAAGGCGAGCGCGGAGAACTCCCAGCCGGATATGTGCCAGAGCGTCATCGTGTTCATGTGGAGACCGATGCTATGCACACACATCCGTCGGCGTCAGGCCCGGCTCGCCGGTCGGTCCCTACCGGCCCGCGAGCCGGGCCCGCAGCTCCCGCTTGAGCACCTTCATGCTCGGCCCCAGCGGCAGCGCGTCCACGAACTCCACGCGTCGCGGGTACTTGTGCCTGCCCAGGTGCTCCTTGGACCACTCGGTGAGCGCGGCGGCGTCCGGTGCGGCGCCCTCGGCCGGGACGACGACGGCGCAGACCTCCTCGCCGTGCAGTTCGTCGGGCAGGCCGACGACGGCGACCTGGGCGACCGCCGGATGGCGCGTCAGGACCTCCTCGACCTCCCGCGGGTAGACGTTGTAGCCGCCGCGGATGATGACGTCCTTCTTGCGGTCGACGATCCGCAGGAAGCCCTCGTCGTCCTTGGTGCCCAGGTCGCCGGTGCGGAACCAGCCGTCCACCAGGGCCTCGGCGGTGGCCTCGGGGCGGCCGAGGTAGCCGGAGAAGACGTTGTGGCCGCGGATGACGACCTCGCCCAGCTCGCCGGCCGGCAGCAGCTCGATCCGGCCCTCCACCTCGGCCCGGGCGATCTCCACGTCGATGCCCCACAGCGGGTGGCCGACGGTGCCGGCCTTCGTGCCGAAGACGGGCTGGTTGACGGTGGCGGTCGGCGAGGTCTCCGACAGCCCGTACCCCTCGTGGATCCGCGCGCCGAACGCGGCCTCGAACCGCTCCAGTACGGCGACCGGGAGCGAGGCCCCGCCGGAGACGCACACCCGCAGCTCGGGGAGCCGGCCGGCGTCGGCCGCCGCGGCGGCGAGGGCGACGAACATGGTGGGCACGCCGTGGAAGGTGTTCACGTTCTCCCGCACCATCAGCTCGATGGCGCGGGCCGCGTCGAAGCGGGGCAGCAGCACGAGCGTGGCGCCGGCCCGCCAGGTGGAGTTGAGCGAGACCGTCTGGCCGAAGGCGTGGAACAGCGGCAGCGCGCCGAGGGCGATGTCGTCGGCCCGGATGTCGTTGGCGTCGAAGGCGTTGACGGTCGCGTTCATCACCAGGTTGAAGTGGCTGAGGACGGCGCCCTTGGGGACACCGGTCGTACCGCTGGTGTAGAAGATCACCGCGGGGTCGTCGGCGGCCCGGGTGACGTACGAGCGCAGCGGCTCGGCGTCCGCCGCGAGCTTGTCGAACTCCTCGCCCAGGGTGACGACGGGGACGCCCAGGGCGTCGGCGGCGGCGCGTCCGGTCCCGGCCTGCGCCGGGTGGACGAGCAGCAGGGTCGCCCCGCTGTCCTTCAGCACGTGCTCGACCTCGCCGGCCGACAGCAGCAGGTGCACGGGGACGACGACACCGCCCGCCGCCGCGATGGCGTAGTAGGCCACCGGGAACTCGGTGGTGTTGGGGGCCATCAGGGCGACCCGGTCGCCGGGCCGTACGCCGAGGCCGGTGAGCGCGCCCGCCCGGGCCAGCGCCCGCTGCCACGCCTCCGCGAAGGTGAGCCGCAGGTCGCCTTCGACGAGGGCGGTCCTGCCGGGACGGCGCCGGGCGTTCTCGGCGAGGATGGTGGCGACGGACAGGGTTGCCATGGGGTGCTGCTCCGTTCCTTGCTGCGGCTCGTGCTACCTGATCCCCCTGCGGGGAACCCCCGTTGAAGACCTCAGTGCCTCTCGACCAGCACCGCCGTGCCCTGGCCCACGCCCACGCACATCGTGGCGAGCCCGCGTTCCGCGCCGGTGCGCCGCATCCGGTGCAGCAGCGTGGTGAGGATGCGGGCGCCGGAGCAGCCGAGGGGGTGGCCGAGGGCGATGGCACCGCCGGTGGGGTTCACCAGGTCCGGGTCGATGCCCAGTTGGTCGACGCAGGCGAGTGCCTGCGCGGCGAACGCCTCGTTGAACTCGGCCTCCTGGAGGTCGCCGGTCTGCCAGCCGGCCCGGGCCAGGACCTTGCGGGTGGCGGGGACCGGGCCGAGGCCCATCACGTCGGGGTGGACTCCGGCGGAGGCGCCCGCGACGTACCGGCCGAGGGACTCCAGGCCCAGTTCGTTCAGGGCCTCCTCGCTGACCAGCAGCAGCCCCGCGGCCCCGTCGTTCATGGGCGAGGCGTTGCCCGCGGTGACGGTGCCGTCGGCGCGGAAGACCGGCTTGAGCCGGGACAGCTTCTCCAGGGAGGTGTCCTCGCGGACGCACTCGTCCTGCTCGACCACGACGCCGTCCGGGCGCTCGACAGGCAGGAGTTCGTCGTCGAAGTGGCCGTTCTTGCGGGCCGCGGCGGCGAGTCGGTGGCTGCGCAGCGCGAACTCGTCCTGGCGGGCGCGCGAGATGCCGTGGCGTACGGCGACCTCCTCGGCGGTCTCCCCCATGGAGAGCAGGCCGTGCAGCTCCTTCATCGCGGGGTTGACCAGCCGCCAGCCGAGCCGGGTGTCGTGGGTCTCGATGCGCTGCGGGAGGGCCTCGTCGGGGCGGGGCAGTACGAAGGGGGCGCGGCTCATCGACTCGGAGCCGCCCGCGATCACGATGTCGGCCTCGCCCGCGGCGATGGTCCGGGCGGCGGCGGTGACCGCTTCGAGTCCGGAGGCGCACAGCCGGTTGACGGTGGCACCGGGTACGGAGTCGGGCAGTCCGGCGAGGAGGGCGGCCATGCGGGCGACGTTGCGGTTGTCCTCGCCCGCCTGGTTGGCGGCGCCCCAGTAGACGTCGTCGATCCGGGCGGGGTCGAGCGCGGGCACGTCGGCCACCAGGTGACGGATCACGGTGGCGGCCAGATCGTCGGGGCGGACGGAGGAGAGGGCCCCGCGCAGCTTGCCGATGGGGGTGCGGCGGGCGGTCGCGAAATGGACGGGACGCACGGCGGGACTCCTGACCTACGACGCTGTGGATCAGCACGGACCTGACGCAGCACCCTTTAATTAGCACTGCTAGTTTTAGACTATAGACCGCCGGCCGCCCCCCTGGGAAGATCCTCCGGGACCTTCACCGAGGCAGTTGGAGGAGATATGCCCCACGTCCGCGAACACGTCCTCGCCGGCACGCACGGAGCCCTCGCCGTCCGCGAGTGGCCGCATCCGGCCCCTCGCCTGCTGGCACTCGTGGTGCACGGGTACGGCGAGCACGCCGGCCGGTACGACGGGGTCGCGGCCGCGCTCACCGGGGCGGGCGCCGCCGTGTACGGGCCCGATCACGCGGGCCACGGCCGGTCGGCCGGCGAACGGGTACTGATCGAGGACTTCGAGGACCTGGTCACGGATGTGCACGCGGTGGCGGACCTGGCCCGGTCCGCGCATCCGGGCCTGCCGCTGGTCCTGGTCGGTCACTCCATGGGCGGACTGATCGTGGCCCGCTACGCCCAGCGGTACGGCGACGAGCCGAGCGCGCTGATCCTGTCCGGCCCGGTGATCGGCGCCTGGGAGCTGCCGGGCCGGCTGCTGGCCCTGGACGAGATCCCGGACACCCCGCTGAGCCCGTCCGCGCTCTCCCGGGACCCGGCCGTCGGTGCCGCGTACGCCGCCGATCCGCTGGTCTGGCACGGCCCCATGAAGCGCCCGACCCTGGAGGCGTTCGCCCGGACCCTGGACACCGTGGCGCGGGGCGGTGACGTCGGCCGGCTGCCGCTGCTGTGGCTGCACGGCGACGAGGACCGGGTGGTGCCGCTGCCCGGGAGCCGGATCGGGGTGGAGCGGCTGAGCGGCGGCCGGCTCACGGAGCGGATCTTCCCGGGGGCGCGGCACGAGGTGTTCCACGAGACGGACAAGGCGGAGGCGTTCGCGGAGGTGATCCGCTTCCTGGACCGGGTGCTGCCCGGCTGATCAGCCGGTTTGCGCCCCCGGCCACGGGGGCACCCGCCCCTGCGGACAAGACCGCGTACAGCGGACAGGACCGCGTACAGCTGACGAAAGGGGCCTACGCACCATGGCCGTGGTCAAGAGCACGCTGCCCGAGGAGGCGCTCCGCGTCACGGGGACCGCCCTGCAGGAGACCCTGGTCGACCTGCTCGGGCTGTCGCTGATCGGCAAGCAGGCACACTGGAACGTCGTCGGGCCGCGGTTCCGGTCGATCCACCTCCAGCTGGACGAGGTGGTCGAGTCGGCGCGTGGCCACGCGGACACGGTGGCCGAGCGCGCCGCCGCCCTGGGCGTGACGCCGGACGGCCGGCCGGAGACCATCGCGGCGACCTTCGCGCTGCCCGGCACCAAGGACGGCTGGCTGCGTGACACCGAGGTGGTGGAACTGATGGTGGCGGCCCTGGAGGCGGCCGTCGTACGGCTGCGCGAGCGCATCGAGGCGACCGAGAAGGCCGACCCCGTCACCCAGGACCTCCTGATCACCGTCACGGCCGACCTGGAGAAGCAGCGCTGGATGTTCCAGGCCGAGAACCACCCGCGCGACGACGCCCGCTGACGCACCCCGCACGAGAGGAAGACCCATGGCCGACTCCCTGGAACTCGACGCGCTGTGGCAGGACTTCCACCGCGTGGTGAACATGACCTCCGCGGAACTCGCGGCCTGGCTGAAGGTCCGCGACGCCGGCGAGGAGACGGAGCCGCTGCCGGAGGAGGCGGGCACGCCCATCGGACAGCACGTCCTCGCGATCCTGCAGAAGCGCCGTACCGACCTCACCGACGACGACGTCCGGGTCATGTACCAGGTCGTCGACACGGTCGGTGACCTGGTCGACCTGGAGAACGAACCCGAGCCGGAGAACACGGCGGAGGACACCCGCCGCCGGCACCGGCTGATGACGCTGGGCCACGACCCGCTCAGGCCGTAGCCCACGGGAACCGCGGCGAACGGCGCAGACCATGAACCGTGACGAACGGGTCGTACGGGAGCTGGTGTCCGCGTACGGCCGGACGTACGCCGAGGAGGCGGGCATCCGCCTCAAGGACACCCCGCAGCCGCTGTACCGCCTGCTGGTGCTGTCGCTGCTGCTCAGTGCCAGGATCCGGGCGTCGGTCGCGGTGGCCGCCGCCCGGGCCCTGCACGAGGACCATCTGGACAGCCCCCGCCGGATGGCGGACGCCGGCTGGCAGCAGCGGGTGGACGCGCTCGGGCGGGGCGGCTACCGCCGGTACGACGAGCGGACCGCCACCCAGCTCGGCGACGGGGCCGAGCTGCTGACCGAGCGCTGGGGCGGTGACCTGCGCCGACTGCACCGGGAGGCGCACGGCGACATCGGCGGACTCGGGCAGCTGCTCCAGGAGGAGCCGGGCATCGGGCCGGCCGGCGCCGGCATCTTCCTGCGCGAGGCACAGCGGGTGTGGCCGGACATCGCCCCCTACCTGGACGGCAAGGCGCTGTCCGGGGCCGGGCGGCTGGGCCTGCCGAAGGACCCCGAGAAGCTGACCCGCCTGGCCGGGGACACCCAACCCGCCGTGCTGGCCGCCGCGTTGGTACGGGCGGCGCTGGACGGACAGGTGGCCGAGGACTGTCTGCGCCGCGCCGCCTGACCGTGTCAGACTGCTCCCCGCACGTCCCGGAGCGACCACCGGGACCGACGGACGGAGGAGCAGCACGTGACGGGGACCGGGCCGGACATCCAGGACATCGACACCACCCGGCCGCATCCGGCCCGGGTGTACGACTGGTTCCTCGGCGGCAAGGACAACTACCCGGTCGACGAGCAACTGGGCCGGCAGATCGCGGCGATCGACGGGGGCGCACCGAAGGCCGCCCGCGCCAACCGCGCGTTCATGCGCCGGACCACGCGGGTGCTGGCCGCCGAGGCGGGCATCCGCCAGTTCCTGGACGTCGGCACCGGCATACCGACCGAGCCGAACCTGCACCAGATCGCCCAGTCCGTGGCGCCGGACGCCCGCGTGGTCTACGTCGACAACGACCCCATCGTGCTGGCCCACGCGAGCGCGCTGCTGACCGGCACCCGGGAGGGCGTGACGGAGTACGTGCAGGCCGACGCCCGCGCCCCGCGGACCATCCTCGAACAGGCCGCCCAGGTCCTGGACTTCGGCCGCCCGGTCGCCCTCTCCCTGATCGCCCTGCTCCACTTCGTCGCCGACGAGGACGGCGCCCACGACCTGGTCGGCACGCTGGTCGACGCGCTGGCACCGGGCAGTGCCCTGGTGCTGTCGACCATGACCGCCGACTTCGAACCGGAGAACGTGCACCGGGGCATCGCCATGTACGCGGCGGGCGGGGTGACGCTGGTGGCGCGTTCGCACGCCGCGGTGGGCACGTTCTTCGAGGGACTCGACCTGCTGGAGCCGGGGATCGTGTCGGTGGCGGACTGGCGCCCCGAGGAGCCGTCCACCGACGGACCGATCTCGCTGTACGGCGCGGTGGGCGTCAAGCCGGCGAGCCGCGCCCGGGTGTAGGGCCCTGGCTCCGCCCGCTCCTCCCCCGGCGGCGCTGCCGGGGGAGCCCGGGGAGCGTGCCTAGGCCGATGGCAGCGGTATGCCGAGGACCTCGGCGACGGTCCGCAGCACGCCGTTGTCGTTGTTGGACGGGGCGAGATGGCGGGCCCGGCCGACGACCTCCGGGTGGGCGTTGGACATGGCGAAGGACCACTCGGCCGCGTCCAGCATCTCCAGGTCGTTGAGGTAGTCGCCGAACACCATGGTCTGTGCGGGCGTGACGCCCAGCTCGCGCTGGAGCCCGCGCAGGGCGGCCCCCTTGTTCGCGGTGCGGTTCATGACGTCGACCCAGTGCTCGCCGGAGACCACGACCTGGTGCGTGGCGGCGAACGGCGCGAGGGCCGGGGCGGTGGTGTGCTCGGCGGGGCCGAAGTCGAACAGCGCCACCTTGATCACCTCGTCCTCGACGGCGGTGACGTCCTCGACGACCCGGTGCTCGACGTAGTACTTGCGCACCTCCGCCAGGAACGCCTCGTCGGTCCGCTCGACGTACGCCGACCGCTTGCCGCAGAGCACGGCGCCCACGTCGACGCCGTCCGCGACCAGCCGCCGTACGGTGCGGGCGAGGTCCGCGGCGACGGACCGCTCCAGCGGGTCGGAACTCAGCTCCACGCCGTCGCGGACCACGTAGGTGCCGTTCTCCGCGATGAACACCATGCCCTCGGCGACCTCGGCGAACTGCCGGGCCAGGGTCGCGTACTGGCGGCCGCTCGCCGGGCTGAACAGCACACCGCGGCGGCGGAGTTCGGTGAGCATCGGCCACAGGCCGTCGGGTATCCGCTTGGCGTCGTCCAGCAGGGTGCCGTCCATGTCGGTGACGATGAGCCGGATGTCGGCGGAGCCGGCGGCCGGGGACGGGGGGTCGACGAGGGGCGCGGGCGTGGCGGGCATGTCCTTCTTCCGGTCGGCGACGGGAACCCGGGGCTGGGCGAGCGGGAACCCGGGGGCACACGGGCGGCCCCGGCGGTCCAGTGTTCCCCATGCGGCGCGGCGCCCCGGAGGGTGCACGGCCCGTCACGGTGCGCGTTTCCCGGGACAGGGCGATCAAGGGACGGCACAATGACGGCGGAGCACCGCACGGGAGAAGGGCGGCGACGACGTGAGCGAGGGCGATTCCCCGGCGACCGGCACGGCGAGGCTGAACACCTCCGTCGCGCACAACGCGCGGGTCTGGAACTACTGGACCGGCGGCAAGGACTACTACGAGGTCGACCAGCGCGTCGGCGAGCACGTCGCCGCGATGTTCCCGGTGATCCGGGCCGTGGCCCGCGCGGACCGCGACTTCCTCGGGCGGGCGGTGCGGTTCCTCGCCGCCGAGCGCGGGACCCGCCAGTTCCTCGACATCGGCACCGGACTGCCCACGGCCGACAACACCCACGAGATGGCGCAGCGCATCGCGCCCGAGTCGCGGATCGTGTACGTCGACAACGACCCCATCGTGCTCGTGCACGCCCGCTCGCTGCTCACCAGCTCCCCCGAGGGCGTCACCGACTACATCGACGCCGACGTGCGCGAGCCGGACACCGTCGTCCGCCGCGCCGCCGAGACCCTCGACCTGGACCGGCCGGTCGCGGTGATGATGCTGGGCATCCTCAACTTCGTGCCGGACACCGACGAGGCCCGGGACATCGTGCGGCGGATCATGGCGTCGGTCCCCTCCGGCAGCCATCTGGTGCTCACCCACCCGACGTACGACGCCGAGGCGGGCGGCGAGGGCAACAGGGCCGCGATGGAGTTCTGGAACGCCAACGCCACCCCGCCCATCACGGCCCGCAGCCGCGCCGAGATCGCCTCGTTCCTCGACGGTCTGGACCCGGTCGGGCCGGGTCTGGTGCCGTGCTCGCAGTGGCGCGCCGGGCCGGACGCCGCCGTGGTACCGCAGTACGGCGCGGTGGCCGTGAAACCCTGACCCCGCCCCGTCCCCCGGCCCCCGCCGGGGCCGAGCCCGCCGAGGAGGCCGCATGACCACCCTTGCCGACCCCGTGCCCGGCGGACGCCCCGGCGATCTGCGGCGGGTCGCCTCCGTCACCGCGGGCCTGGCCGCGCGGGGCGTGCACGGGATCGTCCTCGCCTACGTCGACACGGCGGGCGTCACGCGGGTCAAGACGATCCCGACGGCACGGCTGGAGGCGGCCGTGGCGTGGGGTGTCGGCATGTCGCCGGTGTTCGACACCTTCCTCGCCGACGACTCCCTCGTCACCACCGACGTCCTGGGCTCCCCCGACGGCGACCTCCGGCTCTACCCGGACCTCGACCGTCTCGTCCCGCTGGCCGGGCAGCCCGGCTGGGCGTGGGCGCCCGTGGACCGGATCACGCAGGAGGGCGAGCGTCACCCCGGCTGCGCCCGGACCTTCCTGCGCCGGATCGTCGCCGGCGCCGCCGACCGCCACGGCCTCGTCCTCAAGGCGGCCGTCGAGATCGAGTGGGCGGTCGGGCTCGGCTCGGCGCCCGCCGGGGAGTTCGTCCCGGCGGTCTCCGGGCCCGCGTACGGCGCGGTCCGGCAGATCGAGCTGAGCGACTGCACCGCCGAGCTGCTGGCCGCGCTCGCCGCCCAGGGCGTGGACGTGGACCAGGTCCATCCCGAGTACGCGGCCGGACAGTTCGAGGTCTCGGTGGGCGCGCTGGACCCGGTGGCGGCGGCCGACCGCAGCCTGCTGGTGCGGCAGACGATCCGGGCGGTGGCCCAGCGGCACGGGCTGCGGGTCTCCTTCGCGCCCGCCTATCTGCCCGAGGGCGTCGGCAACGGCGGCCATCTGCATCTGTCCTGCTGGCGCGACGGCCGGAACCTGCACTCCGGCGGCGAGGGCCGGTACGGCATGACGGCCGAGGCGGAGTCGTTCGCCGCCGGGATCCTCGCCCATCTGCCCGGACTGACGGCCGTCACGGCCCCGAGCCCGGCCAGCTATCTGCGGCTCCAGCCCTCCCAGTGGGCCGGCGTCTTCACCGCCTGGGGCCGGGAGACCCGCGAGGCCGCCCTGCGGATGATCACGGGTACGGCGGGCCGCCACGAGCAGGACGCCAACATGGAGGTCAAACCGGTCGACCTGGCCGCCAACCCGTATCTGGCCCTGGGCTGCGTGATCGCCGCCGGACTCGACGGCATCACCACGGCCCGCACCCTGCCCGGGGAGATCACCGGCGACCCGGCCCGGTACGGCCCCGACGAGGCGGCGGCCCTGGGCGTACGCCGGCTGCCCAGGTCGCTGCCGCAGGCCGTCGAGGAGTTCCGCGCGGACCCGGTGCTGCGGGACGCGCTGGGTCCGGTCCTCGCCGACGCGGTGGCCGCCGTACGGCTGGGCGAGGCGGCGGCCGTCGACGGACTCACCCCCGTCCAGGTGGCGGCGGCCTACCGCTGGGCGTACTGAGCGTGACCGCCCCGGGACCGGTCCACGAGACCCTCGCCGCGCTGCCGCTGGTGGACCACCACTGCCACGGCGCGGTGACGGCCGACCTGAGCGCCGAGGAGTTCGAGTCCCTGCTCACCGAGGGCGCGGCCTGGCCCGGCGTCTCGCCCTTCGACAGCCCGGCCGGCGTGGCCGTCCGCCGGCACTGCGCCCCCCTGCTGGACCTCCCCCGGCACGCCCCGCCCGCCGATTACGTCGCCCGGCGTGCGGAGTTGGGCTGGCAGGAGGTCAACCGCCGCTTCCTGACGGCGGCGGGAGCCGAGGTGTTCTGCGTGGACACCGGTCACACCCCGCACTCGCTCACCACCCCCGCCGAGCTGGGCACGGCAGCCGGCGCCACCGCCTGCGAGGTCGTACGGCTGGAGCGGATCGCCGAGGCGGTGGCGGCGCGGGGCGTGGCGGCGGCCGAGTACGCGGCCGTCTTCCGCGCCGCCGCCGAGGAGGCCGTACGACGGCCGGGCGTGGTGGGGGTGAAGTCGGTCGCGGCCTACCGCACGGGCTTCGCCCTGGACCCGGAGCGCCCCACGGACGCCGAGGTGACGCGGGCCGCCGGGCGCTGGTGGGCGCGGGGCGGGCGGCTCACCGATCCGGTCCTGGTCCGGCACCTGCTGTGGACCGCCGTCGAACTGGGGCTGCCGCTGCAACTGCACACCGGCTTCGGCGACGCGGACCTCCGGCTGCACCGCGCCGACCCCGCCCTGCTCACCGACTGGCTGCACCGGACCGCCGGTACGATCCCGGTCCTGCTGCTGCACTGCTGGCCGTACCACCGCCAAGCCGCCTATCTGGCCGCGGTGTTCGAGCAGGTGCACCTCGACGTCGGTCTCGCCCTGCACCACACCGGGCCGGCCCGCTGCCGGGCCGTGCTGGAGGAAGCCCTGGAGATCACCCCGTTCCGCAAACTGCTGTACAGCTCGGACGCCTACGGTGTGGCCGAGTTCCACCACCTGGGCGCCCTGTGTTTCCGGCGGGGACTCGCCGATCTCCTGCAGGACCGCGTGGACGCCGACGAGTTGAGCCTGGCCGACGCCCTGCGGATCGCGGCCTGGACGGGCCGCGACAACGCCCGCCGACTGTACGGGCCGCCCGTATCCGAACCGGCCCGTGATTCCTGCGGGCGCCCCACCCGGAAAGTATGATCAAGCAATGTCTGACATGACCGAAACCACGCCCGGCTGGCTGACCACGGACGAGCTGGAAATGGCCAGGGCCCGGATGCCGATCCTGTATGTCGAAGCCGTGCCCGTGCGCGTGGACGACAGCGGTGAGGTCACCAGCATCGGGCTGCTGCTGCGCATCGGCCCGGACGGCACGGTCAGCAGGACCCTGGTCTCCGGCCGGGTCCTGCACCACGAGCGGGTCCGCGACGCGCTGCTGCGCCATCTGGAGAAGGATCTCGGCCCGGTCGCGCTGCCCCGGGTGCCCGCCTCCCTCCAGCCCTTCACCGTGGCGGAGTACTTCCCGACGGCGGGTATCACGCCCTACCACGATCCCCGCCAGCACGCGGTGTCCCTGGCCTACATCGTTCCGGTGACCGGCGACTGCCGGCCCCGCCAGGACGCGCTGGACCTCGTCTGGTTCAGCCCGCAGGAGGCCGCCTCCCCGGCCGTGCAGAGCGAGATGCCGGGCGGGCACGGGGTTCTGCTGAAGCAGGCCCTGGCCCATGTCGGCGTGACCTCCTGATCCCTGGGGCCCGGCCGACACCGATGCGACAATCGAAGACGACACAGTGGACGAGCGTTGTGTCGGGAGGCCGGAATGTGTCGCTCGATCGAGGGGCCGGGGCTTCCCGAGCGGATCCGCCGTGATCCGCGGGCGGCCCGGTCCCGGCCCCCGGGCGGTGCGACGCTCGCGGTCACGGGGAAGCACTGATGGCCGGGGAGCGGGAGGGCAGGCCACCGCGGCAGCCCCTCCCCGACCTGCATCTGCGGCTCCGTTCCGAGCTGGGCCGCATCGACGATCAGCTGCGCGCCCTGCTGTCGTCCATGGACCGGCTCCAGGGCCTGCTGGACGCGGTGGTCGCCATCAGCAGGGAGGTGGAACTGCCCGCGGTGCTCCGCCGCATCGTGACCACCGCCATGGACCTGGTCGGTGCCCGCTACGGAGCCCTCGGGGTGCTCGACGAGTCGGGTGAGCGTCTGGAGCAGTTCATCTCGGCCGGTCTGTCCGAGCAGGAGCGCCATGATCTGGCCAGGGCGGGCCTGCCGCGTGGTCTGGGCGTCCTCGGCCATCTGATCCGCTACCCCGAACCGCTGCGGGTCGACGACATCCCGGCCCATCCGTCCTCCGCCGGGTTCCCGCCCGGCCACCCGCGCCTGCGCACCCTGCTCGGCGTCGCCATCAGCGTGCGCGGCGACATCTACGGCGACCTGTACCTCTCCGAGCGCCTCGACGGACGGCCCTTCGACGTGCACGACGAGAACATCGTCGTCGCCCTGGCCAGCGCCGCCGGCATCGCGATCGAGAACGTCCGCCTGTTCGAGCGGGTGCGGGTCGGGGCCGAACAGTTCCAGCGGCTGCTGCTGCCCACCCTGCCCGACCTGCGGCCCTTCACCGCCGCCGCCATCTACCGGCCCGCGACCCAGCCCAGCCAGCTCGGCGGGGACTGGTACGACGCCGTCCGGCTGCCCGACAACGTGGTCGCGGTCGTCATCGGTGACGTGGTCGGCCACGATCTGCGGGCCGCGGCCGCGATGGCCGCCACCCGCAACATGCTGCGGGCCCTGCTGCTCGACCGGACCAGTCCGCCCGGCGCGGTCCTCACGCAGCTCGACCGGGTGCTGGAAGCCGTCACCGATCATCCCGTCACGACCACCACGCTGGCCCGCATCGAGCCGGACCCCGTGGGCTGGCGGCTCCACTGGAGCACGGCGGGCCATGTCCCGCCCCTGGTGATCACGCGGGAGCGCCGGACCGCGTACCTGCTCGCCGAGCCCGGGCTGCCGCTCGGCGTGGACACCGAGCAGCCCCGCCCCGACCACTCCCGCTTCCTGCCTCCGGACGCCACCGTGGTCTTCTTCACCGACGGACTGATCGAGCATCCCGGCCGCTCCATCGACCAGAGCCTGAACCAGCTCGCCGAGCTGGCCGCGGCACACGCCTCGCTGCCCCTGCCGGACTTCGTCCGGGTCCTGGCCGACCGGCACCCCAGCGACGGGCACGACGACATGGCCATCCTCGCCCTGCGCACCCCGCCCGTCGGACCTCCTGCCCAGCAGGACCGGGACCCGGACCGGGACCCGGACCGGGACCGGTGACGGACCGGCCGGGCGGGCTCCCGGCATCCCGGCTCGTCGGGCCGGCTCGGCATCCCGGCTCGGGTGCCGTGGAGGATCCGCCGGATCGGGCGGATGATGGGCTCGGGGCGATGTCGAGACGGAGGTCGCCCGATGGCTGACGCCCGGCACGCTCGGCTGCGGCGCGGCGGCTTGGCCGCCCTGCAGATCTGTGTCGTCGCGGCCCTGTACTTCGGTTCGGCCAAGGCGGGGCTGCTGCAACAGCTGGTGCGCGGCCAGGTGACCCCCCTGTGGCCGCCGAGCGGGATCGCGCTGGCGAGCCTGCTGCTGTGCGGATCGCGGATCTGGCCCGGTGTCGCCCTCGGCGCCTTCCTCGCCAATGTCTCGCTCGGGCCGTCGCCGGCGGCCGTGCTCGCGATCACGGCGGGGAACACCCTGGCGCCGGTCTGCTCCTACGTGCTGCTGCGCCGTGCGGGGTTCCGTACGCAACTGGACCGTCTGCGGGACGCCCTCGCCCTGATCTTCCTCGGCGCCTTCGTCGGAATGCTGGTCAGCGCGACGACGGGCACCACGACCCTGCTCCTCGCCGGAGTGCTCAACGCCCACGGCTTCTGGCCGACGTGGTCGGTCTGGTGGACCGGCGACGCGATGGGCGTGCTGGTGGTCACGCCGGTCCTGCTCCTCCTCCGGTCGGCGCGCCGGCCGAAGCACGCTCCGCTGTCCCGGTGGGCGGAGGCGCTGCTGCTCGTGGCGGCCACCGTCTGCGTCGGCCTTGTCGACACCAGCGACAAGCCGTTGCTGTTCCTGGGCTTTCCGCTGCTGATCTGGGCGGCCTTCCGCTTCCAACTGGCCGGGGCCGCGCCGTGCGCGCTGGCCGTGTCCACCTTCGCGATCGTCTGCGCCGCTCGCCGGACGGGGCCGTTCGCGGGGCACGACCTGATCACCAGCATGATCGCGCTCCAGGCGTTCAACGGCTCCGCCGCGTTGACCGCGCTGCTGCTCGGGGCGGTCATCAGCGAGCGGAACCAGACAGAGCGGGAGATCGCCCGAGCGTGCAGCCAGCTCGCCGGGATGGTCGCCAGGATCCCCACGGGCGACCAGCATCCGTTGCTTCCCGGCCAGGAGAGCGAGCAGGACGAGCGGACACGACAAAGGCCGTCTCCCCAGAGTTGAGAAGACGGCCTCCGACCGGCTGTGAAGCTGGTCGGGACGACAGGATTTGAACCTGCGACCCCTTGACCCCCAGTCAAGTGCGCTACCAAGCTGCGCCACGTCCCGGTGCGGTGTGACCTGGGCTTTCGCCCGGCCGAACGCGCAGGGAAACAATACCGCACTCGGATCGGTGGTCGCGCGCCCCTTTTCCTTGTTGACCTCAATCTTGGTTGAGGTTGCACGATCGTCGGCATGACGATCACAGCGGACCTGAGCCGTACGCACGGCTACGGCTACGACGACCTGCCCCGGCTGATGGGGCTGATGACCGGCGACGAGAAGCACGGCCCGGCGGCCACCTCCACCCTCGACGTGCTGTGGGTGCTCTACGACCGGGTGCTCCGGGTCGCTCCCGAGCGGCGGGACGACCCGGCCCGCGACCGTTTTCTGCTGAGCAAGGGGCACGGCCCGATGGCGTACTACGCGGTGCTGGCCGCGAAGGGGTTCGTGCCCGTCGACTGGCTGCCGGACTTCGGGTCGTACGACTCGCCGCTCGGCCATCACCCGGACCGCGTGCTGGTGCCGGGGGCCGAGATCGGCAGCGGGTCGCTGGGGCACGGGCTGCCGATCGCCGTGGGCACCGCGCTGGGCCTGCGGGCGCAGGGCAGGCCCGACCCGGCGGTCTGGGTGCTGATCGGGGACGCCGAGCTGGACGAGGGCAGCAACCACGAGGCGATCGCCTTCGCCGGGCCCGCGGGGCTGGACCGGCTGCACACCGTCGTGATCGACAACTCCTCCGCCAGCCACGCGCGGCCCGGCGGCATCGCCGCCCGGTTCGAGGCGGCGGGCTGGTCCGCGGTGACCGCCGACGGGCGCGATCACGAGGCGCTGCACGCCGCGTTCACCGCGCCGCATCCGGGCCGGCCGCACGTGGTCGTGGCCCGTGTCGAGCCGAAGAACGCCTGACCCCTCCCCGCTCTCCGAAAGGGCACACCCTCATGGACACCATGCGTGACCGCTTCGCCCCCGTCGTCTCCCGGCTGCTGGACGAGGACCCGCGGGTCGCCGTCGTCCTCGCCGAGATCGGTGTCGACGGCTTCCGGGAGGCCATGCGCCGGCATCCCGACCGGGTGATCAACGTGGGCATCCGCGAGCAGCTGCTGGTCGGGGCGGCGGCGGGGCTGTCGCTCACCGGTCTGCGGCCCGTCGTGCACACCTTCGCCAGCTTCCTCGTGGAGCGGCCGTTCGAGCAGGTGAAGCTGGATCTGGGGCACCAGGACACGGGCGCGGTGCTGGTGAGCGCCGCCGCCTCCTTCGACTGGCCGGCCGGCGGCTTCACCCACATGGCCCCGGGCGACGTGGCCCTGCTGGACACCCTGGACGGCTGGACCGTGCATGTGCCCGGGCATCCGGACGAGGCCGAGACACTGCTGCACCACGCCATCGCCGCGGGCGACGACAAGGTGTACGTGCGGCTGTCCGCACAGGCCAACCGGCAGGGCCGGCTGATCGACGGGCGGCACTTCGTCACGGCCCGCGAGGGCCGCTGCGGGGTGGTCGTCGCCGTCGGCCCGGTACTGGACGCCGTCCTCGCCGCCACGGAGGGTCTGGACGTCACCGTGCTGTACGCGACGACCGTACGGCCGTTCGACGCGGCCGGGCTGCGCCGGGCGACGGAGGCCGCGGGTACGGACGTCGTGCTGGTCGAGCCGTACCTGGCCGGAACGTCGACGGCCGCGGTGAGCGAGGCGCTGTCGGACGTGCCGCACCGGGTGCTCGGCCTCGGCGTCGGCCGCCGCGAACTGCGCCGCTACGGCACGATCGAGGAGCACGTGGCCGCCCACGGGCTGGACGCGGCGACGCTGCGGGAGCGCATCGGCCGCTTCACGGGCGTCGGCCGGATTCCGGCGGGCCGGTGAACCCGGGGGTTCGCTGCGCGGGTGCGGTCGCGTCGGCCCGGACCAGGTCGCGTATCGCCGGTATCGCGAGCAGGAGGGCCGCCACGGCCAGGCTCACGGCGCCGGCGGCCAGCAGGACGTGGTCGGCGCCCAGCGCCCCGGCGGCCGGGCCCGCGAGGGCCTGCCCGACCGGCATCATGGCGAGCGAGCCGGCCACGTCGTAGGCGTGGATGCGGTTGAGGACGTCGGCCGGGACCTGTGTCTGCACGGTGGTCGCCCACATCACCCCCCAGAACGACATGCCGGCCCCGGCGAGCGCGGCACCGGCCGCCATGGCCGGGACGCCGAGGCCCGCCCCGACGGCCGCCGGGAAGCCGAAGAAGGCGAACAGGGAGATCGCGCCCGCGCGGAGCATGCGGCGGGGGCGCAGCCGGAGGGCGAGCAGGCCGCCGACCACCGTGCCCGCGCCGAGGGCGGAGTTGAGCAGGCCGTAGGCGCCCGGTCCGTGGTGCCGGACGACCTCGGTCGCCACCAGGGGTACGGTCGGGCCCCATACGGCGATCATGTAGAGGCACCAGACGGCGATCACGCCCCACAGCCAGGCACGGGAGCGGAACTCCCGCCAGCCGTCGACGAGGTCGGCGCGGAAGGCGCGCAGGCCGGAGCCGCCGGTGCGGGCGGCCACGGGGAGCGGGCGCAGCCGGAGCAGCAGCAGGCACAGGGCGCTGAGCGCATAGGTGGCGGCGTGCGCGGCGAAGACCCCGCCGGGCGAGGCGAGGCCCACCAGGACACCGGCGACGGCCGGACCGGCGAGCTGCGCGGCGGACTCGGCGATCCGGATCGCGCCGTTCGCGCCCTGGATGTCGGTGGCCAGGCGGGGCACGGTGCTGGCGACGCCCGGCTGGAAGACCGCGCCGGCCACGCCGTTGGCGAAGCCGATGGCGCAGATCTGCCACAGCACCACGTGCCCGGTGAAGAACAGGCCCGCGGCGAGGGACTGGGTGCCGAGCCGGACGAGGTCGGCGCCGATCATCAGCCTGCGGGTGCTGAACCGGTCGGCGACGACCCCGCCGAAGACGACCAGTCCGGCGAACGCGGCGGCCGTGGAGGCCATGGCGAGGCCGACCGCGCCCGCGCCGTACCCGTGCTCCAGCAGGCCGGCCGCCAGCGCCACGGGCAGCATGGTGTCGCCGAGCCGGGCGACGGCGCGTGCCACGAAGAACAGCGCGAAGTCCCGCGACCACACGGCGGGGCCGTCGGCCTCGGCTCGCCGCACCCCCTGGCCGGCGGTGTCGCGCCGCGCCCCCGTTCCGGTCATCCCGAGTGCTCCCCTCCCTGCCGTCCAGCTGTCGCCCGCGGCCGTGTCCCCGCGATCCGGCCGTCGCCCGGCGCACCGCTGCCCTCGAGCGGCGCCGTCCCGGCCCCCCTGTCCGGCCCCCGTCGCCCTTGTCGCCTCCGCCGCGCGGGATGATGCCACTCCCCGGCCGCGTCCACCGGGAATTTCACTCCCCGGGCGGCAGCCCCAACTCGGGGTGGCCGTCGAGGAGTCGGGGCGGGGCGGCCTGACGCCAGGAGTCGGCCAGGATGTCCCGCAGCTCGCTGTCGTCCTCCAGGGCGGCGAGTCTCGCCCGCACCCAGGCGAACTGGGCCTCGTGGTCGGCGATCCAGAACTTCTCCGGCTCGGCCAGCACCAGTTCGTCGCGCTCCTCCTTGGGGCAGCGCACGGCGATGGAGGTCTCGTCCTCGGGCAGGGTCGCGAACATCTTCCCGGCCACGCGGAACGTGGGCATGTTCCAGGCGACCTTCTCCGCGGTGTCCGGCAGGGACAGGGCGATTCGGCGTACGTCTTCGGCATCCGGCATGCACCGCACCGTAGCCCCTGCCACTGACAGTCACCCGGCCGCGGCGTCCGGCCGCCGGCCGTGGGGGGTCGGGAGCCGCTTGTAGTAGAGGGTCGTGGGACACAACTCGCCCGTGGGGCGGGCCGCGTAGTCGGGGATCGTGCCGGCCGCGGTCCAGCCGGCCGAGAGGTACAGGTGCTCGGCGGGACTGCCGGTCTCGGTGTCGAGGTGGAGCAGGGTGCGGCCGTCGGCCGCCGCGGCCTTCTCGGCGGTGACGAGGAGCCGGCGGCCGAGGCCCTGTCCCCGTGCGCGGCGGTGCACCATCAGCTTGACCAGCTCGGCCCGGTGCCGGCTGTTCGGCTTGCCGGGGAAGACCAGACCGACCGTGCCGGTCACCCGGTCCGCGGGGTCCACGGCCGCCCACACGGCGAGGAGTCCCGCCGCCGCCTCCGCCGCCCGCTCCCGCCACCAGGCGACCGCGTCCGCGTGGCCGAGCGGCGCGAGGAAGCCGACGGAGGCTCCCGAGGCCACGGTGTCGGTCAGCAGCGCCGCCAGGTCCTCGGCGCGCTCGTGCACCCTCGCGCCGCACCAGCGCTCCACGTTCACGGCCGCACCACCGCCAGCACGTAGCGCGCCCCGCCGGGCCCGGGGCAGCGGAAGCGGGTCGCGCCGGACACCCGCATCCGCAGGCAGTCGCCCGCGTCGAGCCGGTGGGACTGCTCCCCCACGGTCACCTCCAGCGCTCCCTCCAGCAGCCACAGGTGCTGTTCCAGGCCGGGCAGGGGCGGGCGGTCGTAGGCGAGGTCCGCGCCCGGGGTGAGCCGGCCCTCGACCAGTTCACCGCGCAGCCCGGTGTGCGGCGGGGACACGGACCGGCGGACGAAGCCGGCTTCGCGGTCCTGCCACACCTGCTGGTCGGCGGCGCGGACCAGTGGCGCCGGTGCCGCCTCGACCTCGCTGAGCAGCTGCGACATGGTGCGGCCGTAGACGTGGCAGAGCCGGTTGAGGAGGCCGGCGGTGGGGCTGGTCTCGGCGCGTTCGGCACGGGACAGGGTGGACCGGCTGACTCCGCTGCGCTCCGCCAGCTCGCCCAGCGACCAGCCGTGCTGGGCGCGCAGCTCGGCCAGCCGGGCGCCGATGAGGTGATCGACGGCATCCTCGTTTCTCATATCCGGGACGCTATCCCGGATATGAGACATCCGGGTTACGGAAGCCTCACGCCTGTGCCGCCTCGCCGAGTGCCGTGAGCACCGGGCGGATCAGCGGGTGCCCCTCGGCGCCCCGGCGGACGGCGGCGAAGACCCGGCGGGTGGGGGCGACGCCGTCGACCGGGCGGACGATCACGCCCGCGAGGTCCATGCCGCGCAGCGCGGAGCGCGGCACGAGGGCCACGCCCGCGTCGGCCGAGGCGAGGGCGACGACGGCGCGGAAGTCGTCGGATGAGTGTTCGAGGCGGGGCTGGAAGCCGGCGCTCTCGCAGGCGAGGACCACCACGTCGTGGCAGGGATTGCCGGGATAGGGGCCGATCCACGCGTCCTTGGCCAGCTCGGCGAGCGGGACCTCGGGGGCGTCCGCAAGGCGGTGTCCCAGCGGTACGACCGCGTCGAACGGCTCGGCGTAGAGCGGGACGTGGGTCAGGCGGGGGTCGTCGGCGGGCGGGGCGCCGCGGTACTCGACGGCGACCGCGACGTCGACCTGCCGGTCCAGGACCATGGGCAGGCTGGCGTCGCCCTCCGCGTCCTGGACACGGATCCTTATGCCCGGCGCGGCGGCGGCGAGGCGGGCCACCGCCGGGGCCACGACCTGGGCGATGCCGGTCGCGAAGGCCGCCACGGTGACCGTGCCCGCCTCGCCCGAGCCGTAGGCGGCCAATTCGGCCTCGGCGCGCTCCAGCTGGGCGAGGACCGCGTTGGTGTGGCCGAGCAGGATCTCACCGGCCGGGGTGAGCCGTACCCCCTTGGCGCTGCGGTCGACCAGCCGGTGGCCGGTCTCCTGTTCCAGGGCCGTCAGCTGCTGGGAGACGGCCGAGGGGGTCAGATAGAGGGCGGCGGCTGCCGCGGTCACCGTGCGGTGGTCGGCCACCGCACGGAGGATGTGGAGCCGCCGTGCCTCGATCATGTCCTCCATTATCCCAGGGCGTCCGCCCTGGTCAGGCCTCCAGCTCGGCGCGTGCCGCGACGAAGGCGTCGACCGCGCGGTCGACGTCCTGCGTGGAGTGCGCGGCGGACAGCTGGACACGGATACGGGCCTGGCCCTGGGGGACGACCGGGTAGGAGAAGCCGATCACGTAGACCCCGCGCTCCAGCAGCAGTTCGGCCATGCGGGCCGCCTTCGCCGCGTCTCCGATCATGACGGGGGCGATGGCGTGGTCGCCGGGGAGGACGTCGAAGCCCTCCGCCGTCATCCGGCGACGGAACAGCGCGGTGTTCTCGGCGAGCCGCACACGCAGGTCGTCGGCGGACTCCAGCAGGTCGAGGACCTTGAGGGAGGCGGCGGCGATCACCGGGGCGAGGGTGTTGGAGAACAGGTACGGGCGCGAGCGCTGGCGCAGCAGGGCGACGATCTCGGCGCGGGCGGCGACGTAGCCGCCGGAGGCACCGCCGAGGGCCTTGCCGAGGGTGCCGGTGATGATGTCGACGCGGTCCATGACGCCGTGCAGCTCGGGGGTGCCGCGGCCGGTCGGACCGACGAAGCCGACGGCGTGCGAGTCGTCGACCATGACCATCGCGTCGTAGCGGTCGGCGAGGTCGCAGATCTCGTCCAGCGGCGCGACATAGCCGTCCATGGAGAAGACGCCGTCGGTGACGATCAGCCGGCGCCGGGCGTCGGACGCCTCCTTGAGCTTGGTCTCCAGGTCCGCGAGGTCGCGGTTGGCGTAGCGGAAGCGGCGGGCCTTGGACAGGCGGACGCCGTCGATGATGGAGGCGTGGTTGAGGGCGTCGGAGATCACCGCGTCCTCCTCGCCCAGCAGGGTCTCGAAGACACCGCCGTTGGCGTCGAAGCAGGAGGAGTACAGGATCGTGTCCTCCTGGCCGAGGAACGCCGACAGCCGCGCCTCCAGCTCCTTGTGGACCTCCTGGGTGCCGCAGATGAAGCGCACGGAGGCCATGCCGTAGCCCCAGCGGTCGAGCGCCTCGTGGGCGGCGGCGATCACCTCGGGGTGGTCGGCGAGGCCGAGGTAGTTGTTGGCGCAGAAGTTGAGGACCTCGCCGGGACGGCCGCCGGCGGTGACGTTCACGGTCGCGGACTGCGGGGTGCCGATGACCCGCTCGGGCTTGTGCAGGCCGGCGGCGCGGATCTCGTCGAGGGTGGCGCGCAGGTCGTCGCGGACGGTGTCGAACATGGGGCTCTCCTGAAGGTGCTGGCGGGGGGAGGGGGGTTACGCGGTCCAGTCGAGGATGATCTTGCCGCCCTTGCCGCTCGCGGCGTCGGCGAAGGCCGCCTCGAAGTCGCGGTAGTCGTACCGGCCGGTGATCACGGGGGCCAGGTCCAGGCCGCCCTCCAGCAGCACCGACATCGCGTACCAGGTCTCGAACATCTCGCGGCCGTAGATGCCCTTGATGGTGATCATCGAGGTGACGATCCGGGCCCAGTCGACCGGGAACTCCTGGGCGGGCAGGCCGAGCATCGCGATCCGGCCGCCGTGCGTCATGTTGGCGATCATGTCCCGCATGGCCTCGGCGCGGCCGGACATCTCCAGGCCGATGTCGAAGCCCTCGCGCAGCCCCAGCTCGCGCTGCCCGTCGGCGATGCTGGACTCGGCGACGTTCAGGGCGAGGCTCACCCCTATCTTGCGGGCCAGCTCCAGGCGCTCCTCGCTGACGTCGGTGACGACGACGTGGCGGGCGCCCGCGTGCCGGGCCACGGCGGCGGCCATCAGGCCGATCGGGCCGGCACCGGTGATCAGGACGTCCTCGCCGACGAGCGGGAAGGAGAGCGCGGTGTGCACGGCGTTGCCGAACGGGTCGAAGATCGCGGCGACGTCGAGGTCGACGGGGACCCGGTGCACCCAGACGTTGGACGCGGGCAGGGCGACGTACTCGGCGAACGCGCCGTCCCGGCCGACGCCGAGACCCACGGTCGCCCGGCACAGGTGGCGGCGGCCGGCCAGGCAGTTGCGGCACTTGCCGCACACCAGGTGGCCCTCACCGCTGACCCGGTCGCCGATGCGGATGTCCGCCACGTCCCGCCCGACCTCGACGACCTGCCCGACGAACTCGTGGCCGATCACGAGCGGTGTGCGGATCGTCTGCTGGGCCCAGCCGTCCCACGCACGGATGTGCAGGTCGGTGCCGCAGATACCGGTCCGCATGACCTTGATCAGTACGTCACCGGGGCCGATCACGGGCTCCGGGACGTCCGTGAGCCGGAGTCCCGGCTCCGCCTTCTCCTTGACCAGCGCCTTCAACGCTACGGCTCCTGTGGATGAGGCCCGGCCCTTGGGCATGCCGAAGGAGCCCGCACCGGGTCAGAGGGGTGGAATCACCCTGCAATCTGCCGTACGCGCGGGCCTCGGTCCATCGAGCTTTTCTTAACCGGCGCCACAGCTTTCCTTCACGCCGCCCGCCGGATCCCTCGCCCCGCCCCCGTCCAGGCCCGTCACCAGGGCTCTCGCGGTGCCGGACACCACGCCTCGCCGACGCCTCGCGTCAGAGCGGCAAGCCGTCCTCCATACTCCGTTCGAGGCGTACGACCAGCTCGGCGGCGAGCGCCTTGATGGTCTCCAGGCCCGGCCTGCCCCAGGCGCGGGGCGCTGTGTCGGCGGCACACACGGTGCCGAGCGCCATACCGGAGCTGTCGATGAGCGGAGCCCCGAGGTAGGAGCGGATGCCGTACTCGTCGACGACCGGATTGCCCGCGAACCGCGGATAGTCGCGGACGTCCTCCAGGACCAGTGCCTTACGGCGGACCACCACGTGGGGGCAGAACCCGTGCTCGCGCGGCAGTGTCCGGCCGATCTCGGCCCTGGTGCCGTCGTCCCGCACGACCGGTGCGGTGGCGGGGGCGCACAGGCCCGCGAAGAACTGGTGGTCCTCGCCGATGAAGTTGACCATGGCGTAGAGCGCGCCGGTGAGCTGGGCGAGGTGGCCGGCGAAGGCGTCGAGCGCGGGGGCGGGCCGGTCCGCCAGACCCAGCCGGCGCAGCCGGTTGACGCGGGCGGGGGCCTCCTTGTCCTCGGGGGTGAGCAGCAGACCCCGGACCGGCCGGGGCGGCTCGTATCTCATGGCCGGGCTCCGTCACTGTGGGCGTACCTCATATAGGGGCTCCGTGGGCGGTAGGGCGGGATCACATGTGGGCGCCATGGCTGGGCATGGTCGCCGGGGCGTGGGCGAGGAGATGGCGCACCAGGGTGAGCAGGGTCTGGACGCCGGAGCTGGAGATCCGGGCGTCGCAGCGCACCACCGGGACCTCCGGGTCGAGGTCGATGGCGGCCCGCACCTCGTCGGGGCCGTAGCGGTAGGCGCCGTCGAACTCGTTGACGGCGATGACGAAGGCGAGCCCGCGTTCCTCGAAGAAGTCCACGGCGGCGAAGCAGTCCTGGAGACGACGGGTGTCGGCGAGGATCACCGCACCGAGCGCGCCCTCGGACAGCTCGTCCCACATGAACCAGAACCGCTCCTGCCCCGGTGTGCCGAACAGGTACAGCACGTGCTCCGGATCGAGGGTGATCCGGCCGAAGTCCATGGCGACCGTGGTCTCCATCTTGTTCTCGACGCCTTCGAGACTGTCCGTGCCGACACTGACCGTGGTGAGCAGCTCCTCCGTGCTGAGCGGCGCGATCTCGCTGACCGCGCCCACGAAGGTCGTCTTGCCGACGCCGAACCCGCCCGCGACCAGGATCTTGAGCGCGGTGGGGAACGGGTCAGAGCTGTCGTCGTAGTCCATCGAGCACTGCCTCCAGCAGAGACCGGTCAGTGGGTGTGTGGTGGTGGACGGGCGGCTTGGTGGTCAGCGCACCGCAGTCGACCAGGTCCGAGAGCAGCACCTTGGTGACCACTGCGGGCAGTTTCAGCTGGGCGGCCACTTCGGCGACCGAGACGGGCGCGCGGCACAGGTCGAGTGCCTGCGCGTGCTCGGGGCCGAGGTAGCCGAGCGGGGTGACGCCGGTGGCCATCACCTGCGACATCAGGTCGAGGGCGATGCTCGGCTTGGTGCGGCCGTTGCTCACCGTGAACGGGCGCACCAGCCGCCCCGCCGCGTCGTCCAGCCAGGGCCCGTCGCCGGCTGCGGCCACGCTCAAGGCCTCGTCGCCGTGGGTTCGACGGCATGCTGCCGGGGTGCGGTCACCAGGTACGGCCGGACGCTCTTGACCAGCATCGCCATCTCGTAGCCGAGGACGGCGGCGTCGGCCTCGCGGCCGGCCAGCACGGCGAGACAGGTGCCGGAGCCGGCCGTGGTGACGAAGAGCAGGGTCGCGTCGAGTTCGACGACGACCTGGCGCACCTCCCCGCCGTCGCCGAACCGGACGCCCGCGCTGCGGCCGAGGGAGTACAGACCGGAGGCCAGGGCCGCCATGTGGTCGGCGCTGTCGGCGTCCAGGCCGTGCACGGACTTCACCAGTCCGTCGCAGGACAGGAGCACCGCGCTGGAGGTGTGCGGTACACGCTGCACGAGGCCACTCAGCAGCCAGTCGAGGTCGGATGCGTGGACGGTCGGCGCATCGCTCGCCATGGTGGATCGACTCCTTGGGGTACGAAGATCTGCGGGAGCGCAGGGGGTGGGGGTACGACGTCGGGTGCGGCGGTGGTCATCCGGCCGGGGCGCTCCCCTCGGCCCGGCCGGTGCCGCGGATGCCCTCGGATGCGGGCGCGTGGGCGTGCGCCTGGGGTATGGGGGCCGGGGCCATGTGGTGTCCGGCGGTGTGGTCCGGGGCCACGTGGTCGAGGGCCATGTGGCCCGGGACCGTGTGGTCGGGGACCGTGTCGGTCGGGACCATGTGGTCCGCGACTGTGTGCGCGGCATCTGTGTGGGGCGAGCCCAGGTGCTCGTACGACGTTCTCCCGTACGCCGTCGCCCCGGCCTCCGAGGCCCCGAAAGCCGGTGTGCCGGAGGCCGGCGTGCCGCGATCCGGTGCGCCGGGGGCCGGTGCTCCGGAGGGCGGTGCTCCGGAGGGCGACGTTCCGGCGGCTGGTGATCCGAGGGCCGGTGCGCCGGGGGCCGGTGCTCCGGGGGCCGGAATCTCGTACTCCGACTCCAGGCTCTGCTGGGCCTCGGCGAGTCCGATTCCGCGCTGGAAGGCGGCCATCAGACCGGGGTCGTGGCCGGCGACGGTGTCGGTCTCCTGCCGGGGCGCCGGGCCACCGCGCAGTTGCGGAACGATGTGTTCCTGAGCGCGTCGGCGGGGCAGTTGGGGCTTGTCCATGGTGCCGCGGACCGTGCCGACGCGCGGGGTGGGCGGAAAGCCCGCGTGGGCCTCCAGCACCGGCCGGTCCTCGGCGCTGATCCCGGGCACGGCCTCGGCGGGGGTGGGCCGTGCCTCATGGGCGCCGCGCACGGGAAGCGGGGCGGGAGCGGCGCCGTGCCGTCCGCGCGTGCCGTGCTCGGTCCCGCGCCGCCCGGATCCGCGCTGGGCGTGTCGTCGTCGCCCGGTGGCCGGAGCCTCCCCGGCGCCCGCTCCGGCCTCGGCCCCGCTCCCGGCACCGACACCAGGTCCGCCGCCGGCCCCGGCGCCGTTGCCGGGTCCGCCCCCGGTCCCGGCACTGTTCCCAGCCCCGGCACCGTTCCCGCCGCCGGACGTGGGGCCGTTCCCGGTCCCGGTCTCGCCCGCGGGCCCGCCCTGTGCGGGAATCACGGCCCCCGGTCGGCCCCCGGGTTCGTGCGCGGTCGGCACAGGCGGGCGTACCTGCTGCGATGCCCCGGTGTCCGCCGGATGCCGAGGCTGCGGCTGTTCCTGAGACCGCGGCTGCGGCTGCGGCTGCGGCTGGGGTGCGGCAGCCCCGGTGGCCTCCCCGGGCAAGACCGGGGCGTTCCCCAACAGCGCCTGCGGGACGACGAGGACGGCCTGGGCTCCGCCGTAGATGTTGCTCTGCAGCCGCACATGGATGCCGTGTCTGCGGGCCAGCTGGGAGACGACGTAGAGCCCGATGCGGCCGTCGGCCAGCAGGCTGGCGACGTTGACCTGGTCGGGGTCGGCGAGCAGGGCGTTCATCCGGTTCTGCTCGGCGACGGGCATGCCGAGTCCACGGTCCTCGACCTCCACGGCGAGCCCGGAGGTGACGAGGTTGGCACGCAGCAGCACCTGGGTGTGGGGGGCGGAGAACACGGTCGCGTTCTCGATGAGTTCGGCGAGCAGGTGGATGACGTCGGCGACGGCGTGTCCGCGCAGATCGCCGTCGATGGGCGGCACCAGCTTGACCCGCGAGTACTGCTCGACCTCGGCGATGGCCGAGCGCAGCACCTCGGTCATGCTGACCGGGTTGCTCCACTGCCGGCGAGAGACCGCGCCGCCCAGCACGGCGAGGTTCTCGGCGTGCCGCCGGATACGGGTGGCCAGGTGGTCCACGTGGAACAGGCCCTTGAGCAGGTCGGGGTCCTCGATCTCGTTCTCCAGGTCGTCGAGGATCGAGATCTCCCGGTGCACGAGGGACTGAAGCCGACGCGCCAGATTGACGAACACCTCCAGCTTCTGTTCGCTGCCCGTCTGACTGGAGAGCTGGGCGGCCCGCACGACGGCGGTGACGGCGCCGTCGTGCGCGCGGGCCAGATCGGCGGCGAGCAGCTCGAATTCGTCGGGGTCCGCGGGGGGCCGGCGGCGTGGGCTCCGCTGCGGCGGGGCCTCGCCCTGCCGCAGCGCGTCGACCAGGGTGTGCAGGTCGGCCTCGCCGCGCGCGGCGGTCCGGCGGAGCGCGTCGACGCGGTCGGCGACCAGGCGGGCGGCGCGGTCGGCGGCCACGGCGGCGATCAGGATGCCGGCGACGGTCACCGTGACCGCTCCGGCGAGCACGGCCCACAGGACGGGGCCGGTGCGTACGCCGGTGGAGCGGATGCTGAACAGCACCGCGGCGGTGGCGCTGAGCGCGACCGCGAGGGGCGGCAGCACGGCGAGCCGCATGAGCTGGGGCCGTATGTGCCTTTCGGGCAGTGCGGGAGCGGGTCGGGCGACCGGACGCCCGTGCCGGCCGCCCTCGCGGCGGTCGGCGCGGGCGTCCGGTGCTCGGAGCTGAGACATCTGCGTCCTCGTACTGGTCCGTCGGGCCTGTGTCCTCGTGTGGTGCGCGCGCTGCGGGCATGGGTCGATGCGGGCATGCGCGATCACGCCGTCGGCCGGCGGGACCCGTGAACCCGGTCGCACGCCGACGGACACTCACGGTAGTTGCCTGGGCATCATGTGCGAGGGGCAGTTGCCGAAGTCCCCCGAGGAGCGTCCCGCTCTGGTATGAGGCGTCGTACGAAAGTCCGATGACCACCGCTCGACAGTCGATCGAAGCGCAACAGGAGCGATCGTCGCTGGTCACGACCGGTCAGAAACGGACCGAGCCGCCGGTCGACCCGCGCCGGCCCCTCGGACCGACCGACCGCGAGCCCCGCTGCCGCACGCACCCCGGCCCGCCATCGACGCGCCCTACGGCGCAGATGTACGACGTACACCCGTCCCGAACCCGTCCGGGCCCAGGCCATAGCGGGCACGCTCCGTGACGATGGGCTGGTGGTGAGCGGGGCAGCGGGACCCGTGCGGTTCTCCGTCCGCCGTCAGGCGAGTGCCGCGAGGCAGAACCGGACGAGCCCGGCGTCGACGTCCCGGACGATGCGCTTCATCTCGGTCCACGGCGGGTGGAAGCCGCCGGCCTCGTCGCCCCATTCGACGGTGAAGCCGAGGATCTTGCCCTTCCGCTCGTCGACGATGTGCCGGGAGTACGCGTAGTCGTCGCTGGTACCGCTGGTGGGGTACAGCTGATAGCCGGACATCGGACGGTAGGTGCGGCCGCGTACCCCGTGCACCGCCGTGCAGAACTGTTCGGCGAGCACGACCGAGTCGTCGGCGTCGGACTTCGCGAGGAATTCCCCGTAGACGTCCGCCCCGAGGCCGCGCAGGTGGTCGAAGGCGGGGTTGAGGAAGTTCTGGAGCCGGTCGTCGGACTGGTTCTCGTCGTCGCCCCAGACGGTCAGCATGTCCTCGGAGAAGCTGTGCACGTCGACGAACCAGCGGGTGCGCGGCCAGGTGTCGAACAGCCAGCGGACGTTGCGGGTCTCGGGCTCGGAGAAGGGCGCGGGCCCCTGGTACACGATGTCTGCGGGATCCGTCGAGACACGCGGCGCCGCCAACGGGTGGAAGGCGGTGGCGAAGTCGAACAGGAAGTCGTAGTTGCGGTTGATGTCGACACCGATGCGCCCGGGGTCGCCGCCGGACTGCGCCGGGTTGCGGTTCTTGCGCCACAGCGGCTCGACGGTCTGGCTGTACCGCCGGCCGTCAGGGTTGACCAGCGGGAAGACGACGAGGTCCAGTTCGAGCAGGATCCTGCGGACGTCGTCGGCGGTGAAGGTGGTTCCGCCGTAGCGGAGACCGGTGCCGGCGTCGTGCGCCTCCAGCAGGTCGGCGGCGAGGTGGATCAGTATCTCGCAGCTGCCCCATTCACGGGCGTGGACGCCGCCGATCAGCACGGTGCAGTCGTTGGAGCCGGGCGGGACGGCCCCGATCCGCAGGGCGTGGCAGGCGCGGCCCTCGGCCGAGGGCTCGGGCAGGTCGATCAGCTCGCTCGTGCCCGGGAAGGCGGTGGCCAGGCTGGTCACGGCGGACTCGACCTCGGTGATGTTCAGGTACGACATGGCGTCCTCTCCGGGGTCCTAGATCTTGTCGGCGAGTCCGTGGGGCACCGCGTCGGCGGGGGCGAACCGGTCGCCGGCGCCGACCTCGGCCTGCCGGGCCCGGCCCTCGGCCGCGGCGTCCTCGATCGTGGTGACGGACACGCCGTCGCGTTCGAGCGCCTCGACCTGGTCGGGGGAGACGTAGGCCACGATGGAGCAGGTTCCGTCGTCGGCGCGGCGGGCGAGCCCGCCGACGTCGGGATGGGCGTCGCGCAGCAGCGCGCGCAGGGTTGCGACATCCCGAGCGGTGACACGCACGCGCAGGACGGGCTGATAGGTGCTGGGCATGACGGCTTCTTCCGGCGCCGTCGGGGGCACCTCGGGCCGTCCCGGCGGCGCGAGTCTGCGCGGGGAGAAACAGGGAGTTTCTGGCCGATCGACCGCTCTGGGCGATGTATGACTGTGCACACCTTTATGAGCGATGTGTACGTCGTACTCTCAGGGTGCTCCGCGACCGTAGAACGCGTCAAGAGGCGCCTCGGGCAGACGGCTGAGCAGGCTGTCCAGGCCGTCGGCGAGTTCGCGTTCGTCGTCGTACTCGGTGAAGTGCGGGACCAGGGCCCGCAGCCGTGGGTAGTCGGCGGCGGACAGCCGGTGCAGGCCGAGGCGCAGCATGGGGTCGGGCTCCTCGGGGTTGTCGACGACCTGGCGCTTGTCGACGAGCAGGCAGCCGAGGGTCCAGGACACGAAGGTGCGGTGGATCATCAGCGCGGTGGTGTCGTCGAATCCGGCGCGGGCCAGCACGGCGAACATGTGCTCCGTGAGCTGGAGCCAGGGCTCGGGCCGCCGGGCCACGGGCACGGCGAGCGGGCGGGCGGCCACCACGGCCAGCACCTCGGGATGGGCGTGCACGGCACCGGCGAAGGCCCGCGCGATGCGGCGCAGTTCGGTCCGCCAGGGCGGTTCGGCGGACGCGGCGGACGCGTCCGCGCGAGCCGGTTCGACCGAGGTCCTCAGCCGTTCGTTGACCTCGGCGAAGAAGGCCTCCACCAGGCCGTCGAGCAGCCCTTCCTTGCCGTCGGTGTACCGGTAGAGGGCCATCGGCTCCACGCCCAGGTCGGCCGCGAGGCGGCGCATGGTCAGGGCCGCCAGCCCCTCCCGGTCCACGAGGGTCACGGCCGCGGCGAGCACCGCGGGGCGACTGAGACGCCGTCGCCGATCCGGTTTGCCGGGCTCTGCCATGACCGCACTCCGCCTACACCGTACATTTCCTTCACAATCGTACGTTTTATCCGCGGAAACGGGGCGGCTCGACTCCGGTCCGCACGCGGAACGAGTCCGCCGGACTCAGCCCTTGCGGCCGTGGCCGCCGGTACCGCGGGCGGGCGGTTCCGCGACGAAGGCCCCGACCGAGCGCCAGGTCCGCCGCACGTCCCCCGACACACCGCGCCACCAGGCCCCGGCCGGCAGCTTGCCGGCGGGTTCGAAGGGCTCGCCCGGCTGCGGCAGGGCCACGGCCTGCCCGGCCTCCTCGGCGGCCTCCTTGGTCCACTCCCCCGGTTCGGCCCAGGGGTGCGGGGCGAGGTTGAAGGTGCCCCAGTGGATCGGCAGCAGGACGCCGTGCGGCGCTCCGCCCTGGAGGTCGAGGTGGGCGCGCAGTCCTTCCTCGGGGGTCATGTGGATGTCCGGCCAGAACTCGCTGTACGCCCCGATCTGGATCATCGTGGCGTCGAAGGGGCCGTGCGCGGCGCCGATGTCCTGGAAGCCGTCGAAGTAGCCGGTGTCACCGCTGTGGTAGATCCGGTGCTCCTCGCCGGCGACGACCCAGGACGCCCACAGGGTGTGCTGGGTGTTGCGCAGGCCCCGGCCGCAGAAGTGACGGGCGGGGGTGGCGGTGAGGGTGAGCCCGCCGACCCGGGTGGACTCGTGCCAGTCCAGCTCGCGCAGCCGGTCCGGGGAGACGCCCCAGTGTTCGAGGTGGGCGCCGACGCCGAGCGGCACGGCGAACAGGGTGTCGGTGCCGGCCAGCGCCTTGATGGTGGGCAGGTCCAGGTGGTCGTAGTGGTCGTGCGAGATGACGACGACGTCGACCGGTCCGAGCGCGGCCAGCGGCAGCGGCACGGGGTGCAGCCGCTTGGGTCCGGCGAAGGGGAACGGGGAGCAGCGCTCGCCCCAGACGGGGTCGAACAGGACCCGGTGGCCGTCGATCTCGGCGAGCACGCTGGAGTGGCCCATCCAGGTCAGCCGCAGCCCGGTGGCGGGCGGCTCGGCCAGGTCGGCGAAGGTCGTGGGGTGCACCGGGACGGTGCCCTCGGGAGCGCGCAGCGGCCGGGTGTCCTTGTCGAGGAACACCTTGGCGAGATCGAGGGTGGAGCCGGAGGGGCGGGTGCGCGCGGGGCCGCCCGGGTTCTGGAAGACACCGTCCTTGAAGTGCGGCGAGCGGCGGATGCGTGCCAGGCGCTCACCACCCGGGTCCGCTCCGAAGGCTGCGGGCCGCAGCACGCGGAGCCCGGAGCTCGCAGAACGCAAACCGGTCACGGTACCTCCCGGTGAAGTGGGTGAGGCCCTCCATTATGGTCGGCTCCTCCGACAGTCCGGTCACGGCGGGGGCACCGCGCCGCCGTCGAAGATCCGTCCAGTGCGTTGACAGCGTCCTGACCGGCTCCGGATACTGACCCATCGTTCAGTAGCACCCGTCGTCGCTCCTCCGGAGACCTCATGACCGCCCCGCTGATGTCGCTCGTCTGGACCGACCACGTCACCGGCCGCCAGGGCTTCCTGGTCGTGGACCGGCTGGTGCGCGGCGTGGCCAGCGGGGGGCTGCGGATGCGGCCCGGCTGCACACTGGCGGAGGTGGCGGGGCTCGCTCGGGGCATGACGATGAAGGAGGCCCTGCACTACAACCCCCAGGGCCGCTACATCCCGCTCGGCGGCGCGAAGGGCGGCATCGACTGCGATCCGCGGGACCCGCGGGCGTACGGGCTCCTCGTCCGCTACCTGCGCGCCATGCGCCCGTACATCGAGAGTCTCTGGGCCACCGGCGAGGATCTGGGCCTCAGCCAGGACCTGGTGGACCGCGCGGCGGCCGAGGCGGGTCTGGTCTCCTCCGTCCAGGCGGTGTACCCGCTGCTGGACGACGAGTCGGCGGCCCGGAAGCGGCTCGCGGACGCCTTCGCGGTGGAGGTGGACGGAATCGGCCTGGACGAGCTGGCCGGCGGCTGCGGGGTCGCCGAGTCGGTGCTGGCGGCCCTGGACCGGGCGGCGGTGCCGTACGCGGGCACCCGGGTCGCCGTGCAGGGGCTCGGCACCATGGGCGGGGCCAGCGCACGTTTCCTCGCGCGCGCGGGCCTGACGGTGGTGGCCGTCGCCGACCTCAAGGGGACCATCGCCAACCCGGCCGGGCTCGACGTCGAGGCGCTGCTGGCGGCGCGGGACGGCTACGGCACCGTGGACCGCGGCGCGCTGCGCCCGGACGACCGCGAACTGCCCGGGGACGGCTGGCTGTCCGCGGAGGCGGAGGTGCTGGTGCCGGCCGCCGTGTCGTACGCGGTCGACGGCACGAACCAGGAGCGGATCCGGGCGCGCTGGATCGTGGAGGCCGCCAACATGCCCGTCGTACCCGAGGCGGAGGCGTTGCTGACGGCGCGCGGGGTGACGGTGCTGCCGGACGTGGTGGTCAATTCCGGGACGAACGCGTGGTGGTGGTGGACCCTCTTCGGCGACATCGGCGCGGACGCCGACGAGGCGTTCGCGTACCTGCGGCGCTCCATGCGCGCCCTGGTCGCTCTGATGCTCGACCGTGCGGAGGCCGACGGGACGACCCCGCGCGCGGCGGCGCACGCCCTGGTGACCGACCGGCTGCCGGTGATCGCGGAACGCTTCGGCTGGTACCGCTGACGGGCCGACGGCTTCGGCGGTGCGGGGTCTGCGGCTAGGGTGACCGCGTGGCTAGAGTGCGGTTGAGCGTGGCGGAGCGCCGGGAGGAGCTGCTGCGGGCAGCCATAGAGCAGATCGAGGCGCGGGGCGTGGCGGCGGTCAGGATCGCCGACGTGGCCGCGGCCCTCGGGGTGAGCAACGCGCTGGTGCTGTACCACTTCTCCACGAAGGAGAAGCTGGTGGCCGCCGCCTTCACGTACGCGGCCCGGGACGACCTCGCGCACCTGCGCAAGCTGCTGGGCCGGCGGACCACCGCGTTGCGGCGGCTCCGGTCCGCGGTGCGCTGGTACGCGCCGACCGGGCAGGCCAAGGGCTGGCGGCTGTGGATCGAGGGCTGGGCCGTGGCCCTGCGCGAGCCGGCCCTGCGGGAGGTCACCCGCGATCTGGACAAGCAGTGGAAGGCGGCGATCACGGAGGTCATCGCCGAGGGCGTGTCGGCCGGGGAGTTCGCGTGCGCGGACCCGACCGGCGCGGCGCTGCGGCTGACCGCGCTGATGGACGGCCTCGCGGTGCAGCTGACCTCGTACCCGGGCGGGGTGGCGCGGTCCCGGGCGCAGGAATGGGTGGACGACGCCCTCGCCCGGGAACTCGGCCTGGACCGGAAGGCGTTGACCGAACGAGAGCGGTGAGCACGCCCCGCCCGCCCCTGACCACGACCACATGCCCATGCGGGCGGCGTCCGGACACGCCCCCGTGCCCGGACCGCCACACGCACACCCCGCTCCCCGGGCCGCCCTGTGCGGGTCCGGGGTCCGGGGTGCGGCGGGCCGTGTCAGGCCACCGAGGCGATGCGCATCTTGATGTCGTTCGGGGAGAGCGTGCCCTTCGCCGTCACATGGTCGCCGGAGGATTCGCCGCGCAGTCGGCGCCCGATCCAGGGGACGAGGAATTCGCGCGCCCACTGGACGTCGTCGCGGCGGACCTCCAGGGTGCCCCGGGGCGGCAGCGGCGGCCACGGCTGCTCCGGGTCGGCGGGGACGTCCAGACCGAGGGCCTGACCGGCGCGCAGGGCTACGCGCGTGTGCCCCTCGGGCGAGAGGTGCAGCCGGTCGCTGTCCCAGGCCCTGCGGTCCTGCACGGACTTCAGGGACCACAGGTCGAGCACGGGGCATCCGTACCGGTCCGCGATGGCACGGACGTGCCCGTTGTAGGTGGCGATCTTGCCGCGCAGATGCTTGAGCACGGGGACGCCACGGGTGTCGAAGCCGGTCGTCACGAGCACGGTGCCGACGGCCTCGGTCAGCCGGGTCAGGGCGCTTTCGAAGCGCTCGGCCACCTCGTCCGGGTCGGTGCCCGGGCGGATGATGTCGTTGCCGCCCGCACAGAAGGAGACGAGGTCGGGAGCCAGGTCGACGGCCCGCGGGAGCTGGTCGGCCACGATCTGGTCCAGCAGCTTCCCGCGCACCGCGAGGTTGGTGTACTCGAAGTCGCCCTCGGGGCACCGGTCGGCGAGCAGCACCGCGAACCGGTCGGCCCAGCCCACGAACGCCCCGTCGGGTCCTGGATCGCCGACGCCCTCGGTGAAGCTGTCCCCCACCGCCACGTACGACCCGATCACTGATCTGTTGTCATTCTTCGAATCGTCTGCCACGTCGGACCATGATTCACCTTCGGATGTGACCTACGCGACCGTAAGCGGGGGTTGACGAACGGTGAGATGAGACACTCTTAAAGAATTTGCCAATGCAGGAATACGGTCACTCTCCAGGCTGTTGCACGCGGACACACCGAAGGCCGGACCCCGGGACGGGGTCCGGCCTTCGGCAGCGCGTCAGGCGGGGGGGTGCCGCCGGGCCGGGCGTCAGCCGACCGCGACGCCGTGGGAGCGGAGGTAGGCGACCGGGTCCAGGTCCGAGCCGTAATCCGGCGTGGTGCGGATCTCGAAGTGCAGGTGCGGGCCGGTCACATTGCCGGTGGCGCCCGACAGGCCGATCTGCCGGCCCGCGGTCACGCTCTGGCCGGCCGAGACGGACAGCTGCGACAGGTGGGCGTACTGGGCGTAGTAGCCGTCGTTCAGCTTGATGACGACCTGGTTGCCGTACGCGCCGCCCCAGCCGGCGGAGACGACCGTGCCCGCGGCGACGGCCTTCAGGGGGGTGCCGGCCGGCACGACGAAGTCGACGCCGGTGTGGTGGCCGCTGGACCACATGCTGCCGGCCACGTGGTAGCCGGTGCCGAGGGTGGCACCGGTCACCGGGAGGGTGTAACCGGCGGTGGCGGTCTGCGCGTTGCCGGACCCGGACGGCCGGGAGGCCGGGGCGGACCCGGCGGCCCGCGAGGGCTGGGCGGCGGCCGGCCGGGGGGACGCCGTGGCCGCGGGGGCGTGCCGGGGGGCGGGGGTCTCGGCGCGGGTCGGCGCGGCCTGCCCGCCGAGGGTGAGCTTCAGGCCCGGGTGGATGAGCGACGGGTCGGCACCGACGGTCCGCCGGTTGTCCTCGTAGAGCCGCTGCCAGCCGCCGCCGACGTGCTGCTCGTCGGCGATCTTCGAGAGGCAGTCGCCGCTGCGCACGGTGTAGGTGCGAGCGCCGGCGTCCGCACGCGCGGCGCTCTTCTCGACCGTCTCCGGAAGGGAGCGCACGGCCTTTCCGGGTACGGACTGCGCGGGGGTGGCGGCGTGCGCTCCGGTGGCCCCGAGGAGCGGGAGGGCGAGGGCGGCGCCACCGGTGCCGGCGACTGCCATGGAGCGGGAAAAACGCGGGGTCTTGGGGCGTCGGTGCTTACCCTTGGCGGGCATGGCGCAATTCCTCTCCGGCGCCTGCGAGGTCAGCTGTCGGGTTCGGGCTGGAGTTGCCCGGCCGTGCGCGGCACGGCTGCACCCCCTTGCCTGTCGCGGAGACCGGACAGGCAGTCGTACCTGGTGGGTCCCCCGCTCCTGCCGGCGCGGGTCACGTGTGTGGGGACTCCGGGCGGCGGCAGGATTCGGCGTTCCGTCCGGAATGGTGGCGAACGTAAGCGAGCAGGACGCACGGAAACAAGCAGCGGGTTCCCGTGATGCGCGTTTCGGGTGATCGAATACGGGAACACACGGTCACCTAGCGTGCCTTCAAGGCCCACCATCCCCTCGATTCGCCTGCTCCGCACCGGTATTACGTGGACATGACGTGCGACGCACCGTCACGGATATGACGCTCCTCACCAGCCCGCCCACCAAGGCCCCGCATTCCGTGGCGAGTCGCAACGAAGTTGACCAAACTGGACAGAATACCTAGAGACGGCGTAGGCGAAGAACCGTCGCGTCCAGGTCACCCTTGAGCCGCGTGCGCAGCCCGTGGTGCAGCAGCACCGCGCCTCGATGCACTTCGCCCGTTTCGTGGCATGCGTACGACGCTGTCGGGTCGAGTCCGCGCAGCCGCACCGCCGGTACCGGCTCGCCGTGGCTCTGCGCCTGGAGCCAGGCCAGGACGACCGTCTCCTCTCCCCGGACGTACTGGACGGCGCTCAGACCACCTTCCGGGGGCCGCAGCCGGTACAGCTCGCCGTGCTGCACGACCGGCCGGATCTCCTTGTACAGCTCCACCCACCGCCGGGCCTCGGCCAGCTCCTCGGCAGTCCACTCCGTCAGGTCGCCGCCGACTCCCAGCACGCCCGCCATGGCGCTGACGAACCGGAAGCGCAGCGAGCTGACCCGGCCGTTGAGCTGGGTGTTGGGGCTGTCGGTGACCCAGGCGGCCATCACCCGGGCGGGGTGGATCTGGGTGAAGCCGTGCTGGATGGCCAGCCGGTCGAGCGGATCGGTGTTGTCGGAGGTCCACACCTGGTCGGTGCGGCTGAGCACGCCGAGGTCGATCCGCCCGCCGCCGCCCGAGCAGGATTCGAAGGCCACCCGGGGGTGGGCGGCCCGCAGCCGGTCCAGCAGGGCGTAGAGGGCGCGGACGTGGTCCACCCACAGGCGCTGCGGGTACGGCTCCCCCGGCCAGCCCGCGTCGGTGAAGCAGCGGTTGAAGTCCCATTTGACGTAGTCGACGGGGGCGCCGGAGAGCAGGGCGTCGAGCCGCTCCCACAGGTACTCCTGGACGTCCTCGCGGGCGAGGTTGAGCACCAGCTGGTTGCGCAGCTCCGTACGCCTCCGCCCCGGCTGGTACTGCACCCAGTCGGGGTGGGCGCGGTACAGGTCGCTGTCCGGGTTGACCATCTCGGGCTCGACCCAGATGCCGAACTGCATGCCCAGGCCGTGCACCCGGTCGGCGAGGGGCTTCAGGCCGTGCGGGAAGCGGTCGGGGTTGGGCGTCCAGTCGCCGAGGCCGGCACGGTCGCTGGTGCGGGCGCCGAACCAGCCGTCGTCCACCACGAACAGCTCGACCCCGATCTCGGCGGCCCGGCGGGCCAGGGCGGCCTGCTGCTCCTCGGAGATGTCGAAGTTCGTCGCCTCCCAGGAGTTGAAGAGCACCGGCCGGTCGCGCTCGGCGTCCGGGACGACATGGGCGCGCTGGTAGGCGTGCCAGGTGCGGCTCGCGCCGCCGAAGCCGCCGTCGCTCCACAGGCCCGCGAAGACGGGGGTGGTGTACGACTCCCCCGGGGCGAGGAGCAGCAGGCCCGAGTCGTCGTAGCCGGCGCCGCCCGTGATCTGCACGCGCGCGTCCGGGAGCTGCGCGACCGCGATACGCCAGGAGCCGGACCAGCCGAGCGCGCAGCCGTAGACCTCGCCGTGCTCCTCGGTGGCATCCGTGTCGAGCGCGACCCAGGGCAGGTGCTGGTGGCCGGTGTGACCGCGGCGGCTGCCGATGATCTTCTCGCCGTAGGTGAGAGGGGCGGTGGTGAGCCGGGACTCCGCGGCCCAGCGGCCGTGCAGCTGGGACAGCCGCCAGCCCTCGCGGTCGGGCAGGGTCCAGGTGGCCGCGTCGGCCCGCAGCAGCTCCACCCGCGTGTCGCCGCCGTTGTCGACGGTCACCCGGCGCTCGACGACGTCGCCGCGCATCCGGTAGTGCAGCGTGATCCCCACGCCGTCGTCGTCGAAGCGCAGCCGCAGCTCGTCGTCCTCCGTCCGGTACGACACGAAGCGCCACTCGGTGCCGCGCCGCTGGTCGGTGCGGACGGACAGGGCGGGGCGGACGAAGCGCGGTCCGCCCTCGACGGGGTACTCCTCGCGGCCGTCGAGCGGGGACTCGAAGGGCCAGTAGCCGGGCAGCGGCCCGGCCGCGAGCGCCTCGGCGTCGGCGAGCGCGATCCGCGGTCCCCAGTGCAGATGGAGCAGCTCGTCCGCGGCGGTGAGATGGAGGGCATAACTGCTGCCGGGGCCCGACAGGAGCCAGGTACGACCGTCTTCGGCGATGTCCACCATCGAGACCTCACAGGTGCCAACAGATCCGCTCAAGTGCCAACATCATCAAGGGCCGCGGACCTGCTGACAATGCCTGTGGACAACTCATTGCCCGAGGAAATCGATGCCGTAAGGTCGACGGAGCGCCCGTCGACGAGCCGCGCCGGCGGGACCGACCGGGAGGAGCCCCCGTGACGCAGCAGGTCCCGTCGACCGAGCCGGAGCTGGCCGGTGTCCGCAATTTCCGTGACGTGGGCGGACTGCCCACAGTGGACGGGCGGCGGGTGCGCCACGGAGTGCTGTTCCGCAGCGGTCATCTCGCGCACGCGACCGAGCAGGACGCGGCCTTCCTCTCCTCCCTGGGCCTGCACACGATCTTCGACTTCCGCAACGTGTCCGACCAGAGGCTGGAGGGCCCCGACGTCGAGCTGCCCGGCGTGCGGAACGTGAACCTGCCGCTGAGCGACCCGGCGGACGGCGCCGAGTTCTGGCGGCTGGTCCGCGACGGCGACCTCGACCAGTTGCGCGCGATCCTCGACGACGGCAAGGGGGCGGCCCGGATGATCGCCTCCTACCGGACGATCGTCAAGGAGCGCACCGCCGAGCACTCCCGCGTGCTGCACGCGCTCGCCGACGACAGCGTCCCGGCGCTCATGCACTGCGCGGCGGGCAAGGACCGGGCGGGAATCTCGATAGCCGTCACCCTCCTCGCCGTGGGCGTCGAGCGCGAGGCGATCGTCGCCGACTATCTGGAGTCCAAGGCCAAGCACCGCCGCTACCGGATCCGGCGCAGCGGCAGCGCGGAGACCGCGTACACCCCCGAGGTGATGGAGCTGCTCGACCCGCTCTTCGACGCGCGCGCGGAGTACCTGGAGGCCGCCTTCTCGAGCATCGAGGAGACCTGGGGCGGCGTCGAGACCTACCTGGCCCAGGGCCTCGGCCTCTCCCCCGAGTCCCGCGAGCGGCTGCGCGAACGGCTGCTGGACTGACCCCGCGAGCCGCCGGAGCCCATCGCCGTGCGGGGCCGCCCGCGGCCTTCGGGGCCGTCCCGGCCGGCCGCGGCGCACGGCGGAGCCGACCGGCACCGGTAACCGGGCGGGTCAGTGGGCCCAGGGCAGGCGGACCGCCTCGATCTCCGGGTCCCGGAGCAGGGCCTCGACGAGCGGGGCGGGGCCGGCCACCTTGGTGGCCCACAGGTCGTAGTCGGTGCCCAGGAGCCAGGAGCGGTCCTCCGCCCACAGGTTGGACGGGCTGAACTCGACCTCGGGATTGTCGTAGAGGATCTTCGCGTCGCCGAGCCGGCCGGTCCGCACATGGGTGTTCTCGAGGTCGAAGTCGAGGAGCATCAGCGGGTTGTAGTAGGCCAGGCAAGGGGTGTCCGGGCCCGCCGGACTGTGCTCGGCGAGGAGGTCCACCAGCCGGTTCCAGGTCTCGCGGTCCAGGCTGCCCTCGGTCGGCGGCGCGATCCGCAGCGGCCAGCTGCCGCCCTTCTTCACCGAGGGGAAGCACCGGAAGCAGGGCAGGAGTCCCTCGGGGACCACCGCGTCGCCGGTCCGTTCGGCGAGTTCCGCCCAGCGCAGCCGCCGCCAGCCGGGCCCGGGGTGTTCGGCCCGCCCCAGGCCGCCTCCCGTGGTGACCCCCGCCTCGGTGAGGTCGAGGTTCCCGACGACGTGCCGTTCGGCGGTGCCGTCCGCCACCCCGGCCCGGTGGTACTCGTCGTACGTGACCTCGGCGGCGACCCGCTCGTGCTCGTACATGGCGTTGAGCACCCAGACCGCGTCCGGCAGCGGCGGGGGCATGAACCCGGTGGTGCCGTCTCCGGCCAGTTCACGCAGCCAGTCGGCCGTGGAGGGCGCGGCGAGGGGCCAGCGGGCGGCGATCAGGTCGGACTTCTCGGGCATCCGCGCATGATGTCACGGCGCCCGGCCGGGTCAGCCCTTGGCGCCCACCGCGAACAGCAGGTAGAGGAACGCGGCCAGGACGTGCCCGAGCGCGATGTAGATGATCAGCCGGATCCACAGGGAACGGGGGAACTTGTCTTCGAAGTTGCTCATGGCAGCTCTCCGGTCAGCGGGCCCAGGCACATCGTGGCCGTGGGACTCTGCAGCAGGGTGTGGACGAACAGCAGCTCCACGCCGTCCTGGTCCTCGGCGGCGAGGCGGTGCGGGGTGAGCGAGTCGAAGTGCGCGCTGTCGCCGGGAGCGAGCAGGTGCACGGCGTCGCCCAGCCGCAGTCTGAGGCGCCCCTTGAGGACGTAGAGCCACTCCTCGCCGGGGTGCACGCGCACGATGTCGCCCTGCGAGCCGTACGGCGCCCGCACGCGCAGCGCCTGCATGCCCCGGCCGGACGCCCCGGCCTGGAAGTACGTCCACCCGCCCGCCCGGGTCGGCTCCATGTCGGCGGACCGCACGATGGCATCCCGTTCGGGCACCGCCTCGCCCAGCAGCTCGGAGACGGTCGTACCGTAGACACGGGCGAGCGCGAGCAGCATCGGCAGCGACGGCTGGCGGTGCCCGGTCTCCAGGCGGGAGAGGTGGGCCGGCGAGAGGCCGGCGGCACGGGCCGCGGCCTCCAGCGTGAGGCCGGCGCGCCGGCGCAGGGCGCGCAGCTGCGGCGCGACGGCCGGCAGGCCCTCGTCCGGAGCCGTGGGCGGCTCGGCGTCTGAGGCGTTCATGCCTCCATTGAGCCCCACTTTTGCCTCAGCGGCAATTTTCTTGCCTCTCAGGCAAAACCCCGACACCTCCCGCACGGAAGCCCGGGGCCGCCGCTCCCCTGCTACGATCGGACCCGACGTTTGAACACGTTCAAAAATAGGGGGATCTCATGCCTGCCGCACTGACACCCGGCCGAGCCGACGACACACCCGCCGTCGCCCTCGGTCCCACCGCACTCGTCCTGGGCATCGTGGCCGCGGCGGGCGTGTGGCCGACGCTCACGCTCGGCCTGCTGCCCGTGATGCTCATCGCCGGAGGGCTCGCCGTCACCTTCGGGCTGATGGGCGTCCACCACGCCCGCCGTGGCGTGGGCCGGCTGTGGACCGCCGTGACGGGAGCCGTCCTGGGCACGATCGGGCTGACCTACCCCTTCGTCCTGGTCCTCGCCTTCTCCCTCTGAGCCTGCTCCTTCAGGGCCCGCGTTCAGCGGTTGGCCACCGCCTGCTTGATCAGGGTCTTGCCGAAGTCCCACATCAGGCCGCCGCCGCTGTGCGCGTCGTCCATCACCGCGGTGAAGGCGTCCACGAACCGGTCCACATCGGCCTCGTCCAGGACCAGCGGCGGGATGAGCTTGATCACTTCCAGGTGGTCGCCGGAGACCTGGGTGAGGATCCGGTGCTTCTGCAGCAGCGGTACGACGACCATCTGGGCGAACAGGCCCTTGCGCGCCGCCTGGAGCATGGTCCAACGGCTGCGCAGCTTCAGTGAGGACGGCTTGCCGAACTCGATGCCGATCATCAGGCCCCGGCCGCGGACGTCGGCGAGCAGCTCGTACTTGTCGATCAGCGCGGTGAGCCGGGACTTCAGCAGCTCGCCCGTCCTGCGCACGCCGGCGACGATCTGCTCGTTCTCCATGACCGACAGCACGGCGAGGCCGCACGCCATCGCCTGGGCGTTGGACCCGAAGCTCGCCGAGTGCACCAGGACGCGGTCCATGGACGAGTAGACCTTCTTGAAGATCCACTCCTTGCCGAGGGTGGCGCCGACGGGCACATAGCCGCCGGAGAGGGCCTTGGCCACGCACACCAGGTCCGGTTCGACACCGTCCTCGTGCTGGTAGGCGTAGAAGTCGCCGGTGCGGCCGAGGCCGGTCTGCACCTCGTCGGCGATGAGCAGCGCCTTGTGCCGGTGCAGCAGCTCCTGCGCGGCACGTAGATGACCGGGCGGGGCCTCGTGCACGCCCTTGCCCTGGATCGGCTCCACGATCAGCGCGGCCACGTCGCCCTTCTTCAGCTCCCGGGCCAGGGCGTCCAGATCGCCGAGGGGCACGGCGGTGTCGGGCAGCAGCGGGGCGAAACCGTCACGGAATCCGCTCTCCCCGTTGACCGAGAGGGAGCCCGTGGTCAGACCGTGGAAGGCGTGGTCGCAGTAGAGGACACGCGGCCTGCCGGTGGCGTACCGGGCGAATTTCAGGGCCGTCTCGACCGCTTCGGTACCGCTGTTGCCGAAGAACACCCGGTCCAGGTGCGGGCTCTGCGCGAGGAGCCGTTCGGCGAGCAGGCCCGGCAGCGGCTGGCAGTCGAAGCGGGTGAGATCGGCGAGGTCCAGGTCCAGGACGTCGTGCAGCGCCTTGCGGACCACGGGGTGATGACGGCCGAGCCCCATCACCCCGAACCCCGCGAGCATGTCCAGATAGTCGTTGCCGGCCGCGTCGAAGAAGTGCGCCCCCTCGGCGCGCTCGTAGACCTTGTCGAAGCCGATGGTGTGCAGCATGCGCGGGAGCTGCGGGTTCAGGTGCTTCGCGTGCAGCTCGTAGCGTTCGGCTCCGCGCTCGGCGAGCAGGGCGCCGAGGTCGAACTCGGTGGTCATTCACTCTCCTTGGCTGTGCCGCCGGCATCCTGGACGGCCAGGCTCGCGCTGATCCGCCCGGCGATCTCCACGGGCGTGAGGCCGATGTCGGCCAGCACCTCGCCGCGCTTGGCGTGCGCGAGGAACTGCTCCGGAATGCCGAACCGCCGTACCGGCACGTCCACGTCGGCGTCGCCGAGGGCCAGCGCCACGGCCGAACCCACACCCGCCGCCCGGCTGTTGTCCTCGACCACGGCCACCAGCCGGTGCCGGACCGCGAGTCCGGGCAGCGCGGGGTCGACGGGCTTGACCCAGCGCGGGTCCACCACCGTGCAGCCGATACCGCGGGCCTCCAGCAGCTCGGCTGCCTGGAGGCACACCGCTGCCATCACCCCGACGGCCACCAGCAGCACCTCGGGGCGTTCGGCGCGGTGCAGGACGTCGATGCCGCCGACGCGGTCGACCGCCGGGATCCGCGGGCCGACGGTCTCCTTCGGGAACCGGACCAGAGTGGGCGCGTCGTCCACGGCGACGGCCTCGCGCAGCTGGGCACGCAGCTGGTCGGCGTCGCGCGGGGCGGCGATCCTGAGGCCGGGGACGACCTGGAGGACGGACATGTCCCACATGCCGTTGTGGGAGGCACCGTCGGTACCGGTGACGCCGGCCCGGTCCAGGACGAAGGTGACCCCGCAGCGGTGCAGGGCGACATCCATCAGCAGCTGGTCGAAGGCCCGGTTGAGGAAGGTGGCGTAGACGGCGACGACCGGGTGCAGGCCGCCGGTGGCGAGCCCGGCCGCGGAGACGGCCGCGTGCTGCTCGGCGATGCCCACGTCCCACACCCGGTCCGGGAAGCGCTCGGCGAACGCGCCCAGGCCCACCGGGTGCAGCATGGCCGCCGTGATCGCCACGACGTCCGCGCGCTCCTCCCCGATCCGCACGATCTCCTCGCCGAACACCGAGGTCCACGAAGGCCCGCCGGAGGGGGCGAGCGGCTCGCAGGTGAGCGGGTCCATCACTCCGACGGTGTGGAAGTGGTCCTCCTCGTGGGCGAGGGCGGGCTCGTAGCCGCGGCCCTTCTCGGTGAGGCAGTGGACCAGAACGGGACCGTGGAAGCGCTTCGCGCGGCGCAGCGCCGACTCGACGGCACCGATGTCGTGGCCGTCGATCGGACCGAGGTACTTCAGTCCCAGGTCCTCGAACATGCCCTGCGGGGCGAAAGCGTCCTTGAAGCCCTTCTTCGCGCCGTGCAGGGACTCGTAGAGCGTGCTGCCGACGACCGGGGTGCGCTGCAGCACCTCCTTTCCCCAGGCCAGCACCCTCTCGTAGCCGTCGGTGGTGCGCAGGGTGGACAGATGGTTGGCGAGGCCGCCGATGGTGGGGGCGTACGACCGTTCGTTGTCGTTGACGACGATGATCAGCGGCCGGTCCCTGGCCGCCGCGATGTTGTTCAGCGCCTCCCAGGCCATGCCGCCGGTCAGCGCGCCGTCGCCGATGACCGCGACCACATGGCCCTTCTCCCCCTGCACCTGGTGGGCCTTGGCCAGGCCGTCGGCCCAGCCGAGCGCGGTGGAGGCGTGGCTGTTCTCGATGACGTCGTGCTCGGACTCCTCGCGCGAGGGGTAGCCGGACAGGCCGCCCTTGCCGCGCAGCTTGGAGAAGTCCTGGCGGCCGGTCAGCAGCTTGTGCACGTAGCTCTGGTGGCCGGTGTCCCACAGGATGCGGTCGGCCGGGGACTCGAACACCCGGTGGAGGGCGACAGAGAGTTCCACCACCCCCAGGTTGGGTCCGAGGTGACCGCCGGTGCGGGACACCGCGTGCACCAGGAACTCGCGTATCTCTTCGGACAGCTCACCGAGTTCCGCCTCGGACAGCGCCTTCAGGTCGCGTGGTCCCCGGATGTTCTCCAGAATGGTCACGCTCGGGCCCCCTCTCGGTCCGTGCCTTGCCTCAACTCACGTGGTCTGCGGGGCTCGTCCGCTCGGCGAGCTTCATGGCCTCCTCGATGAGCGTCTCCACGATCTTCGACTCGGGAACGGTCTTGACGACCTCGCCCTTGACGAAGATCTGCCCCTTGCCGTTGCCCGAGGCAACCCCGAGGTCGGCCTCGCGGGCCTCCCCCGGACCGTTGACCACACAGCCCATCACCGCTACCCGCAGCGGCACTTCCATGCCGTCCAGGCCCGCGGTGACCTCCTCGGCGAGCTTGTAGACGTCCACCTGGGCCCGGCCGCAGGACGGACAGGAGACGATCTCCAGCCGTCGCTGCCGCAGCCCCAGGGACTCCAGGATCTGGATGCCGACCTTGACCTCCTCCGCCGGCGGCGCGCTCAGCGACACGCGGATGGTGTCCCCGACGCCGCGCGACAGCAACGCCCCGAAGGCCACCGCCGACTTGATCGTGCCCTGGAACGCCGGGCCCGCCTCCGTCACACCGAGGTGCAGCGGGTAGTCGCACTCCTCGGCGAGCTGCCGGTAGGCCTCGATCATCACGACCGGGTCGTTGTGCTTGACGGAGATCTTGATGTCGCGGAAGTCGTGCTCCTCGAAGAGGGACGCCTCCCACAGCGCCGACTCGACCAGGGCCTCGGGAGTGGCCTTGCCGTACTTCCGGAGCAGCCGCCGGTCCAGGGAACCGGCGTTGACACCGATCCGGATCGGCGTGCCGTGGTCCTTGGCGGCGCGCGCGATCTCCTTCACCTGGTCGTCGAACTTCTTGATGTTTCCCGGATTCACCCGGACCGCCGCACAGCCGGCCTCGATGGCCGCGAACACGTACTTCGGCTGGAAGTGGATGTCCGCGATCACCGGGATCTGCGACTTGCGGGCGATGGTCGCCAGCGCGTCCGCGTCGTCCTGCGTGGGGCAGGCGACGCGGACGATCTGGCAGCCGGACGCGGTCAGCTCGGCGATCTGCTGCAGGGTGGCGCCGATGTCCGACGTGCGGGTCGTCGTCATCGACTGCACCGACACCGGGGCTCCGCCCCCGACCGCCACCGGCCCGACGTGGATCTGCCGCGACGCGCGGCGCGGCGCGACCGGACGGGCCGGTACCTCGGGAACGCCCAAGGGGACGGCGGTCATGCCGTCACTCCCGGTTCCCGGAGACGGTCTCGCGCATCGCCCGCAGCGACTCCTTCAGGGAGCCCATGGTGGCGAGCACGGCGGTCGGCTCGTAGCCGCAGTGCGCCATGCAGTTGTCGCAGCGCGGGTCCTTGCCGCGGCCGTACTTGTCCCAGTCGGTCTCCTCGACGAGTTCGCGGTACGTCGGCACGTACCCGTCGCTCATCAGGTAGCAGGGACGCTGCCAGCCGAAGAGCGAGTAGTTCGGGATCGCCCACGCGGTGCACGGGAAGTCGACCTTGCCCTCCAGGAAGTCCAGGAAGAGCGGGGAGTGGTTGAGCCGCCACTTCTTGCGGTTGCCGCCCGCGAAGGCCTTCTTGAACAGTTCGCGGGTCTGCTCGACGCCGAGGAAGTGCTCCTGGTCGGGTGCCTTCTCGTAGGCGTAGGCGGGCGAGATCATCATCTCGTCCACCTTCAGGTCGTCGTTGAGGAAGTTGAGCACCTCGATGATGGTCTGCGGGGTGTCGGTGTTGAAGAAGGTGGAGTTGGTGGTCACCCGGAAGCCGCGCCGCTTGGCCTCCTTGATGGCCTCCACCGCCTCGTCGAACACCCCTTCCTTGGCGACGGACTCGTCGTGCCGCTCCCGCAGTCCGTCGATGTGCACGGCGAACGCGAAGTAGGGCGAGGGCGTGAACTTGTCGATCTTCTTGCGCAGCAGCATCGCGTTGGTGCACAGGAACACGTACTTGCGCTTCGCCACCAACTGACGCACGATCTCGTCGATCTGGGGGTGCATCAGGGGCTCTCCGCCGGCGATGGACACCATCGGCGCACCGGATTCCAGCACCGCGCCCACGGCCTGGGCCACCGGCATGCGCTGCTTGAGCACACCGGCCGGGTGCTGGATCTTGCCGCAGCCCTCGCACTTCAGATTGCAGGCGAACAGCGGTTCCAGCTCGACGATGAGCGGAAACTTGTCCCGCCTGCGGAGCTTCTGTTCGGCCAGGTATGTAGCGACCTTGATGGACTGACGCAACGGCATGGCCATCTGGCTCACCTCCGAGGGAGCAGCAAAGAACGGTGCCATTCGAAAAATGCAGGAAGGATGGAGCGAAGAACACGGAAAGCTGATATTCCACCGCGCACTGTTCCGATCCGGACGAGTTCGTGTTCCGGAGCGTCCACGACCACCCGGACGGCCGCGACGGGACGCTCACCCGTGCGGACGGCGGCCAGCAGCGTGGCCGCCGACTCCATGTCCACCGCGATCGCACCGGTGGCACGCAGTTCGGACCGCTCGGGTCCCCGGACGACGTGGTCGGAGCCGGTGAGCGGGCCGATGTGGACGGTGCGTCCGGGCAGCAGGCGCGCGAGTTCCTTGACGAGCAGTTCGGTGCCCACGCACGGGACGGTCCCGCGCGGGTCCCGGGTCTCCTCGGCGACGACCAGATCGCCGGGGTGCATACCGGGAGCGAGCCCGGCGCAGAAGCCGGTGGCCAGCACGGCCGTGTCGGCCTGTGCCGGGCCGGCGAGGCGCCGGGTGACGAAGCGTTCCGCCGCACGGGGACCCATGCCCGTACGGACGAAGGTCACCGGCCCGCCGGCACCGCTGCGGTCGCCGGTGCGCAGGGCGAGGTGCTCGATGCCGAGCGCGCAGGCGATCAGCAGCGGAGCCGGGGCGGGCTGGTCGTTCAAGTCAGCTCCCCTCGGCCGGCGAGCTGGTCTTGTCGGCCCGGGCGAGCAGGTTCCGCTCGAAGGGGTCGCCGTGCAGGTACCGGCCGAGCGCGGTGAGCGGGAACACCTGCCGGTAGAGGTGGTAGTTGATGGAGAAGTCCCAGGGGAAGCCGGTGCCGGTGAAGTACGGCTCGTCCCAGGTGCCGTCCTCCCGCTGGGTGTCGGCCAGCCACTGGACGCCGCGCTCGACGGCCTTGGAGTCCTTCTCCCCCGCGGCGAGCAGCGCCATCAGCGCCCATGCGGTCTGCGAGGCCGTGGAGGCGCCCCGGCCGCTCCACTCCTTGACGTGCCGGTAGGAACGCAGGTCCTCGCCCCAGCCGCCGTCGTCGTTCTGGACGCTCTCCAGCCAGGTCACGGCCCGCCGGATCGCGGGGTGCGAGCCCGGCAGCCCGGCCGCGGTGAGCGCGGGGACGACCGACCCGGTGCCGTAGAGGTAGTTGACGCCCCAGCGGCCGAACCACGAGCCGTTCGGCTCCTGTTCGGCGAGCAGCCAGTCGATGCCACGGCGGGTGCGCGGGTCGTGCGCCAGGCCCTCGGCGGCGAGCATCTCCACGACGTGCGCGGTGACGTCCGCGGACGGCGGGTCGATGACCTCGCCGAAGTCGCAGAAGGGCAGCCGGTTCGGGAACGGGCTGGTGTTGTCGACGTCGAAGGCGCCCCAGGCACCGTTCTTCGACTGCATGCCGAGGTTCCAGCGGACGCCCCGCCCGATCGCGTGGTCCACGCGCTCGGGGTCGTGGTGCCGGACCCGGCGCAGCGCGAGAGCCACCTCCGCGGTGTCGTCGATGTCGGGGTAGTTGTCGTTGTGGAACTCGAACGCCCAGCCACCCGGGGGAAGTTGCGGCCGGCGTACCGCCCAGTCGCCGGGCCGGACGATCTCCTCGCCGAGCATCCAGTCGGCGGCCTTGACCAGTTGGGGGTGGTCGACGGGCAGACCGGCGTCCACCAGGGCGATGGTGGCCAGGCAAGTGTCCCACACCGGGGACTGGCAGGCCTCGATCATCCGGGCGCCGTCCTCGCGCCAGACGGCGAAACGGTCCAGCGAGGCGAGGCCCTCGCGCAGCACCGGGTGCTCCAGGTCGTAGCCGAGCAGGTGCAGGGCGATGACCGAGTACACGGCCGGGGGCTGGATGCCGCCCCAGCAGCCGTCGTTCTCCTGCCGCTCGATGATCCAGCGGGCCGCGGAGTTCATCGCGGCCTTGCGGAGTCTGCGCACGGCGACCTTGCGGTAGCCGCGGACCACCTTGTCGAGCCGCTGGAAGAGCCCGTCCCAGCTCGCCACCGGGGCGAGCGGCTGTGGCGGGTGGGGGTTCGCCGGGTCGGTGTGCAGTTCGTCCAGCGCGAAGGGCGCCGGGCGCACCGGGCGCTTCGCCGAGACGATGGTGAGCGGCACGATGGTCTGCCGGGCCCAGCACCCGAAGTTGTAGATGTTGAGCGGGAACCAGGTCGGGAAGTAGATCAGCTCCGGCGGGAGTTCGGGCAGGTCCTCCCACTTCCACCAGCCGAACAGGGCGAGCCAGATCCGGGTGAAGACCCGGGCGGCGGCGATGCCGCCGCGCTCGCGGATCCAGGCGGACGCCTTCGCCATGTGCGGGGCGTCGGGCGCGTCGCCGGCCAGGCGCAGGGCGACGTACGCCTCGATGGTGGTGGACAGTTCACCGGGCCCGCCGTAGAAGGTGGCCCAGGTGCCGTCCGGGCGCTGCTCGCCGCGGATGAACTTCGCGGCGGCCTGTGTGGTGTGCTCGTCCAGGACGCCCAGGAACTGACGGAGCAGCAGGTCCTCGGCGTCCATGGTGACGTTGGTCTCCAGGTCGCCCTTCCACCAGCCCTCGGTGTCCTGCGTGGCGAGCAGGAAGTCGATGGCGCGCTGTGCGGCGCGCGTGGCGGATTCCCCTACCCCGGCCGTCTCGGGGGTGGTGAGCGTGGTGTCGCTGGCCGCGGCAGCGCGGGACGGCAAGGTCGCCCCGGTGCTTCCGTCGGTCGTCGCTGTCATGGCTTCCCCTTCGTGCAGTCGTGCGAGTCGTGCTGCTGTGGGTCCGCCGTCGGCCGGTGCCCGTGCTGCACCGGCCGGCGACTACGCGCGGCTTGTCCGGCCGATAGTGATCATCTCTTTCGTACGACGACGAAGTCGGCGAGCGCCGTGAAGGAGTCCCGCACCCGGTCGGGCATGTCGACGGCGTCGAGGGCTTCGATGGCGATGACATGCTGACGGCGTGCTTCCTCGGCCGTCCACTGCCGGCCGCCGGCCTCCTCGATGAGGGCGGCGCGGGCCGCGAACTCCTCCTCGGAGAAGTTCTCGAAGTCACTGCTCTTGGCGTCGGCGGCGAGGATCTCGCCGAGCCGCTCGGAGGCGGAGCCGCCGGCCGCGAGCGCGGCCACCACCGGCAGGGACTTCTTGCGCTGGCGCAGGTCGCTCCAGGTCTGCTTGCCGGTGGCCTCCGGGTCGCCCCAGATGCCCAGCAGGTCGTCCACGGCCTGGAAGGCGAGGCCGAGGTGGTAGCCGTACCGTTCCAGCGCGTCGGCGGTGGCGTCGTCCGCGCCGCCGAGGACCGCGCCGATGGAGGAGGCGCAGGCGAGCAGGGCGCCGGTCTTGTTGCCCTCCATCTCCAGGCACTCCTCGACGCTGACGCGGTCGCGGTGCTCGTAGGAGATGTCCTGGGCCTGACCGTCGATCAGGGCGCGGGTGGCGGTGGTCAGCCGGCGGGTGGCGCGGCCGGCGTCGACCGTGCCGAGTTCCAGCAGGACCTCGTTGGCGAGGGCGAACAGCGCGTCGCCGACCAGGATGGCCTGGGCGGGGCCGTGCACCTTCCAGACGGTGTCACGGTGCCGGCGCTGCTCGTCGCCGTCCATCAGGTCGTCGTGCAGCAGCGAGAAGTTGTGCACGAGTTCGACGGCGACGGCGCCCGGGATGCCCTCCTCGGGCGCGGCGCCGGTGACCTCGGCCGAGAGCACCGCGAGCGCGGGGCGGACGGCCTTGCCTCCGTCGCCGTCGGCGGGGTTGCCGGCGGCGTCGATCCAGCCGAAGTGGTAGGCGGCGACGGTGTCCATGGGCGGCGCCAGGCGGTCGACCGCCGCGCGCAGCACCGGTGTGGCCAGGGTCCGGCCGCGCTCCAGCAGCGCGGTCACGTCCACCGCTGGCCTCCGAGCGGGCGTCGCGGCCGGGGGCACAGTGGGCACAGTCTCTCCTCTTGTCGCGGTACCGGGGGTGCGGGGGCCTGCCGCCTGCCGATCGGGCATCAGGCCGCCTCCTCGAACTCGAAGAGGTGGCGGGGGCGGGGCCGGCCCAGGGCGCCGAGCGCGGCGTCGGCCGCGCTCACTCCACTGCGGACCGCACTCTCCATGGTCGCGGGCCACCCGGTGGCGGTCCACGCTCCGGCCAGGTACAGGCCGGGGGCCTTGGTGCGGGCGCCGGGCCGCAGCCGCCCGACGCCGGGGGTGGGGGCGAACGTCGCCGTGCGCTCCCGGGTCACGAAGAAGTCCAGCACCTCGGCCGCGCGCGCACCCGGGATCAGCCTTTCCAGCTCGGGCAGATAGCGCTCGCGCAGGTCGGAGACGGGACGGTCGATCTCGTCCTGCGCGGCCGACTGGGAGAGCGCGAGGTACTGCCCGGCCGCCAGCCCGGAGGCGTGGGTGCGGTCGAACACCCACTGCACCGGGGTGCCGAGGGCCGCGAAGAAGGGCCGCGCGAGCACCTTGCGGTCGTAGACGACATGGACGTTGAGGATCGGCGCGGTGCCGATCTCCAGCAGCCGCTCGGGGGCGTCGAGGGCGCCGGGCGGCAGCAGGTCGCGGGCCTCCCGCTGGGGTACGGCGAGGACGACGGCGTCCGCGGAAAGCGTCTCGCCGGGAACCTGAACGCTCCAGGCCCCGTTCTCGTTGTGGAGGATGGAGGTGACGCGTGTACGGACCTCGGTACGGACGCCCGCGGAGTCGAGCGCCTTGCGGGCCAGCCGGTCGTGCAGTTCGCCCAGCGGGACGTGGGCCCAGCCGATGTCGGCCGCGCCCGGGTCGGACAGCAGACCGGTCTTGAACACCATCGCGGCGAGCCCCAGCGAGGCGTCGCCCGCGACCGCGTTGAGGGTGGCGACCCCGACCAGGTCCCACAGGGCCTCGACGGCACGCGCCGACTGGCCGTGCGCGGCCAGCCAGCTGCCGAAGTCCTGGGTGTCCAGGGCCGGATCGGCGAGGTCGAGCCCCTTCAGCGCGAACGCGGCGCGCCCGACGGCCGCGCGCTCGGCGAGCGAGAGGTGCGGATAGGCGGCCAGGCTGCGTCCCAGGTGGAGCGGGACGGGCAGCGGGTCGCGCCGCAGTCTGCCGAGCCGTCTGCCCTCGGGCTTGGCGACGTCGACGACGGGCACGTCCAGACGGTCCTGCAGCGGTGCCAGTGCCGCGCCCTCGATCCGGTCGAGGAACCAGCGGTAGGCGGTACAGCAGCGCAGGTACACGTGCTGGCCGTTGTCGACGGTCAGTTCGCCGCGCTGGAAGGAGAAGGCGAGGCCGCCCAGTCTGGGCCTGCCTTCGAGCAGGGTGACCCGCACACCCGCGTCGGCGAGAGCCAGCGCCGCGGTGATCCCGGCGAGGCCGCCGCCGACCACGACCGCGCTGCGGCCCGGCGTCCGGGGGGTGCCGGCCGCTGCCTGCGCGGGGGGTGAGCCGTCGCTCATCGTGCGTCCTTCCGTGCGTGCCGAGCGTGCTGATTGAACGGTGCACGCCCGCCCGTCGCAGTCAGGGACGCCACGCCGCAGCGCAGGGTTGCCTGCCCGGTGCCCTCTGGTTCCGTGCGGTCCATCAGGCGCGCCTCCTGACGGAGCGCCGGGAGACATGGCGGGTCACATGCCGGGTGTCGAGCCCGGACAGGCCGCGCACGGCGACATAGGCCTTCTCGTGTCCGGGGAGGGAGACGCGGCCGCGCAGCACGGCCTCCGGGTCGCGCTCGATGCGGTCCAGCAGCCGGCGGTAGATGCCGGCCATCGCGGCCACACAGGCGCCGCTGCGCCGGTCGAGCATGGGCAGCAGCCGGTAGCCCTCGGCGAACAGGGCCCGGGCGCGCCGCACTTCGAAGTGGACGAGGCCGGCGAAGTCGGATCCCTCGGGCGGGGTCGGTCCGTGGAACCCGGCCGAGCAGCCGAACTTGGCGAGGTCGTCGGCGGGCAGGTAGGTGCGACCGCCCATGGCGTCCTCGCGGACGTCGCGGAGGATGTTGGTGAGCTGCAGGGCGAGGCCCAGCGTGTCGGCGTACTCGGCGGCGCGCTCGGCGCCGCGTGCGGCCGGTTCGGTGCCGAACACGCCGAGCGAGAGGCGGCCGATGGCGCCGGCGACACACCGGCAGTACACCTTGAGGTCGTCCCAGGTCTCGTAGGTCTCGCCGCGCAGGTCCATCTGGACGCCGTCGATCAGCTCGTCCAGGCCGCCGAGCGGGATCGGGAAGGCCCGCGCGGCATGGGTGAGGGCGACGGCCACCGGGTCGGTGTCGTCCTCCTCGACCTCGCCCTCGCGGACCCGGGCGAGCAGCGCCCGGGTGTCCTCGAGGCGCACCAGCTTGGTCTCACCGGGAAGGTCGCCGTCGCCGATGTCGTCCACGCGCCGGGAGAACGCGTACAGCGCCGACATGGCGCGGCGCTTGGCCGTCGGCAGCAGCCGGATGCCGTAGGCGAAGTTCCGGGCCTGCTGCCCGGTCACGGCCTCGCAGTAGCTGTAGGCGGCGAGTACCGGCGCGGACACGTGCGACGGAGAATCCACGGTCCCGATCACCTCTCTCCTCGCAGGATCACGCCCGCCTCACGCAGCAGCTGGACCTTGCCGGGTCGGGGCGGGCCGGGAAGTACGTCGTATTCGGCGGCGGCGATCGCCCGGATCGCCGCCCTTCCCCCCGCCACGAACCCCGCGAGCAGCAGCTTCAGCCTGCCGTGGACGCTACCCACCAGGGGGGCGCCTTCATTCAGCAGATCGCGGGCGCGTTGCGCTTCGTATGCAACCAGGGCGCGCACCGATGCGCCCGCGGTTTGTGCGGCGAGGTCCGTTTCCTGGACGTGAAAACGCTTCATGTCCTCGGCCGGGAGGTAGATCCGGTCGCGGCCGAGGTCCTCGGCGACGTCCTGGAGGTGCTCCACGATCTGCAGGGCCGTGCAGATCGCGTCGGACAGCCGGATCCGCTCGGGGGTCGAGGTTCCGGTGACGCCGAGGACGAGGCGGCCCACGGGGTTGGCCGACAGTTCGCAGTAGGCGAGGAGGTCGTCGTAGGTCTCGTACCGGGCGACGAGCTGGTCCTGGCGGTTGGCGGCGATGAGTCCGAGGAAGGGTTCGGGGGTGAGGGAGCGGCGGCGGACGGTGGGCTGGAGCCGGCGCAGCAGCGGGTGGCGCGGGGTGCCGTCGAAGACGCGGCGCAGGTCGGCCTCGAAGGCGTCGAGGAGGACCAGCCGGTCCGCGGCGTCGGCGGGCGACACGCCGAGCGCCCGGGCGTCGGCTCCGCCCGGGGCGAGGTCGCCGTCGCCGATGTCGTCCACGAGGCGGGCGAAGCCGTAGACGGCCATGAGGTCGTCGCGCCAGTCGCGGGGAAGGAAGAAGGGGGCCACGGGGAAGTTCTCGGCGGCGGCCTTGTCCAGGGTGGCGCGTTCCAGGTGGGGCGCCGCGTCGGTGCGCGTCATCGGGCGCTGCCCGCGGCGGGGACGGCACATGCTGCGCTGAGCAGGGGAGTTTCCGTAGCCATTGCCGTCACATCTCCCGTTCTACACTGCCGACCCAATACACACTATTTCGGACACGCCGCCCCGCAATGCGCGGGGGCGCCCCCACGGAGGGTGTCGCGCATTATCGCCCCACTTGCCGGTTTCCGGCACCGGTACAGCTTACGTTGTACAACGCGACACGGACCGTCGGGGTGTCCTGCACATCACAACAACACACCGATTGGCTCCAAGATTCCTTACACCAGGCGGAGTTGACGTTTCCTTTGCAGACGCAGGGCCCCGCCGGACGGATTCCGGCGGGGCCCTGGCCGAAACGGGTCACTTGCCCGTGAACTTCTCGTACTCCTTCAGGACCTCGTCGGTGGGTCCGTCCATACGGAGTTCACCGCGCTCCAGCCACAGCACGCGGTTACAGGTGTCGCGGATGGATTTGTTGTTGTGACTGACGAGAAAGACCGTTCCCGCCTCTTTGCGCAGTTCCCGGATCCGTTCCTCGGAGCGCTTCTGGAACTTGCGGTCACCGGTGGCCAGCGCCTCGTCGATCATGAGCACGTCGTGGTCCTTGGCGGCGGCGATGGAGAAGCGGAGCCGGGCCGCCATGCCCGAGGAGTACGTACGCATCGGCAGGGTGATGAAGTCGCCCTTCTCGTTGATGCCCGAGAAGTCGACGATGTCCTGGTAGCGCTCCCTGATCTGCTCCCGGGACATCCCCATGGCGAGGCCGCCCAGGATGACGTTCCGCTCGCCCGTGAGGTCGTTCATCAGGGCGGCGTTCACGCCCAGCAGGGACGGCTGGCCGTCGGTGTAGACCTTGCCCTTCTCCGCGGGCAGCAGGCCGGCGATGGCGCGCAGCAGGGTGGACTTGCCGGAGCCGTTCGACCCGATCAGGCCGATGGCCTCGCCGCGGTAGGCGATGAAGGACACCCCGCGCACGGCGTGCACCTTGCGCACGCCCCGCTCCTCGCCGCGCTTGAGTATGCGGCTCAGGGCCGCCGTCGCGCTGCCCTTGCCGGTCTTGGCACCGTTGACCCGGTAGACGATGTGCAGCTCGTCCGCGATGACCGTCGGGCGCCGGTCCTGGATGTTCTCCTCAGCCACGGCCGTACCGCTCCTCCGCCTTCCAGAAGTACACGAAGCCACCCACGAACGCGGCCACGGCCCAGAACAGGGCGATGGCCCAGACGTGCGGCGGCAGGTTCGAGGCACCGTAGCCGTCGATCAGGGCGAAGCGCATCAGGTCCATGTAGACGGCGGCCGGGTTGACCTGGAGCAGCCGGACGATCCACTCGGAACGCCCCTCCAGCATCTTGTTGATCGAGAACATGACGCCGGACGTGTACATCCAGGTGCGCAGGATGAACGGCATGAGCTGCGCGAGGTCCGGCGTCTTGGCGCCCAGGCGGGCCACGATCAGCGCGAGCCCGGTGTTGAACAGGAACTGCAGCACCAGCACCGGCACGATCAGCAGCCAGGACAGGCTCGGGTAGCTGCCGAAGCCGATCGCCACGATGAACAGCACGATCATCGAGAACAGCAGCTGCTGGAGCTGCTGGAGCGAGAAGGAGACCGGCAGGGACGCGCGCGGGAAGTGCAGGGCGCGCACCAGTCCGAGGTTGCCGGAGATGGCACGCACACCCGACATGATCGAGCTCTGCGTGAAGGTGAACACGAACACGCCGGTGACCAGGAACGGGATGTACACGTCCTGGGACATGCCGCGGCTGGCGTGCAGGATCAGGCCGAAGATGAAGAAGTACACGGCCGCGTTCAGCAACGGCGTGGCCACCTGCCACAGCTGGCCGAGCTTGGCCTGGCTGTACTGGGCGGTCAGCTTCGCCTGGGAGAAGGCCAGGATGAAGTGGCGGCGCCCCCACAGCTGACGGACGTACTCCACGAGCGAGGGCCGGGCACCGCTCACGGAGAGCCCGTACTTGTCGGCGAGCCGGGCCGCCGTCAGTCCCTCGTCGGGCGACGGAGCCGCGGTCACCGCGACCGTGCCGTCGTGCGTGGTCTCACTCACAGCTGGAAACTTTCGTCTTCGGGTACGTCTGCCGCGCGCCGCCTCGACGGCGAACGCGTGTTCATGTGCGGTTCGACAGTAGCGACCTCTCGGGGTCGAGCTTGTCAGATCACCGGGGGGCGACCCAGTCGGGTGAGCCGCCACACCGTACGCCAGCGCATCGGCCGGCGGGGACCGCACGGTGTGGTCCAGCCTTCCCGGAAACCTCCGAACCAGGCCCGCAGGGCCGGCCGCGAGGGGCGGCGGAGCAGGGTGAGCAGCAGCCAGACGCCGAGGTAGACCGGGACCAGGAGGGCCGGGAGGTTGCGGCGGGCGAGCCAGACGCGGTTGCGGGCGACCATGCGGTGGTAGACCGCGTGCCGGGAGGGTGCGGTCGTCGGGTGGTACAGCACCATGTCGGACCGGTAGTCGATCATCCAGCCCGCGTCGAGGGCCCGCCATGCCAGGTCGGTTTCCTCGTGCGCGTAGAAGAACGCGTCCGGGAGCCCGCCGACCTCCGCGAAGACGCGGGTGCGGACGGCGTTGGCGCCGCCGAGGAAGGTGGTGACCCGGGAGGAGCGCATCGGGTCGGAGGCGCGCAACCGGGGCACGTGCCGGCGCTGGGTCTCGCCGGTGTCGGGGTCGGCGATGCGGAAGCTGATGATGCCCAGCTCGCGGTCCGCGGCGAACGCCTCGCGGCACAGTTCCGCGGTGTCGTGGCGGGCGAGCAGACCGTCGTCGTCAAGGAAGAGCAATATGTCGACATCACGGCCGCCGGGGCCGAACGCCTCTATGCCGACGTTGCGCCCGCCCGGGATCCCCAGGTTCTCGGGCAGCTCTATCGTGCGCACGCCGTCCGGCACGTCCGGGACGGGCGAGCCGTTGCCGACGACGACCACCTCGACCGGGTCGCCGTCCTGCTTGGCGACCGAGTCGAGCAGGGCACGCAGTTCGTCGGGCCGGTTGCCCATGGTGATGATGACGGCGCCGACGCGCATGGCCGCGCTCACTTCAGCCTGCTCGACGCGAGGATCGACACCAGGTGCAGCAGGGTCTGCAACAGCGCGATGCCGGCGAGGACGGCCGTGCCGAGGCGGGTGAAGAACAGGTCGCCGCGGGCCTGGTCGACGATCGCGAGGACCAGGATGAGCAGCGACGCCTCGATACCCAGGATCAGCCGGTGGAACTTCAGCGCCGCGGCGGCCCGCCGGGCCAGCGCCATGCCGGAGGAGCGCAGCTCGGCCGCGGCCTCCTGCACCGGCGGCTTGCCGGTCTGGTGCCGGGCGACACCGACCAGGTCGGTCTCGGCCTTGATGAGGATGGCGCCGAGCGCGGCGAGGGTGCCGAGGAACGCCCACAGCCAGTCGATACGGCCGCTGCCCCACAGGTCCGCGGCGCGCAGGCCGAGGCCGACCAGGACGGCCGCGTCGGTGAGGTAGGCGCCGACCCGGTCCAGGTAGACGCCGTTCAGCGAGTACTGCTTCTTCCAGCGGGCGATCTCGCCGTCGACGCAGTCCAGCAGCAGGTACAGCTGGGTGGCGACCACGCCGAGCACCGCGCCCGTGATCCCCGGCACCAGCAGGGCCGGGGCCGCGAGCACGCCGCAGACGGTCATCAGGTACGTGAGCTGGTTGGGCGTGACCCTGGTGTTCACCAGGTAGCGGTCGACGCGCAGGGACACCTCACGCATGTAGAGGCGTCCCCCCCAGTGCTCACCGCTGCGCCGGTCCTTCACCCCCGCGGGGTGGACGACCGGACGGAGTTCAGCTACCGATGGCCTTGACATAGTCGGCGTAGATGTCCTTGATCTGGTTCGTCTTGAGGTCGAGGTGTTCGAGGATCGTGTACCGGCCGGGCCGGGTCTCCGGAGCGAACTCCACCGCGCGGACGAACTCGTCCACCGTGAAGCCGATCTCCTCCGGCAGCACCGGAAGCCCGTGGCGGCGCAGGACCTCCGCCATGTACGCCGACTCCTCGTGGGCGCCGCGCAGGTACATCGCGAAGGCGGCGCCGAGGCCGCACTGCTCGCCGTGGGCGGCGGCGCGCTTGGGGTAGAGCAGGTCGAAGGCGTGGTTGATCTCGTGGCAGGCGCCGGAGGACGGGCGGGAGTCGCCCGACACGGACATGGCGATACCGGTGAGGACCAGCGCCTCGGCCAGCACCTGGAGGAAGCCGTCGTCGCCGACTCCGCCCGGGTGCCGGAGCACCGCCTCCCCGGCCTGCCGGGCCATGGCGGCGGCCAGGCCGTCGATCTTCTCGCCGTTGACCCGGTTGGCCAGCTCCCAGTCCGCGACCGCGGAGATGTTGGAGATGGCGTCGCCGATGCCGGAGCGCACGAACCGGACGGGTGCCTCGCGGATCACGCCCAGGTCGATGACCACCGCGATCGGGTTCGGCACGCCGTAGGAGCCGCGGCCCGCGTCGTTGTCCAGGGTCGCGACCGGCGAGCACAGGCCGTCGTGCGCCAGGTTGGTGGCGACCGCGACCAGCGGCAGGCCGACCCGGGCCGCCGCGAACTTGGCGCAGTCGATGATCTTGCCACCGCCGAGACCGACGACCGCGTCGTAGTGGCCGGCCTTTATGTCGCTCGCCAGCCGGACCGCGTCGTCGATGGTCCCGCCGCCGACCTCGTACCAGGTGGCGCCGGGCAGCGTGGGCGCGATCCGCTCGCGCAGCCGGGCGCCGGAGCCGCCGCTGACGGCGATGGCGAGCCGGCCCGACTGCGAGATGCGCTCGTCGGCGAGCACGCACGCCAGGTCGTCCAGGGCACCCGGGCGGATGTCCACGACGACCGGCGAGGGGATCAGCCGGGTCAGTACTGGCACGCGATCTCCCGTCCGCGGGCGAGATCGTCGTGGTTGTCGATCTCGACCCACTTGACGTCGCCGATCGGCGCCACGTCGATCCGGAAGCCCCGGTCGACCAGCTCCTGGTAGCCGTGCTCGTAGAACTGCTGCGGGTCGGTCTCCCAGACCGTCTTCAGCGCGTCGGCCAGCTCGGCCGCGGCGTCGCCCTCGATCAGGGTGACGCCGATGTACTCGCCGGTGGCCTCGGCCGGGTCCATCAGCTTGGTGATCTTCGTCATGCCCTTGTCGGGGTCGACGACGACCTTCATCTCCTCGTCGGCCAGGCTCTTCACCGTGTCCAGGGCGAGGATGATCTTCTTGCCCTCACCGCGGGCCGCGAGCAGGGTCTGCTCGACGGAGACCGGGTGGACGGTGTCGCCGTTGGCGAGGATCACACCGTCCTTGAGAGCGTCACGGCCGCACCACAGGGAGTAGGCGTTGTTCCACTCCTCGGCCTTGTCGTTGTCGATGAGGGTGAGCGTGAGGCCGTACTTCCGCTCCAGGGCCGCCTTGCGCTCGTACACGGCCTCCTTGCGGTAGCCGACGATGATCGCGACCTCGGTCAGCCCGATCTCGGCGAAGTTGCCGAGGGTGAGGTCGAGCACCGTGATCGAGTCCTCTATGCCCGCGGGCCCCACCGGCACCAGCGCCTTGGGCAGGGTGTCGGTGTAGGGGCGCAGACGCCGTCCGGCGCCGGCCGCCAGCACGAGGCCGATCATGCGGGTTCTCCTTCGTCGTGTACGGCGGGCGCCCCAGCGGACACCCAGAAGCGGATGCTCTCGACGAGCACCACCAGGGCGACGGCCACGGCGAGGACCGTGAGCGCGACCTTGAACTGCGAAGCGGTGAGCACCGCGGCCAGGACGGTGACGAGCAGCGTCCGCCCCTCCTGCCCCCCGATGGCGCGCACCAGCCAGGCCGGGGGTGCTCCGGCGTTGCCGCGGATGCGGTACACCGTGTCGTAGTGATGGTAGGCGACGGCGGCCACCAGGCCGAAAGCAGCGGGGAGGGCACCGTTCACTCCCGCTTTACCGGCCAGGGCGAGCACCGTGCCGTACTCGGCGGCCCGGAAGAACGGCGGGACCAGCCAGTCGAGAGCGCCCTTGAGGGGGCGTGCCACGGCTAGGGCCGAGGTGAGGACGTACACGAGGGCGCCGACGACCGGGAGCACGCCGCCGAAGTCCGTGAGGGCCGAGCAGGCGACGACCGCGGCGCCGCCGAGCAGGGCCACGGCCGGCACGGCGAGTCCGGGCACGCCCCTCTTGACGACGCGCTTGACGGCCTCGGTGAGCGGACCCGGGTCGGCGAGGTCGGCGAGGGCCTGCGCGGCCCGGTCGGTGCGCCGGGCCTTGCGGGTCACCGAGCGCAGCACCCGGCCCGCCGTGGTGTAGGTGGCCGCGAAGGCGCAGCCGGCGAGCAGGACGTAGAAGGTGATCCGCGGGGTGGTGGCCGCGGTGAGGATCGCGATCATCGCCCAGCGCTCGCCGATCGGCAGCACGATCATGCGGCGCACCCAGACGGTCCAGCCGACGCTGTCGAGCTTGTCGGAGAGGGCGGCGGTGGGGCTGGTGTTCGCGGTGGCGTCGTGGTTGGCCTCGTTGAAGGAGAAGTCGACCACGTGCCGGCAGGTCTGCAGGATCATCGCGCCGAGGGCGAGGGCCCACACGTCGTCGCCGCCGCGGGCCGCGCCGAGGGCGAGACCGGCGTAGTAGGCGTACTCCTTGGCCCGGTCGAAGGTGGCGTCGAGCCAGGCGCCGAGCGTGGAGTACTTCAGGGCGTAGCGGGCGAGCTGGCCGTCGGTGCAGTCCAGGACGAAGGAGGCGATCAGCAGCACGCCGGCCGCGACGAAGCCGCCGCGGGTGCCGGTCGCCGCGCAGCCCGCCGCGATGAGCGCGGTGAGCAGGGAGGCGGTGGTGACCTGGTTCGGGGTCAGGCCGCGGCGGGCGCACCAGCGGGCGATGTAGCGCGAGTAGGGGCTGATGAAGAAGGTGGTGAAGAAGCCGTCCCGGGACTTCACGGCGGACTTCAGGCGTACGGCCTCGTCGTCCACGGCGGCGACGGCCTGCCGGGCCTCGTTGCGGGCCTGCGGGTCGGCCGGCACCGTGGCGACCAGGCTGCCCAGCTCGGGCCGGTGCACCGGGCCGCCGTCGGCGTCGAGGGCGGTGCCGACGCGGTCGGCGAGGCTGTCCGCGGCGAGCGCGGGGGCGCCGCCCGGTCCGGACGGGGCCACCGCCTCGGCGGTCGCGCCACCGCCCGCCGAGGTCTCCCGGGCCACGGCCCGGGTGAGCTGCTGCCGGGCGGCGGGCTGGGCGGTGACGGCGCCGGGGACGGCGGCGAGCGGGAAGCGGGGGTCGGTCAGGCCGAGGCGCAGCGCGTGCGGGTGGCCGACGAAGCGGGCGTCGACCAGGGCCACGCGCCGGTCGGCCGGCACGGCCGCCAGCAGGGACTCCGCCTCGGCGGCGTCGGCGGCCACGCGCACGTCGAAGCCGAGGGACCGCAGATCGTTCTCCAGTGACGATCCGGGGACCGGCTGACCGGTGACGATGGCCGTCGACAACCGAACTCACTCCCTGGGTGCCGGCGCGCGGGCGCCGGTCTTCTGCGTGATGGGGCGCCCCTGCCTGCGGCACCCGGGCGGCATGTCGGCAGAGGCTATCCGATGGGCCGCAGTCCGTGTTCACCGGCCGTTCACGGTCCGGCCCACGGGGCCTGACCCGGCCTTTGCCGCGATCATCATCAGGGATCCGGGGCCCGGCCCACAAACCCGTGGGGCAGACCCGGGCAACCGGGACACCGGGCGGCTCGGCATAAGGTGGGCGACCATGACGTGGCTGATCACCGGCGGAGCCGGATACATCGGGGCGCATGTGGCACGGGCCATGGCGGGCGCCGGGGAGAGCGTCGTGGCGCTGGACGACCTGTCCGCCGCCGTGCCCGCGCGGCTCCCCGCGGAGGTGCCGCTGGTCCGGGGCTCGACGCTGGACGGGCCGCTGCTGAAGCGGGTCTTCGCGGAGTACGGCGTGACCGGCGTCGTCCATCTCGCGGCGCGCAAGCAGGTCGCGGAGTCGGTGGCCCAGCCCACCCGCTACTACCGGGAGAACGTGGGCGGTCTGGCCACCCTGCTGGACGCGGTCGCGGAGGCGGGCATCGGCCGGCTGCTGTTCTCGTCCTCGGCGGCCGTGTACGGCAACCCGGACGTGGACCTGATCACCGAGGACACCCCGTGCGCACCGGTGAACCCGTACGGCGAGACCAAGCTGGCCGGGGAGTGGCTGGTGCGGGCGGCCGGGCGCGCCCACGGAATCTCCACGGTGTGTCTGCGCTATTTCAATGTGGCGGGCGCGGCGGCGCCGGAGCTGGCGGACACGGGCGTGTTCAACATCGTGCCGATGGTCTTCGACCGGCTCACCCGTGACGAGGCCCCGCGGATCTTCGGCGACGACTACCCGACGCCGGACGGCACCTGTGTCCGGGACTACATCCATGTCGCCGATCTCGCGGAAGCCCACCTGGCGGCGGCGCGGCGGCTCGCCGGCGGGGACCTCACCGGGGACCTGACGCTGAACATCGGCCGCGGCGAGGGCGTCTCGGTGCGCGAGCTGGTCTCGGTCATCGGAGAGGTCACCGGGGACCGCCGGGCGCCGCTGGTGGAGGCGCGCCGCCCGGGGGACGCGCCGCGCGCGGTGGCCTCGGCCGAGCGGGCCGCCGAGACGCTGGGCTGGCGCGCCCGGCGCGGGGTGCGGGAGATGGTCGAGTCGGCGTGGACGGGCTGGCGGCTGCACCACGGCGGCTGAGCCGGGCCCGCCCGAGCCGGTACGACCGGGCCGGGCGACCGGGCCGGGCGGCGGGCCAGTGCCGACGAGCCGGGCGGCCTGGCCAGCGCTGTCGAGCCAGTGCCGACGAGCCGGCGACGGAGCCGGCAGCTCCCTGACCTGCGGAACGTTTCCGCAGGTCAGGGCACATGACAACGGTGTTCAGTGCCGCGTTGCGAGATACCCCCCACCCGTAGTTGACTGGCCTCCGGGCAGGCACACCGGAAGGCGGTAGTCATGGGGGCAGGGCACGACCACGGGCACGCGCACTCCCACGCGCCCGCCCCGGGTACGGCCACGGCCGCGTATCGCGGGCGGCTGCGGATCGCGCTCGGCATCACGCTCATGATCATGGTGGTCGAGATCGTCGGCGGTCTGATCGCGGACTCCCTCGCGCTGATCGCGGACGCGGCACACATGGCGACCGACGCGGTGGGCCTCGGCATGGCCCTGCTCGCGATCCACGTCGCGAGCCGCCCCCCGAGCACCAACCGCACCTTCGGCTACGCCCGCGCCGAGATCCTCGCGGCCCTGGCGAACTGTCTGCTGCTGCTCGGGGTCGGCGGATACGTCCTGTACGAGGCGGTCCAGCGGTTCGTCGAGCCCGCGCAGACCCGAGGCGGCCTGATGGTCGTGTTCGGCCTGGTCGGCCTGGTGGCGAACTCCGTCTCGCTGCTCCTGCTGATGCGCGGGCAGAAGGAGAGCCTGAACGTGCGCGGCGCCTTCCTGGAGGTGGCCGCGGACGCGCTCGGCTCGGTGGCGGTGCTGATCTCGGCGACGGTGATCCTGACCACCGGCTGGCAGCCGGCGGACCCGATCGCCTCGCTGGTCATCGGCCTGATGATCGTGCCGCGCACGCTGAAGCTGCTGCGCGAGACGCTGGACGTGCTGCTGGAGGCGGCTCCCAAGGGCGTCGACATGGCGGAGGTCCGCGCACACATCCTGGCGCTGGACGGTGTGGAGGACGTACACGATCTGCACGCCTGGACGATCACCTCGGGCATGCCGGTGCTCTCGGCGCACGTGGTGGTCAGCTCCGAGGCGCTGAACGCCATCGGGCACGAGAAGATGCTGCACGAGCTGCAGGGCTGCCTGGGCCACCACTTCGACGTGGAGCACTGCACCTTCCAGTTGGAGCCGGGCGGGCACGCGGAGCACGAGGCACGGCTGTGCCACTGACGGTCCGCACTTCCGTTCGGCGCACCCCCGGGCGGTTCCCCGGAGCGGACCCCGGGCACGATGATCTACCGGGTCCGGCTCCCGGCGCCCCCACCGCGCGCCGACGTGCGGACGTGCCGGGAGTGCCGGATCCGTACGGCAGACTTGGGGTGCGAAGACCGAGGCGAAGGATGGGTATGCCGATCACACCTGCCACCGCGACACACAGCTCGTCGGAGGGCACTGCAGAGGCGATTTTGCTGGAACTGGTCGACGAAGAGGGTGTGACGATCGGTACGGCGGAGAAGCTCGCCGCCCATCAGCCGCCGGGACAGCTGCACCGGGCGTTCTCGGTGTTCCTCTTCGACGAGCAGGGCCGGCTGCTGCTCCAGCAGCGGGCGCTCGGCAAATACCACTCCCCCGGTGTCTGGTCCAACACCTGCTGCGGCCACCCGTACCCGGACGAGTCCCCCTTCGCCGCGGCCTCCCGGCGCACCTACGAGGAGCTGGGCGTGTCGCCCTCGCTGCTCGCGGAGGCCGGCACGGTCCGTTACAACCACCCGGACCCCGCCTCGGGTCTGGTGGAGCAGGAATTCAACCACCTGTTCGTCGGCATGGTGCAGGCGTCGCTCGTGCCGGACCCCGAGGAGGTCGCCTCGACCGCCTTCGTGACGGCGGCCGAGCTGGCCGAGCGGCACGCCCGGGACCCGTTCTCGGCCTGGTTCATGACCGTGCTGGACGCGGCCCGCCCGGCGATCAGGGAGCTGACGGGCCCGTCCGCGGGCTGGTGAGAGCGCCGGACACCGCTACGCGAGCGTCGCGGGCTTGAGCGGCAGGGCGGCCCAGATCACCTTGCCGCCGCTCGCGGTGTGCTCCACGTCGACCACTCCGCCCGCCTCCCGGGCCACCTCGCGGACCAGGAGCAGCCCCCGGCCGCCGGTCTGTGCGTGGTCCGCCTCCAGCGCGGTCGGGCGGTAGGGGTGGTTGTCCTCCACGGACACCCGCACCCACTCGGCTCCGACGGCCACCTCCACGGCGAGCACCGGCGACAGCAGCGCCGCGTGCCGGACCGCGTTGGTGACCAGCTCGGAGACGATCAGCAGCAGCCCGTGCACCAGGTCGTCGGAGACCGGCACACCCTGGCGCAGCAGCAGGTCCCGCACCGCGTGCCGGGCCTGCGGGACCGAGGCGTCCACCGCGGCCGCGGTGAACCGCCAGACACCTTCGTAAGGCAGGGGATCCGGCGGCCGTTCGCCGCTTCCCGCTGGGCGCGGGCCGTCCCCACGCCCGTGGTTGTCCATCGTCCGGTCGCCACCCTCGCGCTCGATTGTCACCACACGTCGAGTGTTGGTAACGACGCGCTCCCGTCCGGATACCTGAACAGAAGTCAGCGTGTATCGAGCGGTTTCTGACCGACTGCGCATGACCTGGTCGCGGGAAGGACTGTTCCTGTCCCCCGGACGCCGGTTCGCGAACTAGTCGGGTTGTACGGCTCAGGGCCTCCGCCGCACGGGAGCGGACCGGCGAAACGGCCGTACGCCGCCGCTCCCTCCGCGGCCCCGCCGGGGCGGGGACATGCCGGACGTCACAGGCCGCCGGGGGTTCCGGCCGATACGATCACGGCATGGAGCCCCAGCTGTCGTACCAGGTCGCAGACTCCGTCGCCACCGTGGTCATCCGTCATCCGGCCCGGCGCAACGCCATGACGGCCGCGATGTGGCGGGCCCTGCCGCCCCTGCTGGACCGGTTCGCGCGCGACCCCGACGTCCGGGCACTGGTGCTGACCGGGGAGGGCGACACCTTCTGCGCGGGCGCGGACATCACCTCCCTGCAACAGGAGCCCGAGGGCCCGCAGAACCTCGCGCTGGCGGCCGAGGAGGCCCTGGTCGCGTTCCCCAAGCCGACCCTCGCCGCGATACGCGGGCACTGTGTGGGCGGTGGGGCCCAGCTCGCGGTGGCTTGCGATCTGCGGCTGGCGGAGGAGGGCGCGCGGTTCGGGGTGACGCCGGCGCGCCTCGGCCTCGTCTACCACGCCTCCTCGACCCGGCGGCTGGCCTCGCTCGTGGGGCCGTCCACCGCCAAGTACCTGCTCTTCACCGCCGAGTTGATCGACACCGAGCGCGCGCTGCGCACCGGTCTCGTGGACGAGGTGCTGCCCCCGGGAGGGCTGGAGGCACGCATCGCCGAGCTGACCGGGGTGCTCGTCTCCCGCTCACAGCTCACCCAGGCCGCGGCGAAGGAGTTCGCGAACGGCAGGGTGGACCGGGACGGCCACTGGGCCGAGCGGGCCCGCGGCAACGGCGACGCCGTGGAGGGCGTCGCCGCGTTCCTGGAACGCAGACAGCCCCGCTTCACCTGGAGCGTGTCCGCGTCGGGCTGAAGCGGCCGGCGCTATGTGAGGATGAAGCGGCTCGCGGTCCGGAACTCCGCGACGAGGTGCGCGGGCGCCTTCTCGGGCGACCCGGCGTCGTAGGGCGGCTGGGGGTCGTACTCGGTGAGCAGCTGGACGGCCTGGGCGTGTTCGTCGCCGGCGATGGCGCCGAGGAGCGTGAGGCCCATGTCGATGCCGGACGACACGCCCGCCGCCGTGACGTACTTGCCGTCCACGACCACCCGCTCCCCCGTCGGCTCGGCGTCGAAGCCGCGCAGGAGGTCCAGGGCGAGCCAGTGCGAGGTGGCGCGGCGGCCCCGCAGCAGCCCCGCGGCGGCCAGCAGCAGCGAGCCCGTGCACACCGAGGTGGTCCAGGTGCTGGTGGCGTCGGCCGCGCGCAGCCAGTCCAGCAGGACGGTGTTCTCCATCTGCTGGAGCTGTCCGGGCCCGCCCGGCACGACCACGATGTCCGGGGACGGGACGTCGGCGAGGGTCCGGTCGGCGACGAGCGCCAGGTCCCCGGTGTCGGTACGGAGGGGACCGGTCCGCTCGGCGACGAAGACGGTCTCGGAGTCCGGGAGCCGGCCGAGCGTCTCGTAGGGGCCGACGGCGTCGAGGGCGGTGAAGCGGTCGTAGAGGACGACGGCGATCTGCATGGCGGTGCCCTTCTCTCTGCTGTCCCTGTCGGGGTCAGCTGTCTCTGTCGGGATGGGGAGGTCCCTGTCGGGGTCGGGGGGCTCTGGCGGGGGGGCTCTGGCGGGGGGCGGCTGTCCCGGTCGGGGGCGGTGAAGTCTCCTCCCGCGCCCGCCCTGTGACGCCGGGTCAGCTCACCGGTGCCGGGCGGAAGCGGCGGCGGTACTCGGCAGGGGCGGTGCCGAGGGTGCGCAGGAAGGCGCGGCGCATCGCCTCGGGCGTGCCGTAGCCGCTCGCGCGGGCGACCTGCTCGACGCCGTCGGTGGTGTCCTCCAGCAGACGGCGCGCGTGTTCGAGCCGGACCCGGTCGACGTACCGGCCGGGCGTCATGCCCGTCTCGGCCTGGAAGGCGCGGGCGAAGTGGCGCGGGGAGAGGGCCGCGCGGGCGGCCAGCGCCTCGACGCCGAGGTCGCCGTCCGGGTGCTCGGTGATCCACTGCTGGACGTCCCGGAGGGGTTCGCGCCGGGCCGTCTGGGCGGCCAGCTGGGCGCTGAACTGCGCCTGGCTGCCGGGTCTGCGCAGGAACACCACGAGGTGGCGGGCCACGGTCAGCGCCGCCTCCCGGCCCAGGTCCTCCTCCACCAGGGCGAGGGTGAGGTCGATGCCCGCGGTGACCCCGGCCGAGGTGGCCACGTGCCCGTCCCGGACGAAGATCGGGTCGGGGTCGACCCGGACGGCAGGATGGTCCCGCGCGAGCTTCTCGCAGTACGCCCAGTGTGTCGTGACCCGCCGGCCGTCCAGGAGCCCGGCCCGGGCCAGCGGGACGGCGCCGGTGCACACCGAGACCAGGCGCGGGGCCCGCGGGCCGTGCGCACGCAGCCACTCCACCAACCGCGGGTCCGGGTCGCGGGTGCCCTGTCCGCCGGGGACCAGCAGGGTGTGCGGGTCCCCGGCCCGCGCCAGGGGTCCGTCCGGTACGAGGGTGAGCCCGCTGGACGTGCGCACGGGGCCGCCGTCCACGGAGGCCGTGCGGATCCGGTACGAGCCCGGGGTGTGCAGCTCCGCACCGGCGAAGACCTCCATCGGGCCGGTGACATCGAGGCTCTGGACGCCGTCGAAGACGGTGAGAAGAACGGTTCGCTGCGCCATGCTCCCGATTCTTCGCGGGCGCACGGATGGCCGCAACGACGCTCTTCCCACCTTTTCGGCCATGCGGAGGTTCCGGGACGGCGCGGGGAGGTACCCGGTCCCTGCCCGGTCACCGCGACCGGGCCGGAAACGAGAGGAGAGTTCCGTGTTGCGTGCCATCGCTGACGTACTGCGGCAGATCGGCGGGGCCCTCGCCACCGTGGTCACCCTGCCGTTCCGGGCCGTCGCCCGGTTGTTCGGCGGAGCGTCGTCCTCCGCGCGCGGGAGCCGGGCCTGACATCGGTCCCGGCGGCCCGACGCGCGCCGCCCTGATGCCCGGTTGTCGGCGTCACCTGCCACAATTGCCGCGCAACCTCAGTGAAGAAGGCGGTACGGCATCGTGACGACACCCGGGTCCATCGAAGGCAGGATCGCCGAGGAGCTCGGCGTACGGGAGCGGCAGGTGAAGGCCGCGGTGGAACTGCTCGACGGCGGTTCGACCGTGCCCTTCATCGCGCGCTACCGCAAGGAAGCGACCGAGATGCTCGACGACGCGCAGCTGCGCACGCTCGAGGAACGGCTGCGCTACCTGCGGGAGCTGGAGGAGCGGCGGACCGCGATCCTGGAGTCGGTGCGGGAGCAGGGCAAGCTCACCGAGGAGCTGGAGGCGCGGATCCGCGGCGCCGAGACCAAGGCGCGACTGGAGGACGTCTACCTCCCGTACAAGCCCAAGCGGCGCACCAAGGCGCAGATCGCGCGCGAGGCGGGCCTGGAGCCGCTCGCGGAGGGGCTGCTGGGCGACCCGACGGTCGAACCGGCGGCAGCCGCCGCCGCGTTCGTGGACGCCGACAAGGGCGTGGCCGACGCGCAGGCCGCCCTGGAGGGCGCGCGGGCGATCCTCACCGAGCGGTTCTCGGAGGACGCCGACCTGATCGGCGAGCTGCGCGAGCGCATGTGGGTGCGCGGGCGGCTCGCCGCGAAGGTGCGGGAGGGCAAGGAGGAGGCGGGCGCCAAGTTCGCCGACTACTTCGACTTCGCCGAGCCCTTCACCGAGCTGCCCTCGCACCGGATCCTGGCCATGCTGCGCGGCGAGAAGGAAGAGGTCCTGGACCTCGTCCTGGAGCCGGAGGAGGCCACGGAGGGGCCCTCGTCGTACGAGGGGATCATCGCCTCGCGGTTCGGGATCGCCGACCGGGGCCGCCCGGCCGACAAGTGGCTCACGGACACGGTCCGCTGGGCCTGGCGCACCCGCGTGCTGGTGCACCTCGGCATCGACCTGCGCCTGAGGCTGCGGACGGCCGCCGAGGACGAGGCGGTGAACGTCTTCGCGGCGAACCTGCGCGACCTGCTGCTGGCCGCTCCGGCCGGCACCCGCGCGACGCTCGGCCTGGACCCCGGTTTCCGTACGGGTGTGAAGGTCGCCGTGGTCGACGCCACCGGCAAGGTCGTCGCCACCGACGTGATCTACCCGCACGTCCCGGCCAACAAGTGGGACGAGGCGCTCGCGAAGCTGGCCGGGCTGGCGAAGCGGCACGCGGTCGAGCTGGTCGCGATCGGCAACGGCACGGCGTCCCGCGAGACGGACAAGCTCGCCGGTGAGCTGATCTCCCGGCACCCCGAGCTGAAGCTGACCAAGGTGATGGTGTCCGAGGCGGGCGCCTCCGTCTACTCCGCGTCGCAGTACGCCTCACGGGAACTGCCGGACATGGACGTGTCGCTGCGCGGCGCGGTGTCCATCGCCCGCCGGCTCCAGGACCCGCTGGCCGAGCTGGTGAAGATCGACCCCAAGTCGATCGGCGTCGGCCAGTACCAGCACGACCTGTCCGAGGTGAAGTTGTCCCGCTCGCTGGACGCGGTCGTCGAGGACTGTGTGAACGGCGTCGGCGTGGACGTCAACACGGCGTCCGTGCCGCTGCTGTCGCGGGTGTCCGGCATCTCCTCGGGTCTCGCGGAGAACATCGTGTCGCACCGGGACGAGAACGGGCCCTTCCGGTCCCGCTCCGAGCTGAAGAAGGTGGCGCGGCTCGGCCCGAAGGCGTACGAGCAGTGCGCGGGCTTCCTGCGGATCCGCGGCGGCGACGACCCGCTGGACTCCTCCAGCGTGCACCCCGAGGCCTATCCGGTGGTGCGTCGCATGGTGAAGACCACCGGCCAGGAGGTGGCGTCCCTCGTCGGCAACACGGGCGTGCTGCGCTCGCTGCGGCCGGCGGACTTCGTGGACGACACCTTCGGTCTGCCGACCGTCTCCGACATCCTCAAGGAGCTGGAGAAGCCGGGCCGCGACCCGCGTCCCGCCTTCAAGACGGCCACCTTCAAGGAGGGCGTGGAGAAGATCTCCGACCTGTCCGCCGGGATGGTCCTGGAGGGCGTGGTCACCAACGTGGCCGCCTTCGGCGCCTTCGTGGACATCGGCGTCCACCAGGACGGTCTGGTGCACGTGTCGGCGATGTCGAAGTCGTTCGTCAAGGACCCGCGCGATGTCGCCAAGCCCGGTGACATCGTCAAGGTGAAGGTCCTGGACGTGGACATCCCGCGCAAGCGGATCGCGCTGACCCTGCGGCTGGACGACGAGGCCGCTCCGCAGGCGGAGCAGGGTGGCGGACGGCAGCAGCGCGGCGGCGGCGCCCGTCCGCCCCAGCAGCGGCAGGGCGGCGGCCAGCGGCAGGGCGGCAACCAGCGGCAGGGCCGCGGCGGCGGTGACCGCGGTGGCCGGCAGGCCCCGGCACCGGCCAACAGCGCGATGGCGGACGCGCTGCGGCGCGCGGGCCTGCTGGACCCGAAGAAGCGCTGACGCGCGGGCCTGCTGGACCCGAAGAAGCGCTGACCTGCTGGGCCGGGCCCACCGCGGTGGCGGCGGGCCCGGCCCCGGCCGGCGGGAAAGCCGTGGACGGGACCGGTCGCGTGGGGGGAGTCTTGGCCGCATGGCCTCGACCGATCCCAAGACAGACCTCCAGGAGTACCTTCAGGACGCCCGTGACGTCCTGCTGTGGAAGCTGGAGGACCTCCCGGAGTACGACGTCCGCCGCCCCCTGACACCGACGGGCACCAATCTGCTGGGCCTGGTGAAGCATCTGACGGGCGCCGAGGCCCTGTACTTCGGCGCGACCTTCGGGCGGCCCTTCGCCGGCACGCCCCTGTGGATCACCGGGGACGCCGAGCCGGACGCGGATCTGTGGGCACGGGCCGACGAGTCCCGCGAGGACATCGTCGGCCGGTACCGGGACGCCTGGGCGCACGCCGACGACACCATCGGCGCGCTGCCGCTGGACGCGGTCGGCCGGATACCGGGCGGCCCGGCGAGCGGGATCACACTGCACCGGGTCCTGACCCACATGATCGCCGAGACCCAGCGGCACGCCGGACACGCCGACATCGTGCGGGAGCTGATCGACGGGGTCACGGGGCAGCGGCCGGAGGGGCTCAACGTGGCACCCTTCGACCCCGCGCACGTGGAACGGGTCGAACGCGCGGCGAAGGAGGCCGCGGAGCGCGGGTGACGGTCAGCGTTCCGTGACCTTGCCCGCGGCGACCTCCAGGCGACGGGTCACCCGGACCGCGTCCAGCATGCGCCGGTCGTGGGTGACCAGCAGCAGGGTGCCCTCGTAGGAGTCGAGGGCCGACTCCAGCTGTTCGATGGCGGGCAGGTCGAGGTGGTTCGTCGGCTCGTCGAGGACGAGCAGGTTGACGCCCCGGCCCTGGAGCAGGGCGAGCGCGGCGCGGGTGCGTTCGCCCGGGGAGAGGGTCGCGGCCGGGCGCAGGACGTGCTCCGACTTCAGACCGAACTTGGCGAGCAGGGTGCGCACCTCCACCGGTTCGGTGTCGGGCACGTCCGCGCAGAAGGCGTGGAGCAGGTTCTCGGGACCGTGGAACAGCTTGCGGGCCTGGTCCACCTCGCCGACCAGCACGCCGGAGCCGAGGGCCGCGTGGCCGGAGTCGAGGGGGATACGGCCCAGCAGCGCGCCGAGCAGGGTGGACTTGCCGGCGCCGTTGGCCCCCGTGACCGCGATCCGGTCCGCCCAGTCGATCTGGAGCGACACCGGGCCGAAGGCGAAGTCGCCGCGCCGGACCTCGGCGTCCCGCAGCGTCGCCACGACCGCGCCCGAGCGCGGGGCGGACGCGATCTCCATGCGCAGCTCCCACTCCTTGCGCGGCTCCTCGACCACCTCCAGGCGCTCGATCATGCGCTGGGTCTGGCGGGCCTTGGCGGCCTGCTTCTCACTGGCCTCGCTGCGGAACTTGCGGCCGATCTTGTCGTTGTCGTTGCCCGCCTTCCGCCGGGCGTTCTTCACGCCCTTGTCCATCCAGGCCCGCTGCAACTGCGCGCGGTCCTGGAGGGCGGACCTCTTGTCGGCGAACTCCTCGTAGTCGTCGCGGGCGTGCCGGCGGGCCACCTCGCGCTCCTCCAGGTACGACTCGTAGCCGCCGCCGTAGAGGTTGATCTGCCGCTGGGCGAGGTCGAGTTCCAGGACCTTGGTGACCGTACGGGTGAGGAACTCACGGTCGTGACTGACGACGACGGTGCCCGCGCGCAGGCCGGTGACGAACCGCTCCAGCCGCTCCAGGCCATCCAGGTCCAGGTCGTTGGTGGGCTCGTCGAGGAGGAAGACGTCGTAGCGGGAGAGCAGCAGGGAGGCGAGACCGGCGCGGGCCGCCTGGCCGCCGGAGAGGGCGGTCATCGGCTGGTCGAGGTCCACGGCCAGGCCGAGAGAGTCGGCGACCTCCTCCGCGCGCTCCTCCAGGTCCGCGCCGCCGAGGTTCAGCCAGCGCTCCAGAGCGGTCGCGTACGCGTCGTCGGCGCCGGGCGCGCCGTCGACCAGCGCCTGGGTGGCCTCGTCCATGACCCGCTGGGCCTCGGCGACACCCGTCCGGCGGGCCAGGAACTCCCGGACCGACTCCCCCGGCCGGCGTTCCGGCTCCTGCGGCAGATGGCCGACGGTCGCGGCCGGCGGGGAGAGCCGGAGCTCGCCCTGCTCGGGCGAGACGAGCCCGGCGAGCATCCGCAGCAGGGTCGACTTGCCCGCGCCGTTGGCACCGACCAGCCCGATCACATCGCCGGGTGCGACGACCAGGTCGAGCCCGGAGAACAGGGAGCGGTCGCCGTGCCCGGCGGCGAGGTTCTTGGCAACGAGGGTGGCAGTCATCAGGACGCCGATCCTAATGGCGGCACGGGCGCGGCTCCGCCACGTCCGCCGCCGGCCCGGGGCGCCGGGCGCGCCACCGCCCCGGCCTGACGGAACCGGCCGCGCGGGCCTATCGTCCTGGCGTGGACAGTGAGCCGAGTGACGAAGTGATCGTGGTCGGAGGCGGGATCGCCGGGCTGACGACGGCCGTGCTGCTGGCCGAGTCCGGACGGCGGGTGCGGGTGTGGGCGCGGGAGCCGGCCGAGCACACCACCTCGGCGGTCGCCGGCGGCCTGTGGTGGCCGTACCGCATCGAACCGGAACCGCTGGCCGGCGCGTGGGCGCTGGAGTCCCTCGAGGTGTACGAGGAGCTGGCGGCCCGGCCGGAGGAGACGGGGGTCCGCCTGGTCGAGGGGGTCCACCACGGGACCCGGCTGGCGGCGCTGGGGGCGTGGGCGGGCCGTGTGCCGGGGCTGCGGGCGGTGGCCGACGGGCTGGCGGCGCGGCTGCCGGTGATCGACATGCCGGTGCATCTGGCGTGGCTGCGGCGGCGGCTGCTGCGGGCGGCGGGGACGGTGGAGGTGCGTGAGGTGACGGACCTGGCCGCCGTGCCCGCCGCCGTGGTGGTCAACTGCACCGGCCTCGGGGCACGTTCGCTGGTGCCGGATCCGGCGGTGCGGCCCGTGCGCGGTCAGCTGGTCGTGGTGGCGAACCCGGGCGTCACCGGCTGGTTCACCTCCGTCGACCACTCCTCGGCCGCCTCCACCTATGTCATTCCGCAGCCGGACCGGCTGCTCCTGGGCGGCACGGCCGAGGAGGACGACTGGTCCCTGGAGCCGGACCCGGCCACCGCCGCGGCGATCGTCGCCCGGTGCGCCGCGGTCCGGCCGGAGATCGCCGGCGCGCGGGTACTCGGGCACCGGGTGGGCCTGCGGCCGGCCCGTGAGGCGGTACGGCTGGAGCGACAGCCCCTGACCGACGGGCGGACACTGGTGCACAACTACGGACACGGCGGGGCCGGCATCACCGTGGCCTGGGGATGCGCACGCGAGGCAGCCGGACTGGCGTCCCCACCCACCTGAGCCACCACACACGCCCCACAGGGACACGAGAACCCGCGCGACCAGCCCACGACCACCCGCAGCCGAACCACCGCGCCCCGCAGGGGCGCGGGGAACCGCGCGGCCGGCCCACCACCACCCGCGGCCGGGTGTCTCACCCGGTCGTCCCGGACCGCCGCCGCGCCCCGGGACGACTCCTCCGATCGTCCCGGGTGTCAGCTCGCCGGGATGTGCCGGGCGGCGCGCGGTGCGCGGAGGCCCTCCAGGACCTTCGGCGCGGCGGCCGTGGCCGGACCGGACGTGGCCTGCCCGGACGTGGCCCGGGCGAACGCCGTCGCCCCGCCCACCAGCGGCACCTCCGCCGCCGTACGGGACAGGTCCACGGTCAGCGTGGGACGGGTGGACGGCGGGTCGATGAGGTCCTTGTCCGTGCCGGCGACGACCAGTGCCAGCCGGTGCCCGGCGGGGACGACGTGATCGGTGGCCGCGAGGTCGAGGGTCATCGTGTACGCCCGGCCCGGCGTCAGCGGGACGCCCTCGGTCGCCGAGGCGTAGTGGCCGAGGTCGGCCCAGCCGCGGCTGACCACGGTGTAGTCGACGGCGGCCGTCTTGGCCCGGGTCTCCTTGAAGCAGGCGCTGTCCCCGGCCGTGCTCTCGCCCCAGCAGGTGCGGTCGGTGAGGGTGGTGATGCCCTCGGCACGGTCGGCGTAGTCGCGGATGGTGTCCGGGCCGACGTCGACCAGAACGGCGGACAGGTGGGCGGAGGCGGTGGTCGGGGTCGCCGTCACGGTCACCCGGGCGGAGCCGGCCAGGCGGAGGTCGCGGGTGAGAGGCGCGGTGAGGAATCCCGTCTTCTCGGGCGTGGCCGTGGTGAGGTGCGCGGCCCAGTCGGTCTCGCTCAGCCGCGGGTCGTCGGTGAAGGTCTCGGCACCGGAGGCCCGGCGCAGGCCCAGGGTGCCGACACCGGCCCGGCTGCCGGCGGCCGGACGCAGGACGGCGGTGCGGGTGCCGCGCGGGGGCCACGCGGCGGAGGTCACCCACTGGTCGGGGTGGCGTTCCACGTCGGCCGTCGGCTCGCGGTCGATGCCGTTGTCGTAGCCGAGCAGCTCGTGGTCGAACCAGCGGTGCAGGGTGTCCACCCAGGCACCGCGCCGGTAGTCGAACGGGTCGACGTGTCCGGTCTGGGACAGCCAGATCTTCCGCTCGACGCCGTGCCGGGCGAGGGCGTCCCACCACTGGCCGAAGTTCTTGGCGCGGACGTTGAGGTCCTGCATGCCGTGCACCACGAACACGCTGGCGCGTACCTCGGCCGCGTCCTTGACGTAGTCCCGCTCGGTCCACAGCGGGGTCCAGTCGCCGCTGGGCGGGCTGCCGTCGGCCAGCCTGCGCTGGACGGACGCGCAGCGGGACTGCGTGTCGTCGCTCTCGACGTAGCCGGCCAGTTCGTCGGGGCCACCGTCGTAGAGCGGGGCGCCCTGGGCGAAGTAGTAGTCGTACCAGGAGGAGATGGCGCTGATCGGGACGATCGTCTTCAGGCCCTTGACGCCCGTGGCGGCGACGCCGTTGGCGATGGTGCCGTCCCAGCTCTTGCCGATCATGCCCGTTCTGCCGTTGGTCCAGGTGGCCCGGGCTCTCGTCGTGCCGGTCCGGGACGTGTACGCCGTGGCACGGCCGTTCAGCCAGTCGACGACGGCTTTCGCGGACTGGACGTCGGATCGGCCGCCGACGTCCACGCACCCGTCGGAGCGGTTGGTCCCGGCGAGGTCGACGCCGACGAAGGCGTAGCCGCGGGGCACGAAGTAGTTGTCGTAGAACAGCGGCATCTGGACGACACGGCCCTGTGCGTCGTACGTCTTGAGCTGGCTCTCGTTGCCGCGTCCGCAGCAGGAATAGTATGGACTGGCGTCCATGATGACGGGCACCTTGCGGCCCTGCCGGGCCGGTTCGGCGGGTCGCACGATGTCGGCGGCGACGCGGTCGCTCCTTCCGTCGCCGTCCTCGTCGAGCCCGGTGTCCACCCACACGGACTCACGGACGGCGTCGGCGTAGGAGTAGACGGGTTCGCTCTCCCGGGGTGCCGCCTGGGCGGCGGCAGGCACGAGGAACACGGCCGTCAGGGCGGCGACGGCCGCGGTGGCCAGTGATCTCCAGATCGTCATGCGCGTGCGTTTCGGCATGCGCGGACGGTACTCCGGGCAACTCTCGTGCAGAAGACGGCTTTCGGGTGCTCGTGACGGCTGAATGGCGATTGTGTGACAGGAGGTGCCATGGACAGGCCAGAGGCCGGAGGGACTGAATAGGCTCCGAACAGACTTCTGACGAACGGACTTGAAGTCCCGACGACTTGGAGCTGACGTGCACCGCAGAATCATCGCCCCGGGCACTCTGGCGGCGGCCTCCCTCCTGCTGGCGATCCCGGCATCGGCCGCGAGCCACTCCCCCGGCGCCCCGGGCATCGGCGATCCCTACTACCCGAACTACGGCAACGGCGGCTACGACGTCTCGCACTACGACCTGAGGCTCCAGTACCAGCCGAAGACGGACGAGTTGCAGGGCACGGCGACGATCCTGGCGAAGACCACCCAGGACCTGTCCAGCTTCGACCTGGACTTCCTGCTGGACGTGAGCGAGGTGCGGGTCAACGGCGCCAAGGCGTCCTTCGCGACGTCCGGCCAGCACGAACTGGTCGTCACCCCGAAGAACCCGCTGGCGAAGGGCACGTCGGTCACGGTGGTGGTCCGCTACAGCGGGGTGCCGTCGACGAAGAGCGCGTACGGCTTCTCCACCTGGCACCGCACGCCGGACGGCGCGGTGGCCGCCGACGAGCCCGAGGCGGCCTGGTGGTGGTTCCCGAGCAACGACCATCCGAGTGACAAGGCCACCTACGACGTGTCGGTGGCCGTGCCGGACGGCACCCAGGCCATCTCCAACGGCTCACTCCAGTCCACCAGTTCGAAGCTGGGCTGGACGCGCTACAACTGGCGGCAGAACAAGCCGCAGGCCACCTATCTGTCCACGCTCGCGCTCGGCAGGTTCGACATCACCACGGGCACCTCGGACGGCGGCGTGCCCGTCATCAACGCCTACAGCAAGGACCTCGGCGACAACGACGGGGCCGCGCGGGCCAGTGTGGAGCGCACCGGGGAGATCGTGGACTGGCTGAGCGGCTACTTCGGGCCGTATCCGTTCAGTTCGGCGGGCGGCTACGTGCCGAACACCACCACCGGGTACGCGCTGGAGACACAGAGCCGCGTCTACTACAGCCCGAAGCAGTTTGCGAACGGCTCCAACGCCTCCGTGGTCGTGCACGAGCTGGCCCATCAGTGGTACGGCGACGACGTGTCGCTGAAGCGCTGGAAGGACATCTGGATCAACGAGGGCTTCGCGCGGTACGCGCAGTGGCTGTGGTCCGAGCACGAGGGCGAGGGCACCACGCGGGAACTCGCCGACTACGTGTACGCCTCGCATCCCGCCGACGACGCGTTCTGGACGGTCGCGCCCGGCGACCCCGGCGCGGACAACCAGTTCGACGCGGCCGTCTACGACCGGGGCGCGCTGGCGATCCAGGAGCTGCGCGACGCCATCGGTGACGACGCGTTCTTCGCGATCCTGAAGGGCTGGCCGCAGCAGCACGCCTACGGCAACGCCTCGGTGGCCGACTTCCAGAAGTACGCCGAGCAGGTCTCGGGCAAGCCGCTGTCCGCGCTGTTCGACACCTGGCTGTTCCAGCCGGAGAAGCCGGCCGCGCCGTCGGTCCGCGCCCTGGCGAAGACGGGTACGGCGGTGGCGCAGCCGAAGTCGTGGAAGAAGATCGAGGCGACGAACGACGTGCACACGCACTGACGCCCCCGGGATCGGGCCGCGCCGCCCCGGTCGTGCCCCAGGGGCTCGGCCTCGCCGTCCGGGCGTGCCCGGGCGGCCGTCGGCGCCCGCCCGGTCGCCGGAGCCGTCGGCGCCCGCCCGGTCGCCGGAGCCGTCGGCGCCTGCCCGGTCGCCGGCAGCTGGCCGCTAGTGCCCGGCCGCCCGTTCGTGTGCGGCCGTCCGTTCGAGGAGCTGTTCCCGGCCTATCGCGTCCGCGCGGGAGGCCGGGACGGTGCAGGCGTAGGCGCCCGCCACCGCTCCGAACCGGGCGCAGCGCAGGGGCGGCTCGCCGGCGAGGCGGCCGTGCAGGAACGCGGCGGCGAAGGCGTCGCCCGCGCCGTTGGAGTCCACCACCGGTCCGGGCGGGGCCGCCGCCGGGATGCGGGTCAGCTCGCCGTCGGCCAGCAGATACGCGCCCTCGGCTCCGGCGGTGGCGACGACGGTCCCGGCCCGGCCGCGCTCGGCGATGCGCCGTATGGTCCGCTCCGGGTCGGCGAGGGCCGCGGCCGACAGGAACACGACGTCGGCCGCGTACGCGAACGGCTCGTGGTACGGGTTCTCGCCGTCCCAGTCGTGCAGGTCCGTGGAGAGCGGCACGCCCGTCTCGCGGAGGACCGGCAGGGCGTGAGCGCAGGGCTGGGTGATGGTCACGTGCACGTGCCGGCTCGCGGCGGCCAGCTCGCGCAGGGTCGACTCGGGGAAGCGGTCCTCGGGGTGGGCGCGGCTCGTGTCGTACAGCGACAGGCGGCGGCCGTCGGGGCCGACGAGGTTGACCGCCCGTTTGGTACCGGCCGGCTGGGGCAGCGCGGTGAGGGCGATGCCGTGCTCGTGGTGCAGGGCGCGGACGAGGTCGCCCTCGGGGTCGTCGCCGAGCAGGTCCAGATGGTGGGTGCGCAGGCCGAGCGAGGCCAGGCCCAGGGCGACGAAGTCACCGGTCTGCCCGGCACGGGTACGGATCCCCGTGTCGATCATGTAGCTGTCGGCGTACGGCAGGGGCAGCTCGGGGACCTGGATGATCGTGTCCACGCCGGCTCCGCCCAGCACCAGCACATCGGTCCGCTCCGTCGGAACGGTCATCCCCCGCGCCCTCCCCATGGTCGTACCCCGTGACCGTGACACCCCGCCGCGCCGGCCTTCCGGTGGCGAGCGGCCCGATGCGGGACGAGTCGCCGCCCGCCGGGCCACAGCCTATGCGGGGCATGTGCCGGGACGCGCCGGGTTCGATCACTTCGTCGGCGTCCTGGGCGGACGAAACGGTGGTGTCGTACCGGAGACAGGTGATCTCCGGTACGACGCCACCGTGGACGACGCCACCGACAGGGGCGCCGAGCGCTACTTCGTGGGCTGCGACAGCTCCGACAGCTCCTGGTCGGCGTTCATGGCGACCCGGCGGCGGACGCCGAACCAGCCGGCGACCAGCATGACCGCGATCAGCGGGATGAGGAGCAGGGTCTTGCGGCCGACGTCGGGGTCGTTCCACATCATGCCGAGACAGACCAGGAGGAAGACGATCGTGGCGATCTCGGTGACCGGGCTGAACTTCAGCTGGAAGTGCGGCCGCGCGAGCAGGCCCGCGCGGGCCCGGCGGACGAACAGCACGTGGCAGAGCATGATGATCACCCAGGTGCTGATGATGCCTAGGGAGGCGACGTTCAGCACGATCTCGAAGGCCTGGCTGGGCACCAGGTAGTTCAGGCCGACGCCGAGGACGCAGACCGCGCAGGTCAGCAGGATGCCGCCGTAGGGGACCTGGCTGCGGTTCATGCGGGCGGTGAACTTCGGCGCGGAACCGGCCATGGCCATCGAGCGCAGGATGCGGCCGGTGGAGTACAGGCCGGAGTTGAGCGAGGACATGGCGGCGGTCAGCACGACCAGGTTCATCACGTCACCGGCGGCCGGAACACCGATCTTGGACAGCACGGTGACGAACGGGCTCTGGTCGGCGGAGTACACCGAGCCGGGCAGCAGCAGGGCGAGCAGCACGACGGAGCCGACGTAGAACAGACCGACACGCCACATGATCGAGTTCACCGCGCGCGGGACGACCTTCTCCGGCTCGGCGGTCTCACCGGCGGCCACGCCGACCAGCTCCAGGGCGGCGTAGGCGAAGATCACGCCCTGCATGACCAGGACGACCGGCATCACGCCGTGCGGGAACACGCCGCCGTTGTCGGTGATGACGCTCAGACCGGGGGTGTGACCGCCGACCTTGTGCTGGGTGGCGAGCAGGAAAATGCTGATCAGCATGAAGCCGACGATGGTGGCGACCTTGATGATCGCGAACCAGAACTCCATCTCGCCGAAGATCTTCACCGAGATCAGGTTCACGGCGAGGACCACCGCGAGGGCGATCAGCGCCAGCACCCACTGCGGGACGGAGGTGAACATGCTCCAGTAGTGCGTGTAGAGCGCGATCGCGGTGATGTCGGCGATACCGGTGGTCGACCAGTTGAGGAAGTACATCCAGCCGGCGACGTAGGCGCCCTTCTCGCCGAGGAACTCTCGGGCGTAGGACACGAAGGACCCGGAGGACGGGCGGTACAGGACCAGCTCGCCCAGGGCGCGGACGACGAAGAAGGCGAAGACGCCGCAGACCAGGTAGGCCACGGCGAGCGCCGGGCCCGCGTTGTGGAGTCGTCCGCCGGCGCCCAGGAGGAGTCCGGTTCCGATGGCGCCGCCGATGGCGATCATGTTGACGTGGCGGGCCTTGAGGTCCTTGCTGTAACCGGCGTCGCCCGCGTCCGCGGGCGTCCGGGCCACCTGAGGGTGGGTGGTGGCCTGTGCCGAATCCACGGCTTCCTTGCTCACAGGTGGTTCCACTTCCTGGTACGCCCGGACCTCATGGGCCCGGGGTTCGTGCAGGTCCTGGCCCGCACCACCCTCGTGTCGCGGTACAGACCAAGAGAGCAGCTTTCCAGAGGAATCCGCCGACACGCGGTGGCCCATGTCACAGAGCGTTGCTTCTCACATGATCCACCCACAGGTCACGCGACGTTCACGGAAGGTTTCACACCCTTGGTGAGACAGCGATACTGCTCCACATGACCACCGATGCCGGGGACACGACACCCCTCACCATCGACGAGCTGGCCGCCCGCGCGGGCGTCACGGTGCGCACCGTCCGCTTCTACGGCAGCAAGGGGCTGCTGCCGCCGCCGGTGATCGGCCCGCGCCGGGTCGGACAGTACGGCCCCGACCACGTGGCGCGGCTGGCCCTCATCGAGGAGCTGCGGCAGCAGGGCATGACCCTGGCGGCGATCGAGCGGTACCTGAAGCAGCTCCCCGACGACCTCACCCCGCACGACCTGGCCATTCACCGGGCCGTCATCGCGTCCTGGGCACCGGACGCGGTCGACACGGTGTCCCGTCGGGAGCTGGAGCGGCGGGCGGGACGGCCGCTCGCCGCCGAGGACGTGGAGCGGCTGACGGCGATGGGCGTCGTCGGGGAGGCCGCCGACGACACCTTCCGGGTCGACTCCGGGCTGCTCCGGCTCGGGGTGCGGCTCCTCGACGTGCCGCTGTCGCACGAGGTGATCCTCGCGGCGCGCCAGGTGCTCGTCGAGCACTCGCGCGCCGCGGCCCACGAGCTGGCTCAGCTCTTCCGCGGCGCGGTCGCGGAGCGTGACGCCCGGGATGTGAAGTCCCTGTCGGCGCACATGCACCCCTTGGTGGTGCAGGCGCTGCTGACGACGTTCCAGCGATCGCTGCGGGAAGAGCTGAGCGAGTGGCTCACGGGGTCATGAACGGGCCGCGTCGCCGAACGGCTCCCCCTTCTCCCCCTTCTCCGCCTTCTCCACGAGCAGCGCGGGCGGGGTGAACCGCTCGCCGTACCGCTCGGCCAGCTCGCGCGCGCGGGCCACGAATCCGGGCAGGCCCCCCTCGTAGCCGTTGATGTACTGGAGCACACCGCCGGTCCAGCCCGGGAAGCCGATGCCGAGGATCGAGCCGATGTTGGCGTCGGCGACCGAGGTCAGCACGCCCTCTTCGAGGAGCCGCACGGTGTCGAGCGCCTCGGCGAAGAGCATCCGCTCCTGCATGTCACGGAAGGGGATGTCGTGGCCGGGCTTGGTGAAGTGCTCGCGCAGCCCCGGCCAGAGTCCGGCCCGCCTGCCGTCCTCGGCGTAGTCGTAGAAGCCGGCGCCGCCGCTGCGGCCGGGGCGGTCGAACTCGTCGACCATGCGGTCGATGACCGCCTCCGCCGGGTGGGACGTCCAGGTGCCGCCCGCCTCCTCCACGGCCCGCCTCGTCTCGTTGCGGATCTTGCGGGGCAGGGTGAGGGTCAGCTCGTCCATGAGGGACAGCACCTTGGCCGGGTAGCCGGCCTGGGCGGCGGCCTGCTCCACGGAGGCCGGCTCGACGCCCTCGCCGACCATGGCGACGCCCTCGTTGATGAAGTGGCCGATCACCCGGGAGGTGAAGAAGCCGCGGGAGTCGTTGACGACGATCGGCGTCTTGTTGATCTGCCGGACCAGGTCGAAGGCGCGCGCGAGGGCCTCGTCACCGGTGCGCTCGCCCTTGATGATCTCGACCAGCGGCATCTTGTCGACCGGCGAGAAGAAGTGCAGTCCGATGAAGTCGGCCTGGCGCTCCACGCCCTCGGCGAGGGTGGTGATCGGGAGCGTGGAGGTGTTGGAGCACAGCAGCGCGTCGGGGGCGAGGACCGACTCGATCTCCTGGAACACCTTGTGCTTGAGGGAGGTGTCCTCGAAGACGGCCTCGATGACCGCGTCACAGCCCGCGAGGTCGGCCACCTCGGCGGTGGGGGTGATCCGGGCGAGCAGCGCGTCCGCCTTCTCCTGGCTGGTGCGGCCCTTGGCGACGGCCTTGGCGCACAGCTTCTCCGAGTAGCCCTTGCCCTTGGCCGCCGCCTCCGGGGAGACGTCCTTCAGGACGACGTCGATACCCGCGCGGGCGCACGAGTAGGCGATGCCGGCGCCCATCATGCCGGCGCCGAGGACGGCGACCTTGCGGACCTGACGGGGCTCGATGCCCTGGGGGCGGTTGGCCCCCGAATTGACCGCCTGGAGATCGAAGAAGAACGCCTGGATCATGTTCTTCGAGGTCTGCCCGGCGGCCAGCTCCACGAAGTAGCGGGCCTCGATGACCTGGGCGGTCTCGAAGTCGACCTGGGAGCCCTCGACGGCGGCGGCGAGGATGTTGCGCGGGGCGGGGTACGGGGCGCCGCCGGTCTGCTTGCGCAGGTTCGCCGGGAAGGCGGGCAGGTTGGCGGCGAACTTCGGGTTGGCGGGGGTGCCGCCGGGGATCCGGTACCCGGGCTTGTCCCAGGGCTGCTGCGACTCGGGGTGGGCGTCGATGAAGGCCCGGGCCTTGGCGAGCAGTTCCTCGGGCGTGGCGGCGACCTCGTGGACGAGTCCGTTCTCCTGGGCGCGCCGCGCGTTGTACTGCGTGCCCTGGAGCAGCACCTTCAGCAGGGCGTCCGCGATGCCCAGCAGCCGGACGGTGCGGACGACGCCGCCTCCGCCGGGAAGCAGGCCGAGGGTGACCTCGGGGCAGCCGATCTTGGTGCCGGAGGTGTCGAGGGCGATCCGGTGGTGACAGGCGAGGGCCAGTTCGAAGCCGCCGCCGAGGGCCGCGCCGTTGATCGCCGCGACGACCGGCTTGCCGAGGGTCTCGATGCGGCGCAGGTCGCGCTTGACGGCGAGGCCGCCGTCGAACAGCTCCTGCGCGGTCTCCGGCGTGACCCGGATGAGGTCGCGCAGGTCACCGCCCGCGAAGAAGGTCTTCTTCGCCGAGGTGAGGATGATGCCGCGGAGGGAGTCCCGCTCGGCCTCCAGCCGGTCGGTGATCACGGCCAGGGAGTCGCGGAACGCCTGGTTCATGGTGTTCGCGGACTGGTGGGGGTCGTCCAGGACGAGGGTGACGACACCGGTGTCGTCCTGCTCCCAGCGGATGGTGGTGCTCTCGGTCATGACAGTCGTCTCCGTTGAAGTCGCTTGGTTCCGCAGGGAGGTCAGATGCGTTCGACGATCGTGGCGATGCCCATGCCGCCGCCGACGCACAGCGTGGCGAGGCCGTAGCGCTTGTCCTGGCGCTCCAGTTCGTCGACGAGCGAGCCGAGGATCATGGCGCCGGTGGCGCCGAGCGGGTGTCCGAGGGCGATGGCGCCGCCGTTGACGTTGACCTTGTCCAGGGACAGGCCCATGTCCTTCACGAAGCGGAGCACGACCGCGGCGAACGCCTCGTTGATCTCGACCAGGTCGATGTCGTCGATGGTGAGGCCGGCCTTCGCCAGGGCCTTGCGGGTGGCCGGAGCGGGGCCGGTGAGCATGATGGTGGGCTCGGAGCCGGAGACGGCCGCGGAGACGATCCGCGCGCGGGGGGTGAGTCCGTAGCGCTCGCCGACCTCCTTGGAGCCGATGGCGACGAGCGAGGCGCCGTCCACGATGCCGGAGGAGTTGCCCGCGTGGTGGACGTGGTCGATCTTCTCCACCCAGTGGTACTTCTGCAGCGCGACCGCGTCGAAGCCGCCCAGGTCGCCGATGTCCGCGAACGACGGCTTGAGCTTGGCGAGGGAGTCGGCGGTGGTGCCGGGGCGCGGGTGCTCGTCGTGGTCCAGGACGACCAGGCCGCTGCGGTCCTTCACCGGGACCACGGAACGGTCGAAGCGGCCCTCCTTCCAGGCGGTGGCGGCGCGCTCCTGGGACAGGGCCGCGTACTCGTCCACGTCGCGGCGGGAGAAGCCCTCGATGGTGGCGATCAGGTCGGCGCCGATGCCCTGCGGTACGAAGTTGACGGCGAGGTTGGTCATCGGGTCGTTGAACCAGGCGCCGCCGTCCGAGGCCATCGGGACCCGGGACATGGACTCGACGCCACCCGCGAGGACGAGGTCCTCCCAGCCGGAGCGGACCTTGGCGGCGGCCATGTTGACGGCCTCCAGGCCGGAGGCACAGAAGCGGTTCTCCTGGACGCCCGCGACCGTGTCCGGCAGTCCGGCGGCGACGGCGGCGATCCGGGCGATGTCGGAGCCCTGGTCGCCCACGGGGCCGACGACGCCGAGCACGATGTCGTCGATGGCGGCCGGGTCCAGGCCGGGGAAGCGGTCGCGGATCTCGTGGATGAGGCCGACGACCAGGTCGATGGGCTTCGTGCCGTGCAGGGCGCCGTTCGCCTTGCCGCGGCCGCGCGGGGTGCGGATCGCGTCGTACACGTACGCTTCGGTGCTCACTGGAGTGCCTTTCGGGAGGGTGGGCCGAGCGGGTGGGCGGGGTCAGCCGCCGTCGGTGACCAGGTCGTCGGGGTCGTCGGTCGGGGGTGCCGGGAGCCCCCAGTCCCGGGCGACCGCCGCCGTGTCCGCGCCGGGGCGGGCGGGGCCGGTGCGGACGGTGGTGGGGGTCGCGGAGAACCGGGGGGCGGGGGCGGGCTGGGTGATGCCGTCGTGGTCGGTGAAGGTGCCACGGGCGGCGAGGTGCGGGTGGTGCGGGGCCTCGCGCAAGCTCAGTACGGGCGCCACGCAGGCGTCGGAGTCCTCGAAGACGGCGGTCCACTCGGCCCGGGTGCGGGACTTGAAGGCGGCGGCGATCCGTTCGCGCAGCTCGCCCCAGCGGGTCCAGTCCATGCGGGCGGGTGCCAGGTCGTCCAGGCCGAGCAGGCGCAGGAACTCGGCGTAGAACTTGCCTTCCAGGGCACCGACCGCCATGTACCGGCCGTCGGCGGTCTCGTAGGTGCCGTAGTAGGGGCAGCCGCCGTCCAGGAGGTTGGCGGCGCGCCGGTCCTGCCAGCCGCCCGCGGACAGCATGGCGTGGATCATCGTGGACAGGTGGGCCGTGCCGTCCACGATGGCCGCGTCGACCACCTGGCCGGTGCCGGTCGCGCGGGCGTGGTGCAGGGCGGCGAGGACGCCGACGACCAGGTAGAGGGAGCCGCCCGCGTAGTCCCCGAGGAGGTTGGCGGGCACCGCCGGGGGCTCGTCGGGGCGGCCGATCATGCCGAGCGTGCCGGTGAGCGCGATGTAGGAGACGTCGTGGCCGGCGCGGTGGGCGAGGGGGCCGTCCTGGCCCCAGCCGGTCATGCGGCCGTAGACCAGGCGCGCGTTGCGGGCGTGGCAGTGCTCGGGGCCGATGCCGAGCCGCTCGGCGACGCCCGGGCGGTAGCCCTCGATGAGGATGTCGGCCCGTTCGGCGAGGTCCAGGACGCGCGCGGGGCCGTCCGGCGCCTTCAGGTCGACCACGATCGAGCGCTTGTTGCGGTTGGTGACGTCGTGGGCCGGGTCGAGGGCGAGGTCGACGCCGCCCGGCCGGTCCACCCGCACCACGTCGGCGCCCAGGTCGGCCAGCAGCATGGCGGCGAACGGGCCCGGCCCGATGCCGGCCAGCTCGACCACGCGCACACCGGAGAGCGGGCCGGAGCCCGGCGTCGGCGTCTTGGCCGTTGTCATGCGCAGCCCCCAAGCCTGTGTGACACAACTGATGTAACACCGGTGATGCTAAGAACGCGTTCCACCGGGCACAAGACCTCAACGAGCAAGCGCTTAGCCAAGTGCCCGCCCCACCGATCATCACCCGGGAGAGTGATGGGTCCGCACACCGCCCCGCCGCCCCCGCGGACGCCGGCGACAGCGGCGGGCACGGGTGCCGCGAGGTGCGGCCGACGCGGTCCGCCACGCGGCGCGGCGTCGCGGGGCGCTCGGCCGACGGTCGTCCGCCGAGGGACGGACCGCCTCGCCGGTCGGCTCGTCGGGGACTCCGAGCAGGTGACCGTCGTCGACTCCGAGCAGATGACCGTCGTCCCGGGAAGGACGAACGCCTCTCGGTGCGCCTCGGGCACCGGGCGGACGGGGACTCCTCGGCCGCGTCCGGCGGGAGAGCGCGAAGGCGCGCGCTTTCTCCCGCTTCTTCAGGGCATTCCTGACTACGGCCACCGCTGCCTCCGGCTGGTCGTCGGGCTGGTCGTCGGACCCCGCACTGCTCACGCTAGCCTCGGCCACCGACGGCGGCACGGGCTGCACGACGGGGTGCGTGCCGGTCCGCCACGAACCAAGGGGTGTCATGAGCAGGATGAGCAGGACGGAACGTCCCTACGACCTCGTGCTCTTCGGAGCCACGGGCTTCGTCGGTGCGCTCACGGCCCACTATCTCGCCGCGCATGCGCCGCGGGACCTGCGCTGGGCGGTCGCCGGCCGCGACGAGCGCCGGCTGGAACAGCTGCGCGAGGGTCTGCCCGGCGGCGCCGACGTCGGTGTCCTGCGCGCCGACGTGAGCGAACCGGCCACCCTGCGCGCCCTCGCCGAGCACGCGCGCGTGGTCGCCACGACCGTGGGGCCGTACGTGCTGCACGGCGAGGAACTCGTCGCCGCCTGCGCCGACAGCGGAGCCGACTACCTGGACCTCACGGGCGAGCCGGAGTTCGTGGACCTGATGTACATCCGGCACGACGCACGCGCGCGCGAGACGGGCGCGCGCCTCGTGCACGCCTGCGGCTTCGACTCCGTGCCGCACGATCTGGGCGCGTACTTCACGGTCCGGCAGCTGCCGGAGGGCGTGCCGCTGACCGTGGACGGCTATGTGACCGCCGACGCGGCCTTCTCCGGCGGCACCCTCGCCTCGGCGCTGAACCAGATGGCCCGCGCCCGGCGGATGCTGGCCGCCTCGCGCGAGCGGGCCCGGCACGAGCCCCGGCTGCCGGGCCGACGGGTCTCGGCGCCGACGGGCGCCCCGAGGTTCGCCGCGGAGGTCGGCGCGTGGGCGCTGCCGCTGCCCACCATCGACCCGCAGATCGTGCGCCGTTCGGCGCGGGCGCTGGAGCGGTACGGTCCGGACTTCCGCTACCGGCACTACGCCGCCGTGCAGCACCTGCCGGTCGCCGTCGGCGGGGTCGCGGCCGTCGGCGCGGTGGCCGCCGCGGCCCAGCTGCCGCCCGTGCGGCGCTGGCTCTCCGACCGGCTCAAGCCGGGCGACGGACCCGACGCGGAGAAGCGGGCGAAGAGCTGGTTCACCGTGCGGTTCGTCGGCGAGGGCGGCGGACGGCGCGTGTACACCGAGGTCGCGGGCGGCGACCCCGGTTACGACGAGACGGCGAAGATGTTCGCCGAGGCGGCCCTGTGCCTGGCCTTCGACGACCTCCCGCCGACGGCGGGTCAGGTCACCACGGCCCAGGCGATGGGCGACGCCCTGACCGAGCGGCTGCGCTCGGCCGGGATCACCTTCCGGGTGGCGGCCGAGCGCCAGGGCCCGGCTTCCTGATCCCGCCGGGGCCGCCGGGCACCGCCCCGCTGCGGCCCGGCCTCCGGATCCCGCCGGGGTCCGGCCCGCTCCGGCGAGACGCCCCGGCCGACGGCTCCCGGCGCCGCTCCGGTCGGGGGCTCCCCGGCACGGGCCGCTCGCGCGACTGGGACGATGGCGGCCCCTGCCGGAACAGCCCCAGGAGGCGAAGCAGACGTGAAGTTCGTGCTCGAGGTGACCGTGGACGACGGTGCGGTGGCGCAGGACCGGGTGGCGGAGCTGGAGCGCATCCTGCGGTACTGGGGTGGCAACCTGCGCCACTACGCCCTCGAACCCGGCGACGGTTCGGCCGTCTACGACTCGGCGTATCAGGAGGTCGGCGCCTGGCGCGTCGTCGAGTCCTGATCCCGGCCGCCGGTCGCGCCCTGTGCCGCCTCCCGCAGCGCCCGCCGGCACAGGGCGTCCGCCCGGCGTGTGGTCTCCGGCAGCCGGAACCGCGGGGTCAGCGCCAGGGTGTGGGCCAAGGCGCCGGACAGGCTCACCCGGTGGCCGACGGAGACGAAGACCGGCTTCACACCGTCCCGGGTGCGCAGGGCGCGCCCGACCTCCTCGGTCCCGGCGAGCAGCGGCGCGGAGCTGCCCCGCCCCGGCTCCGGGTCGTCGTGGGTGAAGGTGAAGGGGTTCTTGGCGACGCCGATGGTCGGCAGGTCCAGCAGCACGCCCAGGTGGCTCGCCAGGCCGAAGCGGCGCGGATGGGCCAGTCCGTAGCCGTCGCACACCACCAGGCCGGGCGAGCAGGGCAGCCGCTCCAGCGCGGCCCGGACGGTCGGGATCTCGCGGAAGGCGAGGAGTCCGGGCACGTACGGGAAGGAGACCCGGCCGACGGCCGTGGCCTCCGCGACCACCTCCAGCGTGGCGGCGTCCAGGACGACGGCGGCGGCGACGACGAGGTCCAGGTCGTCGTCGTAGGCGACGTCCACGCCGGTGACCCGGCCCGTCCCGGCCGGCGGTCCGGGCTCGTCGAGCACCACGCGCACACGCAGCTCGTCCTGGACGGCGCGGGCCTCTTCCTCGGTCGCGGGCCAGCCCGCGGGTACGGCGACGATCGTCATGACGGGCGACTGTACGGGTCCGCTGCGCACCGGCCGCCCGGCGGGGTAGGGTCGTGATCATGTTCGTGCTGGAACTGACCTACACCGCGCCGCTCGACGCCGTGGACGCCGTGCTGCCGGACCATGTGGTCTGGCTGGAGGAGCAGTACGAGCAGGGCGTCTTCCTGGCTTCCGGCCGCAAGAACCCCCGCGACGGCGGGGTGATCCTGGCCGTCGGCGAGGACCGCGACCACATCGAGCGGCTCGTCGCGAGCGATCCGTTCACCGTCGCCGGCGTGTGCGCCTACCGCGTCACGGAGTTCATCGCGACGAAGACGGCTCCCGAACTCGCCCGCCACCGGCAGACGCTCGGCTGAGCCCGAGGGGCCGGCGAAGCGCCGGCCCCTCGGGAACTCGCCGGGGCCGCGGACGGGCCGGTCCGCGGCCGTCCTCGGCCTGGTGGTCAACCCTTCTTGGCGTCCAGCGCGCGCTGAAGCTGGTCCTTGTTCATGTTCGAACGGCCTTCGATGCCGCGCTGCTTGGCCTCGTTGTACAGCTGATCGCGGGTCGGCCCCTGCGAGCCGGCCCGGTTGCCCGACCGCTGACCACCGCGCTTGCTCGACGACATGTCCTGGGTCGAGCTGCGGCTGGCGGTCTTGGACTCGCCGGAGCGGGCACGTTCCTTGTTCACTGTCCGCGCGGCGATCTCCTTGGCGCGCCCGGCGCTCTCGCCCCGGTCCTGCGCGCTCTCCTTGATGTGCTCGTACTGACGTTCGCGCTTGGGGCTGGAACCGGCTGGCATGATCGCTCCCTTCCTTTGCGGCAGGGAACGAGTACCCCGCATTCGGGCAACTCACCTCATCGTTCGAGCCGCGCCACCCGCCCCTGCTCGCCGGACGCCCAGCAGCTCAGGTCGGGTGTGCAGGCCACGGTGTCGTACGAGCCGGTGTCGATCGTCCGCCAGCCGCGGCCGCCGTCGGTGGTCAGGTCGGTGCCGGTCGGGCCGACGGCCAGTGCGGTGGTGCGGCTGTGCGGGAGCCAGGCGGCACCCGAGCGGTACGCGGGCGGCGGGGTGGCGGCGGGCCGCCAGGTGCGGCCGCCGTCGGCGGTGACCGCGGCGGACCGGGGCGAGGACTGGTCGGGACGGTAGTCACCGCCGACGGCGATGCCGTGGGTGCGGTCGCGGAAGGCGAGCGCGAAGACGCCCTTCGCCGGGTCGCCGGCCGGGACCGGCGTGTCCGCGGCGGTCCAGGTCAGCCCGCGGTCGGTGGAGTGCAGCACGCGCGCGTGGGCGCCGCCGCCGGTGGCCAGCCAGACGTCCTCGGGACCGGAGGTGACCAGGCACTGGCCGCTCGCGGCGAAGCCCGCCTCGCCGTCCAGCGCGGGCGGCATGCCGTCCGCGGGCAGCACCCGCCAGGAACGGCCGCCGTCGGCGGTGGACAGGACGCGGAACTTCCCGTCCACGGGGTCGCCCAGGGCGAGGCCGTGGCGGCGGTCGAAGAAGGCGAGGCAGTCGTAGAAGGCCCTCGGGTCGGCGTTACGGAAGGACTCCGTCCAGGTCGTGCCGCCGTCGTCGGTCCGGTAGACGCGGGACGCCTCCCCCTCGCCGATGGCCAGCACCACCGCGCGTCGCGCGTCGAACGCCGTCACGTCCCGGAACTGCAGGTCGGCCGCCCCCGGCGGAGAGACGTTCCGCCAGCTCGTGCCGCCGTCCGTGGTCCGCAGCACCGTGCCGCCGGTGCCGGCCAGCCACGCGGTGCGCCGGTCCACGGCCGCGAGACCACGGAAGCGGATCCGCGGGGTGCCGGGGTCCTTCGCCGCCCAGTGCACGCTCGCCCCGCCGGGGCTTCCCGGCCCGGTGCCGCCCTGCCCGAGCGGCCGGGCCTCGGCCGCCGGGACCGTGAGGGCCGCCAGCGCCGCCGCGCACCCCACCCCCGCCGCCACCAGCCGGCCCGCCCGTGCCCCGCGTAGCGTGCTCCCCAAGCGCCTCATGGCGGGCGAAGCTAGCCGCAGTTCCCCGGCCGCGTCCAGAGGGCCGGCCGTGGCCGCGTGGCGGACGAGCCCGAAGGGCCCCGCGTTCCCGGGGGCATGAACGCGGTGACCGAGGTCACTCGTTCCGCGTGTGCACGCATCGGCCGTTTCCGTCGTCTCTTCCAGTGCCGGGTGTCGCACGCCCGGGCGTAGTCCAGCCGTCACGAGGGAGCAAGGCGTTGTCCACCGTCATCGAGCAGCCCGTAGAGGCCCGTCTCGTCGCCGCCGCACCGCGCATGCCGAGCATTCCCGCCACGCTGCGCTACGACCGGCGTGACCCGTTCGCGATCCGCATGACGTTCCCGGCCCCGGCCACGCTGGAGGGTGTCGAGGTGTGCTGGACCTTCTCCCGTGAACTGCTCACGGCCGGGCTGCAGGGCCCCGAGGGTCAGGGCGACGTCCGCGTGCGGCCGTACGGGTACGACCGCACCGTGCTGGAGTTCCATGCCCCGGAGGGCACCGCGATCGTGCATGTGCGCTCGGGCGAGATCCGGCGGTTCCTGCAGGCGGCGGGTGAACTGGTGCCCGTCGGTCTGGAGCACCTCCACCTCGACCTGGACCACGACCTGGCCGAGCTGATGCGGGACGCCTGCTGAGCGCCACGCGCGCGTGAGGAGTGCGCCGATAATCGCGTTGACACTCCTCCCGGCCCCTCCTACGGTGTACAGCGGTTCTGTTGCCGTCGATGGGAGAAGGACGTTGCTCGTCTGAGGTTCTGAGGCATCGCGTCGCACCGGTGAGGTGTGCGCGGCGTACGACCTCGGCGTCCGAGCCGTCCTTGTGGCACAGGCCTTTTTTCCTGGCCTTCTGCGTGCCAGGCCCTTCGGTTTCCGCCTCGCGGTGTCTCGATACGCGTTCATCCGACCGCATCACACCCTCGCGAGGTGCCCATGTCTGCATCCCTCACCTGTACGTCCCTGTCCTTCACCTGGGCCGACGGCACCGCCGTCTTCGACGGTCTGGACATCGCCTTCGGCCCCGGCAGGACCGGACTCGTCGGCGTCAACGGATCGGGCAAGTCGACCCTGCTCAAGCTGCTGGCCGGGGAACTCACCCCGGCCGAGGGCACCGTCAGGGCGGCCGGCGAGATCGGCTGCCTGCCGCAGAACGTCACGCTCGACACCACGCTCCGCGTGGACCAGGCCCTCGGCATCGCCGAGCGGCGGGCCGCCCTGCACGCCATCGAGGCGGGCGACGTCGCCGAGGAGCACTTCGAGACCGTCGGCGACGACTGGGACGTCGAGGAGCGCGCCCTGGTCGCCCTCGGCGAACTCGGCCTCGGCCGCATCGGCCTGGACCGGACCGTCGGCGAGGTGTCCGGCGGCGAGTCGGTGCTGCTACGGCTCGCCGCGCTGTTGCTGCGCCGCCCCGACATCCTGTTGCTCGACGAACCCACCAACAACCTCGACCTGTACGCGCGCCGGCGCCTGTACCAGGCCGTCGCCTCCTGGCCGGGCGTGCTCATCGTGGTCAGCCACGACCGGGAGCTGCTCGACCTGGTCGACCAGATCGCGGAGCTGCGCTCCGGGGAGGTCACCTGGTACGGCGGCAACTTCTCGGCGTACGAGGAGGCGCTGGCCGTCGAGCAGGAGGCGGCCGAGCGGATGATGCGTGTCGCCGAGGCCGATGTCCGCAAACAGAAGCGCGAACTGGCCGACGCGCAGGTCAAGCTGGCCCGGCGCAAGCGGTACGGGCAGAAGATGTGGGACTCCAAGCGCGAGCCGAAGATCGTCATGGGGGCCCGCAGACGGGCCGCCCAGGAGTCCGCCGGCAAGCACCGCATCATGCACGAGGAGCGGCTGGCCGAGGCCAGGGAACGGCTGGACGAGGCGGCGGAGTCCGTACGGGACGACGACGAGATCCGTATCGACCTGCCGTACACGGCCGTACCGCCAGGCCGGCAGGTGCTCACCCTGGAGAACCTGGAGACGGTCTTCCACGCGCGCGTGGCGGGGGTCCTCGATCTGCGCGGCCCGGAACGGATCGCACTCGTCGGCCGCAACGGCGCCGGCAAGACGACGCTGCTGCGGACCGTCGCGGGGGAACTGGCGCCGGTGAGCGGCGCGGCGACGGCCCACGTCCCGCTGCGGTTCCTGCCCCAGCGGCTGGACGTGCTGGACGACGGGCTGTCGGTCGCCGAGAACGTGGCCCGGTTCGCGCCGGGCGCCACCGACAACCGGATCCGGGCCCGGCTCGCCCGCTTCCTGTTCCGGGGCGCGCGGGCCGACCAGCAGGCGGCCACCCTGTCGGGCGGTGAGCGGTTCCGGGCGGCCCTGGCCGCGCTGATGCTCGCCGAGCCCGCACCCCAGTTGCTGCTCCTCGACGAACCGACCAACAACCTGGACATGGCCAGCGTCCGGCAGCTGACCACGGCCCTGGAGTCGTACGAGGGCGCGCTGATCGTCGCCGGCCACGACCTGCCGTTCCTGGAGTCGATCGGCATCACCCGCTGGCTGCTGATGGAGGGAGGGGAGCTGACGGAGACGACGCCCGGGGCGCTCGGCGACCCGGCCTGACCGGACCGGCCGGGGTCTCAGGACAGGCACAGCCCGACCACGAGGGTTTTGCCCTGGCCGGGGCGCGCTGCATGATGACGGACCGGCGCCCCGACACGGGCGCCGGACACCGCGCCATCGCACCGACCGATTCGAAAGGCCCCTCGTGCCCAGCAAGAAGGCCCTCGTCCGCCGCCCCAGCCCCCGACTCGCCGACGGCCTGGTGACGCACATCGAGCGGGAGCAGGTCGATGTCGGGCTCGCCGGCGAGCAGTGGGAGGCCTATGTCGAGGCCCTCCGTACGCACGGCTGGGAGACGATCGAGGTCGAACCGGCCGACGACTGCCCGGACTCGGTGTTCGTCGAGGACGCCGTCGTCATGTACCGGAACGTGGCGTTGATCACTCGGCCCGGCGCGGACTCCCGGCGGGAGGAGACCGCCGGCGTCGAGGAGGCGGTGGCCCGCCTCGGCTGCTCGGTGAACTGGATCTGGGAGCCGGGCACCCTGGACGGCGGTGACGTCCTGAAGGTCGGCGAGACCGTCTACGTCGGCCGCGGCGGGCGTACCAACGCGGCCGGCGTGCAGCAGGTGCGCGCGGCCTTCGAGCCGCTGGGCGCCCGCGTGGTCGCCGTGCCCGTGAGCAAGGTGCTGCACCTGAAGTCGGCGGTGACCGCGCTGCCCGACGGCACGGTGATCGGGCACATACCGAAGGTGGACCGGCCCTCGCTGTTCCCGGGCTTCCTGTCGGTGCCGGAGGAGGCCGGCGCTCATGTGGTGCTGCTCGGCGGCAGCAAGCTGCTGATGGCGGCGAGCGCCCCGAAGACCGCGGAGTTGCTGACCGATCTCGGCCATGAGGTGGTGACGGTCGACATCAGCGAGTTCGAGAAGCTGGAGGGCTGTGTGACCTGTCTCTCGGTGCGGCTGCGGGAGTTGTACGCCTGACCGGGTGCTTCCCCGCCCCCGACAGCCCCGGGACCTGTGGGTCCGGGGCTGTTCGGCACGCCCACGGAAGGCTCGTACGGGTGGGCTGATCAGCGGTTCTTTATGGCCGTCTTAACCTACGGCTTCGTAACCTACGGCTTCGTAGCCTACGATCACGTAGGTTTCCGGCACCGCTCGCCGGCCCGTCCCCTTCCTTCCCGTCAGTACGGCGTCCCCCTGGAGTTCCTATGACGATCACCTCCCCTCACCTCGGCAGCCCGTCCGTCTGGACCGACGCGCGGCTGCTCTACGCGCTGGAGGAAGTGGTCGAGACCGAGCTGAACCGGCACCTGAAGATCGCCAAGGACTGGATGCCGCACGAGTACGTGCCGTGGAGCGACGCCCGTAACTTCCCCGGCCTGTTCGAGGACGGGGAGGCCTGGGCCAAGGACCAGTCCCAGGTGACGGAGGTCGGCCGTATCGCCCTCGTCGTCAACCTGCTGACCGAGGACAACCTGCCGAGCTACCACCACGAGATCGCCTCGCTCTTCGGCCGGGACGGCGCCTGGGGCACCTGGGTGCACCGCTGGACGGCCGAGGAGGGCCGGCACGGCATCGTGATGCGTGACTACCTGCTGGCCTCGCGCGCGGTGGACCCGGACCAGCTCGAGCGTTTCCGCATGGCGCACATGAGCGAGGGCTTCGAGTCCGACAACCGGCACTCGATGCTGCACTCGGTCGCCTACGTCGCCTTCCAGGAACTCGCCACGCGGATCTCGCACCGCAACACCGGCCACCAGTCCGGGGACCCGGTCTGCGACCGCATGCTGGCCCGCATCGCGACCGACGAGAACCTGCACATGGTCTTCTACCGCAACCTGCTCAAGGCCGCCTTCGAGCTCGCCCCCGACCCGACCATGCAGGCGGTCCGCGACGTCGTGGTGGACTTCCGCATGCCCGGCCACGGCATCCCCGGCTTCGAGCGGGCCGCCGCGCAGATGGCGATCGGCGAGGTCTACAACCTGCGCATCCACCATGACGACGTGCTGCAGCCGGTGCTGCGCTTCCTGAAGGTCATGGAGATCGACGGCCTCGGCCCCGAGGGGCGCCAGGCGCAGGAGGAACTCGGCCTGTTCATGGGCGGGCTGAACGCGGAAGCCCTGAAGTTCGACGAGAAGCTGGCCGCCCGGAAGGCCCGGATGGCGGCACGCGCCGCCGGCTGACGCCCCGCACGGGCCGGGCGGTCGTCGGGCCGGCGGAACGCGTCGGCGGGCGGCCGTCCGGCCTGCCCGGCGGAACGCGTCAGCGGGTGATCGTCCGGCCTGCCCGGGTGAACGCGACGGCGGGCCGTCGCCCGCACTCGCCGGCTGAACGCGTCAGCGGGCGGTGCGCCGCAGGGCGAGGCGCTCCTTCTCCGACAGACCGCCCCAGACGCCGAACCGTTCGTCGTTGGCCAGCGCGTAGTCCAGACAGGCCGGGCGCAGTTCGCACATGGCGCAGATGCGCTTCGCCTCGCGCACCGAGCTGCCGGGCTCGGGGAAGAAGAAGTCCGGCCCCGTCTGCGCGCACAGCGCCTGCGCCTGCCAGGTGTCGTCGGCCGGGGTGATGGTTTCGAAGTGCATGCCCAGGAGCCTGCCCCCCGCCGAAAAACGTTCGATCAACATCGGCTCAACGGCGGACTCGGGGCCTCCGGCCGCCCCGATGATGCTCCCCCGGCCCCGGCATGCGCACGGCGGCGCGCGGAGCGGTGGGAAAACCGGGAGAACGCGCGCCGTCACGCTGGGTGAGAGCCGACGGTGGTGCGGCGCGTCGCGCCGGTCCTGCGGCGATCGGCGGTGGTCGGTGCCAGACTCGGCAGTGCACACGCCGGGACCCTTGCGAGGAGGGCCGAGATGCTCACCACCCGTTTCGTCGACGGCGCCCCCAACTGGATCGACGTCGGCAGCCCCGACATCGACGGTGCCGCCGCCTTCTACGGCGCCCTCTTCGGCTGGCGGTTCCGGTCGGCGGGGCCGGACGCCGGCGGTTACGGCTTCTTCCAGCTGGACGGGCGAACGGTCGCGGGCGGGATGCCGGCCGGCCCCGAGCAGCGACCGCCGTCCTGGACGGTGTACTTCCGGAGCGAGGACGCCCGGGCCACCGCCGAGGCCGCCGAACAGGCCCACGGCACCGTGCTGTTCCAGCCGACGGACGTGAGGGGCCAGGGCCGCATGGCGATCGTCGCCGACCAGGCGGGCGCGCCGTTCGGGATCTGGCAGCCCGGGCGGACCGAGGGCGTGGACAAGGCGGGCGAGCCGGGCGCGCTGTGCTGGGTCGAGCTGTACACACCGGACGTCGCGGCGGCCGCCGCCTTCTACCACAAGGTGCTCGACCTGGAGACCTGCGCGGTGTCCTTCCCCGGCGGGACGTACACCGGGGTCAATCCCGGTGGTGCCGGGGACGACGCGATGTTCGGCGGGATGGTGCCGATGGCGGACGCGCCCGCCGAGGCGGAGGGCGGTCCGCACTGGCTGCCGTACTTCGAGGTGGAGGACACCGACGCGGTCGTCGCACGGGCGCAGCGCCTCGGCGGGACGGTACGGACGGCCGCGACGAGCGTGCCCGGCGTCGGCCGCATCGCGCGGTTCGCCGACCCGTACGGGGCCCGGTTCGCGGTGATCAGGAGCGAGTCGCCGCAGGACTGAGCCCCTGAGGCGCGGCTACGCGGAACCGCGGCGTATCAGGGTGGTCGGCAGGATCACCGCCGTCGCCCCGGTGCCCAGGGCGCCGGCCGTCGTGCCCTCCCGGTGCCGCCCGTCCGCCAGGCCCTGCAGCAGCAGGCGGGCCATCAGCCGGCCCATCTCCTCGATGTCCTGACGGACGGTCGTCAGCGGTGGGTCGGTCTGTTCGGCGACCGGCACCATGTCGTCGAAGCCGACGACGGCCACGTCCTCGGGCACACGCCGGCCGCTCTCGCGCAGCACCCGCAGGGCGCCCAGCGCGGTGAGGTCGTTGGCGGCGAACACGGCGTCCACGTCCGGGCAGCGGGCCAGGAGTGCACGCATGGCGCGTTCGCCACCGGAGGGGGTGAAGTCGCTCTCCACCACCAGCCGGGGGTCGCTCTCGCCCAGGACGTCGGCCATGACGTCCCGGTAGCCGTCGAGCCGGTCCACCGCCGAAGTCTGGTCCAGCGCCCCGGTGATGTGCGCGACACGCCGGCGCCCGAGGTCCAGGAGGTGCCGCACCGCGACGCGCGCCCCGCCCCGGTTGTCGCAGTCGACGTACACCACTTCCTGGTCCTCCCCGGCCCGCCCGCGTCCGGAGACGGGAGTCCGGGTCTCCTCGCCCCAGTCGGGGCGCCCGCCGAACACCGTGGGGACGCCGGCGTCCTGGATGAGGCCGGGCAGCGGGTCGTCCAGGTGCAGGGAGAAGACGAGGGCGCCGTCGACATGGCCGCCGGCGAGATACCGGGCCACCCGCGCGTGGTCGGCACGGCCCTCGGTGAGCAGCAGCACCAGCTGGTTGTCGTGCGCGGTCAGCTCCTTGCTGATGCCGCGCAGCTGGAGGGCGAAGAAGGGGTCGGCGAAGACGCGGGACTCGGGCTCGGCGATGACGACCGCGACGGCGTCGTGCCGCCGGGTGACGAGACTGCGCGCCGCCTGGTTGGGGACGTACCCCAGTTCCTCCACCGCCCGCCGGACCCGCTCGGCCAGCGGCTCGCGCACCCCGTCGCCACCGTTGACCACTCGGGACACGGTGGCCCGGGACACGCCGGCCCGCGCGGCCACGGCCTCCAGCGTGGGACGCGACACTGCCTCGGTCACTTCGGCTCCTCATCGGCGGCTGGCGATCAGGATAGCCGCGGGACACCGGTGCGGTCCGGCCTCCGGAGCGCTTGCGGTCGGCATCCGCCCCTCCCCGCCGCGTTCGCTCACCGGTCGTCGGTGCCGGGTCGCGCCGTCAGGTCGAGGATTCCCGTCGGGCCCGGCTCGGCTGGACGCGTGTGGGTTCGCCGGGCATCTTCGGGTACTCCGGCGGATACGGCAGGTCGCCCAGGCCGTGCTCGTGTTCGTCCCGGCGGGCCAGCTCCAGCAGGGCGTCCAGGGAGTAGGCGTGGTCGTCCATGTCGGCGTGGAGGTCACCGAGTTCGGCGAACCGGGCCGGCATGGTGGCGAGGTCGAAGTCACGGGGCTGCGCGACACCGACCTCCTCCCAGCGCAGCGGCGCCGAGACGGGGGCGTGCGGGCGGGGGCGTACGGAGTACGCGGAGGCGATGGTGCGGTCGCGGGCGGTCTGGTTGTAGTCCAGGAAGATGCGCTCGCCGCGCTCCTCCTTCCACCACTTGATGGTCACCTGGTCGGGCATCCGGCGTGCCATCTCCCGGCCCACCGCGATCGCCGCACGGCGCACCTGGGTGAAGGTCCAGCGCGGTTCGATGGGGACGAAGACGTGCAGGCCCCGGCCGCCCGACGTCTTCGGCCAGCCGCGCAGCCCGCCGAACTCGTCCAGGACGGCGCGCAGTTCGTGGGCGGCGCGGGCCGCGTCGGCGTAGTCGGTGCCGGGCTGGGGGTCGAGGTCGATGCGGAGTTCGTCGGGGTGGTCGACGTCGGTGGCGCGGACCGGCCAGGGGTGGAAGGTGAGGGTGCCGTACTGCGCGGCCCACACCACGGCGGCCTCTTCGGTGGGGCACATCTCGTCGGCGCTGCGCCCGCTGGGGAAGGTGATGTGGGCGGTCGGGATCCAGTCGGGCATGCCCTTGGGGGCCCGCTTCTGGTAGAACCACTCGCCGCCGACGCCGTCCGGGTAGCGTTCCAGGGTGGTGGGGCGGTTGCGCAGGGCGCGCAGGATGCCGGGGGCGACGGAGGCGTAGTACCGGGCGAGATCCAGCTTGGTGAACCCCCGTTCCGGGAAGAACACCTTGTCCGGGCTGGACAGCCGTACGGTCCGGCCGGCCAGCTCCAGTTCCACCGCTTCACCCATGCGGCCACGGTAGGCGTCCCCCGCACAGTGCGCACACCGGGCGAAGCCGTACGTGTGCGCGCAGAATCGGTCTCATGGATCTCCCCGTCATGCCGCCCGTGAAGCCGATGCTCGCCAAGTCGGTGGCGAAGATCCCGCCGGGTATGCACTACGAGGCGAAGTGGGACGGTTTCCGGGCGATCGTGTTCCGGGACGGGGCCGAGGTCGAGCTGGGCAGCCGCACCGGTAAGCCGCTGACCAGGTACTTTCCCGAGCTGGCCGAGGCGTTGAAGGAGCGGGTGCCCGAGCGGTGCGTGCTGGACGGGGAGATCGTGATCGCGCGGAACGGCCGGCTGGACTTCGACGCGCTGACGGAGCGGATCCACCCGGCGGCCTCCCGGGTGCGGATGCTGGCCGAGAAGACCCCCGCCTCCTTCGTCGCCTTCGACCTGCTGGCCCTGGACGACCACGCCCTGCTCGACGTGCCGTTGACCGACCGGCGCGCCCTGCTGGACCGGGCCCTCGCGGACGCGACCCCACCGGTGCACGTGGCGCCGGCGACGACCGACATCGAGGTGGCCCGGCAGTGGTTCGAGCAGTTCGAGGGGGCCGGTCTCGACGGGGTCGTCGCCAAGCCGCTCACTCTGCGCTATCTGCAGGACGAGCGGGCCATGTTCAAGATCAAGCACGAGCGGACGGCGGACGTCGTCGTCGCCGGGTACCGCTTCCACAAGAGCGGCCCGGTGGTGGGCTCGCTGCTGCTGGGACTGTACGACGCGGGGGGACGGCTCCAGCACGTGGGCGTGTCGGCGGCCTTCCCCATGAAGAGACGCGCCGAACTGGTGGACGAGCTGGAGCCGCTGCGCCTGGACGACGTGTCCGGGCACCCGTGGGCCGCCTGGTCGGAGGAGGCCGCACACGAGACGGCCCGGCTGCCGGGAGCGCCGAGCCGCTGGTCCGGCAAGAAGGACCTGTCGTGGGTGCCGCTCCGGCCGGAGCGGGTGGCCGAGGTGGCGTACGACCACATGGAGAACGGGCAGCGGTTCCGGCACACGGCACGCTTCCGCCGCTGGCGTCCGGACCGCACTCCGGAGAGCTGCACGTACGCCCAGCTGGAGGAGCCGGTGTGCTACGACCTGGCGGAGATCCTCGGCGAGAAGCACCACGGCTGAGCCGGCGCCACCCTCGCGGCGACCACCCGGGCCGTGCTCCCGGCTCCGGCCGGCGCTCCTGCTCCGCTCGCACTCCGGCTCCGGCTCCGGCCACCGCCGCGGCTACGGCCGCGCTTCGAACACGCTCTCGGCTACGGCTGCATGAGGATCTTGATGGCGCCCTCCTGCTTGCGCTGGAACATCTCGTAGGCGTGCGGCGCCTCGGCCAGGGGCAGCCGGTGCGTGGCGAAGTCGTCGACGCCGAGCGGGTCCTCGTCCGTCAGGAAGGGCATGATCTGGTCGGTCCAGCGGCGGACGTTGGCCTGGCCCATGCGGAGCTGGATCTGCTTGTCGAAGAGGGTCAGCATCGGCAAAGGGTCGGCCATGCCGCCGTAGACACCGCTGAGCGAGATCGTGCCGCCGCGGCGGACCAGGTCGATCGCCATGTAGAGGGCGCCCATCCGGTCGATGCTGAAGCGTTCGGCGAGCGGGCCGCTGAGCTTGCGGGGCATGAGCGCGGTGGCCGTCTGGGCCAGCTTGGCGGCGTGACTGCCGTGGGCCTCGGTGCCGACGGCGTCGATCACCGCGTCCGGACCCCGGCCGCCGGTCTCGTCCTGGATGGCGTGGACCAGCGCCTTCTCGTCGTCGAAGGCCCGGAGGTCGTAGGTCTGCACACCGCGCCGGTTCGCCCGGGCGAGCCGCTCCGGGACCAGGTCGACGCCGAAGACCTTCTCGGCGCCGCGGGCCAGGGCGAGGCGGCAGGCCATGTCGCCGATCGGGCCGAGCCCCAGGACGGCGAGGGTGCCGCCGGGCGGGACCGCGGCGTACTCGACGGCCTGCCAGGCGGTGGGCAGTACGTCGGAGAGGTAGACGAACCGGTCGTCCGACGGGCCCTCCGGCACCTTGATCGGGCCGAACTGCGCCTGCGGGACGCGCAGATACTCCGCCTGCGCGCCCGGTACGGCGCCGTAGAGGCGGGTGTAGCCGAACAGGGCTGCGCCCATGCCCTCGCCCGTGACCTGCGTGGTCTCGCACTGGGTGGGCAGCCCGGTGTCGCACATGAAGCAGTGCCCGCAGGCGATCTGGAAGGGCACCACGACCCGGTCGCCGGGCCGCAGGTTCGTCACCTCGGAACCGACCTCCTCCACGATCCCCATGGGTTCATGGCCGAGGATGTCCCCCGGCGTCATGAACGGAGTGAGCACCTCGTAGAGATGCAGGTCGGAGCCGCACAGTCCGGTGGAGGTGATGCGGATGACGGCGTCCGTGGGTTCCTCGATCCGGGGGTCGGGCACCTCCTCGACCCTGACGTCCCGCTTTCCCTGCCAGGTCACTGCCTTCATGGGTCGTGCTCCCTAGGTTTCCGTACGACTGCGTCCTCTCTGCGGTGGCGGCCGGGTACCCCCGCGCCCCCGCACCGAACCGCGGCCGGGACATGACCGGAAGCGGGCGACGGCAACGGCGACCGACGACGACCGGTGGCGGGGCATGGCGGTCAGCCCCGGGCGGCCGGCGGCTCGGCCGGGTTGCGCAGTCCCTCGGCCGCGTCCGCGACCCGGCCGATGAGGTCGAAGAACACGGTCTGCTCCGCGGCGGACAGCGGGGCGAGGAACACCTGGTTCATCCGGGCGGTCCGCACGGTCAGCTTGCGGTGGGTGCGCAGGCCGTCGTCGGTGAGGCGGAGCAGGAAGCGCCGGCCGTCCCGCGGGTCGCGCACCTTGTGCAGCAGCCCCCGGCGGTCGAGCCGGCTGATGACCTCGGCGATCGTGGACCGGTCCAGGCCCACGCGCTCCCCCACCGTCCGCTGGTCGAGTCCCGGCTCGGCGACGAGCGTGTTCATGACCGCGAACTGCGGCGAGGTGATCTCCTCCGAGACCATCGTGTTCCACAGCAGGTAGTGCGCCTGCTGGAGCCGCCGGGCCAGATGCCCGGGATGGGTGGCGAGATCCACCGCGGCCATGTGCGCTCCCCTGATCGATTCGTTGGTGCACTGAACAATACCCGGCGCCTCAGCCGCCCGTATCGGCTCGTTCGTCGCATCGACGCACCTCTTGACGGTCGTCGCCGCCGGTGGCAGCGTGATGAGCACCTCACCGAATGCTCAGTGCGCTGAGCATCTGGGGACGCTGAGCATCTGTAGGCGCTGAGCATCTGTTTCCTGACGAACCGCAGAGAGGGGGCTTCACGGTGGACAAGGTGGTCGCCACGGCCGGGGAGGCGGTGGCCGATGTGCCGGACGGCGCCTCACTGGCGGTGGGCGGTTTCGGGCTGAGCGGTGTGCCGAACGTGCTGATCCAGGCGCTGCACGAGCGCGGGGTCGGTGCGCTGAGCGTGGTGTCGAACAACTGCGGCGCGATGGAGTCCGGTCTCGCCGTGCTGCTGGCCGCCGGCCGGATCGCCCGGGTGACCGGCTCCTACATCGGCGCGAACAAGGAGTTCGCCCGCCAGTACCTGGCCGGGGAGCTGGAGGTGGAGCTGATCCCGCAGGGCACGCTGGCCGAGCGGCTGCGCGCGGGCGGGGCGGGCATCCCCGCCTTCTACACCCCGGCCGGGGTGGGCACCCAGGTGGCCGAGGGCGGACTGCCCTGGCGCTACGACGGCTCGGGCGGGGTGGCGGTGGCCTCGCCGGCGAAGGAGGTCCGCGCGTTCGACGGCACCGAGTACGTGCTGGAGCGGGGGATCCGCACCGATTTCGCGCTGGTGCGGGCGGCGCGGGGCGATCGGCACGGCAATCTCGTGTTCACCAAGTCGGCCCGGAACTTCAATCCGCTGGCGGCGATGGCCGGCCGGGTCGCGATCGCCGAGGTGGAGGAACTGGTCGAGCCCGGGGAGATCGACCCGGACGCGGTGCATCTGCCGGGCGTCTTCGTGCAGCGGGTGGTGGCGCTGACCTCCGCGGAGGCGGCCGACAAGCGGATCGAGCGGCGGACGGTGAGCGGCTGATGGCCTGGACGCGCGAGGAGATGGCCGCCCGCGCGGCCCGCGAGCTGCACGACGGGCAGTACGTCAACCTCGGCATCGGACTGCCCACGCTGATCCCGAACCATCTGCCCGCGGGAGTGGAGGTGGTGCTGGAGTCGGAGAACGGCATCCTGGGTACCGGCCCCTACCCCACGGAGGACCTGGTCGACCCGGATCTGATCAACGCGGGCAAGGAGACGGTGACGGTCCTGCCGGGGGCGTCCTTCTCCGATTCGGCGCTGTCGTTCGCGATGATCCGGGGCGGGCACGTCGATGTCGCCGTCCTCGGTGCGATGCAGGTCTCCGCGCGCGGGGATCTGGCCAACTGGGCCGTGCCGGGGAAGCTGGTCACCGGGATCGGCGGGGCGATGGATCTGGTCCATGGCGCCCGGCAGGTGATCGTGGTGATGACCCACACGGCGAAGGACGGCTCGGCAAAGATCCTCAAGGAGTGCACGCTGCCGCTCACGGGCAAGGGTTGCGTGAACCGAGTCATCACCGATGTCGCGGTACTGGACGTCACGGACGCCGGACTCGTGCTGACCGAGACCGCGCCGGGTGTCCCCGTGGACGAGGTCGTCGCCCGGACCGCTGCGGACCTGACCATCGGGGGGCACCTGCTGTGAACCCGGTTCCGCGCGACCGGCTTGTCGGCCATCGGTCCGCGGTACTTCGGGCTCGCCCTCGTCCTCGTCCTCGAACGACAGGAAGCGTCGGATACCCATGCCCACCCCCATGCCCCTCACCCAGCAGGACATCGACCAGGAGATCGCCGCCGAGCACGCGGCCTACGACAAGCGCGTGGCCGAGGGCGCACCCGTCGAGCACCACCCCCGGCGCGACTACGCGCCCTACCGTTCCTCCCTGCTGCGCCATCCGAAGCAGCCGCTGGTGGCGATCGACACCGGCAAGGACCCCGAACTGGTGGAGCTGTACTCCCCCGCCTTCGGGGAACGCGACATCACCGAGGTCGACAACGACCTCACCCGGCAGCACACCGGGGAGCCGATCGGCGAGCGGATCACCGTCTCCGGGCGGCTGCTGGACCGGCACGGGCGCCCGGTCCGCGGCCAGCTCATCGAGATCTGGCAGGCCAACTCGGCCGGCCGCTACGCCCATCGGCGCGAGCAGCACGACGCCCCGCTGGACCCGAACTTCACCGGCGCGGGCCGTACCCTCACCGACGCCGACGGCCGTTACCACTTCACCACCATCCGGCCCGGCCCGTATCCCTGGCGCAACCACGTGGGTGCCTGGCGGCCGGCCCACATCCACTTCTCGGTGTTCGGCACGGCGTTCACGCAGCGGCTGGTGACCCAGATGTACTTCCCGAACGATCCGCTGTTCCCCCACGACCCGATCCTGCAGTCGGTGACGGACGACGCGGCCCGGCAGCGGCTGGTCGCCGCCTACGACCACGGCCTGTCGGTGCCGGAGTTCTCCCTCGGCTACCACTGGGACGTCGTGCTGGACGGCCCGGCCGCCACCTGGACGGAAGAAGGACGCTGACCGCCATGACGCTCACCGACACGAGCGGCCCCGAGCGGGTGCCGCCCACCCCTTCCCACACGGTCGGCCCGTTCTACGGTCACGCGCTGCCGTTCCGCGACGGCGAGGAGATCGCGCCGCTCGGTCACCCGGACACGGTCACCGTGCGCGGGCACGTCCTCGACGGCGCGGGCGCCCCGGTGCCCGACGCGCTCGTCGAACTGTGGGGCCCCCGTCCCGACGGGACCGTGCCGCGGGTCGACGGTTCCCTCCGGCGCGACCCGGCCACCGGCGGCCACCTGGGCCGCAACGGCGTCGAGTTCACCGGCTGGGGCCGCAGCCAGACCGACGCGAACGGCCACTGGTACGCTCGCACGCTGCGCCCCGGCGCGCGCGGGCGGAACGCGCCGTACCTCAGCGTGTGCGTCTTCGCGCGCGGCCTGCTCGTCCACCTGTTCACCCGTCTCTACCTGCCGGGCGACGAGACCGCCCTGGCCGCCGACCCGCTGCTCACCCGGGTGGGCGACCGGCGCTCCACGCTGATCGCGCACGACGAGGGAGGCGGCACCTACCGTTTCGACATCCGCCTTCAGGGTGAGGGCGAGACGGTCTTCCTGGAGTTCCTGTGACTTTTGCGTCCCCTCCCTACGCCGACACCGGCCTGCTCGCGCCCGAATGGGGGCTGTCGGGTGCCGCGTCCGAGACCGGTGACCACGCGTATCTGCGGGCGCTGCTCGACGCCGAGGCCGCGCTGACCCGGGCGCAGGCCGCGCTGGGGCTGGCCCCGCGGGAGGCCGCGGCGGCGGTGACCGAGGCGGCCGTGCCGGACCGGTTCGGCATCCGCTCCCTGGCGGCGCGGACCCGGGACGGCGGCAACCCGGTCATCCCGCTGGTCGCCGATCTGACCGCGGAGGTCGGCGCGGAGCACGGGCCCTACGTCCACCGGGGCGCCACCAGCCAGGACATCATGGACACGGCGACGATGCTGGTCGCCGTGCGCACCCTCGGCGTGGTCCTGGCCGACCTCGGCCGCACCGAGCGGGCGCTCGCCGGGCTCGCCGCGGAGCACCGGGACACGGTCCTGCCGGGGCGGACGCTCACCCAGCACGCCGTACCGACGACGTTCGGGCTGAAGGCCGCCGGCTGGCGTTCGCTGGTCCTGGACGCGCGTGACCGCATCACCCGGGTACGGGACTCGCTGCCCGCCCAGCTCGGCGGAGCGGCCGGGACCCTGGCGGCCTTCCGGGCGTACGGCGCCGAGGACGCCACCGCCCTGACCCGGGCGTACGCCCGCGAGACCGGCCTCGCGGCGCCGGCACTGCCCTGGCACACCCTGCGCACGCCGATCGCGGACCTGGCGGGATGCCTGGCGGTCACCGCGGGCGCGCTGGGCAAGTTCGCCGTGGACGTGCTGACGCTGTCGCGTACCGAGATCGGTGAGCTGAGCGAGGGCGGCGGCGGTGGTTCGTCGGCCATGCCGCACAAGGCGAACCCGGTGCGCGCCACGCTCCTGCTGGCCGCGGCCCGGCGCGCGCCCCAGCTCGCGGCCACGCTCCAGGGCTGCCTCGTCGCCGAGGACGAGCGGCCGGCCGGTGCCTGGCATGCCGAGTGGGAGCCGCTGCGCGACCTGCTCCGGCTGGTGGGCGGCGGGGCCTCGCACGCGGCCGAGCTGGCCGAGGGGCTGCGGGTGCACCCGGCCGCGATGCGCCGCAACCTCGGCATCACCCGGGGCCTGATCGTCTCCGAACGGCTGTCCGCCGCCCTCACCCCCGTCCTCGGCCGTGCGCGGGCCGGGGAGCTGCTGACCGAACTGGCCCGCCGCGCCCACGCGGAGAACCGGCCCTTGCGTGAACTGCTCGGCGAACAGGCCGAGTTGCAGGACATCGACCTGGACGACCTCGGGGATCCGGCGCACTACACGGGTTTCGCGGGGCTCCTCACCGACCGTGCGCTGGAGCGACGTTGACCGTGAAACTCCTCGATCACCTGGAAGAAGGGTCGCCCGCCGCGCCGCCCCTGCTGCTGGGGCCCTCGCTGGGCACCTCCCACGCCCTGTGGGACCAGGTCGCGCCCGAGCTGTCCGCCGGACACCGGGTGGTCCGCTGGGACCTGCCGGGGCACGGGGGCTCGGCGGCGGACCTGATCGGGCCGGGCGCCACCGTCGCCGACCTGGCCGCGCTGGTACTGGAACTCGCCGACGCGCTCGGCATCGGCCGGTTCGCCTACGCGGGCGTCTCCCTGGGCGGCGCCGTCGGCCTCCACCTGGCCGTCCACCACCCCGAGCGGCTGTCCTCCCTCGCGGTGCTGTGCTCCTCCGCGCACTTCGGCGGGGAGGCGCCCTGGCGGGAGCGGGCGCAGCGGGTGCGCCGCGAAGGTCTGGAGTGGCTGGTGGAGAGCGCCGAAGCGCGCTGGTTCACGCCCGGGTTCAGCGTGCCGCGACTGGTGCGGGACCATCGGGAGGCCGACCCGGACGCGTATGCCGCCTGCTGCGACGCGCTCGCCGCGTTCGACCTGCGCGACCGGCTCACGGAGATCACCGTACCGACACTCCTCGTGGCGGGCCGGCAGGACCCGGCGACCCCGCCCGCGCATCTGCGGGAGATCGCCGACGCGGTGCCGGCGGCGACGCTGGTGGAGCTGCCCGGGGCCTCCCACCTGGCGCCGGCGCAGTGTCCGCGGGCCGTGCTGACCGCACTGCGCACCCAGCTCGACGGGCCGCCGCCGAGCGGCACGGCGGTGCGCCGGGAGGTGCTGGGCGACGCCCACGTGGACCGCGCGCAGGCTCGGCAGACCCCGTTCACCGCCCGCTTCCAGGACTTCATCTCGCGCTACGCCTGGGGGGAGATCTGGACCGACCCGACGCTGTCCCGCCGCGAGCGCAGCATGATCACGCTGACCGCGCTGGTCGCCCACGGCCACCACGAGGAGCTGGCGATGCACGTCCGGGCGGCGCGGCGCAACGGGCTGACGCCGGAGGAGATCGGCGCGGTGCTGCTCCAGACGGCGGTGTACTGCGGGGTGCCGGCGGCCAACTCGGCGTTCGCGACGGCGCAGCGCGTGCTCGCCGAGGAGGAGGCGGACCGGGACCGGGGATGACCCCGCCGGTCGCGCTCTCGGCAACAGCTCGTCCCGGCGCCGCGGTTGCCGACCGTGTGAGGTCCTCTCAGCGCAGGCCCCGGCCCGTCTCCAGTACGTCCCGTGCCTGGGTCACGAGCCCCTCCGCGCCGCAGGCGCGGGCGAGGTCCAGGCCGCGGTTGAGTTCCGCGATCGAGCGGGCGGCGATGCCGTACTCGACGCGGGCCGCCGCGTGTTCGTACTGGCAGGGCGAGGCCTCCAGGTAGGTGACGGCCCGGGCGGCGAGCTGCACCGCCCGCTGGCCCGTCTCCAGGGCGGCGGCGCAGCGCAGGGCTTCGCCGATCGCGGTGTCCGTGCCGAACCGCTCGGCCTGCCGGCGGGCGTCGGACGCGAGCTGGGCGGCCCGGGCCGGGTCCTGTCCGGCGAGGGCCTTGGCCAGGTCGATGGACCAGGGAGCGAGGACCGGGTTGTGGCCGCCGCGGGAGGCGGCGGTCTTCTCGGCGGCCTCCAGTTCGTTGATGCCCTCCTCGGTCCTGCCCACGGCGAGCAGCAGCCGGCCGCGTACGGAGCGGATGTCGGGCAGCACGATGGTGGACGGGTACGGCGGCGCGAAGCCGTACTGTTCGGCGACCGACCAGGCTTCCTCGACCCGCCCGCGGGCCAGCAGGGTGTCGACCAGTCCGCAGGTGGACGACCAGTACAGGGGCAGGCGGCGGCCGACGCGTTCGGCGAGCAGCAGGCCCTCGCGCAGGGTGGTCTCGGCGTCGTGCAGCCGGCCCTGCCTGCGGTAGGCGAGCCCGAGGAAGGCGTTGGCCAGGGAGAGATGGCCGCCGCGCCAGCCGGCTCCGGTGTAGACGCGGCGGGCCTCGGCGAACAGGCTCTCCGCGCGGTCGAGGCGGTCGGCGTAGGCGTACGCGCTGCCGAGCATCATCAGCAGCTCCATGCCCCACTCGGGGTCCGTCCAGCCGAGGCCGGGCGCGAGGCGGCCGTTGACGAGGGCGCGGTCGCACAGTGCGAGGACCTCGTCGGCGCTCTCACCGTGGGTCATCGCGTCGAAGCCGCGCAGGACGAGCAGGGCGCGTTCGGCGTTGTCCCGGCCGGTGCAGGTGCTCGCCAGTTCGGCCAGGCGGCGGGAGCGGGCCGGGGAGACGGTCTCGCCGTGGATGCACTCCCACATGAACTGGAAGGCCTGCAACCGCATCCGGACGGGGCCCGCCTCGTGCCGGGCGGCCTCGGCCTCGACCGTTCGGACGGCCTCCTCCAACTGGTCGTTGTGGAGCAGCGCCTGGGAGAGGCGGACGACGGCGTCGACCCGGTCGTCCCCGTCGAGGCCGGGCATGCCGAGCGCGCTCTGCAGCTGGTCGGTGGTGACCGCGGGGTCGGTCAGGAGGTTGGCGCAGCCCAGTTCGTAGAGGACGAGCGCGTGCACCTCGGGGCGGGGCGGCTCCTCCAGCGCGCGTTCCAGGCAGCGGCGGGCGGCGTCGGGCGCGCCGACGGCGAGGTGCTCGCGGGCGGCCTCGCGCAGTTGCTCGACGAGTTCCTCGTCGTCGTCCGGGTGCACCTTCAGCAGGTGCCGGGCGGCCTCGGCGGCGCCGCGGCCCAGCTCGGTGATGATCTGCGCGGCGACTCCGTGCATGGCGGTGCACACGCCGGGCGGGATGGAGTTGTAGACGGCGGTGGCGATGAGCGGATGGACGAACTCCAGCTCGCCGTTGTCGGGTTCGGCGCCGGAGGCGGGGTCGGGCGCGGTGAGGATGCGGGCGGAGCAGAGGAGTTCGGCGCATTGCCGGGCGAGTTCGTGGTTCATGGTGGCGAGGCGGGCGACCATGTCGACGGTGATGCCGGTGCCGAGGATGGCGGCGGCCCAGGCGAACCGGGTGGCCTCCAGGCCGAGGCCCTTGAGCCGGTCGACCAGTCCGCCGCCGCGGGCCGCCCGGTTGAGCGGGCGCAGCTCCGCTGCCTGTGCCTCGACCGGCTGGAGTTCGCTGTCCTGCACCTTGGCGAGGAGTTCGACGGTGTCGTAGGGGTTGCCGCCGGTGACGGCCCAGACCTCGCGGCAGAACGCGTCGTCGGCGTGCCGGCCGACGGTGGCCCGGGTGAGCCCGGCGGTGGCGTCCGGGGTGAGGGCGCTGAGGGTGGTGGCGGGACGGCCCGCGGCGGCGGCGACCGTGTCGAGGAGGCGGGCGCTCTCCCCGCTGACCTCGCCGGGACGACGGGCGACCACGACGAGAACGGAGACGTCGTCGAGGCGTTCGGCGAACGCGGCGAGCCAGCGCAGGGTTTCCTGGTCGGCCCAGTGCGCGTCGTCGAGGAGCAGGACCAGCGGCCATTCTCGGCGGGCGAGCCGGCGTACCGCGGCGACGAGTCCGTCGCAGACGTACTGCGGGTCGGCGTTGCCCTCCTGGGGGTCGGCTATACCGAGGGCGGGGCCGGCGATGTCGTACCAGTCGCCGAGGTACTCGCGGGCCTCCTCGGGCATCAGGGACAGCAGCGCCGGCTGGAGCAGCTGCCGTACGACGTGGAACGGGACGGACTTCAGCGTCTCGGCGCCGCGGGCCGACCAGACGGTGCAGCCGCGCCGTTCGGCGATGCGGCGGGTCTCGGCCAGCAGCGCGGTCTTGCCGAGTCCGGCCTCGCCGCGGAGGACCAGCAGACTGCCCGCGGACGACTGGTCCGCGCACAGGGCTTCGAGTGCCTGTGCGACGGTGGCGATCTCGGCGTCCCGCTCCCACAGGGGAGCCGAGCCGGCCGCCGGCGGCCGTCCCTCCGTCATCCCGTTACCTCCCCAGGTCGCCCGAATGACGTACAGACCCCGAGCGTAGCCGCCCGGCGGGGCCTTCGGTGGCCGGTCGCGGCAGCTGTTGCCCACCCGGGTGAAAGTGGGTGCGGCCGGGCGACACGGCCCCCTGCCCGACCAGCGGACGCAGCGTCAACGGCCCCTGCGGCGGGGCCCGCCGAGGCGGCGCGATCGGTGGGACGAGCACGGCCTCTCGGGACGGCGCAGGGGGGCGGGGGGAAGTAGGGCATCCGGCGGTGGCGCGGTGGGGGTGCGAGGGCAGGGGGTGGCGGTGGCGGCGCGGGGCCGAGCGGTGGCGGGGGGGGACGCGGAGCTTCCAGGGGCGAGTGGAAGGGGCGCGGGTTCGCCGGGGGTGGCGGCGCGGGCGGTGGGCGAGGGAGTGGCGGCCGGGGGGTTCGGGAGGCCGTGCGGGCGAGAGTGGAGGGGTGGTGCGCCCCGGGAATCGAGAAATCCTGGACGGAATGTCCCGGTCCGCGCGCTTCGCGGCGGATCCTCTCATCCCGCTTTCACCGTTGCCTCATACGGTGGGGGCATGACGCAGGTGACTCCTCCCGGGTGGTACCCCGACCCGGGGCAGACGAACGACGGTCCGCCCACCGAGCGCTGGTGGGACGGCAAGGCCTGGACGGACCAGACCCGCCCCGCCGGCACGGCCGCCGCGTGGGGTCCCCCGACGCAGCCGCCGGTCCAGCCGGCACCACCAGCCGGCCCGGTTCCCGCCCCGTACGGCGCCTACCCGCAGCACCCGGGGTATCCGGCGTATCCCGCCCAGCCGTCCGCGCCGTCCCGGCGCGGACTGCGCACGGGCATAGCCGTCGCGGTGACGGCAGCGGTCCTGGCGAGCATAGGCATCGGCGTGTACGCCCTCGCCAAGAACGACGGCGGCAGCGGCGACCGCGCCGGTTCGCAGCAGGGTCCGGACGGCGGGGACCGGGGCGGGCCGCCCGGCGGGCCCGGCGGCTCGGGGGGCTCGGGCGGTTCCGGCGGTTCGGGCGGGGCCTCACCGTCCCCGAACCGGTCCGAGGCGCCCAAGGTCGAGGGCGGCGGGTCGGTGCCGGACCCGGTCAACGGCATCAGCCTGCCGGTGCCGAAGGGCTGGACCGGGCAGACGATCAGCGCCGGCGCCCAGGTGACCTCCGACGACTCCTACAAGTGCCCGGGCAACGCCGCCCAGACGTGCACCGCCGGCGGCGCCTACACGGCTCCGGCGATGGCGCTGAACATCAAGGGCAGCACGGTCGAGGAGATCGCGAAGGCGGACATCGCGGCCAACGCCAAGCAGTCGTACGGCGGCACCACCTACGGAAGCATCACCGCGCACGAGGTGCTGGCCTCCGAGGCGGTGACGGTGGCGGGACAGAAGGGCTACCTGGTGCGCTGGAAGGCGGTCACCAGCAAGGGCGCCGACGGCTATGTCGAGTCCGTCGCCTTCCCCTCGCCCGACAACCCCCAGCAGATCGTCGTGGTCCGCTTCGGCGTGGACGTCGGGCAGAAGCTGTCCGTCATCGACGAGATCCTGAAGGGGATCAAGGCCTCGTCCGGCGGCGGGAACGGCCAGGACGTCTGAGACACGAATCGGCCGGGTGGGATTCCCCTCCGCTCAAGGAGAACCCCACCCGGCCGGGGGGTGCGCGCCGCCCCCGTCCCCACGGTGCGGCGCGGGCAGGTCACCGTCCAGTCATCCCGTGAACGGCGGCCTGGGCCTCATTTCAGTCCGAGCGAGGGCAGCACGGCCGCCTCCACGAAGCGGACCAGGTAGTCGGCGTCGGCGTACTGGCCGTTGAGCACCGGCCGGACGCGCAGGACGCCGAACATCATGGCGGGGATGTACTCCAGCGCGGGGTGCCCCGCCCGCACCTCTCCCCGGGCCACGCCCCGGGCGAGCATCTCCTCCAGCGCGGCGATCTCCGGGCGGACCAGCGCGTCGCGCAGCGCCTCGGCCAGCTCCTGGTCCGAGGTCACCGCGTGTCCCAGGGCCTGCAGCAGCCGGGTGTCCTTGCCGGACCAGTCGCCCGCGGCCCGCGCGGCCTGGCGCAGGTCCTCGGCGAGCGATCCGGTGTCGATGCCGGCGAACCGCACCCGGCGGCTGGCGCGCAGCGCCGCCGCGACGAACTGCGGCTTGGTCTTCCACTGCCGGTAGAGCGTGGACTTGCTGCACCGGGTGCTGGCGGCGACGCCTTCCATGGTGACGGAGTCGTAGCCGCACTCACGGATCTGTTCCAGCACGGCGTCGAAGAACTCCCGCTCACGCTCCGGCGTGATCTTGGAGCGGCGCGAGGCGACGACCGTCTCCGGTTCGTCCGCGGCCTGCGACGTCATGCGATGCCTTCCCCTCACTCGTGCCTGTTCCCAGTGTGGCGCAGATCAATCGATACGCAAGTGTACCGGTACTCGACCGTATCGGTACACTGGCGTATCGGTACGGCAACGTATCGATGAGTTCGATCACGCGACTCACCACCACACGCACCACCGTCAGCGAAGGGGCCGGGGGATGAATGCCCGAACCGAGCCTGCGGAGGCGGAAACGGAACCGGAGAACCCGGCACGCCCACCTCTGATACGTGAGTTCCTGCTGGTCGCCGGGCTCTTCCTGGTCTACAAACTCGGCCGCCGGCTGGCCACCGGCCACACCGCGGAGTCCTTCCGCAACGCCCACGACGTGTGGCGTCTGGAGCGGGCCGCGCATCTCCCCCACGAGACCGCCGTGCAGTCCGCACTGCTGCACGGCGACACCCTCGTCCACCTGGCGAACACCTACTACGCGACCGTGCACTTTCCGGCCACGCTCGCCTTCCTGGTCTGGCTGTACCTGCGGCGGCCCGCGCACTACGTGTGGGCCCGCCGGGTCCTCGCGGTCGTCACCACCGCCGCCCTGGTGCTGCCGTTCACCTTCCCGCTGGCCCCGCCGCGGATGCTGACCGGCACGGGCCTGGTGGACACCGCCCGGATCTACGGCCCGTCCGTCTACGGACCGCCGTCCAGCGACCACCTCTCCAACCAGTTCGCGGCGATGCCCTCGCTGCACTTCGGCTGGGCGCTGATGGTGGCGATCGGCCTGATCGCCGCCACCCGGTCCCGGTGGCGCGGGCTGTGGCTGCTGCACCCGCTGATCACCCTGCTGGTGATCGTGGGCACGGCCAACCACTACTGGCTCGACGCGATCGTCGCGACGGCCATGCTCGGCCTCGCCCTCGCGGTCATCCATCCGCCCCGGCGCACGGCCACCACGGCGGGGCGGGACGCCGACAGGCTGGGCGCGCCCGAGCCGGTCCTGGTGGGGGCGGCCCGATGAACGCCGCAGCGCCGGCCGCCCTCGGCCTCTCCCTCGTGTCGGCCGTCGCCTACGCGCTGGCCGCCGTCGCCCAGGAGCGCCTCGCCGCGCGCAGCGCCGGCACCGGTCTGCTGCGGCTGCTGGGCACCGGCGCCTGGTGGTCGGCGGTCGGGCTGAACGCCGCGGCGGCAGTGCTGCACGTCGTCGCCCTGAAGTACGGCCCGCTCACCGTCGTCCAGCCGCTGGGTGCGCTCACCCTGGTCGCGGCCGTGCCGCTGGGCGCGCGGGCGGCCGGGCGGCGGGTCAGCGCGGTGGAGTGGCGCGGAACGGCGCTCACGCTGCTCGGGCTGGGCGCGCTGCTGGTGGCCGCCTCCGGTCCGGCTCCCGCCCGGGTGCTGTCGCTGACCGAGGCGGTGGCGGTGGCGGGTACGACCGCTGCGGCGATCGGTCTGCTGGCCCGGCCCGGCGCCCGGCCGGGGCTGCGGCACGCGACCGCGTCCGGCTTCGCCTCCGGTGTCGCCTCGGCGCTCACCCAGACGGTGACCGTGGCGGCCACGGACCGCTCCGGCCCGGTCCTGGGCACGGAGGTGATCGTGGTCGCGGTGCTCGTCGCCGCCTTCGCGGTCGGCGGGCTGCTGCTGTCCCAGACGGCCTACCGCGGTGGGCTCGGCGCCCCGCTGGCCGTGGTCACCCTCGCCAACCCGATGGCCGCCGCGGTGATCGGCCTCACGCTGCTGGGGCAGGGCCTGCAGGGCGGGGTCGGCGGGGTGCTGCTGGCCCTGGCCGGTGCGGGACTGGCCTCGTGGGGCGTGGTGCTGCTCAGCAGGGCGGCCCCCCACGCGGGCTCCGCGGAACGTTCCGAGGGGCTCGACGAGCACGACGAGCACCCGGTGGCGGCGGTCCTCGCCCTGGAGCCGACGACGGCGACGGCCGAACCGGTGCTGCTGCCGAGGCAGCCGGAGCAGCCGGGGCACCTCACGGCGCTGTGACCCCGTACGGCGGCGGCCGGTGCGCGGAGGATCTCCGCGTGCACCGGCCGCCGTCGCCGTTCCGTCCGCCGTCGCGGCGCCGCCGGTCAGCCCCAGCCGCGCGCGTCCTGCTTGAGGGCGGTGTCCACGGTCAGCGCCGTCGCCACCACGAGGCTCAGCAGCGGCTCGGGCAGCTGGTAGTGGATCTGCAGGACGTAGTTGTCCGCGGTCGTGAACAGCGTCTTGGCGAGTCCTTCCCAGGTCTTGGTGATCCGGGCGACCTCGTTGTCCGCGTGGTCGACGATCGCGAAGTTCCAGGCCCGCCAGTTCTCCGCCTTGATCGCGCCGACCTGCTGGCCGTTCGCCATCATCGCGAAGTTGATCTTGCCGATCATGTTCTTCTGGACGATCTCGCCGATCGGCGTACCGTCCGGGCGAGTCACGATCACCCGGGACTTGAAGATCTTCGCGGGCCGGGTCAGCAGCAGTTGGGGCTGACCGTAGGCGTCGCGGATCTCCAGCTTGTGGGTGAGGAACTGGTCGAGGCTGGAGACGAAGCGCAGGATCTTGCGCAGGACGCCCTGCCCGACCTGGGTGACCGAGCCGATCTCCCGGCCGCTCTGATCCATGACCTTGTACTCGTTGGTCAGCTCGATCAGCTTGGCCTTCTGGTTCACGACCAGGACGGGCTCGGTGAAGAGGGTGCCCCCGCCGGGGCCACCGGCCGCGACACCGGCCTGCTGCTGCACCTGGCGCTGCACCTTGGCGTCGCCGGTCTGCTGCTGCGGGAAGGCGGCCTGCTGGGCGGCGGCCTGCTGCGGGGGAACCTGCCCGGCGCCCTGCTGCGCCGGGTTGGTGTGCTCGGTCCACTGCGTGCCGTCCCAGTAGCGGAGCGTCTGCGCCGCCCCGTGCGGATCGGGGTACCAGCCTGCAGGAGTGTTCGATTGCGTGGTCACCGGGGCACACTACCCTGATATGACCGGTACCTGACCAGTCCGCACGGAGCGGTGTTCATCGCCCGTTCACCCCGTGACGATCGCCGGGTCGCTGACGCCGGGCAGTCCGTTCTCCACGTGCCCGGCGAAGCCGCGCAGGAAGGCCGGATCGGCGTCGTTGGTCACGGTCAGGTCGTACCAGCGCTTGCTCGCCGTGAGGGGGACCGTCTGCTTCACGGTCGCGCCCGGTCGCACGGTCACCGCGACGGGGCTGCCGCCGTAGCCGCTGACCAGCTTGAGCCTGGCCGTGCCGGAGCCCTTGTTGGTGAAGGTGAGTTCGACGTCGTCCCCCGCGTGCCGGGCGGTGACCTCCGGACCGGCGACCTTGTTGCGGCCCTTGAAGACGCGCAGGAAGCCGTTGGGGCCGCGCACGGCGAGGTCGTAGTTGCCGCCGGAGTAGACCGAGTTCCAGGTGTCCGAGAGCGTCTTGCCGGCGGCGGTGGTGTACGTCCAGGGGCCGTCGGTACGGGTGTCGGAGGTGACGAGGAAGGCCGCGCCCGCGTTCGCCCCCGAGGCGAAGGTGAGCGTGAACTTGCCGGCCGAGGTGTCCGCCGAGCCGTCCACCGCCGGGGCGTACTTCAGCGGGCGGGTGGGCCGGCTGCCGGGTTCCTGCTTGGGCAGGGACGGGTTGGCGGGCGGCTTGGGCACGTAGTCGGGGTGGCGGTCCCGGTCCGCGGGCTCGTAACCGGCCGTGGAGGGCAGCGAGACCGGTGCGGTGTCCTTGCGCGAGAAGTCGAAGGCGCTGGTCAGGTCGCCGCATATGGCACGCCGCCAGGGCGAGATGTTCGGCTCCTGGACACCGAAACGACGCTCGATGAACCGGATGATGGAGGTGTGGTCGAACGTCTCGGAGCAGACGTACCCGCCCTTGCTCCAGGGGGAGACGACCAGCATCGGCACCCGCTGGCCGAGCCCGTAGGGGCCGGCGGCATGGCTGCTGTCGCCCTTGAACAGGTCGGGCGCGGGGTCGACCGTCGACCTGCCCTGGGCCGCGGAGGACGGCGGGTAGGGCGGGATGACGTGGTCGAAGAAGCCGTCGTTCTCGTCGTAGGTGAGGAACAGCGCCGTCCGGCCCCAGACATCGGGGTTGGAGGTGAGCGCGTCCAGCACCTGGGCGACGTACCAGGCACCGTAGTTGGCCGGCCAGTTGGGGTGCTCGGTGAAGGCCTCGGGGGCGACGATCCAGGAGACCTGGGGCAGCTTGTCCGCCTGGACGTCCGCCCTGAGCCGGTCGAAGAAGCCCTCGCCCTTGCGGGCGTCGGTGCCGGTGCGGGCTTTGTCGTACAGGGGGTCGCCGGGCTTCGCGTTGCGGTACTGGTTGAAGTAGAGGAGCGAGTTGTCGCCGTAGTTGCCGCGGTAGGCGTCGCTGATCCAGCCCCAGGAGCCGCCCGCGTCCAGTCCGTCACCGACGTCCTGGTAGATCTTCCAGGAGACCCCGGCCTGCTCCAGGCGCTCGGGATACGTGGTCCAGCCGTAGCCCTTCTCGTCGTTGCCGAGGACCGGCCCGCCGCCCTTGCCGTCGTTGCCCACGTATCCCGACCACATGTAGTAGCGGTTGGGGTCGGTGGAGCCCATGAAGGAGCAGTGGTAGGCGTCGCAGATGGTGAAGGTGTCGGCGAGGGCGTAGTGGAAGGGGATGTCGTCGCGCGTCAGGTACGCCATCGTCGTCGAGCCCTTGGCGGGCACCCACTTGTCGTACCTGCCGTTGTCGAAGGCGGTGTGCGTGTCGCTCCAGCCGTGCGGGAGGTCCTGGAGGAAGGCCAGTCCCAGGTCGTCGGCGTCCGGGTGGAAGGGCAGGATGTCCTTGGTGCCGTCGGACTGCTTCCAGACGGACCGGCCGTTCTGTGTGACCGGACGGGGGTCGCCGAAACCGCGGACTCCTCGGAGCGAACCGAAGTAGTGGTCGAAGGAACGGTTCTCCTGCATCAGCACGACGATGTGCTCGACATCGTCCACCGATCCGGTGCGGTAGTGGGCCGGCAGGGCGGCCGCGCGCTGGATGCTGCTGGACAGCGCGGAGAAAGCCGTCGTGGCCCCCGCGAGTTGGAGGAAGCGCCGCCGATTGACCTCGGGCATGAGTGAGGGTCCTCTCGTCCTGACGTACCTGATGCCGTCCGATGACGGAATCTGCGCGGAGCGAGTGTTCCAAGAGCAGCAAACGTCAGGGAAGGGTCTGGTGGCGCCCATATGAAACTCGGCGGTCCGTGCGGTGCGGACGCCGGGACCATGCCGGGGTTCTCCGGCTCGCGGAGCGCGGTCTCCTCGCCGGCGGTGACGTGGTCGCGGTCGCGTGCCCCGGGCCCGGGCCGTCGGGGCCGGGCGGTCGGGCCCGGGGTGCGGCCGGTGCTCCGGTTCAGGAGGCCAGGTATGCCTCCACCTCGCTGAACTGGGCGGCGGGCCAGCCGGTGTTGGCGCTGACGGACAGACGCAGATAGCGCAGGTTCGTCGTGCCGGGCAGGGACACCGTCGCGGTGTTGCCGGTGGCGGGGTCGAAGCGGTAGCCCTGGGAGCCCACCACCGTGGAGTAGTTCGAGCCGTCGGTGCTGCCGAGCACCGTGAGTGTCTGGGTGCGGGCGCCCCATGCCGAGGACGGCGGCAGTTTCAGCACCAGGCGGCGCACGGCGTAGGACGAGCCGGGGTCGACGGTCCAGGACTGCGGGAAGGCGTTGTTGGCCGACTCCCAGTACGAGTTGGCATCGCCGTCGACCGCCTTGCCGGGCGTGCAGACGTCCTGGGAACCGGTCGCGGTGGCCGGGCGGCCCTTGGCGAGGTTGCGGCCCGGGTCGGGGTCGGGGCTGCCCTGACCGGGCTGCGGCCAGGTGGAGCAGTCCGACCAGGTCCCGGCCCAGCCGGAGTTGCCGCCGCCGTCGGTGAGCGTGAAGGCACCGGAGCCGCCCGGAGAGGGGCAGTTGTAGATGCCGGCGGCCCCGACCTGGGTGGCGGTGACGTTCTTGAAGGTGGCCGCCCCCTGCGCCTCGGCCTGGACCACGACCGTACCGGTGTTCCGCACGGTCGCCCCCGTCACGTTGACGTTCCTGACCGGATAGCCGTGCCCGCCGCCGGAGACGAACTCGAAGGCGCTGTAGGGGCTGTCGGTGATCGTCGTGTTGGTGATGTTGACGGTCGCGTTGACGGCGCTGTCGTAGGAGTCCACGCGCAGGGCGCCCATCGGGTGGTTCCAGTTGGGGTTAATCGCGCCGGTGCGCACCAATGTGTTGCCGTCGACCGTGATGGTGCCGGCCAGCGGGGAGAAGGGGTCGAGGAACTTCTGGTTGGAGATCGCGATGCCGCTGCCGAGGGCGTTGGTGTCGGAGATCAGGTTGTTGCGTACGGCGATGTCGGTACGACCGTAGATGGCGATGCCGTTGGCGAGGTTGGGCTGCGAGATGGTGTTGTTCTCGAAGCTGGAGTCGGTGTCCGGTGCGTACAGCGACCACATGGCGAGGGAGTCGTCGCCCTGGTTGCGCAGGAAGTTGTTGCGGACGACGACACCCTTGGCGGTTCCGTTGAGGTTGAGGCCGTCGGCGGTGACCTGCGTGCCCGTCGACTCGAAGGCGACCTTGTCGCCGGCCTGGACGCTCTGCCCGAGCGTCAGCCGGGCGTTGTCGAAGAAGTGGTGGGTCTTGGCGCCCGCGATCCAGCCGGTGTCGACGTAGGAGTACTTGGAGGTCACCGGGAGCGTCCTGGCGATCCTGGTGCCGTTGACGTACGCGATCTTCCGCGCCGCCACCCGCACCTGCGCCCACGTCGCCGGCGTGGGCGTCGCACACTCAAGCACCACCCTCAGGGGGCCGCAATATGTGGAGCAGATTCTGTAATTATTTGACAGTCGCCGGGATCTTCCGGTGCTCAGTCGCGCGGGGCTTGCGCGGTGGAGCCGCGCACCACCAGCTCCGGCTCGAAGAGCAGTTCCTCGGCGGCCACCGCGGTGCCGCCGATCTGCGCGTTCAGCAGTTCCACAGCCGCGCGCCCCATGGCCTCGATGGGCTGGCGGACGGTGGTCAGCGGGGGTTCGGTGCAGTTCATGAACGCCGAGTCGTCGTAACCGACGACGGAGATCCGGCCCGGGACGTCGTGCCCCTTGCGGCGAGCCGCCCGGATCGCACCGAGCGCGAGGGGGTCGGAGGCGCAGATGATGCCGGTGACGCCCCGGTCGATCAGCCGGGAGGCGGCGGCGTGACCCCCCTCGATGGAGAACATGGCCCGGGCCACGAACTCGTCGGGCAGGTCGTCGCCGGCGACGGTGCGGGCGGCGGCCAGCTTGCGGGCCGAGGGCATGTGGTCGGCGGGGCCGAGGACCAGGCCGATGCGCTCGTGACCGAGGGAGGCCAGGTGCCGCCATGCCTGCTCGACGGCGACGGCGTCGTCGCAGGAGACGGCCGGGAAGCCGAGGTGCTCGATGGCCGCGTTGACCAGCACGACCGGGATGTTGCGCTCGGCGAGCAGCCGGTAGTGGTCGTGGGGCGCGTCGGCCTGGGCGTACAGGCCGCCGGCGAACACGACACCGGAGACCTGCTGGTGGAGCAGCAGCTCGACGTAGTCGGCCTCCGACACCCCGCCCTTGGTCTGCGTGCACAGCACCGGGGTCAGCCCCAGCTGGGCGAGGGCACCGCCGATGACCTCGGCGAACGCCGGGAAGATGGGGTTCTGCAACTCGGGCAGGACGAGACCGACGAGGCGGGCCCGCTCGCCGCGCAGCTGGGTGGGGCGCTCGTAGCCGAGGACGTCCAGCGCCGTCAGCACCGCCTGCCGGGTGACTTCGGAGACTCCGGGCTTGCCGTTGAGCACTCGGCTGACCGTGGCCTCGCTGACCCCGACCTTCTTGGCCACTTCCGCAAGTCGTCGCGTCATGGCCGCAAGAGTAGCGCAACTTACGCAAGCCGCTTGCGTAAAGGAGGGATGCCCGCGCCGAGCCTCCGCGCGGTGGGGTGCGACGGCCCGGCGCCGCCGGCGACCTGAACGCCGACGGTGCCGGGTCAGCTCTCGGACGCCGGTACGACGGTGAGGTGCGAGGCCGCGCCCCGCGGGCGGCGCGGGCGGCGGACCGTCGCGGTGGGCCGGCGGGGATCGCGCAGGACCATCGTCAGGCGCCGGTAGCCCAGCTCCCGCAGCGGCTGCGGCGACTCCTCGACGATGCGGCACTCGGTGCGCCCGCGGCGCGGGTCCGGGTGGTGCAGGAGGCGCACGGCGCCGTCGAGGCGGGTCGCGGCCTCACCGACGGCGCGGATCCAGTGCGGCAGACCCTGCCGGTAGGCGGCCTCCATGATCGGGTCCTGGGCGATCTCCCGGCGGACCGCCTGGAGATCCTGGTCGTGGCCGTACGTCTCCAGCGCGGAGCGGAGCTGGGCCAGCATCGGCAGGCACCAGCCCGGCTCGTGCTCGCCGAGGACCTCCCCCGCGTCGGGGTGGAACAGGACGAAGCGCAGGAAGTTCTCTCCCGGCATGGCCGTCGGATGAGGGCGCACACCACAGAAAAGTGTCTCGAATGCAGTGTTGGCCATGACCACGTTCCAGTTGCGGTCGACGACCAGGGACGGACAGGTCAGGTACTCCAGCAGCGCTCCGTAGTCCTGGAGGTAAGCCTGGGTCTCGCAGGTCTCGGGGACGGGCCGCGGTGCCGGCCGCTGCCCTCCTGCCTGATGTGCCATCGGGAGGTCACCCCTCTTGCCTCTGCGGCCTTTCTCGCGGCGATGCGATCCTGCTGCCCCGGCCGGAGTCATGTCAACTATCGTGGCATTCCGTGCCGATTGACGGCTGAAATTCGCCACAGTTGTGGCGACACCTGGATGTGGCTTCGAGACACCGGCTACTCTCCGGGAAGTTCACGGCGATCGCTCGTGAGAAGCACGGACACATCTGAAGCCCTCTCAAGACGTAGGAGTTCTGTCGGTGACGGATGGCTACGAGGATCCGGGCGCCTCGGCGACCGCCCAGCTGCCGGCCGTCGTCGCCCGCGTCACCGCGCTCGCCGACCGCCTCGGCGTGGCGCACACCGAGGTCTTCGACGTGGGGCGGCTCTCCAACGCCTGTGGCGTGCCCGAGCCGGTGGTCAGGGCGCTGCTCAGCGGCCGGCCCGCGGGGGAGCCGGACGTCCAGGCCCGTTTCCTCCAGCGCCTGGACCTGCTGCGCCGCACCCGGCTGAAGCCGGGCGGACGCCGCTACACCCAGCAGGAGATCGCCGACGGCGCGGGCATGTCCCGCCAGCAGGCCGGCGCCCTCATCAACGGCGACCGGCGGCCCACCATGGAGCACTGCGACGCCCTGCAGCGCTTCTTCCGGGTGCACGCGGGCTTCCTCACCGCGGAGGACCCCGAGGCGCTGGCGGGCGCGCTGCAGCGCACCGAGCAGGAGCTGCTGCAGAAGCTCGCGGACCGGGAGCGGGCCGCCGCCGAGACCGGGGAGGACCCGCTGGAGCGCCTGCTCCAGGACCATGGGGTGCGCGGAATCGCCTGGCGGGCCGCCCAGTTGCCCACCGATCAGCACCGGGACAAGGTCGCGGAGTGGCTCGACATGCTCCTGGAAAGCGTCAAGCGGCCCGAGCCGTGAGCCGCGGGTGTTTCCGGGCGGGCAGCGGCGCCGGGTCCTTCGGGCCGCTTTTGGCCGACAAGTGCCGTACCCGCACGTGCTTTGGTGCCCGGCGCCGGGGCGTCCCGGGGACCGGGGTGCGGTTCCGCCTCCGCTAAGCGGGCTAACCGGCGCGGAGCCAGACGGCGTTGTCAGTGGTGGACGGCAAGCTGGGGGGTGTGCGCCGTACGACGCGGTGCACGGCGCCGCAGGGCGCGTGACCGTGACGCCTACTCGGGGAGAGCCGACCGATGCCCACCGCCGTACTGACCGACCGTGAGCGTACTGCCGTACAGGCCTACCTGCGGCTGCTCCATACGGTGCGCGCCGCCTTCGACGGGCCTCCGGACGACGACCGGCCGGTCGTCGTCCCGCCCGCCGTGCTCGCCGAGGCGGAGCGGGCGTTGGCCCGGGCCGGACTCGCGGGCAACGAGGAGGGGTTCTTCCGGCTGCTGCGCGACTGGTGTCCGCCGGTCTGAGGCCCGGGACGGGTGCGTGCCGCCGCCGTCGGTGCGACACCGCGGCGGCGGGCGGGCGCATGCCCGCGCCGCCGGAGCGCGGCGTGCCGTCGGCGCGGACGGCCGGGACCTGCCGTCAGGAACGCGGCCGGGCGGCGGAGGGGTGCGGTATGACGACGGACGTGGCCACCACGCCGTCCCGTACGGCCCACCGCCCCTCGAAGACCTGAAGCGGCCGGTCGCCGACCGGGGGTCCGGGGACGAGGAGTTCGGCGCGCAGGGTGCCGCACGGCGCGCCGTCGGTGTCCGGCTCCAGGGTTATGTCCGCCTCGGAGAAGTCCAGCCACTTCCGCGTGAGCGGGAACCACGCCTTGTACACGGACTCCTTGGCGCTGAACAGCAGCCGGTCCCAGTGCACGCCCGGCCACCGCTCGGCCATCCGGTCGAGCCGCGCGGACTCGGCCGGCAGGAAGACGGAGGGGCCGACGCCTTCCGGGAGCGGGCCGTGCGGCTCGGCGTCGATACCGAGGGAGACGAGGTCGGCGGCGCGGACCAGCGCGGCGGCGCAGTAGCCGTCGCAGTGGGTCATGCTGCCCACCACTCCGGCCGGCCAGCGCGGGGCGCCCCGCTCGCCGCTGAGCACGGCCTGCGGCGCTACGCCGAGCTTCTCCATGGCGCGCCGTGCGCAGCCGCGGACGGCGGCGAACTCACGGCGTCGCTTGGCGACCGCGCGCGCGACGAGCGCCTCCTCCTCCGGGTAGAGCGGGGACTCCCACAGCGGGTCGTCAGTGCGCGCCTCCACGGCCACGACCGACTCGGGGAGCAGCTCCTCGATCACCTGCTTCGACCTCCATCGGCAGGACGCGGCGCAGCCTTCCCGGGGGATCCGGACGCTTGCGCCACTCGCGGGGGTATCCCACGGAGACCTCCATGAAGCGGACTCCGTCGTGCCACGTGGTGCGGGGGATGTGCAGATGGCCGTAGACCATGGTGGCCACCCGGAACCGGCGGTGCCAGTCCGCGGTCAGTGTGGTGCCGCACCACATGGCGAACTCGGGGTGCCACAGGACCTCGGTGGGGTGCCGGTCCAGCGGCCAGTGGCCGGTCAGCACGGTGGGGAGGTCTTCGGGCAGCTCGGCGAGCCGGCGTTCGGTCTCGGCGACCCGCGCCCGGCACCATGCCTCACGGGTCGGATAGGGATCGGGGTGCAGCAGGAACTCGTCGTTGCAGACGATGCCCGTGCTCTCGGCGTACGCCAGGCCCTCCGCCTTGGTGGTGCAGCCGGCCGGCAGGTACGAGTAGTCGTACAGCAGGAACAGCGGGGCGACGGCGACCGGGCCGCCGGCGCCGCGCCACACCGGGTAGGGGTCCTCGGGGGTGACGACGCCCAGCTCCCGGCACACCTCGACCAGGTGCTCGTAGCGGGCGACGCCGCGCAGGGTGACCGGGTCGCTCGGGTGGGTCCACAGCTCGTGGTTGCCGGGTGCCCAGATGACCTTGCGGAAGCGGCGCGCGAGCGTACCGAGGGCCCACCGGACGTCGGCGACGGTCTCCGCGACGTCGCCGGCCACGATCAGCCAGTCCTCGTCGCTCTCGGGCCGCATCTCCTCGACGAGGGCGCGGTTGTCCGGGTAGCTGATGTGCAGGTCGCTGATGGCCAGCAGCTGTCCGGCCCCGGCCGTCGACTCCACCCCGCGCACCCCTTCCGATCATCCGATGCACCAACAAGAACACACCGACCGGGGCACGGACAAGTGGTTCCGTCACCGCGTGTCCCACTCCGCCGCCGGACCCCGCGAATCCGTAACACGCGCGTTGCACGAGCGGCCATCCGATAGCCGTATGATCGCCCCGACACCGACGCCCCTAATTCCCCTTCTCACAGGGCCGTTTGGTGACCCTTCCTCCCTCCTGCCCGGGCACGGGCCGCTCCGCCCTGCCCGCACACCCCGAAAGGCGGCCTGGATGCTCTCTCGCGTACGCGTCTGGCTCAACCGCACGTACGCGGAGAACGTCTTCTTCATGGATCAGCTGCGGAGAAATCCCAGCGATCGCGCGGTCGAGATCCACGCCACGCACGGCGACCCCGACTCCCCCGTGCTGGCCGCCGCCGACACCGCCGATCTGGAGCCGGAGGGCCTGTCCCCGGCCGCGTACGTCGAGTACGCCCTCGACCAGTGCGCCCGGCGCGGCATCGACGTGTTCGTGCCCCGGCTGCACCAGGCCGCGATCGTGGCGCACCGGTCCGAGTTCGCGGCGGCCGGTACGGCGCTGCTGGCGCCGACGCCCGAGGCGGTCGCGGTGTTCGAGGACAAGGCGACCGCGTACGAGGCGGTGCGCTCGGTGGGCGTTCCGGTGCCGCCCTGGTGGCGGGTCCGGACGGCGGACGAACTGGTCGCTGCCGTCAGCGAGTTGGAGGCGGCCGGACATCGGGCGTGCTTCAAGCCGGCCGCCGGCGCGGGCGGGGTGGGCTTCCGGATGATCACCCGGGCCCCGTTCTCGCTCACGCACCTGAACGGCTTCCCGGGCCCGTACGTCCAGCTGGACCTGGTCGTCGAGGCGCTGCGCCGGGCGGAGGAGCCGGTGGACTGGCTGGTGATGCCGCGCCTGGAACAGCCCGAGGTGTCCGTCGACTGCCTGACCGGGCCGGACAACCGGGTGCGGCTCGCGGTGGGCCGCACCAAGAACGGCCGCCGCCGGGGCTTCACCCTGGACGAGCGGTGGCTGGCGCCGGCCCGGCTGATCGCGGAGGGCTTCGGGCTGCACCATCTGTCCAACATCCAGTTCCGGATGCTGGGCGACCGTCCGGTGCTGCTGGACGTCAACACCCGGCCCGCCGGGGGCCTGCATCAGCTGTCTCTCTGCGGGGTGAACGCGCCTTGGGCGGCGGTGCGGTTGGCGCTCGGCGAGGACCCGGGGGTGATCGAGCCGCCGTTCCTCGGCCAGGACTACACGGTGGTGTCGGGGCCGCGCCCGCTGCTGCCCGCGACGCTTCCGCGGCAGCGGACGGACTCGGCCGACGTCCTGCTGCCGGCGGTGCCTGCGCCCGTGCAGGCGGCCTCGGCCGCCGAGGTGTTGCCGCTCTAGGGCGCGTGCCGGGAGCGGGGCCCGGCGTGACCCGTCGCGCGGTTCCCCACGCCTGCGCCCAGCCGACGCAGCACGGTGGTGGGCAGGAAGACCGCGTCCGCCGCGATCATCACCATCGAGAAGAACGGCAGCCCCAGCAGAATCCCGATGCCCGCGTGCAGGGACATCATGATCAGCACGACCGCGATCCTGGTACGGCGGTCGAAGAGCAGGAAGACGAAGGCGACTTCGACGACCACCGTGCCGTAGGTCAGCACCAGGACGACCAGGCCGCTGCTCGCGACGGCGTGGGACAGCGCGGGCCACGGGGTGACGTTGCCGACGTGCAGCGGGTAGTAGAGCGCCGTGCCGTCCTGCCAGAGGGCACCCTGGATCTTGTACCAGCCGGAGCTGGAGTAGATCAGGCAGATCTGGGCGGCGATGACGAGCATCGCACCCGCGTGCACCACGTTGCCGGCCATGACCATGACCGTGCGCGGCTCCCCCGGTGCACGGCGCCGCACCAGCCACCACACCAGGTGTGCGCAGAGGAAGCCCCAGAGCAGCGTCGCCCAGCCGGGGCTCAGCCCGCCGAGACCGGTGGCCCAGGCGAGCACGGCGGCGAAGAACACCCACAGGGCGGTCCCGGGCACGTCAGGTCCGCTGTCGCGGCCCTCCGCGGTACGCCGCGCGTCCAGCGACCAGACCACCCCGCAGCGCGTGCACACCAGGTAGACCGCCAGCACGTGGACGACGTTGTCGCCGCCGTTGCCCACGAAGGGGTTGCGGTTCTGGACCGCCATCACACCGATCATGAAGAGCAGCGAGGCGGTACGGGTCCGCCACCCCAGGAGCAGCATCACCGCCGCGGCGATCGCCGCGGCGTAGCCGGTCTCGAACCACAGCCGGCCGTCGTGCCACAGGAGGGGGGTGAAGGCATGGGTCGTGGCGTTCCACCGGCGGCCCATGGCCCAGCTCCAGGAGCCGTCGGCGCCGTACAACTCGTCGCGATCCGTCCACTCGCGCAGCAGCAGGGCGAGCCAGGTGAGCGAGAGGCCGATCCTGAGGACGGCGGCCTGGTACGGCACGACGGCGGCGCCGGTGACGCGCGCGAGGGCCCGCACGGCGGAGGTCGCGATCCGGCGTCGCAGCGGGCCGCGTGCAGGCGGTGCGCAGGGGCGGCCGGGCGGTGCCGGAGAGTATGCGCTCACTTGAGGTCCTCCGCCTCGACGACCCACCACGGCTGCGTCAGGTAGGTGGTCCTGGTGTCGACGATCCGGGAGCTCCACGAGGGCGCCGGCACCGGTGTGGTGGCCGAGCGCACCTGGACGAGTCGCACGGTGCCGCCGTCCAGGTGCGGTCCGAGCCGCCGTACGGCGATGCGCAGCAGGTACTGCCGCATCAGGTTCCCGTACAGGCCGACCGGGCGCCCCTGGTCGTCGAGCGAGACGAGGAAGCCGTTCCAGGCGACGCGGAGTTCGTTCTGGTGCGCCTGGCCGGGGAGCGGGTTGTGCGCGATCTGCGCCTCGTCCGTCGCGGTCAGGTCCGACCACCGGGTGGTGGAGAGGGTTCCGTCGGGCATCCGGACCTTCGCGCGTGCCTGTACATGGGTGTTCACCGTCACCGGGTCGGGGGCGAAGAGCTTCCAGTCCTGTGAGAACTCCGGCGCGAGGTACCGGCTGATGCCCGCGGAGTGCCGCTGGGAGAGCTGGTTCGCCGGTGCGGCGTCGAGGAAGAGGACCGCCAGGTGCACGGCCGCCCCGGCCATGACGCCCACCGCCGTGAGCACGACGACGATCAGCGATGCCGGCGAGAGACCGGATACACCGCTCGCCCCGCCGGGAACGGCCGACGGCAAGCAGGCCCCCGGGTCCGGCAGTTCCTCCCGCAACACCTTGGCATCCGGAGGTTGCATGGCATCTCCAGAAGCGAGGCGATTGTTCTCGACACCTCAGGATTTCCCCGCCCGCGCAGCCGGATCAAGGGGCAGAACGGCCCGTCGCGTACACGGGTAGAATCGTCCCCTTTCCCGTGGGCAGAACTGCCCGGTCCGCGGTCCCTCTCCCTTTCCGCTCGTCATTCACCGGTCAGGCCGTAACGCAACGCCAGTCTGGTCAGATCCGCGCGCCGGTGAAATCCGCTCTTGCTGCGCAGCCGGTCCAGATGCGAGTGCACCGTGTTTTCGGTGATGCTCAGCGCGGCGGCGATCTCCCGGTCCGTGGCGCCGTCGGCAAGGAGCCGCAGAATCTGCTTCTCCCGGTCGGTGATGTGGGGAGGCGGCGCGGGCATGACGCGCCCGTTCAGTTCGGCGGCGAAGTAACTGCGCCCCGAGGCCACGGCACGGATCGCTTTCAGAAGTTCCGCTTCACCGATCCGGTGACCGAGATAGCCACGCGCACCCGCCTCGATGCACAGGACGGCGTCCGACTGCTTCTCGGAGACCGCCAGCACGATGACCGCGTGCCCTCTGCGGTGCAAGCGGGTGACGACACTGGACGTCTCCCACGTGGGCAGTTGCAGGTTCAGCAGGACGACCTCGCCGTGACGGCCCAGGCTGCGGTGATCGCCCACCTTCCTGACCGAGGTCACGATCTGGAGATCCGGTTCAGGATTGATCACGTGCGCGAGGCCGTGCACGAGCAGCGGGCAGTCACAGATGACGCTGATGAGGGTCGCAGGTGCGGCCATACGGACTCCAGGAGATCGGAGACCGCCACACGGCGGGCAGCGGAGTCGACGGCCGGCTCTCCTGCCGTCGACTCCCAGAGTGGACACCGCCGTGACCGACGGCATGTCCAGTGGGCCAGGCGGCTCACCGCGACCTGCCTCTTCACCCGTGCGGACGATCCGCACGGCCCCGGCATCCCGGTGCGGATGCCGGGGTCGCGCCCCGGAGGGTGATGCGTTCCCCGTTGTTCTCCGGCTCCTGGTCGACCCCACCTGCCTGCTGTTGCCGCTGCTGCGGTCAGCGACGCCCGCCGCCCTGCTGCTGACGGCCACCGCCTTGCTGCTGACCACCCTGCTGGCTCCCGCCGCAGCCACGACTGTTGAGCTTCGCGCAGGTGACCTTGGCGAACTTGGACGTCACCGTGTAGGTGTCGTTCGCGAGTCCCGTGAATTCGAAGAATCCGCCGGGCGTCGTGGTGAAGGTACCCACCACGGCTCCCTTGGAATTTTTCGCGGTGACCGACTCACCGTCCGGGAATCCCTTTCCCGATATCGCGATCTTTCCGCCCGCGAACTGCGTCGCGGCACACGTGATGGCACCCTCTTCAGGAGCTGCGCTGGTCGACGAGCCAGTGGCGGCCAGTCCTCCGGCGAGTACCACGCCCACTACGGCGGCCGCCCCGATCCCCTTCTTCATCAGTCACTCCCTTCTCTGCGTGAAGCCCGTCCATACGCTCTCGCCAGCAGCGTCGTCCGGACCCCAGGGAGATTCAAGGGGTAGAAATACGGGGCGCGGGCGGGGCGGAACAACCCGGCCCGCGCGGCTCTGACCACGTGCTTTGTTCTACTTCAGATAACCCAGGCCGGGATGCGCGGCCGTGTACTCGTCCACCAGTCTGCGGGCCAGATTCACGGAGTCCACGAGCGGGTGCAGGGCGAAGGCCTTCACCGCGGTCGCACGGGAACCCGACTCCGCCGCGGACAGCACCTCCCGCTCCACGCCCTTCACCGCGCACACCAGGCCGGTGGCGTGGCCGGGCAGCGGATCGGCGGCGAGGGGATGCGCGCCGTTGGCGTCCACCAGGCACGGCACCTCGACGACGGCGTCCGCGTCGAGGACGTGGAGGGTCGAGCGGTTGCGGACGTTCAGGATCAGGGTGGTGCGCTCGTCGCGGGCGATGGCCCGCATCAGGGCGAGGGCGACCTTCTCGTAGCCGCCGGACAGGTCCTCCTCCTCGCGTTCGCCGGCGCCGGCGCTCTCCCGGTTCTCGGCCATGTAGGTCGCCTCGCGCTCCGCGCGGGTGCGGTCCCAGGCGCGCAGGGCGGAGACGCCGGGGTCGCCCGCCTCCTCGTAGAACCTGGCCTGCTGGTCGCGCAGGAAGGCGCCGCGGGTCTGCGCGGCCTCCTGGTAGGCGCGGACGGTCTCCCGGTTGAAGTAGTAGTAGTGCAGGTACTCGTTGGGGACCGCGCCGAGCGACCGCAGCCAGTCGGGGCCGAACAGCCTGCCCTCCTCGAAGGAGCCGAGCAGCGCCGGATCGGCGAGCAGACGCGGGAGTTCGTCACGGCCGGCGATCCGCAGCCCGCGCACCCAGCCGAGGTGGTTGAGGCCGACGTAGTCCACGAAGGCCTCCTGCGGGTCGGCGCCCAGGACCCGGGCGATGCGGCGGCCGAGACCGACCGGCGAGTCGCAGATGCCGATGACGCGGTCGCCCAGGTGGCGGGACATGGCCTCGGTGACCAGTCCGGCGGGGTTGGTGAAGTTGATGACCCAGGCGTCGGGGGCGAGCCGGGCCACGCGCCGGGCGATGTCGACGGCGACGGGGACGGTGCGCAGGCCGTAGGCGATCCCGCCCGCGCCGACGGTCTCCTGGCCGAGCACCCCTTCCGCGAGCGCGATCCGCTCGTCGTCGGCCCGCCCCGCCAGACCGCCGACACGGATCGCCGAGAAGACGAAGTCCGCGCCGCGCAGGGCCTCGTCCACGTCGGTGGTGGCGGTCACCCCGGGCGCGTCGGGGATCCCGGCAGCCTGTTCCGCCAGCACCCGGGTCACCGCGCGCAGCCGACGGGCGTCCGGATCGTGCAGCACGACCTCGGTGACCCGCCCCTCGGCATGGTCGGTCAGCAGTGCCCCGTACACCAGCGGCACCCGGAACCCGCCGCCGCCCAGAATCGTCAGCCTCACGCCCGCACCCTTCTTCACAGCCGCATCCTTCTTCCCAGCCGCATCCTTCGACGCGAATCTCCGCCCGGCCCGTCCCCGGGAAACCGGTGGATCCGGTGGATCCGGTGGATCCGGTGGACCCGGTGGACCCGGTGGACCCGGTAGGCGGTACCACCTTGTCATCCGACGCGATCACGGCTCATCCGGCCGGCGCCTCGGACCGGCTCGTGTCCGCCGGGCGCAGGGGAGCGGGGAACACCCCCGGGGCGGCCCACCTACGCGATGGAGTGGGACCGTTCGACCAGCCCCGAGGAGATCCGCTTCTCCCTGGACGGGGTCGACTTCCACACCGTGAAGGCCACCCAGGTCGACGCGACGACCTGGGCGAACGCCACCAGCCACGGGTACTTCCTCATCCTGAACGTCGCGATGGGCGGCGGCTTCCCGGCCGCGTTCGGCGGCGGTCCGGACAGCGGGACCGAATCGGGTCACCCCATGACCGTCGACTACGTGCAGGTCCTGCAGTCCTCGGGCGGCGGCACGACTCCCCCGCCGTCCGGCAACCGGGACGCCTACGGCGCCATCCAGGCCGAGTCCTACGACAGCCAGTCCGGGATCGGCACCGAGACCACCACGGACACGGGCGGCGGGCAGGACATCGGTCACATCGCGAACGGAGACTGGGCGCTGTACAAGGGCGTGAACTTCGGCTCCACGGCGGCGAGACAGTTCTACGCGCGGGTCGCCGGCGGCGCCGGGGGCGGGGTCAGCGGCCTGGTGGAGGTGCGTCTGGACAGCCGCGCCAACGCCGCCGTCGGCAGCTTCGCGGTCGGCGACACCGGCGGCTGGCAGTCGTGGCGGACCGTCCCCGCCAACATCGGCGCGGTGACCGGCACCCACGACGTCTACCTGACCTTCACCAGCGGTCAGCCCGCCGACTTCGTGAACGTGAACTGGTTCGACTTCGGTCACTGAGCGCGGTCCGGGCGGCGACGCGGCAGAGCCGTGGGGTTGACCTTCACGTAGGGGTCAACCCCTAGCGTCGCCGCCATGACGACCACATCCACTCCTGCCCGTACGGGCCTTCAGGCCCGCCTCGCCACCCGCCCGCACGGGATGCCCGCGCCCGGCGACATCGAGATCACCGAGGTGGCCGTACCGGACCCGGCGCCCGGCGAGGTCCTCGTGCGCAATCTGTTCCTCTCGCTCGACCCCGGCATGCTCCTGCTGATGGCCGAGGAGCCCCGGCTCCCCGCGCCCCGCTACGAGATCGGCGCGCCGATGCACGGGGACGCGGTGGGCGAGGTGCTGGCCTCCGCGCATCCCGGTCTCGCCCCCGGCGACCTGGTGGTGCACCGGCTGGGCTGGCGGGAGTACGCGGTGGCCGGCGCCGGGGAGTTCCGGCGGGTGGACCGGGACGCCTACCCGCGCCCGTCCCTCCATCTCGGCTTCGGGCTCGTCGCCTACGTGGGCCTCATGGAGGTGGCCGGACTGCGGCCCGGTGACACCGTGTTCGTCTCCAGCGCGGCCGGGGCCATCGGGAGCCTGGCCGGGCAGATCGCCCGGCTGAAGGGGGCGGGCCGGGTGATCGGCAGTGCGGGCTCGGCGGCGAAGGTGGCGCGGCTGACCGGTCGGCTCGGCTTCGACGCCGCCTTCGACCACCACGACGGTCCCGTCCTCGACCGGCTGCGGGAGGCGGCGCCCGACGGGATCGACGTCTACTTCGACAACACCGGCGGCGAGCAGCTGCGGGCCGCGATCGAGGTGATGAACGAGCACGGCCGGATCGCCCTCTGCGGCGCCCTGCACCGGCAGTCCACGGGCCGCCCCGATCCGGGCCCCGGCGATCCGCTGCGCCTCGTCGCCAAGCGGCTCACCCTCCGCGGCTTCACCATCCGCGAACACCTCGACAAGGCGGCCGAGTTCGGGGCGCAGTTCCGGGGCTGGCTGCGCGACGGCTCGATCGTGTACGACGAGACGGTGATCGACGGCCTGGTGAACGCCCCGGCGGCGCTGACCGATCTGGTGCGCGGCCGGTACACCGGGAAGACCGTGGTGCGGCTGGGCGGTTGAGCACACCGTGCCGTCCCTGCGACCGAGGTGGTTGTGATGCTGATCGGTGACCTGGCCGCGCGAACCGGGACCACCACCCGGACCCTGCGCTACTACGAGGAGCAGGGCCTGCTGGAGCCCGGCCGGACCGCGGCCGGGTACCGGGTGTACGGGCCGGAAGCGGTCACCCGGGTGCGCAATGTGCGGGATCTGCTCGCGTCCGGGTTCACGGTGGAGAACGTGAAGTCCTTCGTCCGCTACCTCGACAGCGATCTGCCGGAGGTGTTCGCGTACGCGGAGTCCTGCGCGGCCAACTACGAGGTGGGCGCGCGCCGGGTGGCCGAACTCCAGGAACGGATCGAGGCACTGACCCGGATGCGGGACACCCTGGTGCGCCGGATGCCGTGGCTGGCGGGCGAGCGGGCGGCGCAGGACCCGCCGTTCGGATCATCCCGGCGTTGAAGAGCCTTGAACGGCGGTGAACGTCGGTGGAGGTCGGTGAACGCCGGTGAACGCCGGTGAACGCCGGTGAACGCCGGTGAACAAGGTCTCGGCCTCGGACGAAGCCGAGCAAGGTGTGGCCGGCCGGGGGGACGGTCGCGTCCGCCCCGCGACGGGAAGGTGGCGGCGAGCCCTAGCGCAGCTCCGCGCGGAAGGCCACCGGTGTCTGGCCCGTGTGCAGGTGGAAGAACTTGGAGAAGTTCGCCGCGTCGGGGAAGCCGACGGCCGCCCCGACGCGGCCGATCGGGAGGTCGGTGTGGGCGAGGAGGCGTTTGGCCTCCAGGACGACGCGTTTGTCGATGAAGCCCTTGGGGGTCTCGCCGGTGGCCGCGCGGACGGCGCGGACCAGGGTGCGGCGGGAGTAGCCGAGGGCGTCGGCGTAGGCGCTGACGCTGTGATTGGTGGCGAAGCCCTGCTCGACGGCGTCCCGGAAGCGGGTGAAGGTGCTGTCGGTGTGCTGCCGGGAGGTCTCCGCCGCGCTGGCGGCGAGGTGGGCGAGGCGCAGCAGGACCGCGGTCAGCGAGTGCCGCAGGACCGCCGTGTGCAGGCTGAGCGGGAGCGTGGTGGTGTCCTCGTACTCGCGGCGGAGCTGGTCGAGGGCGGCCTGGAGCGCGCCGAGCTGGGCGGGGCCGGGGTGCAGCAGCGGCGGCAGGTCGTAGCGGTACAGGCCGGTGGCCTCGACGATGGCGCGGGGCAGAAAGCCGGGCTGCATGGTCAGGACGGTTCCGCGGTACCCGGTATCCCGGGAGAAGCGGTGGACCTGTCCGGGGCGGATCCACAGCAGGTCGCCGGCGTTCGCCTCGTACTCGGCGAAGTCGACCATGTGCCGTACGGGGCCTTCGGTGAAGAGCATGACCACGTGGAAGTCGATGCGGTGGACGCGGTGCAGGGGGGCGTCGGCGTGCCAGGTGCGGTCGGTGCCCATGGGGCCTGTCTGCATGCCGACGCCGCAGACGGACAGGTCTGCCGGGAAGGGGAAGGTTCTGATTCCGTCGTTGTCCGGGTGCCCGTCCGTTCCGCCGGTGTCGTCATCACCCTCATCGGCGGATTGCCACGTTCTGTCGATCATGTCCTTTTCATGCCGTCTCTGTCGCGCGATCACTGTCCCAGATTCACCACAGGCTGACACACCCCGACCTTTCCTCAAAAAAGTCAGACTTTTAAGTTTGAACGCGTCCGGCCAGCCACTTCGCACTGAACGAGGACTTCTTGAAGATGAGCACGCAGACTTCCGACGGCTTCGAGTGGACCGACCTCGACCGGCGTGCCGTGGACACCGCCCGACTTCTGGCGGCCGACGCGGTACAGAAGGTGGGCAACGGGCACCCGGGCACCGCGATGAGCCTGGCACCTGCCGCGTACACGATCTTTCAGAAGGTGATGCGTCACGACCCGGCCGACCCCGAGTGGACCGGCCGTGACCGGTTCGTCCTCTCCCCCGGCCACACCTCGCTGACCCTCTACACGCAGCTCTTCCTCGCCGGGTACGAGCTGGAGCTGGACGACCTGAAGGCGTTCCGGACGCACGGCTCCAAGACGCCGGGCCACCCCGAGTACGGGCACACCGCGGGCGTGGAGACCACCACCGGCCCGCTCGGCCAGGGCGTCGCGAACGCCGTCGGCATGGCGATGGCGGCCCGCTACGAGCGCGGCCTCTTCGACCCCGAGGCACCCGCGGGCACGTCCCCGTTCGACCACACCGTCTGGGCGATCGTCTCCGACGGCGACCTGGAGGAGGGTGTCTCCGCCGAGGCCTCCTCCCTGGCCGGCCACCAGAAGCTGGGCAACCTGGTCTTCCTCTACGACGACAACCACATCTCCATCGAGGGCGACACCGCGACCGCCTTCTCCGAGGACGTGCTGAAGCGGTACGAGGCCTACGGCTGGCACACCCAGCGCATCGAGCCCACCGCCGACGGCGACGTCGACGTCCCCGCCCTGCACACGGCGCTGCGGGCCGCCCGGGCCGAGACCGAGCGGCCCTCGATCATCGCGATGCGCACGATCATCGCCTGGCCCGCACCGAACGCACGGAACACCGAGGCCTCCCACGGCTCCGCGCTCGGCGAGGAGGAGATCGCCGCCACCAAGCGTCTCCTCGGCTTCGACCCGGAGCAGACCTTCGAGGTCTCCGACGAGGTGCTCAAGCACACCCGCCGGGCCCTGGACCGGGGTGCCGAGGCGCACGCCGCCTGGGACAAGCGGATCGCCGAGTGGCGCGCGGCCCGGCCCGAGCGCGCCGAACTGTTCGACCGGGTGAGCAAGGGCGAGCTGCCCGAGGGCTGGGAGACGAAGATCCCGGTCTTCGAGGAGGGCAAGCCGGTCGCCACCCGCGCCGCCTCCGGCAAGGTGCTGCAGGCCCTCGGCCCGGTGATCCCCGAGCTGTGGGGCGGCTCCGCCGACCTCGCCGGCTCCAACAACACCACCATCGACAAGTCCAGCTCCTTCCTGCCGGAGGGCAACCCGCTCCCCGAGGCCGACCCGTACGGCCGTACGGTCCACTTCGGCATCCGCGAGTTCTCCATGGCCGCGGAGATGAACGGCATCGCCCTGCACGGCAACACCCGCATCTACGGCGGCACCTTCCTGGTGTTCTCCGACTACATGCGCAACGCCGTCCGCATGGCGGCGCTGATGCAACTGCCGGTGACCTACGTGTGGACGCACGACTCCATCGGCCTCGGCGAGGACGGCCCGACCCACCAGCCGGTCGAACACCTGGCCTCGCTGCGCGCGATCCCGGGCCTGAACGTCGTCCGCCCGGCGGACGCCAACGAGACCGCGATCGCCTGGACCGAGATCCTGAAGAGGCACGCCACGCACCCCGCCCCGCACGGGCTCGCGCTGACCCGCCAGGGCGTGCCGACGTACGCGCCGAACGAGGACGCGGCCAAGGGCGGCTACGTACTGCGCGAATCCTCGACGGAGGTCCCGGAGGTGATCATCATCGCGACGGGCTCCGAGGTGCAGCTGGCCATGGCCGCGCGGGAGCGGCTGGAGGCCGAGGGGACCGGCACGCGGGTGGTGTCGATGCCGTCCGTGGAGTGGTTCGAGGAGCAGCCGCGGGAGTACCGCGAGCGCGTGCTGCCGCCGGCCGTGAAGGCCCGGGTCGCCGTGGAGGCCGGCATCGGCCTGACCTGGTACCGGTTCGTCGGCGACGCCGGCCGCATCGTCTCGCTCGAACACTTCGGTGCCTCCGCCGACGCCAAGACCCTGTTCGCCGAGTTCGGCTTCACCCCCGAGAACGTCGCCGCCGCGGCCCGCGAGTCGCTCGCCGCCGCGCGCGCCTGACACCGACGCACGATCCCGACGCAAGAAGAAAGATGATCACAGTGACCGAAGCAATCGCGACCCCGGGAGCCCTCAAGCGCCTCGCCGACGAGGGCGTGTCGATCTGGCTCGACGACCTGTCGCGCAAGCGGATCACCTCGGGCAGCCTCGCCGAGCTGGTGGCGAGCGGAAGTGCCGTCGGTGTCACCACCAACCCCTCCATCTTCCAGGCCGCCATCGGCTCCGGCGAGGGCTACGAGGAGCAGCTGTCCGACCTCGCCGTACGCGGTGTCACGGTCGACGAGGCCGTGCGGATGATGACCACCGCCGACGTGCGCGACGCCGCCGACGTGCTGCGCGACGTCTACGAGGGCACGGGTGGCCGCGACGGCCGGGTCTCCATCGAGGTCGACCCCCGGCTCGCGCACGACACCGCGGCCACCGTCGCCGAGGCCAAGCAGCTGGCCTGGCTGGTGGACCGCCCGAACGTGATGATCAAGATCCCGGCGACCACGGCGGGCCTGCCGGCGATCACCGAGGTCATCGGCCTCGGCATCAGCGTGAACGTGACGCTGATCTTCTCCCTGGAGCGCTACCGCGAGGTCATGGCCGCCTACCTGGCCGGCCTGGAGAAGGCCCGCGAGCGGGGCGTCGACCTCGCCACGATCCACTCGGTGGCGTCCTTCTTCGTCTCCCGCGTGGACTCCGAGATCGACAAGCGGCTGGCCGCCCTCGGCACCGACGAGGCCCTCGCGCTCAAGGGCCGCGCGGCCCTCGCCAACGCCCGCCTCGCCTACGAGGCGTACGAGGAGGTCTTCGGCTCCGACCGCTGGCTGGCGCTGGCCGGGGACAGGGCGAACAAGCAGCGCCCGCTGTGGGCGTCCACCGGGGTGAAGGACCCCGCGTACAAGGACACCCTGTACGTGGACGAGCTGGTCGCGCCCGGCACCGTCAACACCATGCCGGAGGGCACCCTGAACGCCGTCGCCGACCACGGCGAGATCACCGGCGACACCGTGACCGGCGGCTACCCGCAGGCCCGCGCCGACCTGACCGCCGTCGAGCGGCTCGGCATCTCCTACGACGAGGTCGTCCAGCAGCTGGAGGACGAGGGCGTCGCCAAGTTCGAGGCGGCCTGGCAGGAACTGCTGGACGCCGTCGCCACGTCCCTGAGGAACAAGGGAGTTGACGCCCGATGACCGACAACGCACCCGCCGCCCAGGCACCCGAGGAGGTGCGCGTGCCGGTGTCCCCGGCCGCCGACTGGGTGAACCCGCTGCGGGACGCCCGCGACCGCCGCCTCCCCCGCATCGCCGGGCCCTCCGGACTGGTCATCTTCGGTGTGACCGGTGACCTGTCCCGCAAGAAGCTGATGCCGGCCGTCTACGACCTGGCCAACCGCGGTCTGCTGCCGCCGGGCTTCTCCCTCGTCGGGTTCGCCCGCCGGGACTGGGAGGACCAGGACTTCGCGCAGGTCGTGCACGACGCGGTCCGCGAGCACTCGCGCACCCCCTTCCGCGAGGAGGTGTGGCAGCAGCTCGCCGAGGGCATGCGGTTCATCCCCGGCGACTTCGACGACGACACCGCCTTCAAGCAGCTGAAGGACGCCGTGGACGAGCTGGACGCCTCCCGCGGCACCGGCGGCAACTTCGCGTTCTACCTGTCGGTGCCGCCGAAGTTCTTCCCGAAGGTCGTGCAGCAGCTGAAGAAGCACGGCCTGGCGAACCCGCCGCAGGGCGCCTGGCGGCGCGCGGTCATCGAGAAGCCGTTCGGGCACGACCTGGACAGCGCCCGCGACCTGAACGCGATCGTGCACGAGGTGTTCGAGCCGGACCAGGTGTTCCGTATCGACCACTACCTCGGCAAGGAGACCGTCCAGAACATCCTGGCGCTGCGCTTCGCCAACCAGATGTACGAGCCGATCTGGAACCGGTCGTACGTCGACCACATCCAGATCACCATGGCCGAGGACATCGGCATCGGCGGCCGGGCCGGCTACTACGACGGCATCGGCGCCGCCCGGGACGTCATCCAGAACCACCTGCTCCAGCTCATGGCCCTGACCGCCATGGAGGAGCCGATCGCCTTCGACGCGGAGGCGCTGCTCACCGAGAAGCTGAAGGTGCTCAAGTCGGTGCGGCTGCCCGAGGACCTCGGCCTGCACACGGTGCGCGGTCAGTACGCGGAGGGCTGGCAGGGCGGCGAGAAGGTCGTCGGTTACCTCGACGAGGACGGCATCGACCCGAAGTCCAAGACGGACACCTTCGCCGCGATCAAGCTGGGCATCGACAACCGCCGCTGGGCGGGCGTCCCCTTCTACCTGCGCGCCGGCAAGCGGCTGGGCCGCCGGGTCACCGAGATCGCGGTGGTCTTCAAGCGGGCCCCGCACTCGCCGTTCGACTCCACCGCCACCGAGGAGCTGGGCCAGAACGCGATCGTCATCCGCGTCCAGCCCGACGAGGGCATGACCGTGCGGTTCGGGTCGAAGGTGCCGGGCACCTCGATGGAGATCCGGGACGTCTCCATGGACTTCGCCTACGGCGAGTCGTTCACCGAGTCGAGTCCCGAGGCGTACGAGCGGCTCATCCTGGACGTACTGCTCGGCGACGCCAACCTGTTCCCCCGTCACCAGGAAGTGGAAGAGTCCTGGAAGATCCTCGACCCGATCGAGGAGTACTGGGCGGCGCACGGCAGGCCGGCGCAGTACGCGTCGGGCAGCTGGGGACCGAGGGAAGCCGACGAGATGCTCGCACGAGACGGACGGAGCTGGCGCAGGCCATGAAGATCGACCTGACCGACACCACGGCAAGCAAGATCAACAAGGCGTTGGTGCAGGGCCGCCGCGCCATCGGCACACCGGCCGTGGGCATGGTCCTGACGATGGTCATCGTCACGGACGAGGAGAACGCCTACGACTCGATCAAGGCGGCCGAGGAGGCCTCGCACGAGCACCCCTCGCGCACCCTGGTCGTCATCAAGCGGCACGCCCGCACGCTGCGCGACCGCACCCACTCCCGGCTGGACGCCGAGGTGCGGGTCGGCTCCGAGGCCGGCACCGGCGAGACGGTCGTGCTGCGCACCTACGGCGAGGTGTCCGACCACGCCGACTCGGTGGTCCTGCCGCTGCTGCTGCCGGACGCCCCGGTGGTCGTGTGGTGGCCGGTGGAGGCGCCCGACACGCCCTCCAAGGACCCCCTGGGCGCGCTCGCCCAGCGCCGGATCACCGACCTGTACGCGGTCGAGCGGCCGATGGAGGTCCTGGAGACCCGCGCCCGCAACTACGCGCCCGGCGACACCGACCTCGCCTGGACCCGGCTCACCCTGTGGCGCTCGATGCTGGCCGCGGCCCTGGACCAGGCCCGGGTGAAGGTGACGTCGGCGGCCGTCGAGGCCGAGGCGGACAACCCGAGCGCCGAGCTGCTGGCCCGCTGGATCGGGGCCCGGCTGAACGTGACCGTGGAGCGCGTGACCACCGCCGGTCCGGTGGTCACGGCCGTACGGCTGGGCACCGCGAACGGCGAGATCGTCATCGACCGCCCGGAAGGGCCCCTCGCCACGCTGACCCTGCCGGGCCAGCCGCCGCGCACCCTCGCCCTGAAGGTGCGTGCCACCTCCGAACTCATCGCCGAGGAGCTGCGCCGCCTCGACGCCGACGAGATGTACGCCGTCGCCCTGCGGGGCGAGGCCACCAAGGAGAACGCCTGAGATGGCCGAGTTTCCCGAGCTCACCCTCCGGCCCGAGTGGACGGCCCTCGCCGACCACCGCGCCCAGGTCCAGCCGCACCTGCGCGAGCTGTTCGCGGCGGACCCGGGGCGCGCCGAGCGGTACGTCGTGCGGGTCGGTGACCTGCACATCGACTACAGCAAGCAGCTGATCACCGACGAGACCCTGGCCCTGCTGCAGGAACTCGCCGCCGCCACCGGCGTGTTCGCGCTGCGCGACGCCGTGTTCCGGGGCGAGAAGATCAACGTCACGGAGCGGCGGGCGGTGCTGCACACCGCGCTGCGTGCTCCGCGGGACGCGGTGATCGAGGTCGACGGCGAGAACGTGGTCCCGGCCGTGCACGCCGTGCTGGACAAGATGGCCGGCTTCGCCGAGCGGGTCCGCTCCGGCGAGTGGACCGGGCACACCGGCAAGCGGATCCGGAACGTGGTCAACATCGGCATCGGCGGCTCCGACCTCGGCCCCGCGATGGCCTACGAGGCCCTGCGCCCCTTCACCGCACGGGACCTGACGTTCCGGTTCGTGTCGAACGTGGACGGCTCCGACCTGCACGAGGCGACCCGCGACCTGGACCCGGCGGAGACGCTGTTCATCGTCGCGTCCAAGACGTTCACGACCATCGAGACGATCACCAACGCCACCTCGGCCCGCTCGTGGCTGCTGAGGGCGTTCGACGGCGACGAGAAGGCGGTCGCCAGGCACTTCGTGGCGCTGTCCACGAACGCGGAGAAGGTCACCGGGTTCGGCATCGACCCGGAGAACATGTTCGAGTTCTGGGACTGGGTCGGCGGCCGGTACTCCTACGACTCCGCGATCGGCCTGTCCCTGATGATCGCCATCGGGCCCGACCGCTTCCGCGAGATGCTCGACGGCTTCCGGATCGTCGACGACCACTTCCGCACCGCGCCCGCCGAGGCCAACGCGCCGCTGCTGCTGGGCCTGTTGGGCATCTGGTACGGCAACTTCCACGACGCCCAGACACACGCCGTGCTGCCGTACTCGCACTACCTCTCCAAGTTCACGGCCTACCTCCAGCAGCTGGACATGGAGTCCAACGGCAAGTCGGTGCAGCGGGACGGCAGCCCCGTTCAGTGGCAGACCGGTCCGGTCGTGTGGGGCACGCCCGGCACCAACGGCCAGCACGCCTACTACCAGCTGATCCACCAGGGCACCAAGCTGATCCCGGCGGACTTCATCGGCTTCGCCGAGCCGGTCGCCGAGCTGAGCGAGGAACTCAAGGCCCAGCACGATCTGTTGATGGCCAACTTCTTCGCCCAGACGCAGGCGCTCGCCTTCGGCAAGACCGCCGAGGAGGTCCGCGCGGAGGGCGTGCCCGAGGAGCTGGTCCCGCACAAGACCTTCCAGGGCGACCGGCCGACCACCACGATCCTCGCCCGCGAGCTGACCCCTTCCGTCCTCGGCCAGCTCGTCGCCCTCTACGAGCACAAGGTGTTCGTGCAGGGCGCGGTGTGGAACATCGACTCCTTCGACCAGTGGGGCGTGGAACTGGGCAAGGTCCTCGCCAAGCGCGTCGAGCCCGCCCTCACCGAGGGCGCCGACGTCCCCGGGCTCGACCCGTCCACCAAGGCCCTCGTCGCCGCCTACCGCACTCTCAAGAACGCATCGGAGAACTGATCATGCAGCTCGGTCTCATCGGTCTCGGCAAGATGGGCGGCAACATGCGCGAGCGGATCCGCCGCGCCGGCCACACCGTCATCGGCTACGACCGCAATCCTGAGGTCTCCGACGTCAAGAGCCTCGCCGAACTGGTCGAGAAGCTGGACGCGCCCCGCCAGGTGTGGGTGATGGTCCCGGCCGGCACGGCCACCCAGGGCATCATCGACGAGCTCAAGGACCTGCTGTCCGAGGGCGACACCGTCATCGACGGCGGCAACTCCCGCTGGACCGACGACGAGAAGCACGCCGCCGAACTCGGCATCAAGGGCATCGGTTTCGTCGACGCCGGTGTCTCCGGTGGCGTGTGGGGCCTGCAGAACGGCTACGCGCTCATGGTCGGCGGCGACAAGGAGCACGTCGACCGGCTCCGGCCGATCTTCGAGGCGCTCAAGCCGGAGGGCCCGTACGGCTACGTCCACGCGGGCCGGGTCGGCGCCGGGCACTTCTCGAAGATGGTCCACAACGGCATCGAGTACGCCATGATGCAGGCCTACGCCGAGGGCTGGGAGCTGCTGGAGAAGGTCAAGTCGGTGGACAACGTCCGCGAGGTCTTCCGCTCCTGGCAGGAGGGCACGGTCATCCGCTCCTGGCTGCTCGACCTCGCGGTCAACGCGCTGGACGACGACGAGCACCTGGAGAAGCTGCGCGGATACGCGGAGGACTCCGGCGAGGGACGGTGGACCGTCGAGGCGGCCATCGACAACGCGGTCCCGCTGCCCGCGATCACCGCCTCCCTCTTCGCGCGGTTCGCCTCCCGGCAGGACGACTCGCCGCAGATGAAGATGATCGCCGCGCTGCGCAACCAGTTCGGCGGCCACGCGGTCGAGAAGAAGGGCTGACCCGCCGTGGGGGACCTCCTGCTGGTCCGCCACGGTGAGACGGAGTGGAGCAGGTCGGGACAGCACACCAGCTGGACCGACCTGCCCCTGACCGAGCACGGCGAGGAACAGGCCAAGTCCCTCGCCCCGCTCCTCACCGGCCGGACCTACGCCCGCGCGCTGGCCAGCCCGCTGAGCCGCGCCCTGCGCACCGCCGATCTGGCGGGCATACCCGGGGTCGTGGCCGACCCCGACCTGCACGAGTGGGACTACGGCGGCTACGAGGGCATCACCACCGTGCAGATCCACCGCACCCGGCCCGACTGGGACCTGTGGACCGACGGCGTACCGCCCGGTCCCGCGGGGCATCCGGGCGAGTCACCGCAGCAGATCGGCGCCCGCGCGGACCGGGTCCTGGCCCGCGTCGACGCGGCCCTCGCCGAGGACGCCGGTGACGTGGTCATCGTCGCCCACGCCCACTTCCTGCGCGTGCTCACCGCCCGCCGTCTGGGCCTGCCGCCCGCCGAGGGCCGTCTGTTCCAACTGGCCACGGGCACGGTCAGCCGGCTGTCGACGGAACACGACCGCCCGGTGATCGCGGAGTGGAACGTCCGGCCGTAGGCGTCCCGTCCGTCTCCCCGCGCCGGGTCACCGGTACGGGGAGACGGGGGTCGGGCATGCCCCGCCCCTCCAGGTAAACGGAACCTGAACTGCACCTTGCGTCCTGGTGCACAACTCTTCCGCCTCCCGCCCTGTCGAACGGATGGACAACGGCGTCCGCCCCGGTGTGCGGCGCCAACCCGGAAGAGGAACCCTGCCCATGACGATCCGTCGGCTGAGCGGAATCCTGCGCGTGCGCGGGAAGACCGATCTGCTCCTCGTCCTGCTGCTCGGCGCGAGTTTCGCCGCGCTCCCGGTCTTCGCCCTGCTGCCCTCCCTGTGGGGCTTCGCGGCGGCGGCCACCGTGACCTACGTGGTGGACGAGGTGCTGCATGCGCGGGCTCCCGACTTCGTGCGCCGGCTGGCGGCACTGCACCTCGACCGCACCATGCGGTTCGCCGTGCGCACGGTGATGCTGCTGGCCCTGGCCAGCCGGCTGGACGCACCGGACCCGGTGCTGGTGACCGCGCTCGCCGTCCTCAGCGCGCACTTCGCGCTGATGATGTTCTACGCGGCCGTGCACCACGCGGTCCGGCGCCGCCGGATCCTGCCGCTGGTGGTGCGCAACCTGGACATGAGCGAGCTGCCCGTCCCGCCGCGGCCACCGGCGCTCCTCTACCGCCGTCACCTGCGCAAGCTCCTGCACCTGGACCTGCCGACACACGCCGGACTCCTCGTCGCGGTGGCCGCCGGCAGCGAGCCGGCCGCCTATGCCGGGTTCGCGGCGACGACCGGGCTGACCGTCGCGGGCGCGCTCGCCCTGCTGGTGCAGTACCGCAGGACACGCCGTATGCCCGGCCGTGAGGACGTGTTCGCCGCGGTCAACGGCCAACTGGGCGCGTACCGGCCCGAGGTGGCCCTGTACTTCAGCTTCGCCGCCGTCTCCCGCGACTTCATGTACCAGGTCAACATGTGGATCGAGACGCTGGAGCAGCTGGACCTGCGCCCGGTGATCATCCTGCGCGAGCGGGCCTCGTTCCGCCATCTCAGCCGGACCTGGATCCCGGTGGTCTGTGTCCCGAAGGCGGACGACCTCGCCGCACTGGACCTCGCCGCCGTCCGCGTCGTCCTCTACCCCGGCAACGCGGGCAAGAACGTCCACATGCTGCGCGTCGCGGAGGCCAAGCACGTCTTCATCGGACACGGCGACAGCGACAAGCTGGCCAGCAGCAACCGGGTCAGCAAGGTGTACGACGAGATCTGGGTGGCCGGCCGTGCGGGCCGCGACCGGTACCAGCGGGTGCGGCACGCCATCGACGACAGCGCCATCGTGGAGGTGGGCCGCCCCCAGCTCTCCTCCATCCGCCTGCACGCCGACCACACCCCCGGCCCCCTGCCCACCGTCCTCTACGCCCCCACCTGGGAGGGCTGGAGCGACGACGACTGCCACACCTCCCTGATCCCGATGGGCGTCGCTCTCGTCGAGAAGCTCCTCGCGGAGCACGTGCGGATCATCTACAAACCGCACCCCCTCACCGGCAAGCGTTCGGCCGAGGCGGCGGCAGCGGACCGGGCCGTCCGCCACCTGCTGCGCGCCGACAACGAGCGGCGCGGCGCCGCGGAGGCGGAGGCGGCGATCGCCGCGGCGCGCCCCCGGCTGCGGGAGATCCAGGCCCGCCTCGACGAACTGGCCGGCCGGCACGCGGGCGACGACGCGACGCTGGTGCGCAAGGCCCGGATCCCCGACCACGCGGCGGCGACCGAATGGCAGGAGCTGCGGGCCGCCTGGCACCGCCTCTTCTGGGAGAGCCGCGGCCCGGTCCGTCACCAGGTGATCGGCACACGGCTCCCGTCCCTGTACGAGTGCTTCAACCAGGCCGACATGCTGATCAGCGACGTCTCCTCGGTGGTCGCGGACTTCGTGGCGAGCCTCAAGCCGTACGTCCTGACCAACGCCCACGACCTCGCCGACGACGCGTTCCGGGCGGCCTACACCACGGCCGGCGGCGCCTACCTCCTGGACCGCGCCTGCACCCGTCTGCCGCAGATCCTCGCCGCGGTCCGTGCCCCGGACGCCGACCCGATGGCCTCCTCCCGCCGCACTCTCAAGGAGTACGTCCTGGGCCCCGACCATCCGGCGTCCATGGACCGCTTCAGGACGGCGGTGAACGTGCTGGCGGCCAGGGCGGAGGCGGAACTCGGCCGTCCGGCGGCCGACTTGGCGGCGTGAGCCGGAGGCGGCGGGCGCGGGACCCGTCCCCCGGACCGCGCGGATCCCCGGCGGATTGACAGGTGCCGGTGGCACGGGCGAGAGTCCCCCCGGTGGAGATCGACGAGCTGACGGCGGCCGAGAGGCGGGTGTGGCGGGCGTTTCCGCGGGGCGAGGCCGTGGACTTCCGGGAGGGACCCGACGACGACCCTGCCGGGGGCGGCGACTGGGGGCCCGAACGCACCGTACGGGCCCGGGTGCTGCGGGCGTTGCTGCTGGACGGGCCGCAGCAGGACGGGGAGATAGCGTCGCTCAGTCTGGCGGGGGCCCGGATCACCGGGCGGCTCGATCTGCAGTACGCGACGATCGACCACCCGGTACGGCTGCGCCACTGCCACTTCGACGAGGCCCCGCGGTGCTACGCCGCCCGGCTGCGGGAGCTGAACCTCAGCGAGTCCGTGCTGCCCGGCCTGGTCGGCCACGCCGTGCACGTCGACGGTGTGCTGCGGATGACCCGGGCGCGGTGCACCGGCACGCTGCGGCTGGGCGGCGCCCGGATCGCCGGCAGCCTCTACCTGGAGGGCGCGGAGGTGGCCGCGCCCGACACCGAGGAGCCGGTGCTCCAGCTCAACCAGGCGGCCGTCGGCGCCGACCTGTGGGCGCCGGGGCTGCGCACGCGAGGGCAGATACGGCTCAACGGCGCGACCCTCGCCGGCTCGTTGAACCTCGGCGAGGCACGGCTCGACAATGCCGGGCACGCCGCGCTCGACGCGGAGACGTTCACCGTCGAGGGCGACATGCTGCTGCGGCACGCCGAGGTGCGCGGCTGGGTGGGCCTGCGCGGCGCCCGCATCGGCGGACGGCTCGACCTGTCGTACGCCTTCCTGTCGCATCCGGGCCGTTCGGTGCTGCGGGCCGGCAGCGCGACCATCGGCGAGCTGTGGCTGCGCAAGGCGCCGCCCATGGAGGGCGCCCTCAATCTGCGCCGCGCCCAGCTCGACGTCCTGCTGCTGGAACCGGAGTCGCTGCCCGACGAGGTGCTGCTCGGCGACCTGACCTACACCTCGCTCACCCCGCACGAGCCGGCCGAGCGCCGGCTGCCCATGCTGGAGCGGGAGCGCGACGGCTATGTGCCGCACGCCTACGAGCAGCTGACGGCCGCCTACCGCCGGGTGGGCGACGACCACGCGGCCCGGCTCGTGCAGCTCGCCAAGCAGCGCCGGCACCGCCGCACCCTGCCCTGGTACGGCCGGCTGTGGGGTCTGGTCCAGGACGTCACCGTCGGCTACGGCTTCCGCCCGCTGCGCGCCGCCGGGTGGCTGCTGTCACTGCTCGCGCTCGGTTCCGCCGTCTTCGCGCTGCACCCCCCGCAGCCGCTGAAGGCGGGCGAGGCACCGCCGTTCGACCCGGTGTTCTACACGCTCGACCTGCTGCTGCCGGTGATCTCCTTCGGGCAGGACTCGGCGTTCGCGCCCCACGGCGGATACCAGGTGCTCGCCTACGTCCTCGTCCTCACCGGCTGGATCCTGGCGACGACGGTCATCGCCGGCGTCACCCGCACGGTCACCCGCCAGTGAAGCCGCGCGCCGCGTGCTGGGCCGCCGGCCGCACCGGCGCGTTCGCAGCGCCGTACCCCCGGTGGCCGGGATCGCGCTGGACCAGTTCGAGGAAGACCCGGCCGACGGTCTCGGTGCGGCAGCGCCGGAAGGCGCCGCCCGCGACGCGGGCGCCGATCAGCCCGACGCGACAGGAATCGTCGGACACGCGGACCTCCACGGCGGCGCTGATGTACGAACCAGTACGTCAGCCGTATCGGCCGAGCGTGCCCTCCGGGAGCTCCCGCCGCGCGCCGGCGCCCTGCTTCTACAATCACCGGCACGCGAACGAGCGCGCCGCCCAGGCGTCCCACGGCCCCGAAGGACTCCGATGACCAGCGTCGAAGAACCGGTACGACCCGGCGGACGGGTACGCGACGCCGCCCGCACCAAGGCCGAGATCCTCGACGTGGCCACGCAGGAGTTCGCCCGGTCCGGCTACGACGGCGCCCGCGTCGACGAGATCGCGGCCCGCACCCGCACCACGAAGCGGATGATCTACTACTACTTCGGCGGCAAGGAACAGCTGTTCACGGCCGTGCTGGAGCGGGCGTACGGGGCGATCCGGGACGCCGAGCAGCGGCTGGACGTCGAGCATCTGGACCCCGTGGCGGCGATCCGGCGGCTGGCCGAGCTGACCTTCGACCACCATGAGCGGCACCCGGACTTCATCCGTCTGGTCAGCATCGAGAACATCCACGGCGCCGAGCACATCGCGGCCTCCGAAGAACTGGGCCGGATCGGCTCCCCGGCACTGGACGCGATCCGCCGCATCCTCGCCACGGGGCGGGAGTCGGGGCTGTTCACGGCCGAGGTGGACGCCGTCGACCTGCACGCGATGATCAGCTCGTTCTGCTTCTTCCGGGTCGCCAACCGGCACACCTTCGGCGCCCTGTTCGGCCGGGACCTGGTGGACCCGGCGCAGCGGGAGCGCTACCGCACCATGCTCGGGGACATGGTGATCGCCTACCTGACGGCGGAGCGCGCGGCCGGCTGACGGCTTCGCGCACGGGTCACCGACACCGAGGGAAACACGCGCGCCGCGTCCCACTCACTACAACTCACTATCCAGTGGGTTCATCACTCGCCGCGACCCGGCCCTCGCCCCGCCGCTCACTCCCCTCTCGTGCGCACCAGCAGCTGTGTCCAGGCCGCCGCCACGCGGTCCAGCGCATAGGACTCGCGCACCTGGGCGCGGGCCGTGTCCGCGGCGGCCCGCCAGGTCTCCTGGGTCTTGCCGAGCCCGGCGATCGCCTCGGCCATCGCCTGCGGGCCGTCGTGGATCCACCGCCGGTCGTAGATCTCGTCCGCGCCGGGCCACGGCAGCAGCGCCGGTACCGCGCCGGAGGCCATCCCCTCGGCCGGGGCGAGGTGGAAGCTCTCGTCGTCGCTGGTGGACAGGACGTGTCCGACACGGCGCAGCCAGCTCGCCACGTCCGATCCGAAGTCGTCGAAGACGACCGCCCCTTCGAGCAGCGGGGAGGTCTGGACGCGGCGCAGGATCGCCTCGTAGTGCGCGCGTTCCTCCGGCTTGTTCCAGATCCACCAGTACTCCCACGGCGGCTTGGACTTGACCGACAGGTGCCAGCGCCGGTCCCGGGCGCGCAGGGACTCCAGCACGTCCAGGCCGAGATCGAGGCGTTTGCGGCCGGGCGCGATGCCGATCATGCCGAGGCGGTGCCGGGCGCCGGGTGCCTTGGGCCGGTCGAGCTGGTCGACGTCCACCCAGTTCGGGACGACCACGACCTTGTGCTCCGGCCAGCCGGTGTGCTCCAGGGTGCGGCGGGCGTAGTACGGGCTGACGCAGATCACCCGGTCGACGGCGTCGATGTCGACCTGCCGGGGCCACTCGGCGTCCAGTTCGAACCGGTGCAGCCGGATCACCAGCCGGCTGCCGCGCCGCTTGTGGCGGCTGTACCAGACGGCGGCCGGGCCGCACCACTCGATGACCACCACGTCGGCCCAGTCGGCGAGTTCCCGGCTGGCGGCCGCGTCGTGCCGGGCCAGCGCGGGCCAGTTGTCGACCCGTACGTCGAGTCCCGGCAGGGCGCGGAAGTGGTCGAGGAGCCGGGTGAGGAACTTCAGGTCGTGGCCCGCGACGCCGACCCGCAGCGGACGGGTGCGGTGGGTGACGCCGGCGGGTGCGGGCGGCAGGGCCCGGTCCAGATGGGCGCGCCAGCGACCGGCGGCGGCCCGGAGGGTGTAGCGGCCGGCGGCCTCGCGGCAGCGCTCGGCGGCGAGCCGGCGGGCCTCGGGCTCGCGGGCGGCGCGGGCCACGGCCTCGGCGGCGTCCTCCGGTCCGGCCCGGCCGGGCACGTACAGGGGGTAGTCGGTGCCGAGCAGCGCCTCGTGCGCGGGTGTGCGGTTGAGCACGACGGGCAGGCCGAGCGCGCCGAACTCCAGAACTTTGGTGGACAGTTCCAGGCTGGCGTCGAGCTGGGGGTCGCGCCAGCCGAGGCCGAGGTCGCAGTCGGCGGCGATGCGCATGGCCTCCTCGCGGGGCTGTCCGCCGTGATGGTGGACGCCCGGGGTGCCGCCGTGCAGGGCGCGGAACATCGCGTCCTGGAATCCGGGGTGGGCGGGGTCGTCGTGGATCTTGTCGCCGACGGTGTGCAGTTCGGCGCGGACGCCCCGCGCGGCCAGCAGGGCCGGCAGCCGGGTCATGGGCAGGGTGTTCCACAGCGGCGCGAACTTGCCGGTGTAGACGAGCCGGAGCGGATCGTGCGCCCGGTCGTGGTCCGGCACCGGGAAGCCGGGTTCCGGCACGGCGGGCGGGCAGAGCACGCTCCGGCCGCAGGCCGCGGGCACCCAGGTCTCCAGGAAGCAGCGCAACTCCTCGGTCTGGCAGAGCAGGTGCCGGGAGGCGGCGGCGATGCGGGCGAGTTCCGCGCGGGCTCGCTCCGTCATCGCGGCGGCGGACTGCGGGATGTCGGTGAGGTAGGCCCAGATCCGTCCGTGGAAGCGGCCGTCGGTGACGACCTGGCCGACGAGCCTGCGTCCGCGCAGCACGAGCAGGTCGCAGGGCTCCTCCTGGTCGAGCCGGGCGAGGAGCTGGGATGCCTGTACCGGTGACAGGGGCCGGCCGGCCTGCCCGGGGACCAGCCGTTCCTCGGCGGGTCGCACGATCCGCACCCCGGGCAGCCCGGCGAGCGGATCGGTCAGCCGCCCGGTCTGCACCGGGGCCTTGAGCACCAGCCGGGTCTCGCACCCGGCCAGCGACAGCGCCTGCACGGTCGACTGGGCCCAGACGGCGGAGCCGTCGATGAGGTTGAGGTCCACGTCGCCGTAGACCAGTGCCCGTACCACGCGACTCATGACGGCTCCTTCCCGCGTACGGCGAACAGGCGGTACCCCCGGCCGCACCAGCTCTGCGGCGGCGCGCCCTCGAGGTGCAGGGCCCGGCGGACCAGCAGCGGCTGCCGCAGCGCCGGTACGAACGTGTAGTCGGCGCCGGCCGGGGCGTGGCCCAGCGCGTCGGCGCCCGAGTACTCCTGGGCGCACATCAGGTCCAGCAGCAGGGTGTCCGGACGGTCCTCGGTGAGGTCGGTCCAGTCGGCGACCCAGGCCGCGGTGGGCAGCCCGGTGCGGACGGCGACGCCCGCCGCGTCGAGTTCGTCGAGGCCCGCCGGGTCGGGGACGACCACTTCGGCGGGGCGGTGCTGCTGGCCCAGCACCTGGGCGACCAGGCGTGCCACGTCGTGCCGGTCGCGGGGCGCGGCCAGCACGGCGACCCGGCGTTCGTCCAGCGGGTCGGGGGCGCCGACCAGCCGGGCGAGTTCGGCCAGCCGGACCCGGGTGCTGTCCCACTGGAACGCCTCCCGCAGCCGCTCGCTGCCGTTCTCGGCCGGATCCAGCCGGGCGAGCCGCACGCCGGTGTCGGTGTCGAGGACGGCGTCCCAGGACAGGTGGGCGAGGCCGGGCGCGGCGGACGCCGGGGCGTCCCGCCACAGGACGGCCGACCGGCCGAGGGCCCGCGCCTCGGTGAGGAGTCCGGCCAGTCTCCGGTCGAGGTCCGGTGCCATGCCGGTTCCGGCGAGCGCCCAGGGGCCGTCGGCCGTGCAGGCGCTCAGCTGCACCACCACGGCGTCGGGGTCGGTGCGCCGCACGAGCAGCGCGCCGTCGTGCGGGAGCGGCCGGTTCACGACGGCGTCCGCCGCGAAGTCCTCGGCGGTGCGGTCGGTGAGCACGCCCGCGATCACCAGCCGGTCGCGGGGGGCGGCGGAGAACGCGCGGTGCACCAGGTGGAGGCGGTCGTCCGCGATCAGGGGTACGGAGCCGGGGCCGGCGCGCCGGGACGTCGGCGCGGGCTTCTTCGCGGCACGCCCCCGCCACAGCCCGTACAGCTCCCGGGGCAGCCCCGGCATCCGGCGCCGCGGCGCCCGGGCCGCCGACACCAGCGCCTTGCCCACCCGGAGCGAGGTGGAGCCCTCCAGCATGGCCACCCGCGCCTGGAGCACCTCGACCCGGCCGCGGGCTCCGCGCAGGGCGGAGGCCAGCTGCTCCTTCTCCCGTAGGGCGGCGGCCAGCCGGTCGGCGAGGCCGTCCTCGTGGACGGCGTCCCGGGCGCGTTCGGCCTCCTCGGCACGGCGCTCCAGATCCTGGTGGCGGGCGCGCAGGGTGCGCGAGACGAGGTCGGCGAGGACGTACTCGCCGGCCGTCCGCAGGGTGGTGGCGAAGCCGTCCGCCGGCACCGGGCGCCCGCACCAGTCCTGCGGCGGCAGGAGCCGGTCGGTGCCGAGGCGGGCGAAGACCGCGCCCGCGTGCAGATGGACGTAGTCGAGGGGGGCGGCCCGCAGCACCTGGCAGCGCTGCGCCACCAGGCCGTCCAGGAGCCGGTGGTAGGGCGGCTCGGGTCCGGGGTGACCGAACATGAGCAGCCCGCGGCCGCCGGGCCGGATGCGTTCCAGCACCGCGAGGCAGTCGTCCTCGGTGCCGTGCAGGGCGGGGTCCGGGCCGTACGACAGGAGGACCAGCTCCCCTTCGCCGACGGTCCGCCGGCCGTCGTCGTCGAGCAGGGCGACGCCGTCGGGCAGATGGAGGTAGGGCGCGAGGCGCAGGCCGTGGCCGGCCGCGTCGACGACCGTGGTGACGCCGTCCAGGTGCGGGTGGAGCAGATCGGTCAGACGCATCAGCGGATCCTCGTGAAGACGTGGAAGCCGACCTCGATCTCCCGGAATCCGTACGGCCGGAACTCGGTGTGCCGCAGGCCGAGGGGTTCGAGTACGGAGCGGTAGGCGGCCGTCGGCCGGTGCAGGATGTAGTCGCCGCGTGGCCGCGGTACGGCCGTGTCCTCGTCGGTGACGATCAGGCGGCCGGTGAGGCGGACCAGGGAGGCCAGGTTGCGCAGGGCCGCCGCCCACTCCGTGTCGTCGAGGAGATGGAAGAGCACGTCGACGCAGAGCACGATGTCGTACGGCCACGGGCTGCGCCACGCGTCGAGCCGGGAGCGGGCGTAGCGGGGGCCGCCGCCGGCCTCCCGGGCCCGGTCGATCGCCTCCTCGCTGCCGTCGAAGGCGTCCACGCGGTGGCCGCAGCGGGCCAGGGCGCGCGCGAACCAGCCCTTGCCGCACCCCGCGTCGAGCACGAACAGCGGGGCAACCGGGCTGCTGAGGTCGCCGACGAGGTCGAGCAGGGTGCCGAGCCGAAGGGCGTAGAAGAGCTCGTTGCCGGGCCGGTCGAGCCCGATGTGCCCGCCGGAGGCCAGCTCGTCCTGCTCGCGGTGACGGGCGTCCCAGTAGTCGAGGCTGCCGTCGGGGTCGGGCGGGGTGTCGGGGTCGGGCGGCCCGTAGGGGTCGAGCGTGGTGTCAGTCATGGTGCTCCAGCCACTGGGTGACCACGCGGGCGATCCGGGGGCCCGCCTTGCCGTCCCACAGCGGCGGACCCTCCGCGGGCGCGGCCGGCCCGCCGTCGATCGCCTTGCGCAGGGCGGGCACCAGCTCCTGGTGGGTGACGAGGCGGTTGGTGCCGTGGGTGACGGTGACGGGGCGTTCGGTGGTGGTGCGCAGTGTCAGGCAGGGCACGCCGAGGACGGTGGTCTCCTCCTGTACGCCGCCGGAGTCGGTGATCACGGCGGCGGCGCCCCGCACCAGGCTCATGAACTCGACGTACCCGAGGGGTTCGAGGAGGTGGACACCGGGCGCCCCGTCCAGGCCCGCCGCGCGCAGCGCGTCCCGGCCGCGCGGGTGCAGGGGGACGGCGAGGTCCAGGTGGCAGGCCGCCTCGGTGAGCGCGCGGGCGGCGGCGCGGGCGGCATCGGGGTCGTCGACGTTGGCGGGGCGGTGCAGGGTGACGACGCCGTAGCGCTCGGGCAGCCCGTGCGCGCCGCGGGCGGCGGCCGGGTCGAGGAGGTCCAGATGGGTGAGGAGGGTGTCGATCATCGGGTTGCCGACGAAGTGCACCCGGGCCGGGTCGGCGCCCTCGCGGGCGAGGTGGCCGACGGCTTCCGGGCTGGTGACGAGGAGCAGCTCGGCCAGCTGGTCGACCAGGCGCCGGTTGACCTCCTCGGGCATCGCCATGTCGAAGCTGCGCAGGCCGGCCTCCACATGGGCGACGGGGACGCCCAGCTTGGCGGCGACCAGGGCGGCGGCCAGCGTGGAGTTGACGTCGCCGTACACCACGACGAGGGCCGGGGCGCGGGCGGTCAGTTCGCCCTCCAGGGCCGTCAGCAGGTCGGCGGTCTGCCGGGCGTGGCTGCCGGAGCCGACCCCGAGATCGGTGTCCGGCCGGGGCAGTCCCAGCTGACGGAAGAACACGTCCGACATCCGGGCGTCGTAGTGCTGGCCGGTGTGGACCAGGACCTGGTCGCAGCCGGCCGTTCCGAGGGCGGCGACGACCGGTGCCGCCTTCACGAAGTTGGGCCGGGTGCCGACCACATGGAGTACTCGGCCGTTCATGTCCTCGCCTTCCGTCGGCGGTCGAACAAGGGGGGCAGCACAGGGGGAGACGAGGGGGGACCGGTGCTCTGGCGGCACCGGCGCATGACCATGGCCGAGGCGCGTGGCGCTCCATCGGCCTACCGTGGCGGCATGTCCCGTCGTATCCCCCGCGCTGTCAGTCTGGCCGCATCCGTGGCCTGGGGCGAGTTGCGGCACGATCCCGCCCGCGCCGTGCTGCTCGGTGTACGCCTGCTGCCCGCGCGGGCTCGGCGCCGGGTGCGGCCGGTGGAGCGGTGGCTGGCGGTCCGGGCCCGTGCGACCGGACCGGGCGCGGCGCCGTCCGCCGTTCGGGTGAGCGCACCGGCCGGCCGGCCGGTCCGGCCGGTGCCCGGCCGGGTGCTGCATCTGGTGACCAACTCGCTGCCGTTCGCCCACGCCGGATACACCGTGCGCACGCAGAAGCTCGCCGAGGCCCAGCGGGCCGCCGGACTCGATCCGCACGTGGTGACCCGGATCGGTTTCCCGGTCGCGCGCGGGGTGCTGGACGCCGGCCCCCTGCAGATCGTGCGCGAGGTACCGCAGCACCGGCTGCTGCCCGCCTGGCTGCCCTACGGGCAGGGGCCGTTGCTGGCCCGGAACGCGGAGCTGGCGGGGCGGTTGGTGGAGCGGCTGCGGCCCGCCGTGCTGCACGCGGCCACCGACCACGGCAACGGGCGGGTGGCCCTGGCCCTGCGGGAGACCTACGGACTGCCGGTCGTCTACGAGGTGCGGGGCTTTCTGGAGGAGACCTGGCTGACCCAGGACCCGGCGCGCACCCGGCGGGACCCGGTGTACCGGATGCGGCGTGCGCTGGAGACGCACTGCATGCGGGAGGCCGACCTGGTGCTGACGCTGGGGGCCGCGATGAAGGCCGAGATCGTGGCGCGCGGGGTGCCGGAGGAGCGGGTGCTGCTCGTGCCGAACGCCGTGGACGAGACGTTCCTCGCGCCGCCGCCCGACGGGGCGCCGGTGCGGGCCCGGCTCGGCATCGCCGCGGACGAGTACGTGGTGGGCACGGTCGGCAGCCTCACCCCGCACGAGGGGATCGGCACATTGCTCCATGCGGGTGTAGAGCTGCGGCGGCGCGGAGTACCGCTGCGGCTCTTGATCGTCGGGGACGGGCCGGAGCGCGCGGCACTGCAGCGGCTGGCCGCCCGGCTGGGCCTGGACGCGGACGGCACGGCACTGTTCACCGGGCGTGTTCCGCACGACCAAGTCCGTTACTACTACGCGGCGTTGGACGTGTTCGCGGTGCCGCGCACCGACGAGCGGGTCTGCCGTCTGGTGACCCCGCTGAAACCGGTCGAAGCGATGGCGAGCGGTCTTCCCGTCACCGCGAGTGATCTCGCCGCCCTGCGAGAACTGGTCGAACCGGAGGTGAACGGCCGACTAATTCCGCCCGATTCGCCCCTTGCCTGGGCAGATGAACTGGAAATGGTGCTTTACAGTCATAAACAGCGACTCGAATGGGGAGTCGCCGCTCGCGCGGTGGTCGCGCGGGAACGCACCTGGGACCGGGTCGCCGCGACGACGCGTGAGGCGTATCGCTCTCTCGGATGCGCCTGAGTCCTGCGCACCCCCACCAGTCCAGCCGTGAAGGCCGGGTGAATCCCTATGCAGGTCAAACGGACCCAACCGCTCGGGGACGAGGTCGAACCGCTCAAGGACGAGGATCCGCGCGAAGGCCCGCGACAGGGCGCGCAAGAAGACTCCGCCGACGTCGATCTGGCCGTGATCGGGCTCGGCTACGTCGGACTGCCACTGGCCCGGGAGGCGGCCTCGGTCGGCCTGCGCGTCGTGGGCCTGGACCGCGACCCCCGTGTCGTCGAGGGGCTCAACTCCGGGCGCTCTCACGTCGACGACGTCTCGGACGACGACGTCCGGCGGATGCGGGAAGCGGGCTTCGCCGCGTTCACCGACGACGCCTGTCTGGCGCGCGCGCGGACCGTGGTGATCTGTGTGCCGACCCCGCTCGGCGAGGACGGCGGACCCGATTTGGGCGCGGTCGTCTCCGCCACCCGCGCGGTCGCCGGCCGGCTGCGGCGCGGCCGGCTCGTGGTGCTGGAGTCGACCACGTATCCGGGCACCACCGAGGAGGTGGTGCGGCCCTTGCTGGAGGAGTCCGGCCTGCGCGCCGGCGAGGACTTCGCCCTCGCCTTCTCCCCCGAGCGCATCGACCCCGGCAACACCCAGCACGGGCTGCGCGAGACCCCGAAGGTGGTCGGCGGCTGCACCCCGTCCTGCGCGGTGCAGGCGGTGGCGTTCTACGGCAAGTTCGTGAACATGGTGGTGCAGGCGAAGGGCACCCGCGAGGCCGAGATGGCCAAGCTGCTGGAGAACACCTACCGGCACGTGAACATCGCCCTCGTCAACGAACTGGCCATCATCAGCCGTGAGTTGCACGTGGACGTGTGGGACGCGATCCGCTGCGCGGGGACGAAGCCCTTCGGCTTCCAGGCGTTCCGGCCGAGCCCCGGAGTCGGCGGCCACTGCATACCCATCGACCCCAACTACCTGTCGTACAAGGTGCGTTCCTCGCTGGGCTACGAGTTCCGGTTCGTCGAGCTGGCCCAGGAGATCAACCGGCGGATGCCGGAGTACGTGGTGCGCCGCGCCCAGGACCTGCTCAACACCGCCGGCCGCCCGCTGCGCGGCTCCCGGGTGCTGCTGCTCGGCGTCACCTACAAGCCGGACGTCGCCGATCTGCGCGAGACCCCGGCCGCGCCGGTGGCCCGACTGCTGCGGGAGCGCGAGGCCGACATCGCCTTCCACGATCCGCACGTGCCGCTGTGGTCGGTCGACGGGGTGACCGTGCCCCGCGTCGAGGACCTCCCGGCCGCACTGCGCGAGCACGACCTGACCGTCCTGCTCCAGGACCACTCCGCCTACGACCTGCCGGCCCTCGCGGACACCGCGCGGCTGCTGTTCGACACCCGCGGGCGCATCTTCAAGCCCGGCGTCGAGGTCCTGTAGGCCCCCGGCCCCGGCACCAGCCGTCGGCCCGCGCGGAGTTGAAAGGCACTGCCATGCGGATACTCGTCGTCACCGTCGTCCACCATCCCGAGGACGCGCGCATCCTGCACCGTGAGATCGCCGCGCTGCGCGAGCGCGGGCACCGGGTGGTGTACGCGGCCCCGTTCGCCGCCCGGAACACGGCCCCCCGGCCGTACGTGGAGGGCGTGGACCTGCCCCGTGCGGCCGGCCGGGACCGGGGGGCGGCACTGCGCGCGGCCCGGGCGCTGCTCGCCGAGCACGGCCCGGCGGCGGACGTGGTCCTGCTGCACGATCCGGAGCTGCTGCTGGCCCTTCCCGGCACGCTGCGCCGGCTGCGCCGGGCCGGTGCGTCGCCGGTGACCGTGTGGGACGTGCACGAGGACACGGCGGCGGCGCTGGTCATGAAGGGCTGGATGCCGCGGCTGCTGCGTCCGCCGCTGCGGACGGCGGTGCGGGCGGTGGAGCGGCTGGCGGAGCGCCGGCTGCGGCTGCTGCTCGCCGAGGACGCCTACCAGGACCGCTTCCGCCGGACCCACCCCGTCGTGCCCAACCTCGCCACCCCGCCGCCCGATCCGCCCCCGCCGCCCGGCCACGACCGGGTCGTCTACCTGGGCCAGTTGTCCCGGGCCCGCGGCGCGCTCGACCTGATCGACACGGCGCGGCTGCTGGCGCCCGCCGTCCGGGTCGAGGCGATAGGAGCGGCGGACCCCGACGTACAGGAGGCCCTCGCGACGGCCGACCGGGACGGGGTGCTGCGCTGGTACGGCTTCCTGTCCAACGACCGCGCGCTGGCCCGGCTCTCCGGCGCACTGGCCGGTCTGTCCCTCCTCCACGACCAGCCCAACTACCGGCACTCCCGGCCCACCAAGGTGGTGGAGTACATGGCCCACGGCGTTCCGGTGGTCACCACGCCCACCCCGCTGGCCACGGAGCTGGTCGAGCGGTACGGCTGCGGCTTCGTGGTGCCGTACGAGGATCCGCCGGCCGCGGCCGACGCGGTCCGCCGGCTGGCCGACGACGCCGAACTGCGGCTGCGCGCCGCCCGGCGGGGCCGGGAGGCCGCCGTGTCGGACCTGAACTGGCGGCACCGGGCGGCCGACTTCGTGGACCAGCTGGAGGCATGGGTCAAGGAGGAGACGGGCGGGGCCGCGGTCCCGGAGGACGCGGCGTACTGGGACTGACCGGGCCGGCCGGGGACGCGCGGCGGCGGACGGTGAGCCGGGTTCCGCACCACGCCGGTGACACCCGGCGCGCCCGGACCGGTCAGGCCGGCCGGGGGCGCACGGCGGCGTCGAGCAGCGGGCCCAGTTCCCGCACCACGGTGGTGAGGGGCCGTACGTCCCGCTCCGCGCGGGCCATCAGGATCGCGCCCTCCAGGGTGCTGATCATGAGGGTGGCCAGGGGCTCGGCCCGTGCGGCGGGCACCCCCATCTCCGTGAGCGCCCCGGCGACCGGTTGCCGCCAGGTCGCGAACGCGGCTGCCGCCGCCTCCCGGGTCGAGTCGGCGCAGGAGGCGGCGTCGACCGTGGCGGCGGCGACCGGGCACCCCGCCGCGTAGCCGTCCGTCGTGTACTCCTCGGTCCACTGCGCGGCCATCGCGGCGAACAGACCGCTCGGCGTCGGTTCGTCGAGCCCGGCGAGGAAGCGGGCGACGCGCTTGCCCGCGTACCGGCCGGCCCAGGCGACCGCCTCGTTGACCAGTTGCTCCTTGCCGCCCGGGAAGTAGTGCTGGAGGGAGCCGCGCGGTGCCCGTGCGTGCGCGGCGACCTCGCGCATGCCGGTCGCGGTGACCCCGCCCCGCCGGATGAGCTGGGCCGCGCTGAAGACCATCCGCTCCCGCGGTCCGTGCCGCTCCTGCGTCATCGGCCACCTCCGTTCCCTCCCACCCTATGACCGCCGTCATAGGCGGCGCTACTATGACCGTTGTCATAGTCGGACCCGTGGCGCGAAGGGCGGCCTCCCGTGCACGTCGGATTCATCGGTCTCGGAGTGATGGGGCGGCCCATGGCCCTGCGCCTGGCCTCCGCCGGCACCCCTCTGGTGGTCTGGAACCGCACCCCGGAACGCGCGCGACCGCTGCGGGCGGCCGGTGCCGAGGTCGCGGCGGACGCCGCCGGGGTGTTCGCGCGGGCGGAGGTGGTGCTGCTGATGCTCGCCGACAAGGCCGCCGTGGACACGGTCCTCGGCCGGGGCACGCCCGGACTGGCCGCACGGGTCGCGGGCCGGACCGTCGTGCACATGGGCACGACCTCGCCGGAGTACTCGCACGCCCTGGAGGCCGACATCCGTGCCGCGGGCGGCCGGTACGTGGAAGCACCCGTCTCCGGGTCCCGGGTGCCGGCGGAGCAGGGGCGGCTGGTCGCCCTGCTCGCCGGCGAGGAGGACGCCGTCACCGCCGTACGGCCGCTGCTCGCGCCGCTGTGCCGGGAGACCTTCGTGTGCGGGCCGGCACCCGGGGCGCTGCTGATGAAGCTGTCGGTGAACCTCTTCCTGATCACCCTGGTCACCGGACTGACCGAGGCGTTCCACTTCGCCGAGCGGCAGGGCCTGGACCGCCGGCTGTTCCTGGACGTCCTGGACGCGGGCCCGATGGCGAGCGGGGTGTCCCGGATGAAGGCGCCCAAGCTGCGCGAGCGGGACTTCGCGGTGCAGGCGGCGGCGCTGGACGTGCTGAAGAACAACCGGCTGATCGCCGAGGCGGCCCGCAAGGCCCGTCTGGCCTCACCGCTCCTCGACGTCTGTCACACCCTGTTCGAGGAGACGGTGGCACAGGGGCACGGCGGCGAGGACATGGTCGCCGTGCTGCGGGCGATCGAGACGCGGACCGCCGCGGCGCCGTAGCCGGGATCCCGCCGGCGGTCAGCTCTTCGGAATGCCGTACGCCCGCTCGACGTGCAGCCGCACCACCAGGCGGCGGTCGCGCACCATGGCGGCCCGGTAGTCGTCCCAGTCCGGGTGTTCGCCGAGGACGTCGCGGTAGACCCGGATCAGTTCCTCGACGGTCTCGTCGTGGGGGTCGGCGGCGACCGGGGACAGCTCGGCGATGCTCTCGGCGACGGTGTACGCCCAGCGGTCGTCGCTGGTCACGTGGTAGGAGGCACGCGGGTCACGGCGGAGGTTGCGGGTCTTGGCGCGGTCGTCGGTGACCGAGATCCGGATGATCCGCTCCTCGGGGTCGTAGGCGTGGCTGACGTTGGACAGCTGGGGGCGGCCGTCGCGCCGGAGCGTGACCAGTACGCCGGCATGGCCTTCGGCGAGCAGCCCGAGCAACGCGTCCTGTGTGGGGTCCTGAGTCATATCGGGTCAACTCGCGGCGGTGCCGCGCGCATTCCCGTGGGGGTGACACGCCGTAGACATTGTCTACGAGAGTGGTAGACAGTGTCTACTGCCTCCTGGTAGACACGGTCCATGACCGAGTCCGACATCAGCCTGCGGGACCGCCTCGTGGACGCCGGCGTGGAGCTGCTGGCCGCCGAGGGGGCGCAGGCGCTGACCCTGCGGGAGATCGCCCGCCGCGCGGGCGTCTCCCACGGGGCGCCGCGCCGCCACTTCCCCACCCATCTGGAGCTGCTCTCCGCCGTCGCCCGCCGGGGCTTCGCCGACCTGGCCGAGAGGGTGCGAGCGACCTCGGCCCGGGAGACCGGCGGCCCCCGCGCCCAGGTCGCCGCGCTGGCCCGGACCTATCTGGAGTTCGCGCTGGACCGGCCCGGCATGTACGAGCTGATGTTCCGTCACGACCTGCTGGAGAGCGGTCGGCTGGGGCTGCGCGAGACGAGCCTTCCGCTGTTCGCCCGGTTCACCGAGCTGATCGGGTACGCGAACCCCGATGCCGACGCCCGGCGGGTGGCGGGCGCCCTGTGGGCGAACCTGCACGGGACGGCCCAGCTGTGGCGCTGGCGAAGCCTCCAGCTCGCTCTCGGCGAGACGGATGTCGAACCGCTGCTCGATACCGTCCTGGTCGCCCACCTGGGCCCGGAGGGCGGCCGGTGAACCGGTCCTGGACACTCGTGAGCAGCGTGGCGGGCGCGGTGGTCGTCGCCCTGGACGGGACGGTCCTCACCGTCGCCCAGCCCAGCCTGCAACGCGAGTGGGACGCGTCGTTCGCCGAGGTGCAGTGGACCAGCACCGCGTATCTCGTCGTGGTGGCGGGTCTGCTGGTGTTCGCGGGGCGGCTCGGCGACCGGTACGGGCACCGGCGGCTGTTCGGGCTCGGCATGCTGGGGTTCGGCGCCGCCTCGGCGGGCATCGCCCTCGCACCCGCGGTGGGCTGGGTGATCGGACTGCGCGCGGTACAGGGGGTGTTCGGGGCGCTGTTGCAGCCGGCCACGCTGGGCATGCTGCGGGCCGCCTATCCGCCGGACCGGCTCGCCTCGCCCCTGGCCGTGCGGACCGGCGCGATCGGACTGGCCGCGGCGGCGGGGCCGCTGGTGGGCGGCGCGCTGGTGACCGGCCTGGGCTGGCGGGCGGTGTTCCTCGTCAACGTGCCGACGGCGCTGGCCTTCGGCCTGCCGGCCCTGCTGCGGCCGGACCGCCGCCCGGCTCCCGCCCGGACCGCGCTGGACCTGCCGGGTGCCGTACTGCTCGCGGGGGCGCTCGCCTGCCTGGTGTACGCGCTCACCGCCCGGCCCGTCTCCGTGGCGGGCCTCGCCGTCGCCGCGCTCGCGACCGCCGCCCTCGTGCGGCGCGAGCGGCGGACACCGAGCCCGCTGCTGCCGCCCGAGGTGATCGGCTCCCCTGCGATCGGGGCGGCGCTCGGCCTGCTGGTCGCCGTCTCCGCGTCGCTGTTCGGGACCTTGTTCGTCGCGACGTACGTCCTCCAGCGCCACCTCGGTCTCGACCCGTTCGACAGCGCCCTGCGGAGCCTGCCGCTCGCGGTGCTGATGGTGCTGTCGGCCGCGCTGTGCCCCGCGCTGCTGCGCCGGTGCGGTGCGCGCCGTACGACGGCGGGGGCGACGGCGGCGCTCACGGCCGGCGTCCTCCTCCTGTCCCGGACCACCTCCCTGCCCGGACTCGCGGGCGCCTTCGCGCTGCTGGGCGCCGGATTCGGCACCGTGATGGTGGCGGCCACCCACGTGATCGTGCGACGCGCGGAGGTGACCGTGGCCGGAGTGGCGGGCGGCCTGCAGCAGACCGCGCTGAACATCGGGCCCGCCGTGGGCGTGGCCGCGGCGAGCGCGCTGCTGGGCGCGGGCACCGGGGCCGCGCTGCTCGTCCTGGCGGCGGTGGCCGCGCTCGCCCTGCCCGCGGCCCGTGCCCTGCCCGGCCCGGACGGCGTCGCGTCGATCACACACACCCCCGACCATCCGGTCCCGGCCGGTGCTCCTGCGCGACGATGAGGGCGGACGCGGGCCGGCGGGGCAGCCGGGGCGCGCCGCGGACGACACGACCGGAGGAGAGCGATGGCACAGCTGCGACAGGACGTCGAGGCGGCGGAGGCGGGCCTGGACGGCGAGGCGCTGGAGCGCCTGGACCGGCACCTCGCCCGGCACGTCGACGAGGGGCGGCTCCCCGGCTACCTGGTGGCCGTGGCCCGCGGCGGCCGTGTCGCCCATCTGACCACGTACGGCCTGCGGGACGTCGCGGCCGGGCTGCCCGTCGAGGCGGACACGCTGTGGCGGATCTACTCGATGACCAAGCCGGTCACCGCGGTGGCGGTGCTGCTGCTGGCGCAGGAGGGACGACTGTCCCTGGACGACCCGGTCGACCGCCATCTGCCCGCCTTCGCCGGCCCCCGCGTGTACGAGGGCGGTTCGGGCGCCGGTCTCCGTACCCGTCCGGCCGCCGGCCCGATACTGATCCGGCAGCTGCTCACCCACACCGCGGGCCTCACCTTCGGCTACTACCACCGCCACCCCGTGGACGCGCTCTACCGCGAGGCGGGCCTGGAGTACTCGGTGCCGCCGGGCAAGGACCTCGCCGAGACCGTCGAGCTGTACGCGCGGATGCCGCTCCAGTTCGACCCCGGCACGCAGTGGAACTACTCCGTCGCCTCCAATGTGCTCGGCCGGGTGATCGAGGTGGTCTCCGGGCAGCCGCTGGACGCCTTCTTCGCCGAACGGATCCTGGACCCGCTCGGCATGACCGACACCGGCTTCCACATCGCACCCGAACAGACCGGCCGGCTCGCCGAGTTGTACGGTGAGACGGACGAGGGCGGCATCGAGCCGGTGCCGGGACTGCCGGTGCGCGGCCGGCCCCGGTTCCTGTCCGGCAGTGGCGGTCTGGTCTCCTCCGCCCACGACTTCCACCGCTTCATGGAGCTGCTGCGGCGGGGCGGCGAGTTGGACGGCGTACGGCTGCTGACCCCCGAGACGCTCGCCGCGATGACCCGCAACCAGCTGCCCGACGGGGCGACCCTCCGCTCCTTCGGCGCCCCGGTGCACCGGGAGCCGAGCATGGACGGCCTCGGTTTCGGTTTCAACGTCTCCGTCGTCACCGACCCCGCGCGCACCCTGGCCCCGTCCCACCTCGGCACCTACGGCTGGACCGGCGTGGCCGGCACCGCGTTCTGGATCGACCCGGCCCGCGATCTGACCGTGCAGTTCATGACCCAGGTGCGCCCGAAGAAGCTGAAGGTCTTCCCGGAGCTGCGGCGGCTGGTGCACGCGGCGGTGCGGGACTGACCCGGCGGTCGGCTACTGGCCGAGAGTGAGGGTGAACTCCAGTCCCTCCTCGGCGAGTTCGGCCAGCCAGCGGTCGGACCGCTGAGCGGTGTCCGCCGCCCGGTGCAGACCGGCGGGCAGGCTGCCGTCCAGGATGTGCCGGACGCCGAGGGCGAGCGGCCGGGAGACGCACCGGGCCATCGCCGACTCCTCGGCGTCACCGGTCGCGTCGAGCAGATACGCGCCGGTCCAGACACGGTCCTGCCCCGCGTCGACCTCCAGGGAGACGGTGAGCACCACCCGGTCCCGGTCGGTCTCCGTGGTCGGGTGGGCCGCCGCCAGCTCCCGCGCCAGCGCCGCGATCCGCTCGTCGTCGCCCGACGTCAGCTCCTCGAACACCGGTTCCCACGCCTTCAGCCAGCCGTCCAGGCGCAGGGTGCCCCGGACGAAGGTGCGCGGGTGCCAGGCGGCGGGCAGGCCGTACTGCTCGATGAAGGGGACGCTGTCGCGGTTGGGGTAGACCTCGAAGGTCTCGCCGTCCAGGTCGAGCGGCCGGGTCGCCTCCCAGGGGCGGCCGGCCGTCGTCTCGGTGCCGTCCTCCAGGTAACGGGCGGGCGAGCGCAGGGCGTTGAGGACGCCGAGCGGGGCCCAGCTGAAGCGGTACCGGAAGTCGTTCGGCACCGCCGGGACACCACCGCAGTACGAGGTGAGCCGGTAGGCGGCCGGGGTGTGCTCGCCGATCCGTGCGCGGGCCCGGCCGATGAGACTGTGGGCGAAGAGGTGGTCGATGCCCGGGTCCAGGCCCGCCTCGGTGAGCACGGTGAGACCGGCCGCCCGTGCCGCCTCGCCCTGCGCCGACAGCTCCGGCGACACATAGCTGGAGCAGGCGAAGTGCGCCCCGGCCCGCACGCACGCGGCGAGCAGTCCGGCGTGCCGCGGCGCCGGCAGCATCGACACCACGACGTCCCCGGGTTCCAGTGCGGCGGCGAGGGCCGCCGGTGCGGTGAGGGCGCGGGGCTCGGCGCGGCCCGTCAGGCCGAGGCCGGCCAGGGCCCCGGCCGCGCGGTCCGCGGTGCGGTGCCACAGCAGGACGCGGTCGGCCGTGGCACACAGGTCGGCGAGTCCGCTGCCGGTGGACAGTCCGGCGCCGACCCAGTGGACGGTGCCGCTCGCCGGGACACGCTCGGTCATGAGGGAAGTCCCCCTCCGTCGATGCCGAGTTCACGGCAGGCCAGGTGGAACCGGTCGAGGCAGCGGCCCCAGGCGCCGCCGGCGCCGAAGGCGAGCAGCTGCGGCAGCAGGGCCGCGGAGAAGTCGGTGCTGGACTCCCGCGGCAGCAGGGAGGGCAGATTGTCGATGGCGATCAGGTCCAGCGGGGGCTCCTCGCGCAGCCGGCGCACGGGCTCCGCCCAGTCCGTGGTGCGGTCGTAGACCGGCAGGACGTTGTACGGGGAGCCGACGTCGCAGGTGACGTCGCACAGGGTGCGCAGCCGGCGGGCCGGGGAGTCCAGGTCCTCCTCGCGCAGGAACGGCGGCACCAGGGTGGTCGCGAGGACCGCGTTGACCAGGACGTCGTGCCCGAGCAGGGCCCGCCGGTCCAGGTCGCGGGTCTCCGCCAGGTCCCAGCGGGTCGCGTCGAGGCCGGCCGTGCGGAAGGCGGCCCCCGCGCCCCGCCCGCTGCGGCCCAGGGCACCGATCACCAGTGCCGTGCACGTCTCGTCCCCGGCGGCCGGGCGCAGTACGGCGTCCAGCTCGTCCTTCGTCGTCGGGGTGAGCGGCGCCGTCAGGCGGCCCCGGTGCCGGAGCACGGCGAGCGCGGCACCCAGATAGCCCGCCCAGAATCCGAAGGCGGCGAGTCTGCGCCCCTCCTCGTCCACCAGGTACTCCAGGTCGAACAGCGCCCCGCCGCCGGCCGCGAACCGGCGCAGCAGCGCGGCGGCCCCCGGCTGCCGCTTGTAGGCGTGCCCGAAGAGGATGTGGCGGTGCGTCAGCTCGGCCGGTTCGTCCGGGAGTTCCTTCAGACCGAGGATCACGGCGTCGCGGGGTGCCGTCACCCAGGAGCCCGCGGGGGCGCGGCGGCAGCCCGCCGCCTCGTACTCCGCCACCGGGAAGATCCGCTGCGGGGACTCCTCGACGGTCAGTGTCGCCCCGCTGTCGACCAGGCGGCGGGCATCGGCGGGGACGACCGGCGTGCGGCGTTCGGTCGTCCGGGGCTCGTGGCGCAGCCACAGGTGCAGCTCGGTCATACCAGGTTGGCCTCCGGGCGCGGGGCGTCGGCCGCGAACCGGCCGGCGCTCAGGGGGCTGATGTCCAGGAAGGGTACGCGGCCCAGGTACAGGTCGCGGACGATCTCGCCCACGGCGGGTCCCTGGAGGAAGCCGTGGCCGGAGAAGCCCGTCGCGTACAGGAACCTGGACACCTCCGGTGCCTCGCCGATCAGGGCGTTGTGGTCGGGGGTGTTCTCGTACAGGCCCGCCCAGCCGCCGGTGCGGGGCAGGTCGAGGAGAGCGGGCGCGCGCCGCCGCATCGCCTCGGCGAGCCGCGGGATCCAGCGGTCGTGCGTGTCGGTGGCGAAGCCCGGCTTCTCGTCCGGGTCGGACATGCCGAGCAGCAGGCCGGGGCCCTCGCGGTGGAAGTAGAGGCTGGTGGTGAAGTCGATGGTCATGGGCAGCGTGGGCGGCAGACCCGGCACCGGCCCGGTGACGGCGATCTGCCGCCGCAGCGGCTCCACGGGCAGGTCCACGCCCGCCATCGCGCCGACCGCCCGCGACCAGGCGCCGGCCGCGCAGATCACGGTGTCCGTCTCGATCCGGCCGAGGGTGGTGGCGACGGCGGTGATGGTGCGGCCGTGCAGTTCGATGCCGGTGACCTCGGTGTGGCGCAGGATGCGGGCGCCGTGGGCGCGGGCGGCGGTCGCGTAGCCGTGGACGACGGCCTCCGGGGTGCAGTGGCCGTCGTCCGGGGAGTAGGCGGCGGCCAGCAGGCCGTCGGTGCCGATCAGCGGGGAGAGGCGGCGGGCCTCCCGCGGGGTGAGCAGGCGGCTGGGCACCCCGAGGTCGTTCTGCAGCCGCACGCCCGCCTCGAAGGAGGCCACCTGCTCCGGGGTGGAGAGCAGGAACAGATAGCCGACCCGGTGCAGCCCGATGTCCTGGCCGACCTCCTCCGCGAAGCGGCCGAACGCCTCCAGGCTGCGCGCGCCGAGCCGGACGTTCAACTCGTCCGAGAACTGCGCCCGCACGCCGCCGGCGGCCTTGGAGGTGGAGCCGGCGGCGAGTTCGTCCCGTTCGACGAGGACGACGTCGCGCACTCCGGCGCGCGCCAGGTGCCAGGCGATGCTGGTGCCCATCACTCCGCCGCCGACGACGACCACCCGGGCCCGCAGATTCACGCCACCGCCTCCTCGCCACGGTTCACGGTCACCGCCTGATCCTTTCCGGGCCGCCGCCCGCCGAATCAGGATCCGGGCACCGGGCCGGGGATCCGGCCCGGGAATCCGGAGCGGGGCGTCCGGGCGTCCGGCGCGGGGTCGGGAGCGGGAGCAGGACCCTCGGGGCCGGGCCGGCGCCGGGGCCGGGTGTCAGGAGCCGTGGGCGACGGCGTCCAGATGCGGCAGGTGGTGGTCCATCCGCTCCCGCTTGGTCCGCAGGTAGGTGATGTTGCTCTCGCACGGCTCGATCAGCAGCGGCACCTGCTCGGCGACCTGGATGCCGTGCCGGACCAGCGCGTCCCGCTTGGCCGGGTTGTTGGACATCAGCCGTACCGAGCGCACGCCGAGGTCGCGCAGGATCTCGGCGGCCACCTTGTAGTCACGGGCGTCGACCGGCAGGCCCAGCGCGAGGTTCGCCTCCACCGTGTCCAGGCCCTCCGCCTGCAGGGCCATCGCGCGCAGCTTGGCGAGCAGCCCGATGCCCCGGCCCTCGTGCCCCCGCAAGTAGACGACGATGCCGCTGCCTTCGGCGACCACCGAGCGCAGCGCGGCCTCCAGCTGGTCGCCGCACTCGCAGTGCCGGGAGCCGAACGCGTCGCCGGTCAGGCACTCCGAGTGGAGCCGGGTCAGCACGTTCTCGGTGCCGATCTCGCCGAAAACCAGAGCCACTTGCTCGTCACCACGGTCGTGGTCCAGGTAGCCGATCGCCTGGAATTTCCCGTACACGGTGGGCAGCGGTGCATTCACGACGCGTTCCGCGCCCGAACGCCGCGGGGACTTCTTGCCGAGTACGCCGATGTTGACGCCGGTGTTTTCTGTCATGATCTGATTCCTAAGCAGAGACGAAAGGCCGTGAAAAGATGAGTGGTTCGGGCGCGCGTACGGCGGCATACGGGGAGTCGAACGACGTGGCGGCCGGTGTGTTGCCGGCGGACACCACGGAGGACGTGAGGGCCCGGGGGGCGGGCGTTTCAGCACAGGTCGCCGTCCTTCCCGTCGGGAGCTTCGAACAGCACGGTCCGTACCTTCCGCTGACGACCGACACGCTGGTCGCCTGCGCCGTGGCGCGGGAGATCGCCGCCACGTACCCGGTGCACCTCCTCCCTCCGGTGACGGTCTCCTGCTCGCACGAGCACGCGGCCTGGCCGGGGACCGTCAGCATCTCCGCCGTGACCCTCCACGCGGTGGTCTCGGACATCGCGGCGTCGCTGCGCCGCTCGGGTGTCGACGCACTGGTCGTGGTCAACGGGCACGGCGGCAACTACGTGCTGGGCAACGTCGTCCAGGAGGCCTCCGCGCGCGGTGAGCGGATGGCGCTGTTCCCGGCCGCCGAGGACTGGGAGACGGCACGGGAACGGTCCGGAGTGGTCACGTCGCTGCTCACCGACATGCACGCGGGAGAAATCGAGACCTCGATTCTGCTGCACGCTCACCCCGAATTCGTCCGCCCTGGTCACGAGTCCGCCGATTTCACGGCCGACGACCGTCGCCATCTCCTCACCGTGGGAATGTCCGCCTATACCGAATCGGGCGTCATCGGCCGTCCCTCCCTGGGTTCGGCGGAAAAGGGAAAGGCACTGCTGGCGAGCCTGGCGGAATCCTTCGAGCCGTATTTCGCGCTGCTCGGCCCGGCCGCGGGACGCGAGTAGTCCGGGGCGGGGAGGCGGCCGGGGCCCATGGGGGCGGCTCCGGTCGGCCTCCGGTCGCCCGGCCGGACGTCCCGGGTGGGGCCGGGAGCCGGTGCGGCGGTCCGGGCGCGCAGGCCCTCGTACCAGCGGCGGAGCAGGACGACCGCACCGGGCAGGCTCGCCACGAAGCTCAGCACGCCGTAGACGACGGCGACCGCGACGCCGCTCTCCGCGCCCAGCCCCGCCGCGCCGAACGCCCAGGCGGTGACGCCCTCGCGGGGGCCGAAGCCGCCGATGTTCAGCGGCAGGCCCATGGCCACCAGGGCGAGCACCGCGAGCGGCAGCAGGACCGCCACGGGGGCGGCCGAGCCGGCGACCCGGGCCGCCACGACGAACAGCGCCAGATGCCCGGCCAGGACGACCGCGGACGACAGCGCGACGCCGGGTCCGGTCTGCCGGGACGCCAGACCCCGGCGGGCCTCGCCGAGGGTCCGGCGCAGTGCGCCGCCCCGGCGGCCCGGTGCGCGGTTCAGCCGGACGGCGAGCACGACGGCGAGCGCGCCGACGGCGGCCAGGGCCGCCGGCGGGGCGAAGCCGCGGGCCTCGGCGCGCACGGGGGACGGCAGGGTCAGCAGCAGCACCGCGCCGGCCACGGTCAGCGCGATCTGCCCCGCGACCCGCTCCAGGACGACCGCCTTCACGCCCCGCCGGAGGTCACCGGCGCTCTGCCCGTGCCGGACCGCCCGGTGCACGTCGCCCAGAATCCCGCCGGGCAGCGCCGCGTTCAGGAACAGCGCCCGGTAGTAGTCGGCGACGGCGGGGCCCAGCGGCAGCCGCAGCCGCAGCCCCCGGGCCACCAGTTGCCAGCGCCACGCGCTGAAGACGGTGGTGACCACGCCGATGCCCAGCGCCGCCAGCACCGTCCCGGTGTCGATCCGCCGCAGCCCGTCGAGCAGCGCCCCGGTGCCGAGCCGCCACATCAGGGCGCCGAGGATGACGACGCCGGCGGCGGTGCCGAAGTGGGTGCGCAGAGCCCGGGAGTTCGAACGCCGAGGGGCGCCGGGCCGTGCGGCGCCGACCGCCGGACCGTTGCGGTCGCCCGCCCGGTGCGCGAGGCGGCCATCGCCGTCTTCGAAGACATCGGCCGCGTCGAGCGCATCTAGTGCTTGGGGTGCTTGGGGTGCTTCGGCTGCCTCAGGAGCCTCAGGAGCCCTAGGTGCCTCGGCGGCTTCGGCTTCGGCTGCTTCGGCACGGGACACCGGCTCGGGTGCCGGGCGCGCGTGCGTCACGCGGGCCAGGGCCGGGTCCGCCGTCCGCGCACGTCGGCGGGGCGCGCACACCGATGCCACGCGCGCCCGCACCGATGCCGCCCCCGCCGCCGCACGAACCCGCGCCGCGTCCGTCCCCGACACCGCGCGCGTGCTGTTCGGGTCCGCTGTTCTGTGCGGGGGTGTGCCGGTGCCGGCGTCCGGGGCCGGTCGCGTCGCGGCTCCTGCCGCCCCGTTGCTCACGCCGTCCCACCCCTCGGGCGGGGCAGTGCCAGCAGGTCGTTGTGGTGGACGGTGACCCGGAGTGTGCCGGCCGCGCAGGCGGCGAGCCGCTCGCTCAGGTACCGCTCGGCTCGTTCGCGCAGCTCCGGCCGCTGTTCGACGGCCGCGCCCACCCAGCCGCGCAGCCACTGTTCGGTCAGCGCGGCCTCGCCGGGGCCGAGCCGCCACGGGCTCGGGTGCAGCCGGACCGTCGCCCCGCGCTCGGCGAACGCCTCGCAGGTCGCGTCGACCGCGTCGGGGCCGAGCAGCCCGGTGCGCCGCTGATGGGCGTTGAACGCCTCGGCGATCTCGCCGTCCAGCGGGTCCTCCGGGCCGAATTCGACGCGTCCGGCGACGGAGAGGGTGAGCAGGGCCGGGCAGCCGGCGCCCACGCAGGCGTCCGCCAGGGCCTCGACCTCCTCCACGGTGAGGACGTCGAGCAGCGCGGACGCGGTCACCAGCGAGGCCCCGGCCAGCGCGTCCTGGGTGAGCCGGGCGACGTCGCCGCGCCGGGTCTCCACCGTGACGCTGCTGCCGTCGGCGGCGGAGCGCGGGGAGGCCACGGCCGCGAAGTGCAGCAGATAGGGGTCGCGGTCGTGCAGGACCCAGTGCTGGGCGCCGTCCAGGCGGGGGGCGAGCCAGCGGCCCATGGAGCCGGTGCCGCAGCCCAGGTCGTGCACGACCACTCCGCCCGGCCGGCCCGGCAGATTGGCCAGCCGGATCCGCAGCGGGTCGAGCAGGTCCTGCGCGCGGGCCAACGCGTCGGCGCTCTCCCGGAGTTGCAGCCACTCCGGCGCGTACCGCGGCGGCTCCTCGGAGCCACCGTCCCGCAGCCGTACGGTGGCCCGCTCCCCGGGACGGGCCACGGGCCCGGCACCGGCGATCACCGTGCCGGCCGCGCCGTCGGCGAGGGCGCCGGTACCGGACGCCCGGCCGTCGTCCCCCGCGTTCACGTCCCTGTCCACGGCTTCCACGGCGTCCACGGCCGGCACCTCCTCGCTGGGCGCGCTCGTGGCGCTCCGCACGGACTCTCCCTCGCCCGGACCGGGCTGGGCCGGGATCAGACCACCCGACCGGACCACGGCCTCCGCACTGCCGTCGCTCATGCCGCCCTCCTCGGGGGTTCCGGAAGACGCTGGAGGACTCCCGCGAGGCTGCGGGCGGTGGCCGCCCAGCCGTCGAGCGCGGCGCGGCGGCCCCGGGCCGCGGCCTTGAGGCGGCGGCGCACGTCGGGTTCGCCGAACCAGCCGCGCAGTTCGGCGGCGAGCGCGGCGGGGTCCTCCGGCGGGACGAGGATGCCGGGCACTCCGCCGTCCGGCGCGCGGCCGACCGCCTCGGGCAGCCCGCCGACGTCCGTGGCGAGGACCGGGATGCCTCGGGCGAGGGCCTCGGTGACCGCCATGCCGTAGGTCTCGGCGTAGGAGGTGAGGACCATCAGGTCGGCCGAGGCGTAGGCGGCGTCGAGGTCGGCGCCGGAGCGCGGGCCGGTCAGGTGCAGCCGGTCGGCGAGGCCGTACCGGGCGATCAGCTCCCGCAAGTGGGCGACGTACTCGGGGTCGTGGCCGAGGCCGCCGACGCACTCGCAGGTCCACGGCAGGTCCCGGACCTCCGCGAGCGCCTCCACCAGCCGGTGCTGGCCCTTGCGCGGAGTGACGGCGGCCACGCACAGCAGCCGGGTGATGCCGTCGGTGCCGGGCGCGAGCGGCGCGATGTCGGCGCCCGGCGCGGCCACGTGCACCCGGTCGGGGGCGAGTCCGTGGTGGGAGACGAGCCGGCGGACCGCCCAGTCGCTGGTGGCGATCACCGCGGGCACCGCCCGCAGCACCGTGCGCTCGCGGGTGTCCAGGTCGGCGGCGACGGCCGGGTCCAGGCCGGTCTCGTCGCCGAGCGGCAGGTGGACGAGGACGGCCAGCCGCAGCCGCGCGGCCTCGGGGACGACCGTCTCCGGGACCCCGCAGGCGACGAGGCCGTCGAGGAGCACGACCGTGTCGTCGGGCAGCTCCCGCAGCGTACGGGCGAGCCGGTCGCGGGCGGCGGCGTCGGGCCGCGGCCAGTCACCGGGGACGGCGTGCCGGGTGACCTGCCAGCCGAAGCCGGGCAGGTCCAGGCAGACCCGGCGGTCGTAGGCGTTGCCGCCGCTGGGCGCGGCCGGGTCGTCGACGCCGCCCGGCATCACGAAGTGCACGGTGCGCAGGGACATGGGGACGATTCCGGCGTTCTCGGCGGTGGTGGGCTGCGCGGGCACGTACGCGAGACGGCCCCGCTCCACGGTCAGATCGGTCACAGGCCACGCTCGTAACTCGCCCAGGCGACGTGCGACTCGTGCAGGGTGACCGAGATCCCCGCCAGGCCCCTGGCGCCCTCCCCCAGCGCGCCCTTGTGGACGCGTTCGGCGAGCCGGTCGGCGATGACCTTGGCCAGGAACTCGGTGGAGGTGTTGATCCCGGCGAACTCGGACTCGTCATCGAGATTGCGGTAGTTCAGCTCGGCGGTGATGGCGCCCAGCTCCTGCGTGGCCAGGCCGATGTCGACCACGATGTTGTCCTCGTCCAGCTGCTCACGGCGGAACGTCGCGTCCACGAGGAACGTGGCGCCGTGCAGTCGCTGCGCGGGCCCGAACACCTCGCCGCGGAAGCTGTGGGCGATCATGATGTGATCGCGGACGGTGATGCTGAACAACGGACGACCCTCCAGGTGCGGCGCGTCTGGTCCCCCGCCCTTGCCCGCAGGGGGATGCCGTGTAGTACGGCTCTTCGCTTCCCCGTGTTCAGCCGTTCCTCACTCTTTTCTCAGGTCAGACCGGTCTCCGTGTACCGGACCCGGTGGCACAGGGCGGGGATCTCGCCGGAGGCCAGCCGCGGGACGACGTCCGGGAGTTCCTCGAAGGCGCTCTCCCCGGTGATGAGGGCGTCCAGCGCCGGGTCGGCGAGCAGGTCGAGGGCGAGGGCCATCCGGTCGGCGTAGCCGCGGCCGGGCCGGGCGGCCGGGGAGACGGTACCGACCTGGCTGCTGCGCACGGTGAGGCGGCGGGAGTGGAAGGCCTCGCCGAGCGGCAGGGCCACGCTCCGGTCGCCGTACCAGCTCAGCTCCACGACCGTGCCCTCCGGGGCGAGGAGTTGCAGGGCCCGGGTGAGGCCGGCCTCGGTGGCGCTGGCGTGCACGACGAGGTCGCAGTCGCCGAGGGCGTCGGCGGGCGCGGCGAAGTCGACGCCGAGCGCCTCGGCGGTCTTCGCGCGGGCCGGGTCGGCGTCGACCAGCTGGAGCCGGACGCCGGGGAAGCGGGCGAGCAGCGCGGCGACCGCGCAGCCGACCATGCCGCCGCCGACGACGGCGATCCGGTCGCCGACCAGCGGGGTCGCGTCCCACAGGGCGTTCACGGCGGTCTCGACGGTCCCGGCGAGCACGGCCCGCTCGGCGGGCACCCGTTCGGGCACCACGGTGACGGCGCTCACCGGAACGACGTAACGGCTCTGGTGCGGATACAGGCAGAAGACGGTACGGCCGATCAGCGCAGCCGGGCCCTCCTCGACGACGCCGACGCTGAGGTAGCCGTACTTCACCGGGGCCGGGAAGTCGCCCTCCTGGAACGGCGCGCGCATCACGGCGTGTTGGCTCTCCGGCACCCCGCCGCGGAAGACGAGCGTCTCCGTTCCGCGGCTGATCCCGGAGTACAGGGCGCGCACCAGGACCTCGTCCTCGGCGGGCGCCGCGAGGGTGACGTCGCGCAGCTCTCCGTGGCCGGGCGAGCGGAGCCAGAACGCGCGGGCCGACCGGTTCATCGGCATCCTCCTGAACGATCGGGAAGTTGTTCACGTACCGAGTTGTGCACAGGCCGCGCACAGTACGCGGCGTTGATCGACTCTGTCACTCGGCCGGAGGATGTGCGGTGGCCCTGAACAACACGTACGACGCGAGGCTCCAGCAGGAGACCGCTGTGGGAGCGGGCGTGCAGATCCTGCTGTTGGCCCTGCTCGGCTCGGCGGTCGGCATGGGGCCGGCCGGCTGGCTGACGGGGCTCGCCTTCGCGTTCGCCACCTGGGCGGTCCTCTCGCGCGCCGTGCACCGCTCCCGGCTGCGTTCCTTCGGCCCCGCCAACCGGGTCACGCTCGGCCGGGCCACGCTGGTCGGCGGGGTGACCGCGCTGGTCGCCGACTCCTTCGAGAGCGCGCCGCCGGTGACGCTGCTGGTCGCCCTGACGGCCGTGGCCCTGCTGCTGGACGGTGTGGACGGCAAGGTGGCCCGCCGCACGGGGACGTCGAGCGCGCTCGGTGCCCGCTTCGACATGGAGGTCGACGCGTTCCTGATCCTGGTGCTGAGCGTGTACGTGTCGACGCGGCTCGGGCCGTGGGTGCTGCTGATCGGCGGCATGCGCTACGGGTTCGTCGCGGCGGCCCGGGTCGCGCCCTGGCTGACCGCCCCGCTGCCGCCGTCCTTCGCCCGCAAGACCGTCGCCGCCGTCCAGGGCGTCTGCCTGCTGCTGGCGGGCTCCGAGCTGCTGCCGCACCCGGTGAACCTCGCGATCGTGCTGTCGGCGCTGGTCTCACTGGTGTGGTCGTTCGGCCGGGACGTGCGGTGGCTGTGGCGCACCTTCCGCGCGCCGGTGACGGCGCCGGTCGAGCCGAAGCTGCTGGAGCTGGCGGCACATTGACCCTCCTGCGTCGGGGCCCGGACCGCGAGTGGCGGTCCGGGCCCCGGCGCGTGTGCGGTCACGCGGACGCGGTCAGGCGCGTGCGCCCCGGCTCCGGACGATCGCGAAGACAGCGGCGGCCAGGCCGACGGCCCCGACGGCCAGCCCGGCGATGCCGAGTCCGCGTGCGGTCCCGTCGCTCGCGTCCGCCGCCTTGGCGGCGGGGGCGGCGGACACGGCCGGGGCGGAGGAGGTGAGTTCCAGCACCGGCGCCGGGTTCTCCGGTTCGTCGCCGTCGGCCGGTTCCTCGATCCAGCGGACGACCTTGCCGTCGGAGTAGGTCTGGAGGGTCTTGAAGACCAGCCGGCCGGTGTCCTCGGGCAGTTGGCCGAAGGCCACGTCGAAGTCCTCGTACTGTCCGGCGCCGATGCGTCCTCCGGTGAAGGTGATCGCGGAGGCCGCCTCGGTGATGGTGCCGTCGTCGGTCTTCACCGGCGTCTTCAGCTTCGTGGTGGTGACCTTGGCGGTCCAGCCGTCCCGGGGGTGGACGAGGACGCCGAGGACGGGGTGGTCGGTGGGGAGGAAGACCTTGACCTCGGTGGTGGCGGCCGCGTCCTCCTCGTTCGGGACACGGAAGGTCAGCACGCCGTCGGTGGCTCCCTTGGCGTAACTCTCCGGGTGGACGGTGACGTGCGCGGAGGCGGCTCCCGCGGCGAGGAGGACCGAGGCGGCGGCGACGGCGGTGACGGTGCCGGCGCGGCGGAGGGTGATGCGTGCTGCGGACATGGGTGGTCGATCTCCGTACGAGTGACGGGTGAGGGGTGTCAGAGCGAGTACGGGACCGGGGCCGGGGGTCCGCGCCGGTGCACCGCGTGCCGCAGCGGGGCCCGGCGGGGCGGCTCGGGAACGGTCGGGGCGAGCGGCACCCGGCCGGCGGGTACGGGCAGCGGGGCGTCCCGCCACCAGGCGGCCAGGGCCGGCACGAGGGCGGCGGCCCGGCGCAGCAGCGACCACAGCGCGGCCTCGCCGCGCCGCAGCCACCAGGAGGCGGCCAGAGCGGCGAGCAGGTGGGCGGCGGTGGCGTGCGCGGTGAGGTGCGGGTGGGCCGCGGTGGCGGCGTGCAGGGCGTGCGGGTGCGTCGCGGCCATGGTGGCGGCGTGCAGGGTGTGCGGGTGCGTCGCGGCCGTGGTGGCGGCGTGCAGGGCGTGCGGGTGCGTCGCGGCAGTGGTGGGGCCGGGGTGCGGCCCCCCGTGCGGGGAAGCCGTGCCGTCGCGGTGGGCCGCGGCGAACCCCAGGTGCAGGGCCGCCTGGGTGAGCAGCATGGCCGCGCCGATGCCGGGCAGCGACCGCTCCCGCCCGCCGAGGGCGCAGCCGGGCGCGAACACGGCGAGGAAGCCGGCCGCGTCGGCCCACGCGGGCGGCAGGTCGCCCGTGGCCAGACCGTGCCCGGCGGCGGCGAGCAGTACGCACACCGCGGCGAACACGGCGGCGCGCAGACCTCTCACCGCCGGGGACGCGCTCATGGTGAGGGATCCTCCCACGACCGATGAGTACGCGCGGCGTGGTGGGACGGTTCAACGACCGCGAGGCGGTGCCGGGTACCGGTGACCGGCCGTGCGCTCAGGCGGCGGCCGGCTCGCCCGTGGCCGTGGGGGCGTCGGCCGTGGGGGCGTCGGCCGTGGGGTGGGCGGGACGGCGTCGCAGGGCGCCCGCGGACGTCACCGCCAGCGCGCCGAGGACGGCGAGCACGGCGGCGGGAGCGAGGACCGTCCAGGGGGCGCGTTCGGCGTAGGGCTGGTTCTCGGCGAGGAGGTGGCCCCACTCGGGGGACGGAGGCTGGGTGCCGAGGCCGAGGAAGCCGAGCGAGGCGAGGGCGAGCGCGGTGCCGGGCAGCCGCAGCAGGGCGTGCCGGGTGACGGACGGGACGACGGCGGGCAGGAGTTCGTGGCGCAGCAGATACCAGCGGCCGGCGCCGAGGGCCCGGGTTGCGGTGACGTGGAGGGCGGCGCGTTCCTGGCGCAGCAGGGCGGAGGTGTGCGCGGCGAGCGGCGCCCAGGCGACGGCGGCGACGGCGAGCGCGGGGGTGGCCGGGCCGCCGCCGGCGACGGCGGTGACCAGAAGCGCGGCGAGCACGGGCGGTACGGCGTTGACGGTGTCGACGAGCGGCCCGGACAGCCGGGGCAGCAGGCCGAGCAGCAGCCCGGCGAGGAGCGTGCCGGCGCTGATCGCGAGGGCGAGCAGCAGGGTGTCCAGGGCGCCGTGGGCGATCCGGGCGAGCAGGTCGCGGCCGAGCGCGTCGGTGCCGAACGGATGGGCCGGGGCGGGGGGTTCGAGGCGGGCGGCGGTGTCCAGGGCGAGGGGGTCGCGGGGCAGTCCGGCGGCGAGGACGGTGAGCAGTGCCGCGCCGAGGAGGAGGGGTGTGGTCCGCCGCGCGGCCGGTGCGGGCGGGGGCGCGGCGGGCAGGGCGCCGTCGCGCAGGGCCGGGCCGGTGAGCAGGCGGACGGCGAGCCGGGCGGCGCCGGTGGCGAGCGCGGCGAGCAGCACCAGGGCGAGCGTGCCCGCCTGGAGGACGGGCAGGTCCTGGGCGAGCGCGGCCTGGAGGGTGGTGCGGCCGAGGCCGGGGATGTCGAAGAGCTGTTCCACGGCGACGGCGCCGCCGGTCATGCCGACGACGAACAGGGCGGTGTTCGGCAGCAGTCCGGGCAGAGAGCGCCGTACCGCCTGCCGGGCGATGCGTGCCGGGGGCAGTCCGCGCGCGGCGGCGGCCCGCGCCCAGGGTTCGGCGAAGGCGCCGGGCAGCCGGTCGTCGAGGAGCCGGCCGAGGACGGCCCCGGTGGGCAGGCCGAGGGCGAGGGCGGGCAGCACGGTGTACCGGGGTCCGTACCAGCCGAGGGCGGGCAGCCAGCCGAGCTGTACGCCGACGACGGTGGCGAGGACGGAGGCGGTGAGGAACTCCGGCAGCGCGGCGAGCATCGCCGAACCGCTGCCGCGGGGGCGGGTCCGGCCGCCCCCGCGCAGCGTGCGGGCGCACACGGCGGCCGTGGTGCAGCAGGTCACGAGGAGCGCGACCGACATGAGCAGCAGGGAGGCGCCGAGCGCCTGGAGCACGGCCGGTCCGGCCTCGGCCCCGGAGATCCAGGACCGGCCGGCGTCCCCGCGCGGCAGCCTGCCGAGCCACCGCCCGAGCAGCACCAGCGGTCCGTCGTCCAGGCCGAGCTGGTCACGGACGGCGGCGAGCACCGCGGGGTCCGGGGCGCGGTCCTGGGCCCGCGCCTTGAGCACGGTGAGCGCGGGATCGGTCCGGGTGAGCCAGGGCAGCAGGCCGATCCCGCACACCAGGGCGCCGGCGAGCGAGGCCCGCCACAGCATGTCGCGCACGGGTCAGCGCCGGGTGCCGGTGCCGACGAGCATCCGCTCGTACGGGTCGAACAGCACGCCTTGGGCCGAGCGTCCGACGCCGGTGATGACGCGCTGGTGGACCAGCGGTACGACGGCGTCGGTGCCGAGGATCCTGGCCTCGGCGCGCAGCGCGGCGTCCTGTCGCCCCGTGGGGTCGGCGGTGCGTTCGGCCGCGGCCACGGCCCGGTCGACGTCCTTGTCGCACAGCCGGGCCAGGTTGTAGCCGCCGTCGCAGGTGTAGTCGCCGGCGAGAATCGCGACGGGGTCGCCGGTGTCGACGAGGCTGTTGCGGGCGAGCACGAACGCGTCGAACTTCCCGGCGAGGGCGTCGCCCTCCAGCCGCGAGTACTCGCGTACGACGAGCCTGACGCGGAACCCGGCCCGCTCCAGCTGCTGCTTCAGCACCTGTGCAGTTTCGGGGAGTTCGGGCCGGTTGTCGTAGGTGGCGAGGGTGACCTGGACGCCGCCGGGCCGTTTCGGCGCGGCCCTCCCCGCCGGCTCGACGTGCCGGCCCTCGGCCCAGGTGACGGCGGGACCGTAGATGCCCGTCCCGCGGTCGGCGTGTCCCTCGTACACGCCGTCGGCGAGGGCGGAGGTGTCGACGGCGGCGCGGGCGGCGGCGCGCAGCCCGGCGTCCCGGTACGGTCCCGAGCGGGAGTTGAGCAGGAGGCTGGTCGTACGGGTGGTGGCGGTCTCCCGCCGGGTGTCCTTCCGCAGCGTGGCGGCCTGCGCGACGGGTACGGCTTCGGCGATGTCGGTGTCGCCGGCGCGCAGGGCGTTGGTGCGGGCGGTGCCGTCGGCGACGAAGCGGACGTCGATGCCGGCGGCGTGGGCGCGACCGCCCCAGTAGCCGTCGTACCGGTCGAGGGTCGCGGCCGAGGTCCCGGTGACCTTCTTCAGCTCGAAGGGACCGGTGGCGGTGCCGGCGGGGTCGACGCGGTCCGTGTCCCGGTACGCCTTCGCGGAGAGCACGGCGAGGCTCGGGCTGGACAGCCGCAGCGGCAGGATCGGGTCGGGGCGGCCGGTGGTGACGCGGATCCGGTGCGGGTCCACGGCCTCGGCGGTGAGGGTCACACCGGACAGGGCGGCCGGGGCGGGCTCGGCGTGGGAGGCCCGGGCGAGCGAGGCGGCGACGGCCTGGGCGGTGACCTCGGAACCGTCCTGGAAGGTGGCCTCGCGGAGGGTGAACTGCCAGCTGCGGTCGTCCTGTCGGCGCCAGGAGGAGGCGAGGGCCGGAGCGGCGGTGCCGTTGCCGTCGAGCGCGGTCAGGCTCTCGGTGACGCCGAGCCGGCTGAGGATGGTGGCGTCGGCGCCGTAGGGGGAGAGCCGTTCGGCGGGCGGGAAGGCGAGGGAGACCCGGAGCCGGGAGCCGTCGGCCGGGTCGCCGGACGCCGCACCGGGTCCGGAGGCGAAGCACCCGGCGAGGAGGGGGGTGACGAGAAGGGCGGCCGGCAGTCGGAGAGGGCGCGGGGCAGGCATGGTCCTCGGTTCGGGCTCGGTTCGGGGGGCGTTCACTGAAGGGAACTGAAGGGAACTGAAGGAAGCGGAGGAGCAGAGGGAGGCGCGGAGGGAGCGGAGGGGACAGGGGGCTAGGCCCGTCGCAGGGGAATCTCGAAGTGCACGATGCCCTGCCCGCCGCCCGCGTCCCGGCGCTCGTCGTGCACGACCTCGCCGAGCGAGCGCCAGAACGGCTCGGCGCCGGGCACCCCGGGATCGGTGTGCAGGTACACGGACCGGTAACCGCCGTCCGCGGCGGCGAAGTCCAGGAGCCGCGCCACCAGTTCCCGCGCGATCCCCCGGCGCCGATGTTCGGGACGGACGTAGACCCGGCGCAACTGCGCGGTCTCGCCGGACGGGTAGCGCTCCGCCAGCCGGCGGGGGTTCGGCGGCCACTGCGGCCCCCGGGCGTCGAGCGCTCCGGTGCCGACGATCCGCCCGTCCGCGTCGACGGCGACGAGCAGCGTGTGCCGGCGGGAGGCGAGGTAGGCGGCGGCCGGATCCACGATGTCGGCGTGCCAGCGGGGCACGTATCCGGTGCCGAAGTCCCGGTAGACGGTGTCGAGCATGACGGAACGGGCGCCGTCCAGGTCGTCGGCGGTCGCGGGCCTAACGCTAAAAACATGCACTTGCACGTCATATGCATTAAGCGGAACCGCGTGATCACAGGCACGCGACGGCCCGCAAAGGGGCCATCGCCGGGCTGCGCCGGGACCCGGCGGGACAGTGCGCCGGGACCCGGACGGGCGGTGCGCCGGGACCCCGGACGGGCGGCGGCTGCCGGCGGAGTTCGAGGCCGCCGAGCACCGTTCGGAGCCGCCCGGGGGTGGGAGCGGGACCGGGTGCTCGGCCGGCGGCAGTGGCCGTGACCGCGCCCGGGAGCGGTCAGCCGACCCTCTTCCACTCCTGGCACCGGTTGGTCTTGAAGTACTCCCCGCTGTCGAGCGTCACCCGCCCCGGTCCGTCGAGGTTGTTGTTGGCGATGATGGAGCCGAACTCGCCGCTGGCGTCCTTGGCGCGCTCCCAGTAGCAGCCGAAGCCGCCGTCCGGCCCGGCGGTCTTGTAGGTGCCGGCCGCGATGTCCTCGCCGACGAGGTACTCGCCCTCACCGGAGAAAGAGGTCGCCGGTCCGGAGGCCTTGGTCTTCTTCGGCTTGGCGGTCACCGTCTCGGTGACGGTGGGAGCGGGGCCGGGGGTGGCCGCCGCCTCGGCCGTCTCCGTCACGGTGACGGTCGGCCGGGGGCCCGCCGTGGGCCCGGCGGTCTTCTTTCCGGAGTCCGCCGCGCTGCCGCTGTTGCCGATGCCGACGCCTATGAACAAGGAGACCAGAGCGACCGCCCCGTACGTGAGCCATCGCCTGCCGCCGCGAACCGGCTGTCCGGGCACAGTGGGCATGGCGGGACCGAGGGGACCCTGCGGTCCGGGGTGGGGCGGCGGGGAGGGCTGCTGGAAGGTCATGAATGTGCTCCGTTTCGTGGTGTGCGCGGTGGTCAGAGGCCGCGGATCTTCCGGCCCGCCTCGGTCACGGGGTAGAGGATCGCCTCGGCGACCCGGCCGCCCGAGTCCTTCACCCCGCCGCTGAAGTTGAGGCGGCCGGAGGTGCCGGCCTTGGCGGCGACCCCGTCCCAGTACGTCGCCTCCCGCTCCCAGCGGATGCCGTCGAGGAGGCGGACCAGGTCGTCCGTGCGGAAGGCGGTCGCCGGGTCGGCCCACGGCATGGTGTGGTGCGCGGCGATGCCGATCCCGGCGAGGACGGCAGGCGCGGTGATGGCACTGCGCTCGGTGAAGTCGCGGGCGTGGCGGGCGATGAGCTGCCCGAGGACCGGTACGACGGCGGCCTCCACCTGCTCGGGCCGGTACCCCGCCGGCAGCCCGTCCTCGTGCACGGACTCGGCGGACCGCTGGAGACCGTTCCGCCCGTAGAGCGCGGTGACGACGAGGGCGCGCAGCGCGGAGAGCGTGACCACCTCGTGGTCGCTCGCGGACACCTGCCGCTTGCTGCCGTTCACGAGCCTGGCGAACGGCACCCGCTGCCCGTCGACGTCGACCTTCACCGAGTCGGCGACCAGGTGGGCGAGCCGCGTGCCGAAGTCGCGCTGGTCCATGGACATGGCGAGGTTCTTGGCCACGTCCACGCCCTGCACGTTGCGGTCGTAGAAGATCTGCCGCGCGTCGGCGGGGGCGAGGTCGACGTAGAGCTCGAACGGGAGGCGCACCTGGGCGAGTTCCGGGTAGGTCAGGCCGTGCGCCTCGGGCTCGTCGTAGAGGTCGTGCCAGGCGGTGGTCTGGGTTTCGCCGTCGATGGCGACGACCATCGTGCCCGGCGCGACGGTGAGGGTGCGCAGGCCGCTGCCGGGGACGAGTTCGTCGCTGATGGCGGCGAGCGGTCCGGCATGCCACAGGGTGATGGGCGGCGTGGACCAGGCGGCGCCGAGTTCGCCCTTGAGGCCGGCGGCGATGTACTCGGCGTACGGGCCGACGTTCCTGCCCTTCTGCGACGACTTCAGCGTGCGCTGCACGGTGGCCCGCAGCTCGGCGTGCCGGCGCACCAGTCCGGAGGCGGCCTTGAGCTTGCGCGGATCCTCCTCGGCGCGGGGCGAGGGCACGAGCTGGACGAGCGTCGGCACGGACATCGTCCCGACGACGGCGTCCGCGCGGAACGGCATGACGGTGAGCTGGGTTCCTTCGACGACGGCGGTCGGCATGGTGAGGCGCACGGGTCTCCCCCCGGAGTGCTTCGAATCGGGCGCGCAGCGGCGCCCGCGGCGGTGTTGCGCGGTGCGGTGACGGTGAACGAGCGGCGCACGGATGGGCGCGGCACACGGCGCTGCGGGCCGGGCGAGGCCCGCCGAGCGACGACTCCCACTGGAAGCACGACCAGATAAGCACTGCCTTGAAAGCACTGTCAAATGCGTTGACAGATTTGACGCGTGCTGTAGGTTGTTAACATCTGCCGACCGAGAGGCCCAGGTCTTCCGTCATGCCCCAGCCATCCGCCCAGGTGACCGCCGCCGAGATCTCCCGCATCGCGGGAGTCACGCGCGCCACGGTCAGCAACTGGCGCCGTCGGCACGAGGACTTCCCCGCGCCGTCCGGCGGCACGGAGAGCAGCCCGTTGTACGACCTGGAGGCGGTGCGCGCCTGGCTCGCCTCACGCGGGCAGGCCTCGGCGGCCAGCCCGTCGGACGAACTGCGCACGACCCTGCGCATCCACACCTGGGAGAGCGGCGGCGGCACGTCCGACCTGCTGCTCCTCGCCCTGGGCGCGGCGCGCCACCCGGCGCAGGAGCTGACGGCCGCCGCGCGGCTGCCGGACACGGACCTCGTCGCCCGCGCCGAGCGGGACGCCGCGGCGGTCGCCGGAGCCGTGCCGGGCGCCGACACCGTCCACTTCGGGGCGATCGACGCCGCCGTGCTGCGCTCCCTGTACCTGTGCGTACGCGACGAAGGCGCGCAGGCCGCGGTGGGCGTGCTCGCGACCCGCGAGCTGGAGGACAGCGCCGTGACCGGCGCGTACCGGACTCCCGAGCCGCTCGCGGACCTCCTCGCCCGCCTGATCCCGGGCACCCCGGCGCGGGTGCTCGACCCGGCCTGCGGCAGCGGCAGCCTGCTGACGGCCGCCGGGCGGCGTGGCGCGCGCGAGCTGTACGGCCAGGACGTGCTCACCGTGCAGGCCCGCCGCACCGCGGTGACCCTGATGCTCACGGCACCGGAGGCCGAGGTCACCGTCCTCGCCGGCGACACTCTCCGCGCGGACGCCTTCCCCGGTCTGCTCGCCGACGCGGTGCTGTGCAATCCGCCGTTCGGCAACCGGGACTGGGGGCACGACGAACTCGCCTACGACCCGCGCTGGGCGTACGGGGTGCCGGCCCGCGCCGACTCGGAGCTCGCCTGGGTGCAGCACGCGCTCGCCCACCTGACACCGGGCGGGTACGCGGCGGTGATCCTGCCGCCCGCGATCGCGGGACGCGCGTCCGGGCGGCGCGTACGAGCGGAGCTGGTACGCAGCGGCGCGCTGCGCGCGGTGATCGCCCTGCCGGCCGGCGCGTCGGTGCCGCTGCACATCGGGCTGCAGATATGGATTCTGCAGCGGCCCGAACCGGGCGGCGCGGAACGCAAGTCCCTGCTGTTCGTCGACACCGCGGAGGCGTCGGCCTCGGGGGCGGGGGCGGGGGGCGCGTCGGCGGCCGCGTCCGCCCGCACCCGGGGCGGCAGCCGCTCCGCCTCCGTGGACTGGGCGGCGATCGGCGAGCAGGCTCTCGGCGCGTGGCAGGCGTTCCTCACGGACCCGGACGCGTTCGAGGGCGAGCCCGGGGTGGCCCGAGCGGTCGGCGTGGTCGACCTGCTGGACGACCTGGTGGACCTCTCCCCGGCACGGCTCGTACAGGCCTCGCGGGCCCCGGTCGACCCGGCCGAGCTGGCCGCGGAGGCCGATGCCACTCGCCGGGACCTCGTCGAGGCAGCCGCGGTCCTGGGCCGAGCCGCCGCCTACGAGGACTGGCGCGCATCGGGTCCCGCGACCCGCGAGTGGCGTACGGCGACGGCGTCCGACCTGGCGCGCGGTGGCGCGCTGATGCTGCTGCGGACGCTGCCGGAGGGCGCGCGGGGCCGCGGGGGCGACGGTGACCACGGCGGCGACGGCAACGGCGGCGGCGAGCTCACCGGACGTCCGGTGCTGACCGCCTCGGACCTCGCGGCCGGCTCGGGCCCGACCGGCGACGCGGCCGACATGCGGACGGAGTCCGCGCCGGTGATCGAGGCCGGTGACGTGCTGGTCCGGGCGGTGGCGAGCGGGTCGGGTCCGGCGGCGCGGGTGGCCGGAGCGGAAGCGGCCGGTGCGCTGCTCGGCCGGCACATCCACCTCTTCCGGCCCGACCCGGCCCGCCTGGACGCGTGGTTCCTCGCCGGGTTCCTGGGCGCGGAGGAGAACATCGCGAGTGCTTCCACGGGCAGCACCATCCGCCATGTCACGCCGGGCCGGCTGCGCGTACCGCTGCTGCCGCTGGAGGAGCAGCGGCGGTACGGCGAGGCGTTCCGCCGCGTGTACGAGCTGCGGGCGGAGGCCCAGCGGGCGACACGGCTGGCGGAGGAGACGGCGCGGCTGCTGTCGGGCGGGCTCACCGGCGGCCAGCTCCTCCCGTCGCGGGACACGGAGCCGGAGCGGCAGTAGGCGTCCGGGGTGGCGATTCGCCCCCTTTTGCACACGCGCCTTCACCCGTGGACGACAATGGTCGGACCGCCCCGTCCGCTCAGGCGGGCCGGGTGGTGGGGTCGGGACATTTCGGAAGGAACCCGGGGATCCAGTTGAACAGCAGTAAGCACACGGAGTTGGCGAACCACGCGTGGTCCGTCGCCGACCTCCTGCGGGGGGACTACAAGCAGTCCGACTACGGCAAGGTCATCCTGCCGTTCACGGTGCTGCGACGCATTGAGTGCGTGCTGGAGCCGACCCGCGACAAGGTCGCGGAGATCGCGGAGCAGCACAAGGACAGCGGGATCGACCCGGACCGCTTCCTGCGCCGGGCCTCGGGCCACTCCTTCTACAACAGGTCCGGCCTGACCCTGAAGAAGATCGCGGACGACCCGCAGAACGCGGCACGGAACCTTCAGGTGTACGTGGGGGCGTTCTCCGACAACGCGCGGAGCGTCCTGGAACGCTTCGAGTTCGCCCAGCAGATCAAGCGGCTGGACAGCGCGGGGCTGCTCTACCAGGTCATCGGCAAGTTCACCGACCTCGACCTGCGTCCCGAGGTCGTGCCCAACCACAACATGGGCTACATCTTCGAGGAACTGATCCGCCGCTTCGCCGAACAGTCCAACGAGACGGCCGGTGAGCACTTCACCCCGCGTGAGGTCATCCAGCTGATGGTGCGGCTGCTGGTCGCCCCGGACGGCGACGCGCTGCACCTGCCGGGCGCGGTCCGCACGGTCCTCGACCCGGCTTGCGGCACGGGCGGCATGCTCTCCGCGGTGGACGACCTGATCAAGGACCTCAACCCGGACGCCACGGTGGAGGTGTACGGGCAGGAGCTCAACCCCGAGTCGTGGGCGATCTGCCGGTCGGACCTCATGATCAAGGGCCAGGACCCGGAGAACATCGCCTTCGGCAACTCCTTCTCCGACGACGGCCACGCCCGCAAGACCTTCGACTACATGCTGGCCAACCCGCCGTTCGGCGTGGAGTGGAAGAAGGTCAAGGACGAGGTCGAGCACGAACACAAGGCACTGGGCGAGGCCGGCCGCTTCGGCGCGGGGCTGCCGCGCATCAACGACGGCTCGCTGCTGTTCCTCCAGCACATGATCGACAAGATGAAGCCGGTCGACGTGAACGGCGGGGGCGGCTCGCGCATCGCGATCGTCTTCAACGGCTCGCCGCTCTTCACGGGCGCGGCCGGCTCGGGCGAGTCGGAGATCCGCCGCTGGATCCTGGAGAACGACTGGCTGGAAGGCATCGTCGCCCTGCCGGACCAGCTCTTCTACAACACCGGCATCTCCACGTACTTCTGGATCCTGACCAACCGCAAGAGCCCGGACCACAAGGGCAAGGTCGTCCTGCTGGACGCCCGGGACCAGTGGCGGAAGATGCGCAAGTCGCTCGGCGACAAGCGCAAGGAGCTGGGCAAGGACCACATCGCCACGGTGGTCAAGCTGTACGGCGAGGCGCTGGCGGTCGCGGGCGACGCGGAACACCCGCTGCACGGCAAGGTGAAGGTCTTCCGGAACGAGGACTTCGGCTACCGGCGGATCACGGTGGAGCAGCCGCTGAGGCTGCGCTTCGAGGTGACGGAGGAGACCCTGGCGGCGCTGGAGGCGTCCAAGGCGATCCAGAAGCTGCCGCAGGCTTCGGCACTGGCGGACGCGTTCAAGTCCCTGACGGGCACGAGCTGGGGCACGAAGCAGGAGGCGTGGCTCGCCCTGAAGGACGCGGTGGTGCGGGCCGGCGAGACGTGGCCCGCGGGTGCGCCGTTCAACAAGGCGCTGCGTGAGGTCGTCGGGGTGCGGGACCCGGAGGGCGAGGTACAGCGCGTCAAGGGTCAGCCGGAGCCGGACGCCGAGCTGCGGGACTTCGAGAACGTGCCCCTGGGCGAGGACGTCGAGGAGTACCTGGAGCGCGAGGTCCATCCGCACGTGCCGGATGCGTGGATCGACCACGGCAAGACGAAGATCGGGTACGAGATCCCGTTCACGCGGCACTTCTACGTGTACCAGGCACCGAGGCCGCTCGTGGAGATCGACGCGGAGCTGAAGGCGTTGGAGGCCGAGATCCAGGGCCTGTTGGGAGAGGTCACGCGGTGACGACAACCCTTCCCGCGGCGTGGGCTACCCGCCGGGCCCGTTTCCTCTTCCCTCGCCGCGATGTGCGGGGAGCGGACGCGCCACTGGCTTCCGCCACGAAAGACGGGGTGACGCTGCGCAGCGATCTCGACTTCTCCGTGTGGAACCCCGACTCGGACGTCAGCAACTACAAACTGGTGGAACCGGACGACTTCGTCATCGGTCTCCGCTCGTTCCAGCACGGCATCTCGCACTCGACGGTGCGCGGCCTGGTGAGCCCCGCCTACACCGTTCTGCGAGCCGTCCCGGAAGCCGATCCTCGCTTCTACAAATACTACTTCCGCTCCAGTCTGCTCATTTCCCAGCTGGCCAACATCACCCAGGGGATCCGGCAGGGCCAGGCCATCGACGTGGAAGCCTTCCAGAACCTGGGGATCCCGCTGCCGCCCTTGGCGGAGCAGCGCCGCATAGCCGACTTCCTCGACATCGAGACCCGGCGTACGGACCGGCTCAGAGCGGCTTCCCAGCGGCAGTCGGCGCTCCTGGAGGAGTGGCTCACGGAGCAGCTGAGGCAGCTCACGACGTCCGCCGGCCACCCCGAGACGACCTCCACCGGAGTGCCGTGGATGCCGGACATGGCCGCGGGCTGGCGCCTCCACAAGATCGGCAGAGCTTTCCGCACGGGAAGCGGAACCACTCCCCGGTCCAGCGACACCGCGTACTTCGACGGCGAGCACGCCTGGGTCAACACCGGTGACCTGCGGGACGGCTGGGTGACCGAACCGAGCAAGACCGTCACCTCGAAGGCGCTCGCCGACTACCCCACCCTCAAGATGTACGCACCGGGCAGCCTGGTCGTGGCCATGTACGGCGCCACGACCGGACGTGTCGGCATCCTGAGCGTTCCGGCCTGCGTCAACCAGGCCTGCTGCGTGCTGTCCGGGACCGGCGCGGTCGATCCCGAGTTCGCGTTCTTCTGGTTCCGCGCCCACCGTCCCGAGATCCTCGGCCTGGCTTCGGGAGGCGGTCAGCCGAACATCAGCCAGGACCTGGTGAGGAGTCTGCGGATTCCGGCTCCGGCCGAGGACGAGCAGCGTCGCATCGTCCGCACGGCCAGGGAGTGGCAGCAGCACATCGCCGCTCAGCAGAGGCTCCAGAAGCGAAGGGCCGATCTCCTCACGGAGCGCCGCCAAGCCCTCATCACCGCGGCCGTGACCGGCCAGTTCGACGTGACCACCGCCGACGGTCGTCACGTGACCGAAGGAGTAGCCGTATGAGCCCCGTCCACGACGAGTCCTCCTTCGGGTCCGCCATCGTCGCCGCTCTGTGCGAACGAGGCTGGCGTGCGGCGAAGCCCGAGGACTACCAGGCCGATCTCGGACTCGACACCAACGAGCTGTACGAGTTCATCCGCGAGACCCAGCCCGACGAGTGGAGCGAACTGCTCACCGTCTACGGCGGCGACCCCCACGAGGCCCGGCGCGGCTTCGCGCAGCGCCTCGACCGGGCCATCGCCGACGACGGACTGCTCCACGTCCTCCGCAACGGCGTGAAGGACCGCGGAGTCCGTCTCCGCGTCGCCTACTTCAAGCCCAACCTCGTCTCCGCCGACTCCGTCCTCGACGGCTACCGGGCCAACCGGCTCACCGTGGTCCGGGAGCTCCGCTACGCCACCAAGCAGGCCGACCGGGGGCGCGAGCTCGACCTCACCCTGTTCCTCAACGGCATCCCCGTCGCCACGGCCGAGTTGAAGAACCCCCTCACCGGGCAGGGCGTCGAGCAGGCCAAGGAGCAGTACCGGACCGACCGGGACCCGACCGAGCCGTTCTTCACGCGACGCGTCATCGCGAACTTCGCGGTCGACCCGGACCTGGTCTTCGTCGCCACACAACTGCGCGGCAGGAGCACCCGGTTCCTGCCCTTCAACACCGGCTCGAACGGCCCCGGCCTGCCCGGCGGGGCCGGCAACCCGGCGCCCACGGCACACGGCACGTACGCCACCTCGTACCTGTGGGAGCAGGTCTGGCAGCGGGACAACTGGCTGGACCTCCTCCAGCGCTTCGTACACCAGCAGAAGCACAAGACGCCCGGCGGCGGCACCACCAAGTCGACGATCTTCCCGCGCTTCCACCAGTGGGACGTGGTCCGCAAGCTCACCGCGCACGCGTCCGTCCACGGCGCCGGCCAGAACTACCTGATCATGGCCTCCGCCGGTTCCGGCAAGTCGAACACCATCGGCTGGCTGGCCCACCGCCTCAGCGACCTGCACGCCCGCAGGGATCCGCACGTCCTCAGACCCGACGCCCTCGCCGACGGCCGTATCAAGCCCGGCGAGCCCGTCTTCGACAAGGTCGTCGTCATCACCGACCGCCGTGCTCTGGACGCCCAGCTCTCGGCGACGGTCGGCAGCTTCTCGCAGACGGACGGCCTGGTCGTGAAGGTCGACGAGAAGCACGGCGCCAAGAGCGAGCAGCTCGCCCGCGCGCTCTCCCGGGACACCGGCAAGATCGTCACGGTCACCCTGCACTCGTTCCCGGCGCTGCTGGACTACATCAAGCGCAACCCCACGGAGATCAAGGGCACCCGCTTCGCGATCATCGTGGACGAGGCGCACTCCTCCCAGTCCGGCGACGCCGCCACGGCCGTCAAGGCGGCCCTGCGCGACCTCGGCCTGGACGCGGACTCGGACGACGAGGGCGCGACCACGGTCACCGTGGACGACCGGCTGAAGGCGAAGGCGGTGGAACGCTCCCGCGCCGCCAACCTCTCCTACTTCGCCTTCACCGCCACGCCCAAGTCCAAGACGCTCGAACTCTTCGGCACGGAAGGCGTGGAGAACGGCAAGCCCGTCTACCGGCCCTTCCACACCTACTCCATGCGCCAGGCCATCGAGGAAGGCTTCATCCTCGACCCGCTGCGCAACTACGTCACGTACAACACGTACTGGAAGCTGGCGAACCTCAACCGCGACGAGAAGGAGGTCGACCCCGCCAAGGCGAACAGCCTGCTCGCCCGGTTCGCGCTCATGCACGAGCACACGGTGTCCCAGCACGCCCAGGTGATCGTCGAGCACTTCGTCGCCCACACCCGCGGCCGGCTCGGCGGACGCGCCAAGGCCATGGTGGTCACGGCCTCCCGCCACTCCGCCGTGCAGCTGGCGCGGGCCATCCGGAGTTATCTCGCCGACGTCGCGTACGACACCACGTACCCGGACCTCGGCGTCCTGGTCGCCTTCTCCGGGTCCCTCACCATCGACGGCGAGGAGACCACCGAGACCAAGGAGAACGGCGGCCTCCCGGAGAGCGCGCTGCCGAAGGCGTTCGGCTACACCCGCGCCGACGACAAGGCCGCGCAGGCCGGCGGCAAGGGCCGGCAGGAGTACCGGATCCTGGTCGTCGCCGAGAAGTACCAGACCGGCTTCGACCAGCCGCTCCTGACGACGATGTACGTCAACAAGACGCTGACCGGCATCGCCGCCGTGCAGACCCTGTCCCGCCTCAACCGCACCGCGGAACGCAAGTCCCAGGCCGACCTCGCCGTCCTGGACTTCGTCAACGAGGCCGAGGACATCCAGGACGCCTTCCGCCCGTACTTCGAGGAGGCGCACACCCTGCCCTCCGACCCCAACCTCCTCTACACGGCCCAGAGCCGCGTCATGTCCGTGCCGGTCGTCTCCGAGCAGGACATGGACGAGTTCGTCGCCGCGTACTTCGAGGCGCAGGAGAAAGCGGCCGGCTCCCCGTCCCGGTGGGAGAAGCTCCACGCCGAGCTGTACCGGCTCCTCTCCCCCGCCGTCACCCGCTTCACCAAGCTCCTGGAGAGCGAGGAGGAGGACGACGTCGAGACCGCCGAGGGCTTCCGCGCCGACCTGACCGACTACGTCCGCAAGTACGGCTTCCTCGCGCAGATCGTCCCGTACCAGGACGCCGAGTTGGAGCGCCTCCACCTCTACGGGCGGTACCTGCTCAACCGCCTCCCGCGCCTCGCCGACGGCGGGGTCGACATAGGCGAGGTCGACCTGAGCCACCTGCGCGTCGAGAAGACCGGCGAGCACGACGTGTCCCTCAGCCCCGAGGGCGCGGCCGAGCTCAAGGGCTTCGGTGACGGGGCGGGCGGCGGCAAGGACGCCGAGAAGTCACTGCTGTCGGAGCTGATCGAGAAGTTCAACGCCCGGTTCGGCACGGAGTTCACCGAGGAGGACGTCCTCCCGGCCTTCAACGCCACCAAGGAGGACCCGAAGGTCCGGGCCGCCGCCCTCGTCAACGACGAGGAGAACTTCGGCATCGTCTTCGACAGGAAGTTCGAGGAGAACATGATGGACCATGTCTCCACGATCGAGACCCTCGGCAAGCGGTACTTCGGCACGGACCGGGACTTCAAGTCCAACCTGGACCGCAGCGCCCGCCGTGCGGCCTGGCGGATGATCCGCCGGGAGGAGGGCCTGGAGGACATCTGACACGCTCAGGGCCAGGTGGCGTGGGTCCCCGTCCCGCCACCTGGCTGGACGCGCGAAACCCGCACCCGGGAAACTGAGTGCCGAGCACATCCAAGAGCGAAGACCACTTCGGACACTCGACGGGGCGGGGCGGGGACCAGGTGCCGGACGCACAACGGATCGCGGGACGCTACGAGCTGCTGGAGCAGTTCGGACACGGCGGCATGGGAGACGTGTGGCGCGGCTACGACGCCGTCCTGGACCGGCCGGTCGCCGTGAAGCTGATCCGTCCGCAGGCCGTGACGTCGCCGCACGCGGCGGAGGAGTTCGAGAAGCGGTTCCGGCGCGAGGCTCGGATCACCGCACGGATCCAGCACCCGGGCGTGCCGCAGGTGTACGACGCCGTCCTCGACGAGTCGTACGAGCAGCTGTTCCTCGTGATGGAACTGGTCGACGGGGTGCCGCTGACCGCGTACGTGCATCCGGACCGGCCTCTCCCCGTCAGCTGGGCCGTCGCCGTGGCGGCACAGGTGGCGACCGTGCTGTCGTACGCGCACGACGTGCCCGTGGTGCACCGTGACCTGAAGCCGGGCAACATCCTCGTCGCCCGGGACGGCACGGTGAAGGTACTGGACTTCGGCATCGCGGCCATGCTCCGGACGGACGTCACCAAGCTGACCGCGACGGGCAGTCCGATCGGGACGCACCAGTACATGGCGCCGGAACAGGTGCGCGGCGGCCGGGTCACGCCGCGCGCCGACCTGTACGCCCTGGGATGCGTCCTGCACGAACTGCTCCGCGGCCGGCCGTTGTTCGACGGGGACAGCGAGTTCCAGCTGATGATGCAGCACGTCAGCGCGGCGCCGACGCCCCTGCGTCAGCTCCGTGCCGACGTGCCGGAGGCCCTGGAGGAGCTGGTCCTGGACCTGCTCCGCAAGGCGCCCGAGGCGCGACCGGCGGATGTGCAGGAGGTGTACGAGCGGCTGCGGCCGTTCCTGCCCCCGCCGGGCGAGGAGTCGGCGCCGGAGGAGGCGGGGCCCACGGGTGCGCCCGACCCGACCGGCATCTTCCGCCGCCCCTACGCTCCCCGTTCCCGCGCCGGCGCCGGCAGCGTGCGGTCCGGTGCGTCCGGCGCCGTGTCCGACGGGCCGCCGGTCGTTCCCGCGGCCGAGCGGGAGGCGCTGCGGGAACAGATCCGCGAGGTCCAGGCGCACTACCTGGCCCTGATGGAGGAGGAACGGTACGCGCAGGCCGCCGAGGTGGTGGACGAGCTGATCGAGCCGGCCGCACGCGCCCTCGGCTCGGAGAACAAGGCGGTCCTACGGCTGCGCACGTGGCGGGCGGTCAGCCGCCAGCTGGCGGGAGACCACCGCGCGGCGCTACCCGAGTTCGAGGCACTCGCCGACGCCTTCGCGCGGGTCAGCGGACCGAGCAGCGAGGACGCGCTGAACAGCCGGGCCCAGGCGGCCCGCTGCCGCGGTGAACTCGGTTACGTCACCGAGGCGCTGGCCGGGCTGAACCACGTCCTCGACGTCGTGCGCGCCGTCGACGGCGACATGAGCGAGAACGCCGTGGAACTGCGCCGCGACATCGGCATGCTGCTGCTCGCGCAGGGACGGACGGCGGACGCCTTCGACGTCCTGGACCCGCTGCACGCGGATCTGTGCCTGGTGTTCGGCCCGGCCGACGAATTGACCGCCGAGGTGGCCGAGACACTGGCCGTGATCCGTCTGGACATCGACGGCGGCGGGCTCGGCTCCCCTTCCTGACCTGGACGTCGTCCGCACCACAGCCCGGCCCGACAACCCGCCCGGCCTTAGGATCCACCCATGCCGCAGCTCGCCTTCGACGTCGGTTTCTTCACCGAACTTCCCAAGCTCCAGCCCCCGGTCAGGAAGGGTGTGCTCGACGCCTGGGAGAAGTTCGACCGGCTCACCCTCGACCAGGTCCGCAAGGACAAGGGGCTGCGGCTGGAAGCGCTGGAGAAGGCGAAGGACAAGCACATCCGGACCATCCGCATCGACAGGTTCTGGCGCGGGGTCCTGCTCGCCCCGTCCTCCGGGGAGACCTACGTCCTGCTGCGGGTGATGCCGCACGACGACGCCATCGCCTGGGCGGTGAAGCAGAAGTCCAGCATCAACTCGGTGACCAGGGCCGTCGAGATCCGGGACGCGGCGACGCTGGACGAGATCACGCCGGCCTACGAGCAGGTGGCCGCGGCCTCGCCGAAGGAGCGGCTGTTCGCGGGATTCTCCGACGGGGACCTGAAGGCGCTCGGCATCGACGACGACACGCTGCGGCAGGCCCGGTCGCTGGTGGACAAGGAGCAGCTGGAGGTCTTCGCACCACTGCTGCCGCAGGACCAGCGGGAGGTGCTGCAGTACCTCGCCGAAGGGTTCCCCCTCCAGGAGGTGTGGCAGGACATCGTCGCGCCCGCCCTGCAGGCGTCCGCACAGCCGGTGGACACCCAGGACTACGAGACGGCCATCCGGCACAGCCGGGCGCGTATCGCGCTGGTGTCGGCCCCCGAGGAGCTGCGCGACATCCTGGAGAAGCCGTTCGCGGCCTGGCGGGTGTTCCTGCACCCCTCCCAGCGGAAGGTCGCCTACCGGGCGTCGTACTCGGGGCCCGCCCAGGTGACGGGCGGGCCGGGCACCGGCAAGACCGTCGTGGCGTTGCACCGGGTCAAGCACCTGCTGGGGTATCTGCGCGACGGCGACCGTATCCTCCTGACGACGTACACGAACGCGCTCGTCGACGCGCTCCGCTCGGGTCTGGAGTCCCTGGTGGAAGACCCGGAGCTGCGCGGGCGGGTGGACATCTCGACGGTGGACGGCTTCGCGAGCCGCGTCGTCGCCGAGGTTCCGGGCGCGGTGGCGCTGCGGCCGCTGATGGACAACGAGGAGGAGAGCCGCTGGGGCAAGGCTGCCAAGGCGGTGGGCTTCAGCGGCAGCGCGCAGTTCCTCGCGCAGGAGTACCGGCACGTCATCCTGGCCCAGGACATCAGGACTCCGGCCGAGTACGAGACGGCGGACCGGCGCGGCCGCGGCAGCCGGCTGGCGGCGGCCGAGCGCCCCCTGGTGTGGGAGACGGTGCAGCGGTTCACGGCCGATCTGGCCGCGGACGGGTCCCGCACCTGGCTGCAGACGTGCGCGGAGGCGGCACGGGTGCTGACGGAGCGGGGTCCGCGGTACCGGCACGTCGTGGTGGACGAGGCGCAGGATCTCCATCCGGTGCAGTGGCGTCTGCTGCGCGCGGCCGTTCCCGCCCGTCCGGACGATCTGTTCCTCGCGGGTGATCCGCACCAGCGCATCTACGACGCGAAGGTGTCGCTGAAGTCGCTCGGCATCAAGGTGGCCGGGCGGTCGGTGAAGCTGCGCAAGAACTACCGCAGCACGCAGGAGATCCTGCGCTGGTCCACGGCCCTGCTCGTCGGTCGCCCCATCGCCCAGCTGGAGGACGAGGGCCGTGAGGACACGCTGCTGGGCTACCGCTCCGCGCTGCACGGTGACGGTCCGGTCGTGCACGCGGCGGCCGGCGAGGAGGCGGAGCTGGACGCGCTGGTCGCCCGAGTGCGGACGTGGCTGGAGGCAGGTGTCGGTGCCGGGGAGATAGGTGTCTGCACACGGTTCAACAAGATGTGCGCGAAGGCCGTGTCGCGTCTCAAGGCGGCGGGTGTCGCCGCCGCACCGCTGCGGTCCGCCGGCGCCGGCGGGGACGGCGAGACCGTGCGGGTCGGCACCATGCACTCGTTCAAGGGACTGGAGTTCCGGTGCGTCGCGGTGATCGACGTGAGCCGCGAGTCGCTGCCCTTCCCGAAGGCGGTGACGCCCGCCGCCTTGGACGCCAAGCAGCACGAGACGGACATGATGTCCGAACGCTGCCTGTTGTTCGTCGCCTGCACCCGGGCACGGGACAGCCTGTACGTCTCCTGGTCCGGCGAGCCGAGCCCCTTCCTGGTCGAAGCGGGCGTGTGAGAGACCGGCGGGCCTCCCGGACAGGCGGCTCGCGTCGCGGCGCGGTCCGGGGACCCGCCGAAGGACGCGCAGGGCACGGTGCGAGGACGGAACATGGCGAGTCGGGCTTCGGTGCCACAAGAGGCGAAGGCCCCGGGACGTGCCCCGCACGCGGACGAACCGCTGGGAGGAAATGCCTCTACGAGTGGTCGAGCGATGCCGTCCGGGCGGCTGCGCCTGACGGCTGTGCACAGGGTGCTGAGCAGCAAGCGCCTGACGTGGCAGACAGACAGCCGCCGCAAAGGCAACACGTACGTCGAACCCCACGAGCGCGGCGGCAAACAACCGGAGGCGCAGGGACGGGCTGTCGGCTGGCGGATGCTCTGCGGCAGGCCCTGAGGCGCAGGACGGCTTCCCGGTTCAGCGGGAAGCTGTCCTACGGTTCCTCGGGGAAGGCATCCATGGTGGCCAGACAGTCGGGCCGACGGGCGGCGACGGCGCTGTGGACGAGTTCACCGCCGGTGGCACACCATGCACCGTCGACGTCGGTTGCGGTATCCGCCGCCGTGGCGGCTACCCCTTCTGCTCCACCCGCACCCAGTCGATCTCGGCCTGGGCTCCCCCGGCCGCGATCTTGTCGACGCTGGACTGCGGCAGGCCCCAGTAGGGGCTGGTGACCTTGTTCCAGCCCGCCGGGTAGGCGCCGCCGAGGGCGAGGTTGAGGATCACGTACTGGTTGTGGTCGTAGACCCACTTGCCCCGGGTGGACTCCAGCTTGTTGCGGGTCGTCTCCTGTACCGGACGGTCGTCGACGAGGAAGCGCATCGCCGTCGGGGTCCATTCGACCGCGTAGGTGTGCCACTGGTCGGCCGTGCCGCCGTTCGGGTAGGTCTGGCGGGCGCCGATGTTGCCGTCGGCCGAGTAGCCGGGGCCGTGCAGGGCCGAGCTGGTCCAGTCCGCGTAGCCGATGTTCTCCATGATGTCGGTCTCGCCGGAGGCCGGCCAGGAGACGGCGGGGTCGTCGACGTTGCTGCCGAGGAGCCAGAAGGCCGGCCAGAACCCGTCGCCGACCGGCAGTTTCATCCGGGCGCTGACCTTGCCGTAGGTGAAGTCGAAGTGGGTGTTGGTGTCGATGCGGCCCGAGGTGAAGTCGTAGGTGCCGCCGCCCGCCTTGGTGCATCCCTTGCAGTACTTCGCCTTCAGGACCAGGCTGCCGTCGCGGGTGCTGATGTTGTCGGCGGAGTCGACGTACGCCTGGGACTCGCCGTTGACCGGCCCCATCTCCGTGCCGGTGCGCACGACCCGCCACTTGGAGCGGTCGAGGGCGGCTCCGGTGAAGTCGTCGAAGAACGTGGTGCGGTAGGAGCCCGACGGGTCGGCCGGGAGCGCGGGGTAGGCGGCCGACGCGCTGCCGCCGGTGCCCCAGACCTGGAACTCGTAGAGCGAGTAGCCGAACTGTGCGGTGGCGGGTGCGGGGTTGTAGAAGGAGCGGCGTTCCTTGCCGAGCATGCGGACGTAGCGGCCGGTCGCGGGCGAGGGCAGCTTCACGGTGTCGTGCACGCCGGCCGCGTCGGACGGCGCCTTGACGTTCGCGCGGCGGGCGGCGATGTCGGCGGCCGAGGGCTCGTAGACGGTGCGCCAGGTGCGGTTGTCGTCGGAGACCTGGATGAGGTAGTCGACGGCGTAGGCGGACTCCCAGTACAGGTCCACCGTGTCGATGCTGGACTGCGCGCCCAGGTCCACGGAGACCCAGCGGTCCGTGTTCCAGTCGCTCGACCAGCGGCTCGTGTCGCCCCTGAGGTCCGCGGGCCAGCCGCCGTCCGTGAGAAAGGCCGGTGAGTGGCCCGCGTCCTGGTAGTAGTTGGAGTACGCCGGATGGTTCAGGGCCAGGTTGGTGCGGGTCGTCGACGCGGGGGCCGGTTCGCCGCCGTAGACCTTGAAGTTCCACAGGGAGTAGCCGTAGGGCGTGGCCCGTTCCAGGCCGCGCAGCCGGATGTAGCGGCCGGTGACCTCCTGCGGATGGGTGTGCGCGGTGACCGAGCCTCCGGTGCCCGCGGTCTCGGTGTAGAAGGGCGTCCAGTCGGTGCCGTTCTTCGACGCCTCCAGGACGTAGCGCTTGCCGTAGGCGGCCTCCCAGTCGAGGACGACGCGGTCGACGCGGATCACGGAGCCCAGGTCCAGGCGGATCCAGGCGTCGTCGGCGAAGTTGCTGGACCAGCGGGTGGCGCCGTTGCCGTCGAAGGCGAGGCCGGGGGCGGCGCCGGCGTTCTCGCTGCCGGAGGCGGTGACGGCGGCCGGGTTCGCCGCGTAGGCGGCGGCCGCCCGGTCGGTGTCCCAGGTGACGGCGGTCGGGGCCGCGGAGGCGGGGGCGGCCAGGAGCGGACCCGATGACAGCAGGGCCGTGGCGGCCAGGGCCGCGAGCAGGGGACGGCGGACACGGGATGGCATGCGGCTCTCCTCGTGGGGTGGAGGTGCACTTCCTTGATCGATCTATGTCACGTACATGACAGATACGTACGGGTGTGCGGGCCGGTGGACACGGGCTCCCTCCTCGTGTCCACCGGCCGTCCGGGCCCGGCTCAGGCGGCCCGGCGATCCTGACCGCGATGGACGCGGACGATGTCCGCGTACCGGCGGCCACTGCCCTTGATCGTGCGGACCTGGGTGCGGTAGTCGACGTGGACCAGGCCGAAGCGCTTGTCGTAGCCGTAGGCCCACTCGAAGTTGTCCAGCAGGGACCAGGCGAAGTAGCCGGCCAGCGGGGCGCCCTTGCGGACGGCCGAGGCGCACGCGGCCAGGTGGCGTTCCAGGTAGTCCTGGCGCTCGGGGTCGTCGACGCTGCCGTCGGGGCGGACGACGTCCGGGAAGGCGGAGCCGTTCTCGGTGACGTAGAGCTTGCGGGCGCCGTACTCCTCGGTGAGCCGGATCAGCAGCGTCTCGATGCCGGACGCGTCGATCTCCCAGTCCATGCCGGTGCGCGGGACGCCCTCGCGCCGGACCGAACGGGCGAACGGCGCGGGCCCCTCGGGGTCGTCGGCGACGTACGCCGGGAAGTAGTAGTTCAGGCCGAGCCAGTCCAGCGGGGCGGCGATGGTCGCCAGGTCGTCGTCGCCGACGGGCGGTTCGACGCCGTAGGTCTCCACCATGTCGGCGGGGAAGCCGCGGCCGTGCACCGGGTCGAGCCACCAGCGGTTGACGTGGCCGTCGTGCCGGCGGGCCGCCGCCACGTCCTCGGGCCGGTCGGTGGCCGGGTACACGGTGGAGAGGTTGTTGACGATGCCGACCTGCGCTCCGGGCGCGGCGGCGCGGATCGCCTGGGTGGCGAGGCCGTGGCCGAGGAGCAGATGGGACGAGGCGCGGACGGCGGCGCCGAGGTCGGTCCAGCCGGGCGCCATCTTGCCTTCCAGATGGCCGATCCAGGCCGAGCAGGAGGGCTCGTTGAGAGTGGCCCAGAGCTTGACGCGGTCGCCGAGGCGGGCGGCGACGGCCGAGGCGTACTCGGCGAACGCGAACGCCGTGTCCCGCTCGGGCCAGCCGCCCCGGTCCTGGAGCGCCTGCGGCAGGTCCCAGTGGTAGAGGGTGACCGACGGGGTGATGCCCGCCTCCAGCAGGGCGTCCACCAGCGCGTCGTAGAAGGCGAGCCCCTCGGGGTTCACCGGGCCGGTGCCGCCGGGGACCACGCGCGGCCAGGCCACGGACAGCCGGTAGGCGTTGACGCCGAGTTGCCGCATCAGGCCGATGTCCTCGGGCCAGCGGTGGTAGTGGTCGCAGGCGACGTCGCCGTTGTCGTCGTTCGCGATCTTCCCCGGGGTGTGGGAGAAGGTGTCCCAGATGGAGGGCGCGCGGCCGTCCTCGGCGACGGCTCCCTCGATCTGGTACGCCGCTGTGGCCGTGCCCCACAGAAAGTCGTGCGGGAAGGCGGCGAGGTCGATGGGTTCGGACACGGAAGTCCCTTCGGGATCAGGGGTGTGGGTCACTTGACGGCGCCCGCCGTCAGACCTGCGACGAGATAGCGCTGCAACAGCAGGAAGCCGGCCACCACGGGCACGCTGACGACCAGCGAGGCGGCCATGATCTGGTTCCAGTAGACGTCGTTGAGGGTGGAGTAGCCCTGGAGGCCGACGGCGAGGGTGCGGGTGGTGTCGTTGGTCATGACCGAGGCGAAGAGCACCTCTCCCCAGGCGGTCATGAAGGCGTACACGGCGACCGCGACGATGCCGGGGACCGCGGCCGGTACGACGATCCTGAGCAGCGCGCCGAGGGGGCCGCAGCCGTCCACGAGTGCCGCCTCGTCCAGGTCGCGCGGCACCGAGTCGAAGTATCCGATCAGCATCCAGATGGAGAACGGCAGCGAGAAGGTGAGATACGTCAGGATCAGCCCCGCGCGGGAGCCGAACAGGGCGATGCCGGTGGCGTTGCCGATGTTGACGTAGATCAGGAAGAGCGGGAGGAGGAAGAGGATGCCCGGGAGCATCTGCGTCGACAGCACGGTGACCGTGAAGACCCGTTTGCCGCGGAACTCGTAGCGGCTGACGGCGTAGGCGGCGAACACCGCGATGACCACCGAGCAGACGGTCGCCGCGCCGGCCACGATCAGCGAGTTCACGAAGTACTTCGCGAGCGGCACGGTCGACCAGATGTCGATGTACGGGCGGAAGGTCAGCCCGCTCGGCAGCCAGCGGAACTTGCCGCTGACGTCGGCGAGGGGCTTCAGCGAGCTGGAGACCATCACGTACACCGGGATCAGCACGAAGCCGGCCAGCAGGGCGAGGAAGATCCGGCGGGACCACACGAACGAACGCGGCGGCGCCATCGGCGAGTTGACGCTAGACATCGGCGGCCCTCCGTCCGCGGGACGTGACCAGCAGGTATCCGCCCGTCACCACGAGCAGGAAGAGCAGCAGCAGGACGGACATGGCCGAGCCGGTGCCGAAGTTCCAGGTGACGAAGGAGGACTGGTAGATGTGCACCGAGATGAGGTCGGCGGCCTCGGGGGCGGACTTGCCGAACAGCACGTACGGCGTGTTGAAGTCGTTGAACGTCCACAGGAACAGCACCAGCACCAGCACCTGGTTGACCGGGCGCAGCGACGGCAGGGTGATGCGGCGGATCTGCTGCCACATCCCGGCGCCGTCCAGCGCGGCGGCCTCGTACAGCTCCCGGGGGATGTTCTGCAGCCCGGCCGTGACGATGAGGAACGCGAACGGCCAGCCCTTCCACACGGACACGGTCAGCAGGGCGTAGAAGCTGTTGTCCCCGATGAGCCAGAAGGACCGCTCGTCGGTGAGGTGCAGCTGGTCGTGCAGGACGTGGTTCACCAGGCCGTTGTCGTGCTGGAACATGAACACCCAGGTGATGACGGCCGCGTAGACGGGCAGCGCGTACGGCACCAGGAACAGTGCGCGCAGCAGGCCGCGCCCGCGGAAGGTGTCCTGCATGAAGACCGCGGCGGCGGTGCCGATGAGCCAGCACAGGCCGACCGACAGCAGGGTGAACCCGACGGTGACGCCGAACGAGTGCAGCAGCGCCTTGCCGACGGGGGCGTCGAAGTCCACCGACACCTTGTAGTTGTCGAGGCCGCTCCAGGGGGCGGTGCCCCAGTCGCGGATGTAGAACTGGGTGAGTTCCTTGAAGCTCATCACGATGCCGATCACCATCGGCACCAGGTGGACCAGGAGTTCGAGGAGCAGGGCGGGCAGGAGCAGCAGGTACGGCAGGGAGACGCGGCGGATCCACCCGGTGCGGCGGCGAGGTTCGCGCGCCGCACCGGGGGACGTGTCGCGCACCGGTTCCTTCAGTGCGGTGGTCGTCATTCCGTTCACGCCGCCGGCATCTGCTGCTGGGCCTTCTCCAGCTTCGCCTTGACCGAGTCGACGGTCACGGCGCGGCCGGCGGCGGCGTCCGCGAACAGCTCCTTGACGGCCGTGCCGACCGTCGTCTCGAACTGCGACTCGGACGGCACCTGCGGCAGTGCGGCGGCGCTGGTGGCGAGGGTGTTCTTCAGCACCGCGGTGGCGGGCGCGCCGAACGCCGGATCCTGCTGGGCGGTCCTGACCGGCGGGATGGAGCTGTACGCCGTGTTGAGGAGCTTCTGTTCGGCGTCGGACGTCATGAACTTCACGAACTTCGCGGCGCCGTCGAGATTGTGCGTGTTCTTGAAGACGGCGATGTTGATGCCGGCGACCATGGAGTTGGTCTGGGTGCCGGTGCCGGGGGTGCCGGACCTCACCGGCACCGGCGCGATGCCGTAGGCGTCCTCGCTCATGCCCTGGGACTTGAGGTTGGCGGCGGCGGACTGCCACAGCAGCATCGCCTGCTTGCCCTTGGCGAAGTCGCTGACGGACTGGTTCTGCGCGTACTCGGCGTCGCCGGTCGGGATGACCTTGTCCTTGGCCATCAGGTCGACGTACTGCTTGACGGCGTCGACCACCTTGGGGTTGGTGAAGTCGGGCTTGCCGTCGGCGGTGAAGAAGTCCGCGCCGTGCTGCCTGGCGAAGACGAAGACGTGGTGGACGTTCTCCGAGAGGTTCGAGCCCTCGGCGCCCAGCACGGACTTGCCCTTGGCCTTGATCTTCTTGCCGTCGGCGACCAGCTCGTCCCAGGTGGCCGGGGGCTTGCTGATCCCGGCGTCGGCGAAGATCTGCTTGTTGTAGTAGAGCGCGTACGCCATCGAGTACAGCGGCACCGCCGCCGGGTCCTTGTCCGGCACGCCGGTCGAGCCGAGCGCGGAGTCCACGAACCGGTCCTTGCCGCCTATCTTCGCGAAGTTCTTCTGGTCCCACGGGAGCAGCGCGCCGGTGGCCTGCAGGGAGGCGCTCCAGGTGTTGCCGATGTTCAGCACGTCCGGGCCCTGGCCCGAGGTGGTCGCGGTCAGGATCCGGTTGAGCAGATCGGACCAGGGCACGACCTCCAGCTTCACCTTGATGCCGGTCTGCTTCTCGAACTTGTCGAGTTCGGGCTGGAGGACCTTCTTGTCCACGGCGATGCTGGCGCCCTGGTTGGATGCCCAGTACGTCAGCGTCTTCGGGGAGTCGTTCGACCCGCCGCTGGCCGATCCGCCTCCGCAGGCCGTGGCCGCGAGGGCGAGTGACAAGGTGACGGCGCCTACGGCGGCGGCTCGGATGCTGCGCATGGCTCCCGGTGTCCCTTCGGGGGTTGCACTCATGACTTAATTTAGGACGTGAGTTAATCCGCACGAGGGCCGATCGTCAAGGGATTCGGCAGCACGATCCGGTCCGGTGGGCCGCGGACTCGTGTCAGCGGCGCCGGATCAGCTCTCGCGCGCGGATTCCCGCACCTCCGGCGCCGTACCGCCGCGCGCCACCGCGGTCCCCCGCCGCGCCGTCATCGCCCCTGCGCCGGGGCGCAGTTCGGGCAGGACGGTGAGCAGTCCGACGGCGGCCAGGGCGGCGCCGAGCCACAGCGGGGCGCGCAGGCTCCAGAGGTCCAGGGCGACGGCACCGAGGGACGAGCCGATGATGACGCCGAGCGTGATGAAGGAGGAGTGGACGGTGTTGACCAGCGCACCGGCGTTGCCCGCGCGTTGGACCCGGGTGACCATGGCCGGGTTCATCGTCACCCCGGCCAGGCCGATGCCCAGCATGCAGACCACCGCCGCGGCGGGTGCGCCGGCGAAGAGGGCGAAGCCGGTCAGGAAGAGCAGGTTGAGCAGCAGGCCGACGGCGAGCACGGGCAGGGTGTACCGGTCGGCGAGCCGGCCGACGACCGTGTTGCCGACGACGGTGGCGGCGCCGTACGCGATCAGCAGCAGCGGGACCGTCCCGGCGGAGAAGCCGGCGAGTCCGGTGAGGATGGGGTGGAAGTAGCTGAAGGCCGCGAAGGTGGCGCCGATGATCAGTGTGCTGGTGACCAGCGCCAGCCACAGCCGGGGCCGTGCGAAGACCCCGGCCTCGGCGCGCAGCCCGCCGCCCGGCTCGGAGGCGAGCCGCGGGACGCCGGCCGCGGTGGCCGCGGCGGCGACCAGGGCGAGCACCGAGACGGCCCAGAAGGCGGCCCGCCAGCCGAGCCGTTCGCCGACCAGGGTGGCCAGCGGCAGTCCGAGCAGGGTGCCCAGCATCAGGCCGTTCAGGGCGACGGCGACGGCCCGGCCCCGGACCTCGGGGCGGGTGAGCCGGGCGCACAGTGAGATGGCGACGCCGAAGAAGGCCTGGGAGGCGACGCCGGTGACGACACGGGCGACCAGCATGGCGGCGTAGCCGGTGGCGGTGGCGGCGAGCACGTTGCCGGCCAGGAACACGGCGAAGAGCACGAGCAGGGCGGTGCGCGGCGGGAGTTTCCTCACCGCCACGGTGAGGACCGGCCCGCCGAGGGCCATGGCGGCGGCGAACGCGGTGATGAGGTAGCCGATCCGCGGGACGGTGGCGTGCAGGCCGGCGGCCATCTGCGGCATCAGGCCGGCGACCGCGAACTCGCTGGTCACCATGGCGAAGATGCCGATCGACAGCACGTAGACGGCACGGGGCACGGCGGGTCTCCTTCGGGGCGGGCTCGCGCGCGGGGCACGGGCGTGACGGATCGATCGGTACGAAAGCGCCGGTCGATCGGCTCGCGGAGCCGCGGATCGATCGAACGGGAAGCGGGCATCGGTCGGCCGGGAGTCGCTGGACAGAGGTAGTTATGGATCGAGGAGTCCAAAATAAGGGCACCGGAAGAGCCGCGGACGACGGCTCCGCGCGGGGACTTCCGGGTGGGCTCAGGCGGTCAGGACGTCCAGGGCGATCGCCGCGATGGACTCCAGGGCGGCGCGATCGGCACCGCCCTGCGCGGAGACCCGCAGCCCCGCGACGGCGGCGTTGAGGAACCGGGCCAGGTCGCCGGCGTCCCGGGACGAGGTGATGCTGCCGTCGCGCCGACCGGCCTCGACGGCCGCGCGCAGCGAGGCCAGCCGGGCGGCCGTGTCGCGTTCCAGCATCCCGGCCGCGTCGGCGTCCCGGCCGGCCAGTTCGACCGTCGTGTTCACGGTGAGGCAGCCCAGGCTGCGGCCTGCCGGACGGTTGCGCGCGTCTCCGTCGAGCACCAGGGCGAACAGGGCGCGGACACGGTCGGCCCCCGTGCGCTCCGGGTCCTCCAGCGCGGCCAGCTGGGACGCGTTCATGGTGGTCATGTAGTGGTGGAGGGCGCGCTGGAACAGGTCGCGCTTGCTCTTGAAGGTGTTGTAGATGCTGCTGCGCCCCAGCCCGGTGGCGTCGCACAGGTCCTGGGTGGAGGTGGCCTCGTAGCCCTTCTCCCAGAACGTGCGCATCGCCGCGTCCAGGGCCCGCTCCTCGTCGAACATCCTCGGTCGCGCCATGATCGGAGCGTACTGGTTTTGGATCGGCCGTTGCAATATGACGGGGCGGACTCCGCTGACGGCCCGGACTCCGATGACCGCCCGGACTCCGGCGACGGCCGGGACGCCGGCAACGACCCGGACGCCGGCGACCGCCCGGACGCCGGCAACGACCCGGACGCCGGAGCCCCCGCCCCCACGAGCACCGTGGCTCATGGGGGCGGGCCGCGCCGTCAGTGGTCGCCTCTCACCGGGCCGGCGCCTGTGCGTAGCCGGCGGGCCGGCTGGTGAAAGTGCCGCGGCCCTGGGTGCGGCTGCGCAGCCGGGTCGCGTAGCCGAACAGCTCGGCCAGCGGCACGGTCGCGGTCAGTACGGCCGCGCCGCCCCGGTTCTCCGAGCCGCCGACCCGGCCGCGCCGGGCGGCCAGGTCGCCGAGGACCCCGCCGACCGCGTCCTCGGGCACGGTCACCGTGACCTCGGCGACCGGTTCGAGCAGCGCGACCGTACACGCCCGCAGGGCCTCGCGCAGACCCAGCCGGCCCGCCGTGCGGAAGGCCGTGTCGGAGGAGTCCTTCACATGGGTGGAGCCGTCGGTGAGCGTGACGCGCAGCCCGGTCACCGGGTGCCCGTCGAGAGGTCCCTCGGCGAGCGCGTCCCGGCACCCGGCCTCCACCGCGCGCACGTACTCCTGCGGCACCCGCCCGCCGACCACGGCGGACCGGAACGCGAAGCCGGTGACTCCCGGTTCCGGGCCGAGCGGCTCCACATCGAGGACGACATGCGCGAACTGCCCCGCCCCGCCGTCCTGCTTGACGTGCCGGAACACGAAGCCGCGCACACCGCCGACGACGGTCTCCCGGTAGGCGACGCGTGGCCGGCCCACGGTGACCTCCGGCCCGCCGTCACGGCGGATCTTCTCCACCGCGACCTCCAGATGGAGTTCGCCCATCCCGGAGAGCACGGTCTGACCGGTCTCGGCGTCGGTGCGCACCACCAGCGAGGGATCCTCCTCGGCGAGCCGGGCGAGCGCCGTGGCCAGCCGGCCGGTGTCCGTGCCGCGCCGGGCCTCGACCGCCACGGACACCACGGGCTCCGCGGCCACGGGCGGCTCCAGCAGCAGCGGGGCGCCGGGGTCGCAGAGCGTGGCGCCGGTGCGGGCCGACTTCAGGCCCGCGAGCGCGACGATGTCACCGGCGACCGCCCGGTCCAGCTGGACGTGCCGGTCCGCCATGACCCGCAGGATCCGCGCCACCCGCTCGGTGCGCCCGCTGCCCGGGTCCCACACCGTGTCCCCCTTCTCGACCGTGCCCGAGTAGACGCGCACGTAGGCCAGGCGCCCGGTGGCGGTCGCGTTCACCTTGAACACGAGGCCCGCGAAGGGCGCGCCGGGATCGGCGGCCCGCCGCTGTTCGGCGCCCCGGTGGACACCGCGTACGGCGGGCACGTCCAGCGGCGACGGGAGGTAGGCCACCACCGCGTCCAGCAGCGGTTCGATGCCGCGGTTGCGGTAGGCGGAGCCGCACAGCACGACCACGCCGTCGCCGCTGCGGGTGAGGTCGCGCAGGGCGGCGGTGAGGGTCGCGGCGGAGAGCATCTCCCGGTCGCAGAACTCCTCCAGGGCGGCGGGATGGCGTTCCGCCACGGCCTCCTCCAGCGCGCGCCGTCGTCGTACCGCCTCCTCGCGCAGTTCCTCGGGCACCGCCCCTGCCACGGCCGCGCTCTCCCCGTCGCGCCACACCAGGGACCGCATCCGCACCAGGTCCACGACTCCGGTGAAGCCGTCCTCGGCGCCGATCGGCAGCTGGACGACCAACGGGGTGGGATGCAGCCGGTCCCGGATGGAGGCGACGGCCCGGTCGAGGTCGGCGCCGGCGCGGTCCAGTTTGTTGACGAACGCGATTCTGGGGACGCCGTGCCGGTCGGCCTGCCGCCAGACGGACTCGCTCTGCGGTTCGACCCCGGCGACGGCGTCGAACACGGCGACGGCCCCGTCGAGGACGCGCAGCGACCGCTCGACCTCGTCGGCGAAGTCGATGTGACCGGGGGTGTCGATGAGGTTGATGCGACGGCCGTCCCAGGCGCAGCTCACCGCGGCGGCGAAGATGGTGATGCCGCGGTCGCGTTCCTGCGGGTCGAAGTCGGTGACGGTGGTGCCGTCGTGCACCTCGCCCCGCTTGTGGGTGGTGCCCGTCGCGTACAGGATCCGCTCGGTGACGGTGGTCTTGCCGGCGTCGACGTGGGCGAGGATGCCGAGGTTGCGGACGGCGGTGAGGGTGTCGAGGTGCGTGCGCACGGCCCGGTGCCTTTCGGGAAGTGGTGCTCGAGGAAGGGCAGCGCGATTCCCGTGTGCCGGACGGGGCCGACGGTTCGGCGGCGGCCGGGCGGGTGCCGGGCGGGCCGCCGGGGTCAGCGGGGCGTCACGGGCATCCGGTGCCGGCCGCGCAGCGGGCACCGGACGGACGAGGACACCAGGATCACCTCGGAGCGTGCGGGGGGAACGACGACGGCGGTACGGTCACGCACGGCCCGGCTCCCCTCGGTTCCCACGGCTGATGAAGCGCGCTACCGCGGTGTCGGTGCGGCGCGCGTGGCGAGTCTAGGAAAACGATCAGCGGACGGGTACCGGTTTTTCTCCGGCCCCGGAACGGCCCCGCTCCGCCGACGAAGAAACCCCTGGGCAACGAAGAAACCCCACGGCCGAAGCCATGGGGTTTCTTGTCTGTGTCCGAGGGGGGACTTGAACTCTCCACTCGGGCACCAGCTCCCAACCGCTCTGAACTGGGGAAACGCCCGTCGACAGGATTGATTTCGGCGGGCGTTTCTCCTGTTCTTTCCTGCTGTTTCAGGCCCTCTCGGGCCCCTGTTGGTCATGCGCTGGTCACGTGACCGACCCTCCTACGAGGAGTCCGTCCCCGGTCCGGCTTCCCGGACGGCGCCACGGGCTACGCCCAGTCCGCACGGGCACGTGCGCGACCGCGTACCGCGGGGGTGGGCCGGGGCGGTCGCCGCCCTGTTTATGCAAGGACACGCATAGTCGCGTTCACGCATAGACGCGTGACACCGCCCCCTCTAGTGTCGTTGGGCAGGCGGCCCAACGGGGCCGGAGCAAGGGGGGTTTGGCATGTCCGAACGTTCGGCACTCACCCGGCTCACGGGCAACGGCAACGGCGAGTGCGGAGAGAAGGACTGCCCGAACGTGTACCGCACGGCTACCGGATCGTTCGTGGTGCAGGGCGACGTGTCCGACGCCTTCACTCCGCCCTCCGGGGAAGGGCTCGTGGAAATCCCCGAGGCGGTTCTCAGGGAGGCATTCCGTGCACTTGGATGGTGACGCGTGGAATGACTGCTTCGATTCCATGGAGCGTGAGGCGTGGCGGCTGGAGACGCTGCCCGCCTACACCATGCCCCCGGAAGCGGAGAAGCTGAAGCGCTTCCTCGCCGGGGAGAAATCCCCCGACGATTACACGTCGGCATGGATGGACGAGGTTCGGCAATGGACCTCGGAAGGAAAGAGCGTCGGCAGGGTACACGTCGTGACCCGCCCACTCTCGGACTACCTCCGGTTCGAGTTCGAGTATTACTACCGGCACCACGTGAAGGTGGGCGAGGATATCCGCATCCTCGACCTCACCGACCGGGAGAACCCGGGACTTCCGGGCCAGGACTTCTGGATGTTCGATGAGTCCAAGGTGGTCCTGATGAACTACCGGGCGGACGGGACGCAGATAAACCGAGAGCTGCACGAGGGCGATCCCGAACCGTACCGGCAGTGGAAGCGAATTGCCGTTGCCGAGTCGGTTCCATTCCTGGAGTACGTGAGCGGGTGACGTTCGACCCTGAGCAGATGGGCCAGCCCAAACAGGAACTGGCGGCCCTTCTGAAAGAACTACGCAAGCGAGCCGGCCTCACTGGGGACCGGCTCGCTCGGCGTTGCAACATGTCCCAATCGAAGATCAGTCGGATCGAGAACGGGAAAGCTCAGCCGAGCCTGCTGGACCTGGAAAGAATCCTCCGGGCTGTTGTGGCTCCGCCCGAGGTCATCGAGGAGGTCATCGCCCTCGCGCGGCTGGCCAACACCGAATGGCAAGACCTGCGCTCGCTGCGCCGTAGGGGCCTTGAGAAGAAGCAGACCGAACTTGCAGCCTTCGAATCCTCGTCTACGGAATTCCGCTTCTTCCTGCTCTCGATGATTACGGGACTACTTTCCACGCCTGAGTACATCCGGGCCAGCCTTGCCCATTCTCCGGCCGATGTCACCAAGACGATCGCGAGGAAGCTGGAGCGGCAAGAGGTTCTTTACGATACGAAGAAGCGGTTTACCTTCATCCTGACCGAGCAGGCTGTGAGGTGGCCGCTCCTGCCCCCGGCCGCGATGGCCATGCAGATTGACCGGCTGGCCTCACTTACCCACCTTGCGAACGTGAAGCTCGGCGTTATCCCCATCGCGGGATACAAGCCCATGGCACCCATGGACACCTTCACCGTCTATGACAACACGCTGGCCACTGTGGAGAACACGACCGGGGTCGTGATCCTGAGAGATCCACGAGACATCGAAATGCATCTCGAACTGTTCTCCACGCTGGAGGGTTACGCGTTGTTCGGGGAGGAAGCGCGAGCCTTGTTGGCGGAGTGGTCTACCGCTTGCCGTTCATGATCTTTAGCCCATGACGGGAAAGAACTACACAGCCGCCGATTTCTGGGCCAATGATTTCCCCCATGGTGGCGACCGAGCGAGACGAAACGAGGAACCGCGACGGCGGACGCATGCCTCTGCGGGTGTCATACGACGGCGGCCGGACGTACGGCCCGGTTCGTGAGGTGGCTGTCCGGTAACCGCCGGGCTCGCCGTTGTCCCCCTTTGCTTCCCGCCTGATCCCGGGCGGGAGTCCCCGAGAAGAGAGAGGTAGTCCGATGGTGGAAGAGAACACCGGTTCGGTGGCCCCCGAGGGGCGTGGTCTGCTCGTCGCGAAGCGGAAGATCGTGGCCGCGCGCACTCGTGCCGAGCAGGAGTCGGACGTCAGCGGTGGCCGTTCCGACGGCAACGACTGACGGGAGCGCCCACGTTGCTTGATGCAGCCTCGTGGGCGGGGCGTCTGGGCGGGGACGAGTTCCTCGCCCAGACGTACCACCGCTCGTACGCACACATCCCCGGAGGCACCGACACGGCGGGCCTGTTCTCCTGGGACGACCTGAACCGAATCATCGCCACACAGCGGCTGGAGCCGCCCCGGCTGCGCCTCTCCGTCGACGGCGAGATGGTCCCGCTCCACCGCTACGCCATCCCCACCACGAACCGCCGAGCGGTCACCTGGTCCCGCATCCAACCGTCCGACTTCCACGCCCAGCTCAGGGACGGGGCGTCGCTGGTACTCGACGCGGTGGAGAAGATCCACCCCGCTGTGGGGGCGGCTGCGGAGGGGCTGGCTCGCTTCCTCGGGACTTCCGTGCAGGCCAACGTGTACGCCTCGTGGACCGAGCGGGAGGGCTTCGGCCGGCACTGGGACGACCACGACGTGGTGGTGGTCCAACTGCACGGCTCGAAGCGGTGGCGCCTGTGGGGGATGACCCGTGAGGCACCGACCTTCCGGGACGTGGAGTCACCGGAGGAGCCGGAAGGCGACCCCCTGGCGGACCTCGTTCTGTCCCCGGGTGACGTGCTCTACCTGCCGCGCGGCTGGTGGCACTCCGTCACCGCTGACCAGGGGACGGAATCCCTTCACCTCACCTTCGGCACGGTCACACACACGGGCGCTGACCTGATGGTCTGGGTCGTGGACCAGCTTCGGGCGTCCCTCGCGCTCCGCAGGGACATCCCGCGCTTCGGCTCGCTGACGGAACAGGCCGACTTCACCGACGCCCTGCGCCATGAGGTGGCCTACATGATGGCGGCCCCGCGCCTCGTGGAGCGGTGGGCGGAGTCGATCGACACGATCGACCTGGGCCACGCGATTCCGTCCCTGCCCTACGTGGACGGCCTCCCCGCACGGTCGGAGATCACGGTCAAGCTGACCGCTCCGCGAGGGCGCCTGACGGCGAACCCGGCAGAGGGCACGGTCACCTTCTCGGCGGCCGGTACCGCGTGGGACTTCGCCGAGTCCGCCGCTCCCGCACTGGGCACGCTGCTGACCAACCAACCGGCCACGTTGGGCGAGATGGCCGACTCCGCCGGACTGGAGGTCAAGGAGGTAGCCGAGCTGGTCTCCGTTCTCATCGAAGGCCACGCCGTCGCAGTCGTGGGGACGGCGCTGTGACCGCCGCGCTCTCTCTGGGGACATACCGCGTGCGTGATGTCAGTCAGGCGGCACGCACCGCCCTGGCCGCCGGTAGCCCCTGGGTGGACACGGCACCCAACTATGCCCACGGTCGGGCGCACGAGGAACTGCGCCCGCTTCTCAGGGAGTACCCGACCGTGCGGGTAGCCACGAAGGCAGGGTTCCTCACAGAGGAACAGAGCCGCGCCGCACTGGCTGACGGCGTGCTCACCCGGGAGGAGGCGGCCAGTAGGCACAGCCTTGAGCGGGGCTTTGTCCGCTGGCGGACGGAGCGCTCGCTGGCCACGCTCGGGCGCGTGGACCTGGTGTTCGTGCACAACCCGGAGCATGACGGCCAGGGCCTTGACCGTGCGGATCCGCATGGGCGTGTGCGGGAAGCCTTCACGGCGCTGGAGGAGTTCGCCCACGCGGGCAGGATCGGCGGGTACGGCGTCGCCACATGGTCGGGCCTGACCTCCGGAGCCTTCAGTGTTCCCGAGCTGCTCACGCTCGCCCGGCAGGCGGCGGGTTCAGCCGAGCACCACTTCACGGGCTTGCAGATGCCCATCAGCCTGATCATGGATGCCCCGATCACGCAGGCCCTGAACGGTGGCGGACCACTGGTGCAGGCGAAGGACGCGGGGCTGATCACGTTCGGCTCCGCGCCCCTGCACGGCGGCGCGCTCCTCGATGCCATGACACCTGAACTGGTGAACCTCATCCGCCCTGGCTCGTCGGCCGCAGCCGCTGCCCTGCTGGCCGCTGGCTCGTGCCCTGGCCTTGATGTCGTCCTGACTTCCGCGAGCACCCGTGAACACTGGGACGATGCGGCGAAGGCTCTGGCTGCGCCTCTGACGGCCCAGGAACTCAGGAGGGTGACGGATGAACTCGCCGGTGAATGAGGATGTGCAGGCCCTGATGGAGGCCGCCCACGACCGGGCGGCCAAGGTACTGGGTCTCACCTGTACGGGGTCGCTGGCGTGGGGCTTTCTCGGTGTCACCCTCGGACGCCGAGCGGGGGACCGGTGGCTGCGGGTGAGCCGGACGGCGAAGAGGAACGCGGGCAGGAAGCGGGGGGAGGGCATCGTCGGCGCCTCCGAGCTGGTGCCTGACGAGGTCCCTCGTCCCCGCCTGTACGAGGTGCACGACTGGACTGACGGCGAGTGGGCTTTCGAGGCGGAAGTCCTCGACTACGTGACGCAGCCGATCGTGTCCCCGAACCGAGCCGACATCGACCACGACCCGGGGTTGCCTGACGAGTGGTGGGCGGACCTTCGCCGAGCCCTTGCCCTGCTCGCTGAAGTGGAGGGTGTGAAGACGACCGTCGGAGACGGGTGGATCGAACGGGCCTTCCCCCAGTTCCTCGGCATCCCGGCCCCCGACACGGTGGAGCGGGTGACCGGTCACGGTGACCTGCACTGGGGCAACCTCACCGTTGCGCCCCTCTGCCTGCTGGACTGGGAGCGGTGGGGCTTGGTGCCCTTCGGCTATGACGCTGGGCTCCTTCACGCCAACAGCCTGCTCGTTCCCGACGTAGCCGCCCGCATCCGCGGGGAGTTCGCGCCGACCCTCGACACCCCGGTCGGCCGAATCGGGGAACTCGCGGCTCTGGCCGAGATGCTGCAAGCCGTAGCCCGTGGCTGGTATCCCGACCTTGCACCCCGGCTCGTTGCCCGAGCGGAGGCGCTCACCGGTGTTCGCCCACCCGTTCCGGTGCGCTCCGAGGTGAGCGCCTGACTGCGCCCCCGTGCGCCTGTCTCAGGCGCTCTCACCGATGTGCCGGTACAAAGCGAAAGATCCCCAGCGTCTTGGCGATGGCGGTGACGCTCTCTCCCTTACCCCCCGCTACTGGTTAGGCCGGGAGCACAAGAAGCCGCCGCAGCGAAGTGCTGGGGTGGAAGTGGTCGCTCATCCACTGGGATGAGTGCGCCATCGAACTGGCCTGGGTCGTGGTCGCGGAAGGCAACACCTACCGGCTGCGCAAGTTCACCAAGGACGGAGACGACAACGCGATCAGCTACGTAGACCAAGCCCTGATGAACGTCCTCAGATGAACGTCCTCAAGTGGCAGAAGGAACGCCAGGACGCGGAGCGGGAACGCCTCGGGGATCTCCGGGTGGACCATGACCTCGTGTTCGCCCGCGACGGCTTCAAGCTGTACCGGGGCGAGGCAGGCGGGCCGCAGGACCCGGAGAAGGTGTCGGCCCGCTGGCGGACGGCACGCAACCGCCTGCACCTGCCGGAGCACTTCCGGCTGCACGACTGGCGGGCATCGAAGATCACGAACGATCTCGACAACCACGAGAACCCGGTAGAGGTCTCGGCCAACGCCCGGCACCACTCGCCGGGCTCCACCATGGCGCGCTACGGCAGGCGTCGCGCCGAAGGGGCGAAGAAGCTGGCCGCTTCCAGCACTGCCCGAATCGGCCTGTCATCCCTGGTCTGACCAGAAGTTCGCTCGGCTGTTGGTGGTTGGTCACACCGCAGCCAGAGAAACAGAAAAACCCCAGGTCAACTGGGGTCTTTGCTGGTGTCCGAGGGGGGACTTGAACCCCCACGCCCGATAAAGGGCACTAGCACCTCAAGCTAGCGCGTCTGCCATTCCGCCACCCGGACTAGGTGTCTGCCGCCTTGCGGGGTGTGTTCCCCGCGGCGACATGGACAACAATACCAAGGTTTCGGAGTGCGTTTCACCTGCGTATCCGTCCGTGGGGCGGCGGCACGGGCGGTCCGGACCGCCGCATCGCGGACCGTATGCGGTCTGCGAGATGCCGCGTACGCGGCGTGAGGGATCACGGCATGAGCCGGCGTTCCGGGACGTTCCCGGGCCGCCGCTCCCCCGCCGCGGCTCCCCGCCTCCCGGCCCCCTTCACGGTCTGCTCCGCCGACCGCCCGGCGGGGTGCGGGCAAGCACGCACGGATCCGGCCGGGATCGCTCCCGAGCCCCTCGGGCTCTCACGGGCAGCGCACGACCTGCCCGGCGTACGACAGGTTCCCGCCGAACCCGAACAGCAGGACCCGGTCGCCGCTGCTGAGAGCGCCCCGTTCGACCAGCTTGGAGAAGGCGAGCGGAATGCTGGCGGCCGAGGTGTTGCCGGACTCGGTGACGTCGCGGGCGACCACCGCGTTGACGGCGCCCAGCTTCTCGGCCAGCGGCTCGATGATCCGCAGGTTGGCCTGGTGCAGGACGACCCCGGCGAGGTCCTCGGGCGCCACCCCGGCCTTCGCGCAGGCCTGCCGGGCGATGGCGGGCAGCCGGGTGGTGGCCCAGCGGTAGACGCTCTGTCCCTCCTGCGCGAACCGCGGCGGCGTGCCCTCGATGCGCACCGCGTGGCCCATCTCGGGCACCGATCCCCACAGCACCGGCCCGATCCCGGGCTGCCGGTCCGGCCCGCACGCCTCCACCACGGCCGCCCCGGCGCCGTCGCCGACCAGGACGCAGGTGGTGCGGTCGGTCCAGTCGGTGACGTCGGACATCTTGTCGGCGCCGATGACGAGCGCCCGGGTCGCGGCGCCCGCCCGGACCGTGTGGTCGGCGGTGGCGAGGGCGTGGGTGAAGCCGGCGCAGACGACGTTGACGTCCATCGCGGCCGGCTGGGGAATGCCGAGGCGGGCGGCCACCCGGGCGGCGGTGTTCGGGGAGCGGTCGATCGCGGTGGACGTCGCCACCAGCACGAGGTCGATGTCGTGCGGCGCGAGTCCGGCAGCGGCGAGGGCCTTGGCGGCGGCGTGCGCGGCCAGCTCGTCGACGGGCTCGTCGGGGCCGGCGAGGTGCCGGGTCCGGATGCCCACCCGGCTGCGGATCCACTCGTCGCTGGTGTCGACCATGTCCGCCAGGGCGTCGTTGGTGAGCACCCTGGCGGGCTGATAGTGACCGATGGCGGCGATGCGCGAGCCGTTCATGTCGGGGGTCCCCTCGTGCCGTGTGTTGCGGGATCCACCAGTCTGATCAGTGACTCGCGAGTACGGCGGCAGGTGATGCCACAGGAATCGGGCGCCCGGGTTGTCGGCTTCCCTGAGGCCCTCGGACGCCCGAACACTCAGCCCGTGAACAGCTGTGTCGCCTTCCGCGCCGGCTCGTACACGCCGTAGGCCAGGGGTTCCGCCACCCAGAGCCAGGACAGGGCGATCAGCCCCGCGGTGAGCAGCCGCCCGTGGACGGCGCCGACCTGGTAGGTGCCGAAGAGGTTCTTCAGACAGGACGCCGAGGGTCACGAAGGCAATGCCGGTGGTCATGCCCGGCCGGTCCGGGAACCACTTGATCAGAGGGGAGACGGGCGAGATGCAGCCGATGCCGAGGCCGATCCCGCCGACGAAGCCGTAGCCGAGGACGATCAGCCGGTACTGCCGCGTCTCGGCGCCGAGCGCGGAGACGCGGAAGCCGGAGGAGAAGCAGACGAGGGCCAGGGTCATCGCCCATCGCGGCCCGTTGCGCTCGACGAGCGTGCCGCCGAACGCGGCCGACAGCCCGAGCATCACGATCGCCGGCTGGAAGGGGAGCGCGCTCCGGGTGCCGTCGAGATCCAGCGCGTCCTGCGGGGCGGCACGCACGCTCACCCTCCGTGTGCAGGACGCGGGCACGCACGCTCACCCTCCGTGTGCAGGACGCGGGCACGCACGCTCACCCTCCGTGCACAGGACGCGGCACGCCCGCTCGCCCTCCATGTGCAGGACAATGAGAGCGTCGAGGTCACCTCGCCGCACGGCTGCCCGGTGACCCGCGGCAACCTCAGCATCAAGGGCCGTTTCGGCTGCCAGCACGTACAGAACCGGGGCATCAGAACATGGGACGAGTCACGGAACGACGCAAGGTCCTGCGTATCCGGGACGGGGCGGTCTCCACCCGGCCGGACACGCTCGTCGCCGAGGAACCCCTGGAGATACGCCTGAACGGCAAGCCGCTCGCCATCACCATGCGCACACCGGGCGACGACTTCGCGCTGGCGGCCGGCTTCCTGGTGAGCGAGGGCGTCCTGGCCACCGGGGCCGATCTGCAGAACATCGTCTACTGCGCGGGGGCGACGGCGGACGGCTCCAACACCTACAACGTGGTCGACGTGAAGACCGCGCCGGGCGTCGTCCTCCCGGACTTCGGCCTGGAGCGGAACGTCTACACGTCCTCCTCGTGCGGGCTGTGCGGCAAGGCCAGTCTGGACGCCGTGCGGACGACCACGCGCTGGCCGATCGCCGACACTCCCCGGCTGCGGGTCACCCCCGAGCTGCTGGCGGCCCTTCCCGACCGGCTGCGCGCGGCCCAGCGGGTGTTCGACCGGACCGGGGGCCTGCACGCGGCGGCCCTGTTCAGCGAGGACGGGGAGCTGCTGGACACCCGGGAGGACGTGGGCCGGCACAACGCGGTCGACAAGCTGGTCGGACGGGCGCTGCAGAGCGACGCGCTGCCGCTGTCCCGGACCATTCTCATGGTCTCCGGCCGGGCCTCCTTCGAGCTGGCGCAGAAGGCGGTCATGGCGGGCATCCCGGTGCTCGCGGCCGTGTCGGCGCCGTCGTCGCTGGCGGTGGACCTGGCCGCGGAGACCGGTCTGACCCTGGTGGGCTTCCTGCGGGGCAGCTCGATGAACGTGTACGCGGGCGAGGACCGGATCGCCCTGCGGGAGGCGGCCGCCCACGGCTGACCGGTTCCCCGCTGCTCGGCGGCGGGGAACCGGCCGCCGGGGAAGCACCCCCCCGGGGGGCGTCGTGGACCGGGAGGCGGGCCGCCGGTGCGGTCCGTCAGCCGAGGGCGGCGCGGATCCGGGAGGCGGTGGTGACGGTGCCCAGCCGGGGGAAGTCGAGCCGTACGGACGCCTCGTGCTCCGCGCCGGTGAGGGCGGCCATGGCGTCCTCGGCGAAGACGAGGTCGTAGCCGAGGTCGGCGGCCGCTCGGGCGGTGGACTCGACGCCGAGGTTGGTGGCGATGCCGCCGAACACCAGCGTGGTGACGCCGCGTTCGCGCAGCCGCTCGTCCAGTCCGGTGCCCTGGAAGGCGCCGACCGTCCGCTTGACCACCTCCAGGTCGCCCTCCCGGAGCAGGCCGGGCACGAGTCCGCTGCCGGGGGGCTGTTCGGCGACGGCGGGACGCTCGACCCGTACGAGCACGACGAGGGCGCCGGCGCGGCGGAAGGCGTTTGCCAGTTCCTCGGCCGTCGCGAGGACTTCGGCGCCTTTACGGGGTTCCAGGGGCAGCGCGACGACGCGTTCCATCAGGTCGACGAGGACAAGGGCGGCGCGCTGCGGATCGGGCACGAGGGCTGCGGTCATGACGGAACGTTAACCGCCGTCAGCCGTCCGTGCCGGAAATCCGGATCAACAGGCCCATGAACTGATCGCGTTCGGCGGCCGACAGCGGGGCGAGCAGTGCGTCGTTGGCCTCCTGGGCGGCCTTCTCGCAGCGCACGAGGAGCCGGGCGCCGTCGTCGGTGAGGGAGACGGCGTTCTTGCGCCGGTCGCGGGGGTCGGGGGCGCGGACGGCCAGACCGGCGGACTGGAGGTCGTTCAGGACGCCGACGAGGTCCTTGGGGTCGAGGCCCACGCTGCGGCCGAGGTCGGCCTGGGCGACCGGGGCGAGGTCGCGGAGGGCGGACAGGACGACGTGGTGCCAGAGTTTCAGCCCTTCGGCCGCGAGGGCGTCGGCCACCAGGGCGCGGCCTCGTGCGGCGGCCCGGCCGAGGAGCCAGCTGGGCAGCGAGCGGATCGCGGGCAGGGGTGCTTCGGCCATGGCGGCAGACTATCCGAAGAATCATTGGACTTCCCAACGAAGCCCCCTTACCGTGGGGACTCCCCATGAATTCGTGGGTATTCCCAACGATCGACCGCGCCGGGGCACGCCCGGCGTCCGGAGGTTCCGATGCGCCGAGTCCGCTACACGTCCGTGGGTGGCCCGCTGTTCCTGGAGGAGGCCCCCGTCCCGGAGCCGGGCCCCGGAGAGCTGCTGGTGCGCTGCGAGGCCGTGGGCATCACCCTGCCGATGGTCCGCAAGGTGACCGAGGCCGCGGAGCCGGTGACGCTGGGCGGTGAGGTCGCGGGCGAGGTGGTGGCCGCCGGCGAGGGCGTGACCCGCTTCCGCACCGGCGACCGGGTGACGGGACTCTGCTTCGGGCACGGCTACGCCGACTTCGCCCTGATCCACGAGGCCATGGCCTCGCCGGTACCACGGGACGCGGACGCGGTGACCGCGATCGCACTGGTGCGCAGCGGCCTGGTGGCGCTCGGCGTGCTGGAGGCGGCACGGCTCGCGCCGGGAGAGTCGGTCCTCGTCACGGCGGCGGCGAGCGGCGTCGGGCATCTCGCGGTGCAGCTGGCACGGACGCGGGGCGCTGGACGCGTACTGGGCGCCGTGTCGGGTGCGGACAAGGCGGACTTCGTCCGCTCGCTCGGCGCGGACGACTGCGTCCGGTACGACGACGACACCTGGGGGGAGCCCGTCGACTGCGTGCTGGACGCCGTCGGCGGCGAACTGCTCACCCCCGCCGTCGCCGCGCTCGCCCCGCACGGCCGGCTGGTCGCCTACAGCTCGGGCGGCGGCACCGTCCGGGCGTACGACCTGCTGGTGGGCGCCAAGTCGGTGATCGGCTTCCAGATGGCGCTGATCGCCCGCGGCCGGCCGGAGCTGTACGAGCAGTGGCGGCAGGAGCTGTGGCGGCTGTTCGCCGAGGGCGCCCTGAAGCCCGCCGTGCACGGGGAGTTCGCGCTGGAGGACGCGGCGGCGGCGCACGAGGCGGTCACCAGCCGGGCCAACCTCGGCAAGGTCGTCCTGCGACCGTAACCGCCTGCACGGTTCTTGTGACGTGCCGCACACCCAACTACCGTCGGTGGGACGCACGTTGGACATGGGATGTCCGGATGACCAGATGTCCGGCCGACGAAGGGCAGGTCGCACCGTGCCGTCATGTCTTCGCACCCGTCTCAGATCCGCGCTCGCCTCCGCCGCCGTGCTCCTGGCCGGCCTGCTCGTACCGCTCCTCCCCGCTCCCTCCGCTCATGCCCAACCGCTCTCGAAGGCAACGGAGTTCGACCAGCAGGTGCTGTTCAAGGCCGCTCAGGACCCCGGGTACGCGTGCTTCCGCATCCCGGCGGTGGTGCGCACGACCGACGGCACGCTGCTGGCGTTCGCCGAGGGCCGGGTCCTCAACTGCGGGGACGCCGCCGACATCGACATCGTGCTCAAGCGGTCCGCCGACGGCGGGCGCACCTGGGGCCCCTTGCAGGTGGTCACCGAGGGCGCCGGTGACACGCACGGCAACCCGGCGCCGATCGTGGACCGCGCCACCGGCCGCGTCTGGCTCGCCGCGACGTACAACACGGGCCGCGGCGACAGCGCCGGCTGCTCGGTCCCCTGCGACCGCACCCCGCACCTCCAGTACAGCGACGACGACGGCCGTAGCTGGTCGCGGCCGCGCGACCTGAGCCCCGAGATCCTGCCCGCCGACTGGAACTCCTGGTACGCCACCGGTCCCGTGCACGGCATCCAGCTCACCCACGGCCGGTACGCGGGGCGCCTGGTCTTCGGGGTCAACACCGAGACCTGGAACGGCAGCAGGGTCAGCGCCAACCACGCGGCCCTGATCGTCAGCGACGACCACGGCGGCCACTGGCGGATCGGCGCCCGTGACACCTGGCCGATCGCCGACGACGGAACCTTCCGGCAGAAGCCCTCCGAGCTGACCCTGGCCGAGCGCGGCGACGGATCGATCCTGGTGAGCGGCCGGGAGCAGGACGGCACCGACCTCGGCCACCGCACCCAGGCCGTCAGCCGGGACGGCGGCGGCAGCTTCACCGCGCCCTTCCGCGACCTGCCGGATCTGTACACCCCGCAGGTGCAGGGGGCGATGCTGCGCCTGGGCGACCGCATCCTGCTCGCCTGCCCCGGCGACCCCGACCGGCGCCGCACGATGATGATCCGCTCCTCCTACGACGGCGGCCGGACCTGGGAGAGCGTGGACCGCGGCACGGTCGTCACCACGGACTGGTCCGGCTACTCCGACATGGCGCGCCTCGGCTCCGGCACGGTCGGCCTGCTGTACGAGGGCGGTGCGGTCGACGCGCGCGACGAGATCCGCTTCGCCCGCTTCACCGAGGACTGGCTCGCGCCGCGCCGCGGTCCCGACCCGGTCACCTCCGACCGCGCGCCGCACGCCCGCCCGGCGGCGGTGCTCGGCGCCCCGGAGGAGACGGACGGGGTGTCCGGTGGCGCCCTGGAGTTCGACGGCACCGGCGACGCCGTCCGGCTGCCGTACCGCACCGCGCTCCCCCTGGGGACGCAGGACTTCACGGCCTCCCTCTGGTTCCGCTACTCGGCGACCACCGGGGAGCAGCCGCTGCTGTGGATGGGCGGGATCGGCACGAGCCAGCCGCAGGTGTGGCTGCGCGGGGAGCCCGCGAGCAACCGCGTGCAGGCCCTGATCACCGTGCGGAACGGCGCCGCCCCGCCGCAGACCGCGTTCGTGCGCACGGCCGCGGCGTACAACGACGGACAGTGGCACCACGCCGTGCTGCGCCGGGGCGCCGGCCGGCTGTCGCTGTCCGTCGACGGCGCGCAGTCCTCCGTCGCCGACGTCCCGGGCTCGGTCAGCCGCAACTCGCCCTTCGGCGTCCACGTCGGTCAGCGCATGGACGGGCGGGCCTTCCTCACCGGCGCGCTGGACGAGGTGCGGGTGTGGGACCGGGCGCTCACGGACGAGGAGCTGGCGGACCCGGACCTCCTGCGGTCAGCGCAGGACACGGTCCTGTGGCTGCCCCTGGACCGGGTGCGCGGCTGACCCCTCGGACGCGTCCGCGGTCTCCTCGGACGCGTCCGTCGTCACCTCCGGATCGTGGGCCCGGCGCTTGGCGATGACCGCGCACACCATCAGCTGCATCTGGTGGAACAGCATCAGTGGCAGGACGGCCAGCGAGGCGTGGCTGCCGAACAGGACACTGGCCATGGGCAGACCGGAGGCGAGCGACTTCTTCGACCCGGCGAACTGGATGGCGATCCGGTCCGCCCGGCCGAAGCCGAGCGCCTTGGCGCCGTACCAGGTCAGGATCAGCATCACGGCCAGCAGCACGGCCTCGACGCCGAGCAGTCCGGCCAGCCGCACGGCGCTGACCTGGTGCCAGATGCCCTGGGTCATGCCCTCGCTGAAGGCGGTGTAGACGACCAGCAGGATGGAGCCGCGGTCGACCAGGCCGAGGACCTTCTTGTGCCGGGTGACGAAGGGGCCGATCCAGCGCCGCAGCACCTGCCCGGCGAGGAACGGCACCAGCAGCTGGAGCACGATCTTCACCAGCGAGTCCGTGGAGAACCCGACCTCGTCGCCGCCGAGCAGTCCCGCCGCGAGCAGCGGGGTGAGGACGATCCCGGCGAGGGAGGAGAAGGACCCGGCGCAGATCGCGGCGGGCACGTTGCCGCGGGCGATCGAGGTGAACGCGATGGACGACTGGATCGTGGACGGCACCAGCGTCAGGAACAGCAGCCCCTGGTAGAGCGGCTGGGTCAGCAGGGCCGGCACCAGCCCGCGCGCGGCGAGCCCGAACACCGGGAAGACGACGAAGGTGCAGATCAGCACGGTGAGGTGGAGCCGCCAGTGCTTGAGCCCGTCCAGCGCCTCCCGGGTGGACAGCCGGGCGCCGTAGAGGAAGAAGAGGAAGGCGATCGCGGCCGTGGAGGCGCCGGAGGTCACGTCGGCGGCGGTGCCGCGGGCCGGGAGGAGCGCGGCGAGACCCACCGTGCCGAGCAGCAGCACGATGTACGGGTCGATCGGCATCCGACTCGGCCGGCGCAGGCGTTTCACAGTGCTCCGATCGCTGAGTGTGTCGGGCGGTCCGGGCCCGCAGGGCCTGTCCCCCATCGTCCTCTCCGGACCGCCGATCGGGAATCCCGTACACCACTCTGACTGTCATCATGTTCCGTGATGACCGCGCTAGGCTCGGGCGTGTGTACGAACCGACGCAGCTGCGCACCTTCCTGGCGGTCGCCCAGACGCTGAGTTTCACGCAGGCCGCCCGGCGGCTGGGGCTGCGCCAGTCGACGGTGAGCCAGCATGTGCGCCGGCTGGAGGACGCGGCCGGCCGGCAGCTGTTCTCCCGGGACACCCATTCGGTGGAGCTGACCGAGGACGGCGAGGCGATGCTGGGGTTCGCCCGCCGGCTCCTGGAGGTGCACGAGCAGGCGACGGCGTTCTTCGGCGGTACACGGGTGCGGGGCCGGCTGCGGTTCGGCGCCTCGGAGGACTTCGTCCTGACCCGGCTGCCGGAGATCCTGGAAGCCTTCCGCTACGACCATCCGGAGGTCGACCTGGAGCTGACGGTGGAGCTGTCCGGCACCCTGCACGAGCAGCTGGCGGCCGGGAAGCTCGACCTGGTGCTGGCCAAGCGGCGCCCGGAGGATCCCCGCGGTGAGCTGGTCTGGCGCGACGACCTGGTGTGGATCGGTGCCGAGCGGCTGCGGCTGGACCCGGACCGGCCGGTGCCGCTGATCGTGTACCCGCCGCCGGGCATCACCCGGGCCCGCGCGCTGGAGGCCCTGGAGGGACAGGGCCGCCCGTGGCGGATCGTGTGCACCAGCGGCAGCCTCAACGGGCTGATCGCCGCGGCCCGTGCCGGTCTGGGGGTGATGGCCCACTCCCGGCGGCTGATCCCGCCGGGCCTGTTCCGGCTGCCGGAGCGCGCGGGCCTGCCCGACCTCGGCAAGACCGACTTCGTCCTCGCCCACGGCCGGCGCCGGGGCCCGGCCGGGAGCGCCGCGGACGCGCTGGCGGCGGCGATCCTGGCGGGCGGCGAACGGCTGCGGCGCAGCGGCGGCTGACTCCCCGGCCGGCGCTCAGCGCACCGGGCGGTACGTCAGCTGCTTCACCCGGCGCAGGAACGGTGTCGCCTCCACGTGCTGGACTCCCTCCAGGCGCCCCAGGGGGCCGCTCAGATAGGCGTACAGCGCCGCGGTGTCGCGGACGACGGCGGTGACGACGATGTGGGAGGGGCCGGCGGTGGCGGACGCGAAGGCGATCTCGTCGTGGGTGGCGAGGGTCCGGCCGACGGAGTCGAGGGCGCCCGGGGCCGTGGTGATCCACAGGATGGCGGCCCTGGGGTAGCCGAGGATCTCGCAGTCGTACTCGATGTCGACGTAGACCGCGCCGGAGGCGATCAGGGCGGACAGGCGGCGTTTGACGGCGGACTCGGAGCGTCCGGTGGCGTGCTGGAGTTCGGGGTAGGTGGCGCGGCCGTCGCGTTCGAGGACCGCGAGGAGCGGGGCGTCCTCGGGCTCCAGGCGGGCCGGACCGGGCTCGGGGAGGTCGGGGCGCAGGGCGGCGATCTGCTCCTCGTCGAGCGCCCGGAACTTGGGCAGCCAGCCCACCGGGCCGCCGTAGAAGCGGTGCAGGAGTTGCAGGGCACGGATCTCGACGACGCTCGGGGTGCGCGGCAGCTTGCCCAGCAGGAGGTCGTCGTGGTCGCCGGGGCTGCGCGGCCGGGTGATGCAGGCGATCTCGGTGCCGCCGGAGGCCAGCCCTATCCAGTGGGTGTCGGGGCGCCTGGCGAGCGCGTCGGCGATGACGGCGGCGCCGTCGGGCGCGCAGCGCAGCCGCAGCATCCACTGGTCCTGGCCGAGGCGGACGGCGTCCCGCAGGACGACGACGCGGAGGCCGCCCTCGGCGCACAGGCGGCGGTAGCGGCGGGCGATCGTCCGGTCGGAGACGCCGAGGACGGCGGCGATCCGGCTGAAGGGCGCCCGGCCGTCGATCTCCAGGGCGGAGAGCAGCTGGAGGTCCAGCAGGTCGAAGGTGTCGGATTCCATCCGCAGCATCGGTTCCCCCGTCGGATTCCGTCGCTCCGGGCGTATCGGGGCGTCGGATCGGCCGTCGTCCGGTCATCGTACGCAGCGATACGCAGTCCGTTCGAACAGGGGAGTTGAGGACATGCGGAGCTGGGGGACGCTCACGGCCGTGTGCCTGGGCACGTTCATGCTGTTGCTGGACGTGACGATCGTGGTGGTGGCGCTGCCGGACATGGCGGGCTCGCTGCACGCGTCGCTGGGTGATCTGCAGTGGGTGGTCGACGGGTACGCGCTGGCGCTGGCGGCGCTGCTGCTCGGGGTGGGGGCCGCGGCCGACATCCTGGGGCGGCGCCGGGTGTACGTGGCGGGCGTGGTGCTGTTCGCGGCGGCCAGTCTGCTCTGCGGGCTGGCGTCCGGGCCGGGGATGCTGGTGGCGGCGCGGGGGCTGCAGGGCATCGGCGGGGCGGCGATGTTCGCGACGACGCTGCCGCTGCTGGGCTCCGTCTACCAGGGGCGGCAGCGGTCCGCCGCCCTCGGGGTGTGGGGTGCGGTCAGCGGCGGGGCCGCGGCGGTCGGGCCGGTGCTGGGCGGGCTGATCGCCGAGGGGCCGGGCTGGCGGTGGATCTTCTATGTGAACCTGCCGGTGAGCGTCGTGGCGGTGTGGCTGGCGCTGCGGGCCGTTCCGGAGTCGCGCGGGCCGCGCGGGATGAGCGTGGACTGGGCGGGTACGGCGGCGTTCGCGCTGTTCGCGGGCGGGGCGACGTACGGCGTCGTGCGCGCCGGTGAGGACGGCTGGACGGCGCCCGCCGCGCTGGCCGCGTTCGCGGCGGCGGCGCTGGCCCTGGTGGTGTTCGTGCTGGTGGAACGGCGGGTGGCGCATCCGCTGCTGGATCTGTCGCTGCTGCGGCGGCCCGCTTTCGTCGGGGCGATGCTGGGGTCGTTCGCCTTCAACGGGGTGGCGTTCGGCGGGATCGCCTATCTGTCGATCTGGATGCAGACGCTGCTCGGCATGTCGCCGGTGCGCGGCGGGCTGACGCTGCTGCCGATGACGGCGGTGTCCATGTTGGTCGCGGTGCTGGTGGGGCGGCTGCTGCACGGGGTGCCGGCCTGGCTGACGGTGGGCGGCGGGTTGCTGCTGGTCTCCTCGGGCGTCCTGTGCCAGGCGGTGCTGGACGCGGGGTCGGACTGGACGGCGCTGGTGCCCGGGTTCGTGCTGGTCGGCGTCGGCACCGGGTTCGTCGCGCCGACGGTGGCGGGGGCGGCGCTGGCGGCCGTCCCGGCGGAGCGGTCCGGGATGGCGGGCGGCGCGGTGAACACGGTCCGGCAGCTCGGGTACGCGCTCGCGGTGGCCGTCTTCGGCACCGTGCTCACCTCGCGGATGACGGGCCGGCTGCCGGGCGACGCGGCCCACGCGCTGGCGGGCGGCGGTGCCGGGGCGCTGCGCGGCGGCTTCTCCGAGCACACCCTGCGGGCCGCGTTCGCCTCGGGGCTGAACGGTGCGCTGGTCGTGGCCGGGCTGGCCGGGACGGTGGCGGGCGCCCTGGTGCTGGTGCTCGTACGGGCGGGCCGGCCGGCACCCGCGAAGACCGCCGGCGCGGTGCCGGAGGAGGCGGTGCCGGTCCGCGGCTGAGCGGCGGGGTCCGGCGGGCGGGGCGGTCACGGGGCGCGGGCTCCGGGGCCGCCTCGCGGGCGTGAGGTGCGGTAATCGGCGCGTACAGATTCGGTGGAGATTACGGCACCGAAACTTACTGACCCGTCAGTATCGTGTCCGGCCCTTCCCCATGTGCGGGCATTTCCCGGTCGGCGTCCGGGTAAAACGTGAGGTTTGCTCGGTTTCCGTACCCCTCCCGCACACCGATCAGGTGGGGTAGCTTTCACCGCGCCGAGCCGGGCGCGGACCGACGGACGCCGACGAGGCGCGAGACACGGGGAGCGAGGTTGCACGAGTTCACCAACCCTCCGCTGGCGTCGCCGCCGCCGGTGGGCGGTCTGGCAGACGTCGTCTTCGACCATGCCCAGACCGATCCGCTGCATGTCGCGCTCGGCCGCAAGGACGACACAGGGCAGTGGCGGGACGTCACCTCCGGCGAGTTCCGCGACGAGGTCCTCGCCCTCGCCAAGGGGCTCCTCGCCCGCGGCATCCGCTTCGGCGACCGGGTCGCGATCATGTCCCGCACCCGCTACGAGTGGACCCTGTTCGACTTCGCCCTGTGGACCATCGGCGCGCAGGTGGTGCCGGTCTATCCCACCTCCTCGGCGGAGCAGTGCTTCTGGATGCTCTACGACGCCGAGGTGGCCGCGGCGATCGTGGAGCACGAGGACCACGCGATGACCATCGCCACGGTCATCGACCGGCTGCCGCAACTGCGCCAGCTGTGGCAGCTGGACGCCGGCTGTGTGCAGGAGCTGTACGACGCCGGGGCGCACCTGGACGACGAGCTGGTGCACCGGCACCGGCAGGCGGTCACCCCGGACTCGGTCGCCACCGTCATCTACACCTCGGGCACCACCGGCCGCCCCAAGGGCTGTGTGATCTCCCACGGCAACTTCATGTTCGAGGCGGACACGGTGATCCAGCGGTGGGAGCCGGTGTTCCATTCGAAGAAGGGCGACGAGGCGTCCACGCTGCTGTTCCTGCCGCTGGCGCACGTCTTCGGGCGGATGGTGGAGGTCGCCGCGATCCGCGGCCGGGTCCGCTTCGGGCACCAGCCGCAGTTGCACGCCGCCGCCCTGCTGCCCGACCTGGCCGCGTTCCGGCCGACGTTCATCCTCGCGGTGCCCTACATCTTCGAGAAGGTGTTCAACGCGGCCCGCCGCAAGGCCGAGAAGGACGGCAAGGCCGGCCCGTTCGAGAAGGCCGTCGACATCGCCGTGAAGTACGCGGAGGCGGTCGAGGCGAAGGCGTGGGGCATCGGGCCCGGACCGTCGGCGGGGCTGCGGATGCAGCACCAGCTCTTCGACAAGCTGGTGTACGCGAAGGTCCGGGCCGCGATGGGCGGCCGTATCCGCAACGCGATGTCCGGCGGGTCGGGGATGGACCGCCGGCTGGGGCTGTTCTTCGCGGGCGCGGGCGTGCAGATCTACGAGGGGTACGGCCTGACGGAGTCGACGGCCGCGGCCACCGCCAACCCGCCCGAGCGCACCCGCTACGGCACGGTGGGCCAGGCGATCCCGGGCGTGACCGTGCACATCGCGGACGACGGGGAGATCTGGCTGCACGGCGGGAACGTCTTCCAGGGCTATCTCAACAACCAGAAGGCCACCGACGCGACCCTGCACGACGGCTGGCTCGCCACCGGCGACCTGGGGTCGCTGGACGAGGACGGCTATCTGACCATCACCGGCCGCAAGAAGGAGATCCTGGTGACCTCCGGCGGCAAGAGCGTCTCCCCGGGCGTGCTGGAGGAGCGGGTCCGGGAGCATCCGCTGGTCAACCAGTGCATCGTGGTCGGCAACGACCGCCCCTACATCGCCGCCCTGGTCACCCTGGACCAGGAGGCGGTCGAGCACTGGCTGCAGATGCGCGGGAAGCCGAGGATGACCCCGGCCTCGCTGGTCCGCGACGCGGACCTGGAGACAGAGGTGCGGCGGGCCGTGGTCGCCGCCAACACCCTGGTCTCCCAGGCCGAGTCGATCCGCACCTTCCGCATCCTGGCCCAGCCGTTCACCGAGGAACACGGCCTGCTGACACCCTCGTTGAAGCTGAAGCGCAAGGCGATCGAGAAGGCGTACGGCGACGAGGTCGAGGCGCTCTACCGCACCTGACACTCCGTCACCGCGCCCGCGTCGGCCGATCGTCACGCGGAAGCCCTGGCCGGGCCCTTCCGCCGCGCCCGTGGAAGACGGTCCGTGAGCGCCCACGCAGGTGTCGGCCAGGAGCCAGACGCTGTGGTCCAGGGCCGGCATGGCGAAGCCGGGGCGGCCGGCCCAACCCGTCACCCCCGCCCTTCCCGGCCCGTTCGGCTCGACCGTGCCGCGCCCGGCCTATGGTCGAGATCGACCGGACAGGTCCCGGCCGCAGCCGGCGCTCGGCGACCACGGCGGTCGGCGGCGGGGCGCCCGCGGTCGGCGGCGGGCCGCCCGCGGTCGGCGAGCGCGCAGGCGGTCGCGCGAGGCATTGGTCGCAGCGGATTCGCGGGTCAGGAATGCGGAGCGGCCCGTGATCGTTGACCATGGGAGTACCACCTGTCCACAACCGAAGGATCAAGAGGCTCGTGAGCAGCAAGGTCCCCCCGAAAATCCTCAACAACGGCGTCGAGATGCCCCAGCTGGGCTTCGGCGTCTGGCAGGTGCCGGACGACGAGGCCGAGCGGGCCGTCGCCACGGCGCTGGAGGCCGGATACCGCAGCATCGACACCGCTGCGATCTACGGCAACGAAGAGGGCACCGGCAAGGCCATCGCCACCTCCGGCCTGCCCCGCGAAGACATCTTCGTCACGACCAAGCTCTGGAACAGCGACCAGGGGTACGAGTCCACGCTGCGTGCCTTCGACACGTCGCTGGCGAAGCTGGGGCTCGACTACATCGATCTGTACCTGATCCACTGGCCGCTGCCGTCCCGGGGCAAGTTCGTCGACACCTACAAGGCGTTCGAGAAGCTGCACGCCGACGGCCGTGTCCGCGCCATCGGCGTCTCCAACTTCCTGCCCGAGCACCTGCAGCGGCTGATCGCGGAGACCTCGGTCATCCCCGCGGTCAACCAGATCGAGCTGCACCCGCACCTGCAGCAGCGCGAGGCACGGGAGCTGCACGCGGAGCAGGGCATCGCCACCGAGGCCTGGTCGCCGCTCGGCCAGGGCAAGGGCCTGCTGGAGGTGCCGGCGGTCGTCGCGATCGCGCAGAAGCACAACCGCACCCCGGCACAGGTCGTGCTGCGCTGGCACATCCAGCTGGGCAACGTGGTCATCCCGAAGTCCGTGACGCCGTCCCGGATCAAGGAGAACATCGAGGTGTTCGACTTCAGCCTGGACGACGAGGACCTCGCGGCGATCAGCGCGCTCAACGAGGACCGGCGGCTGGGCCCGGACCCCGCCACCTTCGACATGGGCTGACACCCGACACCCGGGCGAGACCGGCGCACGGCCGTGCACCCGCGCGACTGCGGGACGCACGGCCGTGTGCCGTTCCGGCCGCCCGCCCCGGTCGCTCAGTCGAAGCGCACGTCCGCGTACACCACCTCGAACTCCTCCAGTCCGACCACGTCCACGTGTGCCTTCGCCGACGCCTCGTGGCGCACGTGCGCCACGGCCGCGCGCGAGGCGGCCAGCGAGGCCCGGTCGACGAACAGGGCGTCGGCCACGCCGCGCCCCCGCTCACGGTCGATCAGCAGGGACGCCCTGGCCAGCCCCGCGAGCGACTCGGCCCGCGGCACCAGCACGGCCCGGAAGGTGTCGACGACCAGATCCGCGTCGCGCGGGTCGAACTCCATCCTGGTGGTGCGCAGTCCGCCGCCCTGCCGCGGAGCGGTGACCTGGTGGACGACCGCGGCCTCGTAGTTGGCGACCGACACCGTGCCCGCGAAGGGCTCCAGGAGTCCCCCGCGCCGCTCGCGCATCACCTCGTCGCTGTTGCGCCGCGCCTCCTCGGTCTCCCACCAGCTCACCGCGAGCAGTTTGCCGAGTTCCCGATCCTCGAACACGCCCGCGCCGCGATATCCGGGGCGTTCCTCCAGCAGATCCCGGCCGGCACTGTTCAGCGAGCGGAGGGCCGTGCCGAGCAGCGCCGGGTCACCGGTCGCGTACACCGCGCGTACGAACATGGGCCTCGCCTCCGGAGAACTGCGGCCAGCGACAACACCGGATACATTCGATATGCCTGATGTGTCCGGACACCCACCCGTTCAGTCTCTCCGACTGCCGGAATCACCGCAATCCGCATGCCTTTCCCTCGTTCGCACACCAGGGGTTGACGGGGGCATGCCGATGGGGTGACCGTGTACGTCACCCGGTAAGGAAACTTTCCTAACAGAAGGGTCCCCCACATGCGCCTCCGCTCCCTCAGCCTGGCCGCGGCCTCGGGCACCGCTCTGCTCGCCGCCGGGCTCATGCCCGCGCACGCCTCCGCCGCCGCCCCCAGGTCCGCGCAGGAAGGCACGGTCAGCGCGGCCGACCTGCTCGCCAAGGTGACGTCCTGTTCGCAGATCTCCAGCGGCAAGTACAAGACCGACGACGAGACCTCGGCCACGGTCCCCGTGTGCGGCAAGAACGGCGCGGTGTTCTGGAAGGCCGACATGGACGTCGACTGCGACGGCCAGCGCACCACCAACTGCAACGAGGACCGCGACCCCTGGTACCAGGACGACACCGCCTTCCACCAGTCCGACGGCAAGCCGCTGAAGGCGGAGACGCTCCCCTACGTGGTGGTGCCCAGCTCCAGCAGCATCTGGAACTACTCCAGCGCCGGCATCAAGGGCGGCGGTGTCGTCGCCGTCGTCTACAACAACAAGGTGGAGTACGCCGTCGTCGGCGACACCGGCCCCACGAAGATCATCGGCGAGGCGTCGTACGCCACCGCCAAGGCACTCGGCATCGACCCGGACCCGGAGACCGGTGGCACCGACTCGGGCGTGACCTACATCCTGTTCAAGAACTCCACGGTCTCCCCCATAGAGAGCCACAGTGCCGCGGTCTCCCTCGGGGACCAGCTGGCCAAGCAGTTCATCGCCGCCAACTGAGAGGAGCCGTCCGTCAGACGGGCTGGCCCAGTGGACGGATGACGACCGTGTTGACATCGACCCCGGCCGGCTGCCGGATCGCCCAGACGACCGAGTCGGCGATCTGCCCGGCGGTGAGGAGATGCCCCGGGGGCAGGCTGCCGTTGCCGTCCCAGAAGGGCGTCTCCACCCGGCCGGGGGCGACCAGCGTGACCCCGATGCCGAACTCCGTCACCTGCCGCCGGGTGTTCTCGGCGAGACCGGTCACCGCCCACTTGGTGGCCCCGTAGATGTTGCCCGGACCGTGCACGAACCCGGCGACGCTGCCGACGAGGACGATCCGGCCACGGGTCTCCTTCAGCGCGTCCACGGAGGCGCGGATGAGCAGTGCGGGCCCGAGGACGTTGGTGAGGACCATCTCGGTCCAGCCGGACGGGTCGCCGTCCGCCACGGTGTCATGGGTGGCGAAGCCCGCGTTGGCGACGACGGTGTCCAGGCGGCCGTACGCCGTGAGCGTGAGGTCGACCGCGTGCTGGACGTCGTCGTACGCCGCCGCGTCGCCGGGGACCGTCAGCAGCCCGTCGGGATTGCCCAGGCTGTCGGCGAAGTCCCGCAGCCGCTGCTCCCCGCGCCCGGTGACGGTGACGCGGTGTCCGGCACCGAGCAGCTGCCTCGTCACCGCGGCGCCGATCCCGCTGCCGCCGCCGGTGACGAGTGCGACCGGAGAGTCGTTCATGGATACCCCCTGTGTGTCCGGTGATCGGCCGGCAGTTCATCACTTCGAGAGGGCTCGAAGTCAACTGCCGTCGTCCGGGGGGCGATTCGGCAGGGAGCGGAGGCGGCGGGGAGAAGACCGGCGCGGGGCCGGCGCCGGGCTAGGCGGGCCGGACCGCCGTGTGCACGGTGTGGGCGCCGAGCAGGAAGACGTCCGGCCGTACGTGGACGCTCGCCGGGTCGGACGGGTCGAGCAGACGGTCGAGGGTGGCGCGGTCGTCGGCGTCCAGCGCGTCGCCCACGCCCTCGCGGACGCGGGACAGGTGGGCGGCCACGTAGGCGCGGGCCCGGTCACCGGCCGGCGCGGGCAGGTCGAGCAGGAAGGTGCGGGTGCGGGTGTGCTTGAGGCCGGCGGCGGTCAGCAGCGCGGGCCAGTCCTCGGTCTCGGCGACGGAGCCCGGCAGCTCGGCGCGCATCCGGGTGAACCACTCCTTCTCCAGCGCGTCCAGCCGCGTCTGAAGCCCGGGGCGGCCGATGCCGATGTCCCGGGGCAGGAAACGGGAGGGCAGACCGCCTTCGAGGAGAGCCAGGGTGCCCCCGACGGCGAGCCGGTCGCCGAACGCGGCGAGCGCGGCCCGCTGGTCGCCCCGGTGGTGCAGGCTGCGGCCGGTTGCCGGTACGGCAACACGGGATGCCGTTCCGTCCGCCGGGGCCCGGGGCGGTGCTCCCCGGACCCCGGCGGGGTCAGCGCGTCAGGACAGCGGCGGGTAGGCGTTCTGCATCAGCTGCTGGAACTGGGCGGAGAACCAGTGCCCGGCCAGCGGCGAGTTCGGCAGCGCGCCCGTGGGGTTGTTGCCGTTGCGGGCGTTGCCGCCGTAGGTGGGGTCGCACATCCGGTCGAAGCCCTTGCCCTCGTCGTTGTCGATGGCGGAGCTTGCTCCGTCCGACTCCCCCGGGGGCTTGGCCCACACGTAGGCGTCGATGCCGGCCGCGGGGGCCGCGGTCGGCCGTTCACCGATTCCGGCACCGCTCTGGTTGCACCAGTTGCCGACGTGGATGCGCCGGTCGACACGGCTGCCGTTGACGTAGTCGTCGACGGATGTCAGCGGGCCGGACTTGGTGGGCCGGGCGGAACCGCCCCAGCCGTTGCGGGAGGTGTCGATCAGCATGCCGAGGGAGGAGTTGAAGCCGGCCGCGACGAGCTTGTCCCGCAGCGCCTGGGCGAAGGACTGCTCGTCCGCGTACTGGTTCCAGTCCACCCACTTCGACTGGCGGACGGTCTGCCCGTTCACGCTGTCGGTGACCTTGAAGTAGGGCTCCTTGGTGGGGCTGTAGTTGGCGGTGTTGACGATGAAGCCGGTCACGTCGTTCACACTGGCGCCGTTGCTCGTGGCGACCTTGTAGAACTCCTGTACCGACGGGCCGAGGTTGGAGTCCCAGCCGAGCCAGCCGTGATGACCGGCGTCGATGTAGTTGTAGACGTTCGGGACGGCGCCCAGCTTGTCGAGGGCGTAGCCGACACCCTTCTCGTAGTTGCCGTTGGACTTCATGGTCACGCAGGCGTCGGTGGTGGTGTTGGTGCCGCCGGCGTTGGTGACCAGGTTGGGCAGGGAGTCGGGCTCGATGAGGGTGGCGATGCGCAGGCCCGCGTACTTGGCGTCGGACAGGATCGCCGCGATCGCGTCGATGTACCGCGTCTTGTACGCGTCGATGTCCGTGGGACCGAGTTCGCCGTTGGAGGCGAGGGCGGCACAGTCGCGTCCGGGCAGGTCGTAGATGACCAGCTGGACGACCAGTTCGCCGGAGCCCTTCTGCTTGAGGGCCTCGTCCAGGTGGGCGCGCAGTCCCTTGCCGCCGTTGACGCCGTTGATGGCGGCGATGCGGTCCAGCCACACGAAGGTGGGCTGGTCGGCGATGCGGCTGCCGCCCGGTTCGGCGGCGGCCAGCGCCGACCACTCCGGGTTCACGTAGACCTTGGCACCGGAGTAGGGGTTGTCGACGCGGCCGGAGCTGCCGCCGCCGTTGTCGCCGCCGCCACCGTCGCCGCCGCTGTCGACGTTGCAGGTGACGCCGTCGAGGGTGAACGTCGCGGGCACCGCGTTGGTGCCGCTGAAGGTGCCCTGGAATCCGAAGCTGACCGAACCGCCGGTCGCCAGGGTGCCGTTGTAGCCCTCGTTGGCGGCGGTGACCGCGGTGCCGCTCTGGCTGATCTTCGCGTTCCAGCCGCTGGTGACCTTCTGGTTCCCGGCGTAGGACCACTTCACCGACCAGCTCGACCTGGCGGCCGCGTTGTTGGTGACGGTGACGGCGGCGGTGAAGCCGGTGTCCCACTGGTTCTGCACCTTGTAGTCGACGGTGCAGGGTACGGCGGTCGCCGACGCGGAGGCCGGCTGGACGGTGAGCGCCGTCCCCGAGGCCCCGGCGAGCAGTGCCAGGGCGGCGAGCAGTGATGTTCTGGTACGACTCATGAGTGCGGGTTCCTTCGTTGTTCCGTCGGGTCTTCGGTGGGAGCTACGGCGGACGGTCTACGGGGCGAGGGCGCGCAGGTGGTCGCGCAGCCCCGCGCCGTATGCGGTGGGTGTGCCGTCGTAGGCGGAGATGAGGGACGGCCCGGAGGAGCAGTCCCAGGTGTTCCAGGTCCAGCCCAGGTAGGACAGGCCGTGGTCGTCGAACCACTTCATGACCTGGTCGACGAACCCGTGCGAGCAGGTGTTCTCGCCGATCTCCCCGGCGACCAGGGGTACCTGGGCGGCGACCGGGGCGAGGGTGGAGTTCCAGCAGCTCTCGGTCGAGCAGGTGTTGAAGTTGTAGACGTGGTAGGCGGCGGCGAGATTGCCGGCCGGGTCGGTGGGCTTGTGGGCCAGCCACTGGCTCAGGTCGTTCGCGTACGCGAGCCCGCCGGCCATGATCACGTTCTCGGCGCCGGTGCCGCGGACGGCGTCGACGAGGTCCTGCATGCCGGCGACCTCGTAGGAGATGCCGGGGCAGGTGCCGCCGTCGCGCCAGCACTTCCAGGCGTCCGTGGCACTGGAGGTCGCCCGGTCCGGGTAGGGCTCGTTGAACAGGTCGAACACGGCCGCCCGGTCGTCCTTGAAGGTGCTCGCCACCGACGCCCAGAACGAGGGGCTGTACTGCATGTCGGGCATCGGCTTCTGGCAGGTGGCGTGCACGTCGGAGCAGCCGGCCGAGTTCCCGGTGTACTGGCCGTGGTTCCAGTGGAGTTCGATGATCGGGGTCATGCCGTGCGCCTCGACCCGGGCCACCAGGTCCTTGACGGCGGCGATGTAGTGGGCGCCGCCGTACTCGGGCTTGATGTGGGACAGGCCCAGCCAGCACTCCTCGTTGAGCGGGATCCGGACGGCGTTGGCCTTCCAGTCGGCGATCGCCTTGACGGCGGCGTCGTCCACCGGGCCGTCCCAGATGCCGTAGCCCTGGACGCACATGAACTCGCCGCCGGAGCGGTTGACGCCGAGCAGACGGCGGGTGTTGCCGCCCGCGTCCACGAGCTGGTCGCCGGAGACGTGCAGGGCGGGCGCGGTGCCGTCGGACGGGGGTGGTGTCGTCGGCGGCGGGGTGGTCGGTTCGGAGTCGACGTTGCAGGTGGTGCCGTTGAGCTTGAACACGGCGGGCGCGGTGTTGCCGCCCGACCAGGACGCGAGGAATCCGGCGCCGAGGCTCGCACCGGAGCCGAGCGTGCCGTTCCAGGTCTCGTTGGCCGCGGTCACGGTGGTGCCGGACTGGGACCACTTGGCGTTCCAGCCCTGGGAGACCCGCTGCCCGCCGGCGAAGTCGAAGGTCAGCTTCCAACTACTCAGCGCGGCTTGATTGTTGGTCACTTTCACGGAGCCCTGGAAGCCGCCGTCCCACTGGCTGGTGACGGCGTACTCCACCGTGCACGCGGGCGTGGCTCCCTGGGCCGAGACCACCGGGACGACCACGCTCGACACGAGCGCGGCCGCACCGGCTGCGGCTAAAAGTACTGAACGCGGGGGGTGTCGCATGAGCGAGTCCTTACAGCTTGCGCGCCGTGACGGACGCGTCGACTGAACGGAATCGCTCCCACTGGTGCGAAGGAAGTTAGCGCCAAGTGGCCGTTCTGCCCAGGGGAGTCGCCCGACTTTTCCGCAACTCGATCCGTCGAATCATTTCGACTCTTCAAGCACCTTGACCGCCCCGGGCCCCGTCCTCACTATGGGAGCGCTCCCACTGGTTCAAACCTTGACCTCTTCCCGAGCCGCAAGCCCGCAAGGAGGAACCAGCATCATGGATCCCGGACGCAAGAGCAGAGCCGTGCGGCGGTTGTGGACCGCGGTGGCCGCCGCGTTCGCCCTGCCCCTGTCGCTGCTCGCCACCGGCACTCCCGCCGCGCACGCGGCGTCCGTGCAGTGCAGCGTCGACTACAAGACCAACGACTGGGGTTCCGGCTTCACCGCCGACCTCACGATCACCAACCGCGGCACGGACGCGATCGACGGCTGGACGCTGACGTACGCCTACACCGGCAGCCAGAAGCTGACCAACGGCTGGAACGGCACCTGGTCCCAGTCCGGCCAGACGGTCACCGTGAAGAACGCCGCGCACAACGGCACGATCGGCGCCGGCGCCGCCGTCTCCACCGGTGCCCAGTTCACCTACAGCGGCACCAACACCGCCCCCGCCTCCTTCGCCGTCAACGGCACCACCTGCGCCGGCGCCCACCAGCCGCCGGTGACCGTGCTGACCAGCCCGAGCGCGGGCGCGGTCTACACGCAAGGGGAGGCGGTCCCGCTCGCGGCGACCGCGGCGGCGGCCGACAACGCGACGATCGGCAAGGTGGAGTTCTACGACGACACCACACTGCTGGGCACGGACACGAGCGCGCCGTACACGCTCTCCGCCACTGATTTGACCGTGGGCAGTCATTCCCTGGTGGCGAAGGCGTACGACAGCCTGGGCGCGTCCGCCGCGTCCACCCCGGTCGGCATCACCGTCGCCTCCGGTCCCGCCCTGGTCGCCTCACCGGCCCAGCTGGGCGTCCAGCAGGGCAGGACGGGCACGTTCTCGGTGAAGCTGTCGACCCAGCCGAGCGCGAACGTCACGGTGAGCGTGGCCCGGACGGCCGGCAACACGGGCCTGTCGGTCACCGGCGGCTCCTCGCTGACCTTCACCCCGTCGAACTGGAACACCGCGCAGACCGTGACCGTCACGGCCGACTCCGCCGGCACCGGCAGCGCGACCTTCACCGCGTCGGCCACCGGCCACACCAAGGCGACGGTCACGGTCACCGAGCTGCCCGCGGCGAAGGCGTACGACGCGCGCTTCCTGGACCTCTACGGAAAGATCACCAACCCGGCGAACGGCTACTTCTCCCCCGAGGGCATCCCGTACCACTCGGTGGAGACGCTGATCGTCGAGGCCCCGGACCAGGGGCACGAGACCACGTCCGAGGCGTACAGCTACCTCCTCTGGCTCCAGGCGACGTACGGCAAGGTCACCGGCGACTGGTCGAAGTTCAACGGCGCGTGGGACCTCATGGAGAAGTACATGATCCCCACGCACGCCGACCAGCCGACGAACTCCTTCTACAACGCCTCCAAGCCGGCGACGTACGCGCCCGAGCTGGACACCCCGAACGAGTACCCGGCGAAGCTGGACACCTCGGTGTCGGTGGGCCCGGACCCGATCGCCGGTGAGCTGAAGTCGGCCTACGGCACGGACGACGTCTACGGCATGCACTGGATCCAGGACGTGGACAACGTCTACGGCTACGGCAACGAGCCCGGCAAGTGCGAGGCCGGCCCGACGGCCACCGGACCGTCGTACATCAACACCTTCCAGCGCGGCGCGCAGGAGTCCGTGTGGGAGACGGTGCCGCAGCCGACCTGTGACGCCTTCAAGTACGGCGGCAAGAACGGCTACCTGGACCTGTTCACCGGCGACTCCTCCTACGCCAAGCAGTGGAAGTACACGGACGCCCCGGACGCGGACGCGCGCGCGGTGCAGGCCGCGTACTGGGCCGATGTCTGGGCGAAGGCGCAGGGCAAGGGCGCCGACGTGTCCGGCACGGTCGCCAAGGCCGCGAAGATGGGCGACTACCTGCGGTACGCGATGTACGACAAGTACTTCAAGAAGATCGGCAACTGCACGAGCCCGTCCTGCCCGGCCGGCACCGGCAAGGACGCCTCGCACTACCTGCTGTCCTGGTACTACGCCTGGGGCGGTGCCACCGACACCAGCGCCGGCTGGGCCTGGCGGATCGGCTCCAGCCATGTCCACGGCGGCTATCAGAACCCTCTCGCCGCCTACGCGCTCAGCTCCTACGCCGACCTGAAGCCCAAGTCGGCCACCGGCGCGTCCGACTGGTCCACGTCGCTCAAGCGCCAGCTGGAGTTCTACCAGTGGCTCCAGTCGTCCGAGGGCGCGATCGCGGGCGGCGCGACCAACAGCTGGCAGGGCCGGTACGCCACCCCGCCGGCCGGCACCTCCACCTTCTACGGCATGTCCTACGACTCGCAGCCCGTCTACCACGACCCGCCCTCCAACCAGTGGTTCGGGTTCCAGGCCTGGTCGATGGAGCGGGTCGCCGAGTACTACCAGCAGACGGGGAACGCCACGGCGAAGGCCATCCTCGACAAGTGGGTGAAGTGGGCGCTGTCCAAGACCACCGTCAACCCGGACGGCACCTACCGGATCCCCTCCACCCTCCAGTGGTCGGGCCGGCCCGACACCTGGAACGCGTCGAGTCCCGGCTCCAACAGCGCCCTGCACGTCACGGTCGCCGACTACACCGACGACGTCGGCGTGGCCGCCGCGTACGCCAAGACCCTGACGTACTACGCCGCCAAGTCCGGTGACGCCAACGCCAAGTCCACGGCCAAGGCGCTGCTGGACGGCATGTGGGACCACTACCAGGACGGCCTCGGCATCGCCGTCCCCGAGACCCGTGCCGACTACAGCCGGTTCGGGGACGGCGTCTACGTCCCGAGCGGCTGGACCGGCACCATGCCGAACGGCGACGCGATCAACTCCTCGTCCACCTTCTCCTCGCTCCGGTCCTTCTACAAGAGCGACCCGAACTGGTCGAAGGTCGAGGCCTACCTCAAGGGCGGCGCCGCGCCCGTCTTCACCTACCACCGCTTCTGGGCCCAGGCGGACATCGCCATGGCCATGGGCTCGTACGCGGAGCTGCTCGAATGACCAGTCCCCGCTGAGGCTCCGTGTACCGCGACGGGCGGTCCCCGCACCCACCGGGGACCGCTCCGTCGTCGCGCGTCCCCCTGGAGGAAGGACCCCCACCGTGCGAAGAACCCGCATCCTCACCGCCGTGCTGGCCCTGGCCGCCGGACTGCTCGCCGGCACCCCGCCCGCACACGCCACGTCCGCGCCCCGCACCCCCCTGGCCGCGGACACGTACACCTGGAAGAACGCCCGGATCGACGGCGGCGGCTTCGTCCCCGGCATCGTCTTCAACCGTTCCGAGAGGAATCTGGTCTACGCCCGCACCGACATCGGCGGCGCCTACCGCTGGCAGGAGTCGACGAAGTCCTGGACCCCGCTGCTGGACTCGGTGGGCTGGAACGACTGGGGGCACACGGGTGTCGTCAGCCTGGCCTCCGACTCCGTCGACCCGGACAAGGTGTACGCGGCCGTCGGCACGTACACCAACAGCTGGGACCCGACGAACGGCGCCGTGCTGCGCTCCGCGGACCGGGGCACCAGCTGGCGGAAGACCGACCTGCCGTTCAAGCTGGGCGGCAACATGCCCGGCCGGGGCATGGGCGAGCGGCTGGCCGTCGACCCGAACAAGGACAGCGTGCTGTACCTGGGCGCGCCCAGCGGCAAGGGGCTGTGGCGGTCGACGGACTCCGGGGCGACCTGGTCGCAGGTGACGAGCTTCCCGAACCCCGGCGACTACCAGCAGGATCCGAGCGATGCCACCGGGTACGCGAGCGACAACCAGGGCATCGTCTGGGTCACCTTCGACGAGTCGACGGGCACGTCCGGGAACGCGACGAGGACGCTCTACGTCGGAGTCGCCGACAAGGACAACGCGGTCTACCGCTCGACGGACGCGGGGGTCACCTGGACCCGGCTGGCGGGCCAGCCCACGGGATACCTCGCGCACAAGGGGGTGCTGGACGCCGAGAACGGCTTCCTGTACCTCGCGTACAGCGACAAGGGCGGCCCGTACGACGGCGGCAAGGGCCGGCTGTGGCGGTACGCCACGGCGACCGGCACCTGGACGGACATCAGTCCCGTCGCGGAGGCCGACACCTCCTACGGCTTCTCCGGACTGACCGTCGACCGCCGGCACCCGGGCACGGTGATGGCGACGGCGTCCAGCTCCTGGTGGCCGGACACCCAGCTCTTCCGCTCCACCGACAGCGGCGCCACCTGGACCAGGGCCTGGGACTACACGTCGTACCCGAACCGCTCGAACCGGTACACGATCGACGTGTCCTCCACACCCTGGCTGACCTTCGGCGCGAACCCGTCCCCGCCCGAACAGACCCCGAAACTGGGCTGGATGACGGAGGCCCTGGAGATCGACCCCTTCGACTCGGCCCGGATGATGTACGGGACGGGAGCCACGCTGTACGGCACCGAGAACCTCACCGACTGGGACGACGGCGGCCGGATCACCGTCAAGCCGATGGTGCGGGGCCTGGAGGAGACGGCGGTGAACGACCTCGCGGCACCCCCCTCCGGCGGTGCCCGGCTGTTCAGCGCGCTGGGGGACATCGGCGGCTTCCGCCACACGGACCTGACCGAGGTGCCGTCGATGATGTACACGTCCCCCACCTTCACCACGACGACCGGTCTGGACTTCGCCGAGAGCGATCCGGGCACGGTCGTCCGCGTCGGCGACCTGGACTCCGGCCCGCACATCGCCTTCTCGACGGACAACGGCGCCGACTGGTTCGCGGGCACGGATCCTCCGGGGGTCTCGGGCGGCGGCACGGTGGCCGCGGCCTCGGACGGCAGCCGGTTCGTGTGGAGCCCGGCGGGCACGGGCGTGCGGTACACCACGGGCTTCGGCTCGTCCTGGTCGGCGTCGAGCGGCATCCCGGCCGGGGCGCTCGTCGAGTCGGACCGGGTCGACCCGAAGACCTTCTACGGCTTCAAGTCCGGGACGTTCTACGTCAGTACGGACGGCGGGGCGACCTTCACCGCCTCCCCGGCCGCGGGGCTGCCGAGCGGGGACAGCGTGCGCTTCAAGGCGCTGCCCGGCGTCCGGGGCGACGTGTGGCTGGCGGGCGGGGCGGCGGACGGCCCGTACGGCCTGTGGCACTCCACCGACGGCGGCGCGAGCTTCACCAGGCTGGCGAACGTGGAGCAGGCCGACACGGTCGGCTTCGGCAAGGCCGCGGCGGGCGCCTCGTACCAGACGCTCTTCGTCAGCGCGAAGATCGGCGGCGTCCGCGGCATCTTCCGCTCCACGGACCAGGGCGCCGGCTGGACCCGCGTCAACGACGACGCCCACCAGTGGGGCTGGACCGGGGCCGCGATCACCGGCGACCCCCGGGTGTACGGCCGCGTGTACGTCGCGACCAACGGCCGGGGCGTCGTCTACGGCGACACCGCCGACGCCGGGGGCGGGGACGGCGGTACGGACCCGGCGCCGGCCCCGTCCGGCGCCTGCACGGTGACGTACCGGATCACCCACCAGTGGCAGGGCGGCTTCCAGGCGGACGTCCGGCTGACCAACACCGGCTCGGCGCCCTGGGACGGCTGGACCCTGCGCTGGAACTTCCCGGACGGCCAGCAGGTCACCCAGCTGTGGAACGCCGACCACACCCAGTCGGGGCCGGCGGTGACCGCGCGGAACCTGACCTGGAACGGCACGGTGGCGGGGGGCTCGTCGGTGGCGTTCGGCCTCACCGGGAGCTGGTCGGGCACGAACACGAGACCGTCCGCGTTCCGGCTGGGCGACCGGGCCTGCGCGGTCGCCTGACCCGCCGCGCGGGGGCGCCCCCCGGCCGCCTCCGCCCGGTCCGCCCTGTCACGGCTCCGCGGCAGGGTCCGTGCCCCTTTCGTAGGATCGCGGCGTGACAGAGATCGACTACGGACGCTTCGGTGAACGGCTGGAACACGCGCGCGCGGAGGGCACCGCCGCCCGCTGGGAGCTGCTGCGCGCGTTCCAGGAGGAGTGGGGGTACGAGCCCTCCCGGGCCGAGGGCATCACCCTGGACGACCCCGGGGAGGACGCGAGCGAGAGCGTCGACCCGTCGCTGCCGGTGCCGGCCGCGCTGCGCGAGTGGTGGGAACTGCCCTTCAACTCCTTCGCCGACAAGCCCCGGTTGTACTGGACTAACCCCGAGTGGCCGCCCACGGTCCGCCCCGACCCTTCCGGCTACGGCACCTCCGGCGGCCTGCCGGCGGACAACCCTTTCGTCGGCCCCGACGAGGACCTGCGGGTCTGTGTGTTCATGGCCGAGTACGAGTACTGCAACGAGTGGGGCTACGCAGCGGCCCGCGCGGCCCTGGCCGATCCGCCGGTGCTGGTGTCCGCCGCGGACGACGACGGCAAGGAGGTCTGGCTGCCGCAGAGCCACTCCGTCTCGGAGTACTTCCTCCAGCTGGCCGTCACCCGGCTGCCCGCCCACTACGGCTTCAGCGCCTGCGAGGGCGTGGCCGGGCCGGACCTGGTGGCACGGCTGCGGGCCGCACTGCGCCCGCTGGGTCTGCTGCCCTGGCGGGAACTCGGTTCGCGCGCCGAGTACTTCGGCGGGCCGGACGTCGTCGTGCAGTACGACCCCTGCGGCCAGGACTTCGAGTTCGCCGCGTACGGCCGTACGGAGGAGGCGCTGCGACGGCTGGCCGGCACGCTCGCCCTGGACTGGTCGTCGGAGGACATCCACGAGCCGGACAGCCGCCGGCAGGACGGCGATTAGCGATCAGGGGGTGTACACCGGCGGCCGGGGCGCCGTGGCCATCCCGTCGCCCAGGAAGAAGCTCGGGTGGGGCGGCTGGTTGTAGGCCGTGTTCTGCCAGGCCAGGGCCGTGCGGTACTGGGTGTCGTGCAGCAGGGTCGTGACGCGGCTGCCGGTGTCGTAGGGGGTCGAGTAGATCCGCAGGGCCTTGTTGTCCGTCGTCGGCCAGACGACCTCCTCCCGCCAGTCGCCGAGGAGGTCGCCGGACAGCGCCGGGGTGGCCTTGGTGCCGTTGCCGGAGTGCACCCCCGAACCGGTCAGCAGGCGGGTGTCGGACGTGGTGCCGTACTTGTCGATGTGGGTGCCGTCGAGGAGTTCACGAACCGGGTCGCCGTCCCACCAGGCGAGGAAGTTGGTGGCGGCCGGTTTGCGCGCGGCGACGACCGTGCCCTTCGGGCCGCGGACGCCGCTCTCCGCCGACGACCAGGACTCCGCGCCGGCGCTGCCCGCCCAGATGTCCCCGGCGACGCCCCGGCCGTTGTCGCCGTCGGGCGCGGTGGACCAGATGATCCGGCCGGTCCGCGCGTCCGCCAGCCAGGACGAGGGCTTCGAGGAGTCCTCGTCCACCTTGAACTCCTCCAGGCCCGGCCGGGACGGGTCCAGGTCACCCACGTGCATCGCGTCGCCGTGGCCGTTCTTCGTCGTCCACAGGGCGCTGCCGTCGTCGTCCACGGCCATCGAGCCGTACACGATCTCGTCCTTGCCGTCCCCGTCGACGTCGGCGACGGACAGCTGGTGGTTGCCCTGACCGTCGTACCCCTTGCCGCTGTTGGTGGAGGAGTCGGTGTCGAAGGTCCAGCGGCGGGTGAGGGCGCCGCCGCGCCAGTCCCAGGCCGTGATCACGGTGCGGGTGTAGTAGCCGCGGGCCTCGATCAGGGAGGGGCGGGAGCCGTCGAGGTAGGCGGTGCCGGCGAGGAAGCGGTCGACGCGGTTGCCGTAGGAGTCGCCCCAGGAGGAGACCGTGCCGCGGGCCGGGACGTAGTCGACGGTCCGCATCGCCGCGCCCGTCCGCCCGTCGAACATGGTCAGGTACTCGGGCCCGGACAGGACGTAGCCGCTGGGGTTGCGGTGGTCGGCGCTCGCGCCGCCGGTCACCGCGCCCGTCCCGTCCACCGTGCCGTCGGCCGTCTTCGCGGCGACCTCGGCCCGGCCGTCGCCGTCGTAGTCGTACACCTGGAACTGGGTGTAGTGCGCGCCGGAACGGATGTTGCGCCCCAGGTCGACACGCCACAGCCGGGTGCCGTCCAGCTTGACGCCGTCCAGGTACGTGTCGCCCGTGTAGCCGGACTGGGAGTTGTCCTTGGCGTTGGTGGGCTGCCACTTGAGGACGAAGTCCAGTTGCCCGTCACCGTCCAGGTCGCCGACGGAGGCGTCGTTCGCCTCGTAGGTGTACGACACCCCGTCCGGGGTGGTGCCGCCGGGGGGCGGGGTGAGGGGGACGTCCTTGTAGCCGGTGCGGAACTGGATCGCGTGCTCGGAGTCGGCTTGTTCCACGCCGTTCACGATCGCGCGGACCGTGTAGTCGGCCTGGGCCGGGGCGCCGGTGTGGAAGTAGGTGGTGGAGGCCGTGACCGGGGCGGAGTTGACCTTCGTACCGGCACGGTAGACGTTGAAGGCGACGCTGTCGGGGTCGGTGCCCAGCCAGCGCCAGCTGACCAGGTTGCCGCTGTCGGTGTGGACGCTGACCAGGCCGCGGTCGAGTCTCTCGGCCTGCCGGGCGGTGGCCGCCCGGGCGGGGCCCGCCGACAGGCCGGTCAGGCCGGCGGCGCCCGGCGTGACCGTCGCGAGCGCGGCGGCCAGGACGACGGCGGTGCGGCGTCGCCGGTGCGCACGGGGGTACGGGGGCCGGTCGGCCGGGGCGGCCGAGCGGTGGGCGTGCGGGTGCGGGTGCGTCATCTGACGTTCCTCCGGGGGAGGTCGGACGTGTCGTCCGTCAGTCGCCGCTGTCCGTCGCCGGGTTGCCGGGTTCTTCGCGGGCCGCCGGTTTCCGGAAGGCCCGTATCCCGAAGCGCGGATCGTCACGTGGGCGGTCCTGGTCGGGGAGCGCGGCCAGTCGTGCGGCGAACTCCTCGGTACGCGGCTCGCCGGGCGGCAGCAGGGTGAACCAGCCGCGGCGCAGGTCGGCGATGGTGCCACGGGGGCTGCGGCCCTGTCCGGTGCCGAGGAAGGCACCGTGGCCGGCGGGCCGGAGGCCGTGCCGGACGGCGTGGCCGGTGACGAGGTCGGCGGCGTCGGCCGGGGGGCGGCGCGGGCGGGTGGCGAGGACGGTGTCGATGTCACTGCCGACGTCGTGCGCGGCGGCCTTGTCGACGGTGGTGACGTACACCCCGCCGGGGCGCAGCACGCGGGCGCACTCGGCGACGACCGCGCGTACGTCGGCGGGGTCCAGCAGGTGCAGCAGCCAGACACTGGTGACCGCGTCGAAGGTGCCGGCGGGGAAGGGCAGTCGGCGGCTGTCGGCCCGTACGACCGCCCCGGGCAGCCGGCCCGCCGCCCTGTGCACCATGGCGGGGGCGAGGTCGGCGCCGGTCACCCGCAGCCCGGGGCGCTCGGCGGCGAACCGCCGGGTGACGAGCCCGGTGCCGCAGGCGACGTCGAGGAGACGGCCCGGCCCTCGGGGGATCAGACCGAGGACGGCCCGGGCGGCGGTGGCGGCGCGGGCCTCGCCGCCGCGCGAGACGTCGTAGCCGTCGGCTTCCCTGTCGTAGTCCAGCACACCGCTCAGTGTGCCCCGTGGCCCGGGGCGACGTCCTCCACCCTGCGGGCGAGGGCGAAGTCCTGCTCGGTGACGACGCCGCCCGCGCTGTGGGTGTTCACGCTGAGCGAGACGGTGTTGTAGCCGAGGGTGAGGTCGGAGTGGTGGTCCAGCTCGTCCTGGATGCCGGCGATGTGCACGACGAGCGCCGCCGCCGCGAAGTGCGAGCCGAGCCGGTAGGAGCGGGTGAGGCGGTCGTCGTCGACCGCCCAGCCGGGCAGTTCGGCCAGTCGGTCCTCGATCTCCTTCTGCGACAGCGGTTCGACGGCCATGGCCGGGGCTCCCTTCGGTGCGTGTCCCCCGTGCGGGGAAGGTTTCGGCGCGCGTCCCCCCGTGCGGGGAGAGCTGCGGTGTGTCTCCCCGTGCGGGGAGAGGCGGGTACGGGTTCAGCCTGCCACGTCGGCGGTGCGGGCGGTGCGCCGACGCGTCCCCGGCCGTCACCGGGCACGGGCTCGTTCCCGCCCCGTGTGCTCGACTAGGGTCGGCGGTATGACGATTGCCGCGCCCGGTCCCGCCGTCTCCGCCGCCGCCACCGGCAAGGGCGTCGGCCCGCTGCTGCGCGCCTGGCGGGAGCGGCGCCGGATCTCCCAGCTGGAACTGGCGCTGCGCGCCGACTCCTCCGCGCGGCACATCAGCTTCGTCGAGACCGGCAGGTCCCGGCCCAGCGAGGAGATGGTGCTGCGGCTCGCCGAGCGGCTCGACGTGCCGGTGCGGGAGCGCAACGCCCTGCTGCTGGCCGCCGGTTACGCCCCCCGCTTTCCGGAGACGCCCCTGGACGATCCGGCGCTGGACGCGCTGCGCGAGGGCCTGGAGCGGCTCATCCGGGGCTATGAGCCCTATCCCGCGCTGGTGGTCGACGCCGGGTACACGGTCGTCGCGGCGAACCGGGGCATCGCCATGCTGCTGGAGGGCGTGCCGGAGCGGCTGCTGACCCCGGCGCCGAACGCGATGCGGCTGACGCTGCACCCGGAGGGGCTGGCGCCGCGCATCCGGAATCTGCGGGAGTGGCGCGGGCATCTGCTGGCGCAGATGGAGCGGGAGATCGCCCTGCACCGCTCGGACCGGCTGCGCGCGCTGTACGAGGAGGTGACGGCCTACCCGGTGCCCGAGGAGCCGCCCGGTGCCGAACCGGCCGAGCCCGTGCCGTACTTCGCGCTGCCGCTGATCATCGAGCAGGCCGGCCGGACGCTGTCGTTCGTGTCCTCGATCTCCACGTTCAACACGCCGATGGACGTCACGGTCGCGGAGCTGGCCATCGAGACGTTCCTGCCGGCGGACCCGGCGACCGCCAAGTACCTGCACACCCTGGCCGGCTGAACCGGTCCGACCGGTTCGCTGCCTCGGGCACGTGTGCGAGACGGCGACACATGACAGACTGCTCCCCGCGGATCGGCGCGTAGGGGAGGGCGTGGCGTGAGTGAGCGGCGGGCTGCGCCCACCGTGGGCCAGGTGGTGCTCGGCAAACGGTTGCAGGAGCTGCGGGAGGCGGCGGGCCTGAGCCGGGACGAGGCCGCCCGGGTGCTCAGGGTGGCGTCGGCGACCGTACGGCGGATGGAGATGGCCGAGGTCGCGCTGAAGATCCCCTACGTGCAGGTGCTGCTGACCACCTACGGGGTGGCCGAGGAGGAGGCCGAGGCGTTCGTCCGGCTGGCCGAGGAGGCGAATCAGCCGGGCTGGTGGCAGCGCTTCCACGACGTGCTCCCGGACTGGTTCAGTCTGTACGTCAGCCTGGAGGGCGCCGCCCGGATCATCCGCTCCTACGAGCCGCACTTCGTGCCCGGTCTGCTGCAGACGGAGGCGTACGCGCGGGCCGTGATGGAGGCGGGCACGATCGGGCAGAGTTCGCCGGAGACGGTCGAGCGGCATGTGTCGCTGCGCATGGAGCGGCAACGGCTGCTGGAGCGGGCGGATCCGCCCCACCTGTGGGTGATCATGGACGAGACGGTGCTCAGGCGCCCGGTGAGCATACGGCCCGAGGTGCTGCGGGACCAGCTGGACCGGCTGCTGGAGTACGCCGGACGGGACCGGGTGACGCTGCAGATCGCCGAGTTCGCCGCGGGCCCGCATCCGGGGACGTACGCGCCGTTCACGCTGTTCCGGTTCGCCGAGCCGGAACTGCCGGACATGGTGTTCACCGAGTACCTGACCGGCGCCCTCTACCTGGACTCGCGCCGGGAGGTGGCCGCGCACCTGGAGGTGCTGGACCACATGACGGCCCGCGCCGCGTCCGCCCAGCGCACGCTGAGGCTGCTGCGGGAGTACCGCGAGAACCTCTGACCCGGGCCCCGGGCCCCGGGCCCCGGATCCCGCCCCTCTGCCCCTGTCACTGCCCCTGTTCCCGCCCCTGTTCCTGTCGCTGGTCCTGTCGCTGGTCCAGGGTGACCCGTACGGGTCTGCGGACGGGTGCGTTCACCGGGCCGCCCCTAGGTTCTGAGTACGGGGTGAACCGAGGGAGCGCACGTGACCGACACGCGGATACCGCCCAGCGCCGGCGCGGCCCCGGTCCGCCGGGCGGCCCGGGGCAGGGGCGGCGACGGCCCGTGCGGCCAGCGCTCCGGCCGCAGGAACCAGCCTCTGATGTCCGTGGAGAACTTCCGTCTGCCGCGCGGACGGCGGACGTCCGACGACGCGAAGGAGGCACGATGCCCTCGGACGCGGTGCTCTACCAGGCTGCGGCCCTCTGCCTGACCTATCCGGACGAGGATGTCATCGCCCGGCTGCCGCTGCTGCGCCAGGCCGCCCCGCAGCTGCGCGTGTTCACCGACCACGCGGCCGTCACCCCGCCGGGGGAACTGGCCGCCCACTACGTGCGGGTCTTCGACTTCGAGAACCGGCACAGCCTGTACCTGAGCCGGTGGCACGACGGCGACACCCGGCGGCGCGGGATGACCCGGGTCCGCTTCACGGAGGTCTACCGCCGACACGGACTGGAGTTCAGCGGCGAGGAGCTGCCGGACTTCCTGCCGGCGGTCCTGGAGTTCACCGCCCGGACCGGCGACACCAGCCTGCTGACCGAGTACCGCGACGCCCTGGAGCAGCTGCGCGTGCGGCTGACCGACTACGGGACCCCGTACGCGGGCGTCCTGGACGCCGTCTGCGCCACCCTGCCGGCCGCACACACCGGAGGGCGCCCATGACCGTCGTCCTCCGGGGGTGCCGTCGCAGGGGGGCGAGTCCCGGCTGCTGAACATCGCCTCGCCGCTCTTCCCCTACGGCCCTGTTCGTACCGGCCGGGCACCTGATCGGCCTGTTCGGGCCGGAGTCCTGGACGGACGCGGTGGGGGGTGGGGGGGGTGGACGCGCACACGCACCACCTGTTCTCGCTGTACGGCGGGACGGGGTGCCGCGTCCTTGGAGGGGACGCGGCACCGGCACGCCGGAGCGTCAGACCAGCTCGGCCGTCAGGGTGATCGTCGTACCGGTCAGGGCCTGGCTGACCGGGCAGTTCTTCTTGGCGTCCTCGGCGGCCGAGGCAAAGCCCTCCGCGTCCAGGCCGGGCACCTCGCCGCGCACGGTGAGGTGGATGCCGGTGATGCCCTCGCCGGGCTGGAACGTGACGTCGGCCTTGGTCTCCAGCCGGGTGGGCGGGGTGCCGGCGCCGGTCAGGCCGTGCGAGAGCGCCATGGAGAAGCAGCTGGAGTGCGCGGCGGCGATCAGCTCCTCGGGGCTGGTCTTGCCGTTCGGCTGCTCGGCGCGCGACGGCCACGACACCGGCTGCGAGCCGATGCCGGAGGAGTCGAAGGCGACGGTGCCGCTGCCGTTGAGCAGTTCGCCTTCCCAGACGGTGTGCGCGGTGCGCGTGGTGGCCACGATGCTTCCTTTCGCGAGTGTCGCGGTTCCGGGGTTCCCGGATCTCCTATCCGATCACATCCGGGCTCATCGCACTCTGAAGACCGGCCCACGCGGCGTGAACGGCAGCTGACTTCCCTGCGGGATCAGATAGGCGTGCTCCCTGCGCACCCGCAGCACGTCGCACCAGCCGTCGGTGATGACCAGCACCGGCGCGGTGGGCGGGAAGTCCTCCGCCCGGTGCAGCAGGTCGATGCCGGGCTGAAGGACCGTACCGCCGCGCCCGTGCACCCGTACCCGGCTCGCGATCTCGGTGACCGGCAGATAGCCGGCGTCGTGCGGGGCCGCGTCGCAGAACACCACGCGGGCGGCCGGGACGTCGCGGGCCTCGGCGTAGGAGGCGATGGCGCCGAGTGCCTTGCCGAGCAGCCGGTGTCCCATGGAGCCGGAGGTGTCGAGGACCACCCCGAAGGTGCAGCGCGCGACCTCCTCGGGCGGGAAGTACCGGCCCGCGCGCGGGATGTCCGGGGTGGACGCCTGGCGGCGGCCGGGCCGGGCGTAGGACCGCACGGGCTCCGGGCGGGGGACGAACTCGTCGAACCAGCGGGCCAGTCGCGCGTCCCAGGGCAGCGGAGGGTGGCTGAGGGCGCGGATCTCCTCGACCAGGCCGCCGGGCAGGAAGCCGCGTTCCTGGGTCTGGTGCAGGTCCAGGCCGCGGCTGAGGCCGCGGCGGTAGAACTCGTCCAGGTCGACGTAGTCGCCGGCCGGCCGCAGCGGGCCGCCGAGGACGTCACCGGTGCCCTTGCCGCGCAGGGTCGCGAGGCGGCGCGACCGGCGCAGGTCGCCGGCGATGCGGTCGTAGACCTCCTCGGCGGACAGGCCGGCCAGCCGCGGGTCGTGCAGCAGCCCCTCGGGCATGGCGCCGACCCGCATCTCCACCAGCCAGCCGTTGACGACGTAGTCGCAGGCGACGTTGAACAGGTAGGGGTCGCGGGTGCCGCAGCGGTCGCCGTGGCGCAGGGCGGCGTGCAGCATCTCGTGGGCGAGGACGAACCGCCACTCCTCGTCCTCGAAACGGCGCAACGGGTTGACGTAGATCTCGCCGGCCCCGGGGTTCACGGCGGCGATCTGGATGCCGTGCGCGCGGGCGAGTTCGGCGTCGGCGACCAGGGTGATGCCGGCCGCGATGCCGCCGAGCAGCGGGTAGGAGGAGACGAACCAGCCGAGGGCCCGCTCCCAGGGGCGCGCTGCCGGCTGCTCGCCGTCCAGGGAGTCCCGGCGTCCGGCGGCCATGTCCATGGCGGCGGACACGGTGCGGGTCAGGGCGGTGGCGAAGGCCAGCTGGCGGTCCGGGATCGGGCCCCGCCAGGGCAGCCACTCGACGAGCGTCTGGTCGGGTTCCGCGCCCGCGGTGCCGCAGTGCTCGTAGGCGGGCGGCAGGCCGTGGGTCCGCCAGCGGGCGGCGAGCCGCTCCTCGTCCCCGTCGGGGTAGCTCGCGGGCAGTTCCTCGGGGGCGGTGCCCACGGGGAAGCCGAGCAGGAAGCGGTTGACGACGACGCAGCGGGCGGCCAGGTCGTACCGGTCGGGCTGCGCGCGCGGGCCCTTGGCGGCCGGGACGTGTCCGAAGCCGACGTGCAGGGCGGCGTGCGCGAGGGCCCACGCCCAGGCGCCGGGCTCGGCGAGCCGGTCGGGGTGGACGTGCACGGTGGCGTCGGAGTCGACGACGCACAGGCCGTCGCGCGGGGCGAGGGCGCAGTTCTCGCTGCGGCAGGTGTCGAAGTCGACGGCGGCGAGCGCGGGGTTGGCGCGCAGCAGCCGCATCCCCTCGGCGAACGCCTCCCCGGCGAGGTCCCGCTTCTTCTTCGGCCGGGTGCCGCTCACCGCCGCGCCTCCACCAGGCGGGGCATGTCGCGGGCCGCCTCGACGAGGAACCACGACGGCAGGAGCGGGTTGCCGTCGGCGTCGGAGGCGATGACGGTCTGGGCCACCTCGACGGAGATCTCGGCGAGCTGCACCAGCAGCGCCTTGGCGCGGTAGGCGATCTGCCGGCCGTTCGCCGACATGTGCTCCTTGCTGACGGGCAGTTCCTTCACCAGCCGGCCGCGGAAGGACTCGGCGAGGTAGTACAGCAGGTCGCGGTCCTGGAGGCGGTGGGGCCAGCGCGCGTCGCCCTTGAGGATCGCCTCGATCCCGAACCGGCTGCGGACGACCTTGACGTATCCGCAGAAGGCGGTGGCGTGCGCGGGGGTGAGCGTGCCGTGCGCGAGGACGGTCAGGGTGGGTTCGTCCAGGCCCGGCCCGAAGGAGTGCAGGGCGTCGGAGAGCATGTGCCAGGAGCGGGGCGTGGAGAACGGCTCCTCGGTCTTGGGGGGCTTGGACCACAGGTGGTCCGGCCGGTCGGTGAGGTGGTCCACGATCCACGGGTGGATGCCGTTGTCCGCGGCCCAGGCCAGCCAGTCCGTGGCGGACACCTCCAGGTGGACATGGGCGAGCCGGTTCACCAGGGCGGAGGCGAGCGGCCGGGCGAGGGCGTTGTCGGTGGCACGGTTCCCCGCGCCGATCACGATCGACCCCTGCGGCAGCTCGTAGGAGCCGATACGACGGTCCAGGATCAAGGAGTAGAACGCCTTCTGCACGTCCGGGGTGGCCGCGTTCAGCTCGTCGAGGAACAGGCAGTACGGCTCGTCGCGCGCGATCGTCTCCGGCGGGCAGAACACCGACCGCCCGTCGCGGATCTGCGGCACTCCGATGAGGTCCTCGGGCGCGAGCTGGGTACCGAGCAGGCTCACGCACTCCAGCCCCAGCGATTCGGCGAACTCCCGCACCAGGGAGGACTTCCCGATACCGGGCGCGCCCCAGAGAAAGACCGGCCGGACGGTGGCGAGACCGAGAAGAAGCTCGGGAACACGGGCGGGGGTGACGGTGACGGCAGCCTGCAACGCGGGGATTCCTCGGGGTGTTCGAGACGTGTACGACGCGAACAGTGTGAGCACGGGAAGGGTCCGGGCGCAGCCGAATTTCAGGCGGCCCGCTCCTCCTCCGTGTCCGCGTCCGCGTCCGCGCCGGTGTCCGTGTCCGCGCCGGTGTCCGTGTCCGTGGTGAGCGGTACCTGGGGGCCGTTCAGTTCGCCCAGCCAGCGGCGCAGGACTCGGTGGATGTGTTCGGCGCCGTTCAGGGACTCCCCGGCCGCGGCCGGAGCGGAGAGGTCGTGCGGGGAGAGCAGGAAGGGGTGGGACTGGGCGCCGCCGAGTCCGCCGTGGGAGCCGATCTGTTCCTCGAAGGCGAGGACCTCGCCGTCGGCGGGGTCGTGGGCGGAGTTCACCATGATGTCCGCGGTGTGCGGGAAGGTGTGGGTGCGGCGGACGGCGTCGGCGGCGCCGGGTCCGAAGCAGGCCAGTGGGCCGGGCTCGTCGTCGAGCGCGGCCAGTGGTATCTCGGCGCCGTACGCCCCCAGCACCACACCGTCGTGCTCCTCGCTGCGCACCAGGAGGAAGCCGACGCCGGGGTGGTTGGCGAGGGTGCTCAGCAAGGCCGGGTGACGGGCGTCTATCTCCTCCTTGGTCATGCGGTGCGGCACGTCCGGGAAGGAGACCAGGCCCAGGTTGCCGGATGCCAGCACGATCGGCTCCGGGCCTCGGGAAGCGGTCCCGTGCGCGGCGTTCTCCTCCACGGGCCGGCGCAGGGCGGCGCGGACGGCGGCGCGAGCCTCGGCGCCGCTGCGGGTGCGTTCGGCGCGGCGGGGCACGTGCAGTCCGCAGCCGGCCCGGACCAGGTCGCCGAGGGTGAGGCCGTAGCGGGCGCGGAACGTTTCGCCGGGGCTCTGGCCGTGGTCGGAGAGGACGACGATCCGATAGGGGCGCGGGGCGTGTTCGGCGACGCGTTCGAGGAGGGCGAGGGAGCGGTCGAGGCGCCGCAGGACCTTCTCGGCGTCGCGGCTGCGCGGGCCGGAGTGGTGGGCGACCTCGTCGTAGGCGACGAGGTCGGCGTAGACGGCGGTGCGGCCGGCGAGCATGTCGCCCATGACCGCCGCGACCACGACGTCCCGTTCGACGACGGTGGCGAAGGCCCGGACGAAGGGGTAGAGGCCGCCCCGGCCGACACGCGGGCGCTGCCCCCGCAGGCGGGCCCGGGTGGACTCGCCTGTCTCACGGGCCACCTCGGCGACGAAGGACAGCGCGGTGCGGACGGCGTTGGCGGGATCGGAGAAGTAGGCGAAGTAGCCGGCGCGGGAACGGTTCGCCCGGCCGCGGCGACGGGTCGCGATCGACAGCACGAGGGCCTGTTCGCCCGCGCCGCCGCTGAAGAGGTTGCCGCGGCTGGCGCCGTCGACGGCGAGCAGTCCGCCGTCGCCGGTGTGCCGCACGGCACGGCGCTGCAGTTCGACGGCGCTCGTCGGCCGGTTGCAGACCATCACCTCCCCCCGGTCCTTCTCGTACCAGCGGAAGGCCGGCACGTCGAAGGTGCTGCCGTGCAGGATGCCGAGCTGACTGGCGCCGGTCTGGCTGGACCAGTCGGTGCGCCAGGGGGTGAGGCGGTGGCTCGGCGCGGCGGGCCGGACCCGGCCGGCCGCCGGAGGTCTGCCGTCGGCCGTCGGGCGTCCGCCACCGGCCGCCGGAGCGGTTCCGTCGGTCGTCGGAGGAGTGCCGTCGGTCGCCGGAGGTGTGCCGTCGGCGGGGGACAGCCAGCGGGCCACCGTCGGCATCAGGCCCTTGCGGACCGCGTCCGTGAGCACGTCGTGCCCCACGCCGTCGAGCTGGACGCAGACCAGTCCCGGGGCGGTGGGGCAGGGCGGATGGGCCCGGCGGCTGCGGGTGGCGAGGCGGTGCAGGCGGCGCCGGTACGCCTCGTCGTCGCGCACGGCGAGGGCCGCGCCCGTGGCCGAGGCGACCGCGGACATCACGGCGGCCACGATGACGGCGGTCTCGGGGGCGGCCTCGCCGCGGCCGGAGGGATTGATGCGCAGGGCGAGCAGCAACAGGGAGCCGTTGAGGAAGAAGACCAGCAGACCCAGGACGAGGGCGGGGACGAGCAGCAGCAGCCGCACCAGGAGCGGCCAGACCACGGCCGAGAGGATGCCGAACGCACCGGCCCCGCAGGCGGCGGCGACGGCGATCCGGGTGGCGCTGTCACCGTCGGCGGACTGGAGCTGGAAGTCGGGCAGGAGCGCGGCCAGGGCCAGCATGGTGACCGTGGAGACCGCCCACACGGCGACGCTCCGCCCGATCTGACTGGCGATCCGCCGCCACCGCACGCCTCGCACGCCCCGTACACCTCACGTCCCGGCCCTCCCCCGCGCTGCGGGCCGGGAGGGCCCCTTTCCGCTTCCCGGGGCCGATCGAACCCCGGTCCACCTTGTCACACGGGGCGCGGCCGACGGGGCGGGCCGTCGGGAGCAGGCCGGGTCACCGTCCGTCGTAGCCGGCCGTCGGCATCGACAGCCGCCGGTGCACCCGTGCTTTCATCTGCGCGTCGTACGACGGCTCGGCCCGCCCCACCGTCTCCACCCGTACGCCCCGGCGCGCGCATTCGGCGGTGAACTCCTCCACCGACGACAGGGCCCGGCGCAGCACCCGCAGGCTGGGCGCGACGAACACGTCCACCCCGGGCCGCACCCCGTCCCAGAGCGCGCCATGGTCGAAACGCAGTCCGCCGACGAGAAGTTCCCGGGCGACGACGTACCCGCGCTCGGCGGCCCAGTGAGCGCACATGGCGTGCTGGCTGCGCGAGTCCACCAGGAAGGGGTCGGCCTCCAGCTCCTCCAGGGGTGTAAGGCTGGCGATGGCGGTGACCCGCACCTGCATGAGCGCGCCGGAGGCACCCCGCACCTGTCCCATGGCGTCCCCCTCACCTCCGGGTTTCGCCGCCGACCCTACTCCTGCCCGTAGGCTTCGGGGAGTCGCGTGAAGGAGGCGAAGAAGGTGCCGGTGGAGATCACCTGGTGGGGTCACGCAACCTGCACGGTGGAGGATGCGAACGTCCGGGTGCTCACCGATCCCCTGTTCGCCCGCCGGCTGGCGCATCTGCGCCGCCGCCGGGGCGCGGTGCCGCCCGCCGAGGCCCGGTACGCGGACGTGGCGCTCGTCTCCCATCTGCACGCCGACCACCTGCATCTGCCGTCGCTGGCCTGCCTCGCCCCGGGCACGCGCCTGCTCGTGCCCCGGGGCGCACGACGGGCGGTGCCCGGACTGCGCCGGTTGCGGCGGCTGCGTGTCACGGAGGTGGCACCCGGGGACGAGGTGCGGATCGGGGAAGTGCGGATCCGGGTGGTGCCGGCGCTGCACGACGGCCGGCGGCTGCCGGTCGGCCCGCAGCGCTCGCCCGCGCTGGGGTACGTGGTGGAGGGCGAGGCGCGCACCTACTTCGCCGGAGACACCGGGCTGTTCGACGCGATGGCCGAGCAGGTCGGGCCGGTGGACGTGGCGCTGCTGCCGGTGGGCGGCTGGGGGCCGTACCTCGGGGAGGGGCATCTGGACGCGGGGCGGGCGGCGCGGGCGCTGGCCCGGCTGGCGCCGCGGGCCGCGGTCCCGGTGCACTACGGCACGTACTGGCCGATCGGGATGGACGCGGTGCGCCCGCACGAGTTCCATGCGCCGGGCGACGAGTTCGTGCGGCTGGCCGCGGTGGCCGCGCCGCGGGTGACGGTGCACAAGCTGGGGCACGGCGAGAGCGTGCGGCTGGAGGTCGTACGGTGACGTGGCTCGCCGACGCGGCGAGAACCGTGACGACCGGGTCCGCGCAGCAGGCGGCCGGATACCCGTCGTTGTTCCTGCTGGTGCTGATCGGGGCGCTGGTCCCGGTGGTGCCGACGGGTGCGCTGGTGAGTACGGCGGCGGTGGTGGCGTTCCATCGCACGGCGCCGCTGTCCTTGGCGTTCGTGTTCGCGACGGCGTCCTCGGCGGCGTTCTGCGGGGACATCGCCTTGTACTGGCTGGGCCGGCGCGGCCTGCGGTCGAAGAACGGGTCCCGGTGGCTGGAGGCGATCCGGGCGCGGGCGCCGGAGGAACGGCTGACGCAGGCGCGGGGGAAGCTCGCCGAGCACGGCGTCGCGGTGCTGGTGCTCTCGCGGCTGGTGCCGGCCGGGCGCATACCGGTGATGCTGGCCTGTCTGCTGGCGGAGTGGCCGCTGCGCAGGTTCGCGCGGGGGAACCTGCCCGCGTGCCTTGCCTGGGCCGCCACTTATCAGGTGATCGGCATCCTGGGGGGTTCGCTGTTCCGGGAGCCGTGGGAGGGAGTCGTGGTGGCGATCGCGCTGACCGTGGTCGTCAGCGTGGCGCCCGGAGTGTGGAGGCGGGTCCGGGCCGCCGGGTGAGGACGCGTCAAGTCCGGGACCGGGGAGCGTCTCAGTCCAGGACTCTTGACCCGCCCACCGGCAGATCCCACAGGTCCTCGCGCTTCGAGCCCGCCTTCTCCCAGGCCGCCCGCACCCGTCCGAGCGGTTCGAGGACCGGCTCCGCCGAAAGGATGAACGTGCCCCAGTGCATGGGGGCCATGCGGCGAGCGCCCAGGTCGAGGGTGGCCCGCACCGCTTCCTCCGGGTCGCAGTGGACGTCGCTGAGCCACCAGCGGGGGTCGTAGGCGCCGATGGGCATCAGGGCGAGGTCGATGCCGGGGTAGCGGCGGCCGATGCGGGAGAACCAGTGACCGTAGCCGGTGTCACCGGCGAAGTAGAGGCGCTGTCCGTCGGGCGCGGTGAGGACCCAGCCGCCCCACAGGCTGTGGCAGGTGTCGGTGAGGGTGCGCTTGGACCAGTGGTGGGCGGGCACGAAGTCGAAGCGACAGCCGCCCAGTTCCGCCCCCTCCCACCAGTCCAGCTCGGTGACGACGGTGAACCGGCGCCGCCGGAACCAGCGGCCGAGGCCCGCGGGCACGAACACGGGGGTGTCGCGCGGGAGCCGGTGCAGGGTGGGGGCGTCCAGGTGGTCGTAGTGGTTGTGGCTGATGACGACGGCGTCGACGCGGGGCAGCGCCTCCCAGGGCACGCCCACGGGCGTGATCCGGGCCGGGGTGCCGAGGATGCGGCGCGACCAGACCGGGTCGGTGAGAACGGTGAGCCCGCCGATCCGGACGATCCAGCTGGCGTGCCCCGCCCAGGTGACGGCGAGCGTGCGGGTGCCGACGCGGGGCAGCGGGGCCGGCGCGTACGGCACGCGGGCGACGTCGGCGAGAGCTTCGGGGCGGGGACGTACGGCGCCTTCGCGGGCGAACCGGGCGAGGGCCTTGAGGCCGGGCAGGGGCGCGGTGAGCCGGTCGTGGAAGGTGCGGGGCCACACCCGGTGTTCGCCGAGCGGGCGGGGCTCGGCCAGCGGCGGGAAAGGGGGCGCGAGGGGGGCCGGCCTGCCGGGTTGGCCGGCTGCCGTGGTCGTCGGGACCGGACCGGGCTCATGCGTCTGCTGCGTCATCGAGGAGGCTCCCATCGCTGAGCGTCGTCGCGGAGATCGTCCAGGGCCGACCTCAAGGAGATCAACGCGCGCTGCACGTGCGGCAGTTCCAACGGTTCGGGTGACGTGAGGCATTCCGTGCGTTCCTCGTCCGTGCCGCCCAGCAGGGGTCCGGTGGCGAGCCGTACGCGCAGCGCCCCGAGGTCGTCGCCGAAGCGGTGGCCGCCGGGCGCGGGCATGCCGAGCCGGGCGGTGAGGAGGTCCTCCAGTTCCTGTGCGTCGCCGACTCCTTGGGCGGCGAGCGGTTCGCGCAGCGGCCCGAGGTCGGCGTACAGATGCCGGCCCGCCTGCGGCGGGCGGGCGAGCGCGCCCGCGGCGAGCACCGCGGCGTGCGCGGCGGCGGCCACGCGCGCGTGCAGCCGTACGGTGGCCTCGCGGCGTTCGACGACGGGTGCGGGTTCGTCGAGGGCGTAGCCGGCGGCTGCGGCGACCGGGGTGGCGATCCGGGCGCCGAGGGCGGTGAGGATGTCGAGCACGCGCGCGTGGAGATGCCGTCCGCCGTCGGTGGCCGGGAAGCGGGCGACGGCGGCGGGCCAGCCGGGGGGCAGCAGGGCGCCGGCCAGGTCGGTGACCACGGTGACCTGGCCGGGCCACATCTCGGCGGGACTGAGCAGGACGGTCTCGTGCGGGGCGTGCAGGGTGTCGCGCCAGGTCTCGTCGCTGACCAGGTGCAGTCCCTCCGCGGTGGCGGCCTCGACGGTCTCGTGCAGCAGTTCGGGCGCGGTGACGGTGGCGGTGGGGTCGTCGGCGACGGACAGCACCAGCAGCCGTGGATCGCCGCCCTCGGCGCGGACCCGGCGGACGGTCTCCAGCAGCGCGTACGGGTCGGGGACGCCGCCGCTCTCGGCGGGGGTCGGCACGTGGTAGGCGGGCCGGCCGAGCAGGCGGGCGTAGGGCGCCCACCAGGCGGCGCAGGGGCGGGGCACGAGGACGTCGGCGCCGTCGCCGGCGAGCGCGGCGGTCAGGGCGAGGAGCAGGGCGGGGGCGCCGGGGCCGGCGGCGATCTGGTCGGGGACGCAGGGCAGTCCGCGGCGGGTCCAGTAGCCGCAGGCCGCCTCCAGCAGGGCGGGGGCGCCGCCGACGGGCTGGACGTCGGCACGGCCCGCCGCGGCGGCGACCACGGCGGAGAGTTCGGGGAGCACCGGCAGGCCGTCGCCGGGCAGGGGCGGGCCGTAGCGGACCGGGCCGTGGCCCTCCCCGGGGTCTGTCCGTCGCATGTCCGCCTCCGCACAGTCCGTGGTGCCGTCGTGCCGCCCTGTCCGGGCCGTACCGTCCTCGTGGGCCGCGGGACCGCCTCGCGGGCCGGGCCGCGCCCTGACCCGAGCGGCGTTCCGTCCGGGGTCGTCCCGTCGCCGTGCGTCCTCCGCGCCGATCCGTCGGCCGGGTGCCTGCCGGCCCGTGCGGACCGTGGCGTCGGGCCGGTGCCGACTGGTCTGTCCGTACCGGGGCGTCGGGCCGGTACCTGCCGGCCTGTCCGTCATGTGTCGTCGGGCCGCTGTTCTTCGGTCTGTCCGTACCGCGCTGTCCGGCCGGTGGTCTTCGGTGTCGGTGGTGGCGGGTGTCTCGTGTGGGACGGGCGGTGTCGGTGGGGCCCCTCGGGCGGGACCCCTGAAGGGGTGTGTACCCGCCGGGCGGCTCGCCATGGGCGGTGCCCCGAGTTGTCCGGATCACATCCCGGCCGACCGGCTTTCCAGCGACCGCCAGCGGCCGTACAGCCGGTAGCCGGCGCCCGCGCAGGCGGCGGCGATGAGGGCGGCCCCGGCGGCGAGTGCGGGGACGGAGTCGTTGAAGGTTCCTCCCTGTCCCGCGTCCACTCCGTGGTCGACGCCGGACGCCTGGCAGCCGGGGGCGTCGTGGGAGTCGCGGCAGGCGTGCTCGTCCGGGCAGGACGCGCCGCGGGACTCACCGCACCGGTGGCCGTCCTGTCCCGCGTCGTCACGCCCGGAACCGACCTGCCCTCCGGTGTCCCGCCCACCGCCTTCCTGACCGCCGCCGTCCCGCCCGGCATCAACCCGCCCCCCACCGACCTGCCCGCCCCCGTCCTGCCCGGCGGCATCCCGCCCGCCACCGACCTGCCCGCCCCCGTCCTGCCCGGCGGCATCCCGCCCGCCACCGACCTGCCCGCCCCCGTCCTGCCCCGCACCGGCGCCGTCGAGTCCCGTGCCGCTCTGGCCGCTCTCCCCGCAGGGCTCCCCCTCCGGGCACTGGCCGCCGCTCCCGCCGCACGGTTTGCCGTCCGCGCAGGCCGCCGTCGGTGCCGCGCCGGTGTCGCCGCACTGCCCCGGGTCGGCGCACGAAGCGCCGTCGCCGCTCCGGGTGACGGTGCCGGTGCCCGTCCGGGCCGTGCCCGGTGCCGCGGAGGCGGCCGGGCAGGCGTCGGCGGCCTTCCGGGCGGCACCGGCGCCGCCGCCCACGGACGCGCCGCCGGTGGCGCTACGGGGGGTGCCCCGGTGGGCGGGCCCCGCTCCGCCGGAGGGGTCGCCGGTGGCCCCGCTCGGACGTGCGGTTCCGTCCGTGGAGGCAGGTGAGGTGGCGCCGAGCGTCTTCGGCACCGGTCCGGCGAGGGGATCGCAGGACTCGGAGACGGCGAGGGTGCCGCCGGACGGGACGGTGCCGGGGCCGGCGGAGGCGGCGGGGCCGGTGAGGGCGAGCACGGCACCGGCGGCGAAGGCGAGGGACAGGGCGCGGGCGGTGCGGCGCATGGGAGAGGCTCCTCGGCGGACTGCGGCGGACCGCGGCGGGCGGTCAGGACGGCCGTACGCCGGGACACCGACGGGAGGACGACGCCCTTCGGCGGCCGGGTACGGGGGCACGGGCCGTGCCCTCGCTGTCATGACAGCCCGCGCGCCGCCGTACCGCGCGCGGCCGAAGCCCATTCGCGGGACACACGGGGCCAGGCGGGTGACAGCGCGCGACGGCACGGAGACGACACGGCCGAAGGCACGGGGGACGACACAGCCGAAGGCACGGGGATACCACGGCCGAAGGCACAGGGACGACACGCCGGACGTCAGGCATCGTCCTGCGCAGCGGGCCCGGCGAGGCGTACGCGTCCGGGGGGCGGCTGGGGGCGCGGCTGGGGGGATCGGCTGGGGTTCGGCTGAGGGTCGGCGCCGCCACGGAGGTTTTCCGTCCCCCTCGCAGGTGACTCGGTATCCGCTGACCGGATCGTCCGCTTCGCACTGCACCGGGGAGGTCTCTCCATGAGCATCAAGGTCTCGGACCACATCCTCGAGCGCCTGCGCGCTTGGGGCGTGGAACAGGTTTTCGGCTATCCGGGCGACGGCATCAACGGTCTGCTCGCCGCCTGGGGCCGCGCCGAGGACCAGCCACGGTTCATCCAGTCCCGGCACGAGGAGATGTCCGCGTTCGAGGCCGTCGGGTACGCGAAGTTCAGCGGTCGTATCGGGGTGTGCGCGGCGACATCGGGACCGGGCGCCATCCACCTGCTCAACGGCCTGTACGACGCCAAGCTGGACCACGTGCCGGTGCTGGCGATCGTCGGCCAGACCAACCGGTCCGCGATGGGCGGCTCCTACCAGCAGGAGGTCGACCTGCACACGCTGTACAAGGACGTCGCCTCGGAGTTCGTGGAGACGGTGACGGTGCCCGAGCAGCTGCCGAACGTGCTGGACCGGGCGATCCGCACCGCCTACGCCCGTCGCTGCCCGACCGCGCTGATCATCCCGGGTGACGTGCAGGAGCTGGAGTACTCCCCGCCGACGCACGAGTTCAAGATGGTGCCGTCCAGTCTGGGGATGAGCGACTACACGGCGACCCCGACGGACGACGCGCTGCGCCGGGCGGCGGATGTGCTGAACGCGGGCGACAAGGTGGCCGTCCTGGTCGGGCAGGGTGCCGCGGGCGCGGTCGCGGAGGTGCGGGAGATCGCCGAGCTGCTCGGCGCCGGCGTCGCGAAGGCACTGCTCGGCAAGGACGTGCTGAGCGACGAGCTGCCGTACGTGACGGGGCCGATCGGGCTGCTCGGCAGCCGGCCCTCGTACGAGCTGATGCGGGACTGCGACACGCTGCTGACGATCGGTTCGTCGTTCCCGTACACGCAGTTCATGCCCGAGTTCGGCAAGGCGCGCGGGGTGCAGATCGACATCGACCCGCACATGATCGGGATGCGCTATCCGTACGAGGTGAACCTGGTCGGGGACGCGCAGGCCACGCTGCGGCGGCTGATTCCCCTGCTGAAGGCGGAGGGACGCGGCCGCGAGTGGTACGACACGGTGTGCGCGAACGTGCGGCGCTGGCACGAGACGATGGAGCGGCGGGCCGGGCTGTCGGCCGACCCGATCAACCCCGAGCAGGTGGCGCGGGCGCTGGACCCGCTGCTGCCGGACAACGCGATCCTCACCTCGGACTCCGGTTCGGTCGCCAACTGGTACGCGCGGCACATCACCATGCGGCCGGGCATGCGCGGCTCGCTGTCGGGGACGCTGGCGACGATGGGCCCCGGTGTGCCGTACGCGATCGGCGCGAAGTTCGCCCATCCGGACCGGCCGGTGTTCGCGCTGGTCGGGGACGGGGCGATGCAGATGAACGGCCTGATGGAGATGATCACGGCCGCGAAGTACCGGGACCGCTGGTCGGATCCGCGGCTGGTGGTGGCCGTCTGGAACAACCAGGACCTGAACCAGGTGACGTGGGAGATGCGGGCCATGGAGGGCGCGCCGTCGTTCCTGCCGTCGCAGTCGATCCCGGACGTGCAGTACGCCGAGTTCGCCCGCTCGCTCGGGCTGACCGGCATCCGGGTGGAGAAACCGGAGGACGTGGAGGCGGGCTGGCGGGCCGCGCTGGAGGCGGACGGTCCGGTGGTGATCGAGTTCCTCACCGATCCCGCCGTACCGCCGATCCCGCCGCACGCCACCTGGGAGCAGATGGAGGCGACGGCCACGTCGATCCTGAAGGGCGACACCGACCGGCGTTCCATGATCAAGCAGGGGCTGAAGGCGAAGGTCCAGGAGTTCCTGCCGAGCCGGGGGAAGCAGTAGCCGTCCGGCACGGATCCGTGTCGGACCGGCGGCACCGGGTACGCGGTGCGGACCTTCGACCCTCTGGAGGGAGATATGCAGCGAGGCAGTGACCGGTTGAGCTTCCACCACGACGACGAGATGAAGCACGAACTGCAGGGGCTGTTGCGCTCCGGGCATCCGACGCGTGTCGAGGAGTGGCACGATCCGGAACCGGCCGCGGACGACGACCCCGAGGTGTTCAGCGGGCCGGTGGGCGGTCTGGGAGCCCCGGCGTCGCTGGAACGGACCAGGCTGGAGCTGGCCCGGCACCTGACCCGGAACGCCTTCCCGGCCAAGCCCGGCGAAGTGGCCCGGGCGCTGCGCCGCTCCAACGCGCCGGGCGGACTGATCGACGCGGTCGCCGGTCTGCCGCACGGGGACCGGTACGACAACCTGCAGCACCTGGCCGAGGCGCTGGTGGGCGGCGCATGAGGCAGGACCGGGCGGCCGAGATCGCGCAGGGCACGACGGTGGACGTGGGCGAAGCCACCACGCGGTTCCTGCTGTACGGGCTGCTGCCCGGCTGGTTTCTGCCCGGGGTCGCCGACTGGGTGATGCACCGGCGGACCGGGATCGAGAACACGGCGGGGACGAAGGAATCCCTGATCCATTCCCTGATGATGGCCGAGGTGGGCCTCCCCATCGCGCTCACCCTGCGCTACGAGGTCAACCCGCTCCTGCTGTCCGTGCAGCTGGGCGCGGCGGCGGTGCACGAGGCGACGGCGCTGTGGGACGTGCGCACGGCGGTCGACAGCGACCGCGAGGTCAAGCCGGTCGAGCAGCACATCCACAGTTTTCTGGAGTCGCTGCCGTTCGGCGGGCTGGCCTCGCTGATGTGCCTGCACGCCGACCAGGTGCGGTCGCTGCTCCGCGGCGGGCGCGGGGATCCGGACGCCTGGCGTCTGGTACCGCGCCGCCGCCCGCTGTCACCCGGCTATCTGGCGGGCATCGGTCTGGCGATCGGCGCGTGCGTGCTGCTGCCGTACGGCGAGGAGCTGGTGCGCTGTCGGCGGGCGGAGCGGGCGAGGAAGCGGCGCGCCCGGGCCCACAGGGCGACGCTGCGGAAAGTGAAAGGAAGCTGAGGATCATGCGTATAGCGTTTCTGGTGGCACCCGAGGGCGTCGAGCAGGTCGAGCTGACCGAGCCGTGGAAGGCGGCTTCGGACGCCGGGCACGAGCCGGTGCTGGTGTCGACCGAGTCCGGCAAGATCCAGGCGTTCAACCACCTGGACAAGGCGGACACCTTCCCCGTGGACGAGGTGGTGGGTGACGCGTCGGCCGGGTCGTTCGGTGGTCTGGTGCTGCCGGGCGGGGTCGCCAACCCGGACTTCCTGCGGATGGACGAGAAGGCCGTCGCGTTCGTGAAGGACTTCTTCGAGCGGGGCCGCCCGGTCGCCGCGATCTGCCATGCGCCGTGGACGCTGGTGGAGGCGGACGTCGTGCGGGGCCGGGTGCTCACCTCCTGGCCGAGCCTGCGCACGGACATCCGCAACGCCGGCGGCACCTGGGTGGACGAGCAGGTGAAGATCTGCGACCACGGTTCCAACCAGTTGGTGACCAGCCGCAAGCCGGACGACCTGAAGGCGTTCTGCGACGCGTTCCTGCACGTGTTCGCGGGGGAAGCCGGCTGACCGGACGCCGCACCGACCGTCCGGACGCCGCTGCGGACGCCGGATCGCGTCGACCGTCCGGACGCCGGATGCCCGAAGGGGCCGGCCCGTGAGGGCCGGCCCTCTCGTGTGCGGTGCCGGTCAGGTGGCGGGCGTGTGCGGAGTCGCCGACTCGCCGGAGGCGCGCTCGCGGGCACCCTCGCGGGTGCGGCCCGCGCTCACCAGGCGGCGCGGGTTGCGACGCAGGTACTCGCCCTCCAGCTGGGCCATGCGCTCGTTGTGCGCCCGCAGTGCGTCGTTCGAGCCGTACAGGAGCGTGTCGTGGCGCGTGCGATGGATCGTCTCCAGCTCCTTCATGAGCTGCTGGTCGTCCAGCCGGCTGGGGTCGACTCCGGTCATGGTGGTGCCCCGCTCGTCGTGTTCGTTCATGGGCTACGGGTACCCGCCCGGCATGCACTGCTCCCGAGCGGTTTCCGGGAGGGACCCATGGCGCTCGCCTTCCTGAATCCACTGTACGAACATCCGGGGTCCCGGGCCTCCGCATACGTCGGCCTCCCCCGGCACGACGAGGACACCGGCGGCGTCTGACGGCGGCGGTGTCCCTTCGGCTGCGGGAGCGCGGCGCCGGCGAGGCCGCCCGCGCGTGCCCCGGGGCGCAAGCCACCGCGGGGTGACGGCCGCGGTGGGACGGGCGGGCCCTGCTAACGGGCCCGCTCGACCCGTCGTTCGTCCCAGACCGGCTCCGGGGTCTCGCGGACCCGGCCGTCGCTGCCGAAGACCAGGAAGCGGTCGAAGGAGCGGGCGAACCAGCGGTCGTGGGTGACCGCGAGCACCGTGCCCTCGAAGGCCTCCAGCCCCTCCTGGAGGGCCTCGGCGGACTCCAGGTCGAGGTTGTCGGTGGGCTCGTCCAGCAGCAGCGCGGTGGCACCGGCCAGTTCCAGCAGCAGGATCTGGAAGCGGGCCTGCTGCCCGCCGGACAGCCGGTCGAAGGTCTGCTCGGCCTGCTGGGTGAGTTCGTAGCGGCGCAGCCGGGACATGGCCGCGCCCCGGTCCTGGGCGTGTTCCTTCCACAGGATGTCGAGCAGAGTGCGGTCCCGCAGCTCCGGGTGGGCATGGGTCTGCGCGAAATGGCCGGGCACGACCCGGGCGCCCAGCTTCCACTCCCCCGTGTGCGCGACGTCCTCGCCGGCGAGCAGCCGCAGGAAGTGCGACTTGCCGGAGCCGTTGGAGCCGAGGACGGCGACCCGTTCGCCGTAGAAGACCTCCAGGTCGAACGGCTGCATCAGGCCCGTCAGTTCGAGGCCCTTGCAGGTGACGGCCCGCACGCCGGTGCGGCCGCCCTTCAGCCGCATGGTGATGTCCTGCTCGCGGGGCGGCTCCGGCGGCGGGCCGGCCTCCTCGAACTTGCGCAGCCGGGTCTGGGCGGCGTGGTACCGGGAGGCCATCTCGTGGCTGACGGCCGCGGCCTGGCGGAGGTTCAGGACCAGCTTCTTCAGCTGGGCGTGCTTCTCGTCCCAGCGGCGGCGCAGCTCCTCGAAGCGGGCGAAGCGTTCGCGACGGGCCTCGTGGTAGGTGGCGAAGCCGCCGCCGTGCACCCAGGCGTCGGCACCGGCCGGGCCCGGTTCGACGGAGACGATCTTCTCGGCGGCGCGGGCGAGGAGTTCGCGGTCGTGGGAGACGAACAGGACCGTCTTCCGGGTCTCCTTCAGCTGCTCCTCCAGCCACCGCTTGCCGGGCACGTCGAGGTAGTTGTCCGGCTCGTCCAGCAGCAGCACCTCGTCGGTGCCGCGCAGCAGCGCCTCCAGTACGAGCCGCTTCTGCTCGCCGCCGGAGAGGGTGCGCACCTGGCGCCACTGGGCGCGCTCGTAGGGGACGCCGAGTGCGGCGGTGGTGCACATGTCCCACAGGGTCTCGGCCTCGTAGCCGCGTACCTCGGCCCAGTCGGCGAGGGCCTGCGCGTACCGCAGCTGGGCCGCCTCGTCGTCGACGGTCATGAGGGCGTGCTCCGCCTCGTCGACCGCCTGCGCCGCCTGGCGGATCCGGGGCGGCGCGACGGAGACCAGCAGGTCCCGTACGGTCGACTCGTCCCGGACGGAGCCGACGAACTGGCGCATCACGCCGAGGCCGCCACCGACGGTGACGGTACCGCCGTGCGGTTTCAGCTCGCCCGAGATCAGCCGCAGCAAGGTGGTCTTGCCGGCGCCGTTCGGGCCGACCAGGGCGACGGCGGCGCCTTCGCCGACCCGGAAGGACACGTCGCCGAGCAGCGCCCTCCCGTCGGGGAGGCTGTACTCGAGGTGCGCGGCTTCCAGATGTCCCATGAGCGGGCATTCTCCGGGTCGCCCGGGAGAAGAGGCAAACCCATATCCCGGCACCCGTGCGCAGCCGGCCGCCCCCTGCGCTACCCCGCCGCCCCCAGCGCCTCCCCCGCCGGGCCGCCCTCGCCCGCGGGTTCCACCATGGCGCCCTCCCAGGACAGGGCCTTCCAGCCGTCGGACGGGGAGCCCTCCAGGATCACCACGCCGGTGTTCTCCAGCGGGCGGGCCGCGGCGAAGGCGACGTCGACGTTGTCGGCGCGGGCGGCGGTCCACACGCGGATCGCGGCGCCGTGGCTGATCATGACGACGGTCCGGGCACCGCCGGCGGCGGCCTCGGCGACCACGGCGTCGTACCGGGCGAGGGCCTCCTCACCGTTCTCCCCGCCGGGCATGCGCAGCCGGGTGTCCCCGGCCGCCCACGCGAACACCGTGCGCAGGTACCGCTCGCCCTCCGGGGTGTGTCCGGGCAGCATCTCCAGGTCGCCCGCGGCCAGCTCGCGGATGCCGTCGCGGACGATCACGTCCAGGCCGCGGGCGGCGGCCAGCGGGGCGGCCGTCAGCCGGGTGCGGAGCAGCGTGGAGGCGTAGAGGGCCTCGATGTCCTCGCCGGCGAGCGCCGCGGGCAGCGCGGCGGCCTGGGCCTCGCCGAGCGGGGTCAGTCCCGCGCCGGGCACCGCGGTGTCCAGCAGACGGTCCACGTTGGACGGGGTCTGGCCGTGGCGGACGAGGAGCAGGCGCATCCGGGGGATCTCCTCTCGCGCCGGGGGGCGGCCGACGCACGGGGACACAAGAAACGGGCACTTCAGGGTAACCGCACCCCATGAGCCCAGACCTAGACCTGACTGCCCCCGTGACCGCCGCCCGCAGCCCGCTGCGCAGGGCGCTCGCTCTCGACGGCCGGCTGTTCGAGACCGCCGCCGCCTGGCGCTGGCCCGGCGCCGAGCGGATCCTGCCCCGCCTGAGCCGCAGCGCGAACCACGGGGTGCTGTGGTTCGCGACGGCCGCCGCGGTGGCCGCGAGCCGCACGCCCCGGGCCCGCCGGGCGGCGGTCCGGGGCGTGGCCTCGCTCGGCCTGGCCTCGCTGACGATCAACACGCTCGGCAAGCGCTCGGTGCGCCGGGCACGGCCGGTGCTGGATCCGGTGCCGCTGGTGCGGCAGCTGAAGCGGCAGCCGATCACCACGTCCTTCCCGTCCGGGCACGCCGCGTCGGCCGCGGCCTTCGCGACCGGGGTCGCCCTGGAGTCGCCGGCGTGGGGTGCGGCGGTGGCGCCGGTGGCGTTCTCGGTGGCGATGTCCCGGGTGTACACGGGGGTGCACTTCCCGAGCGACGTGCTGGCGGGGGCGGCGCTCGGAGCGGGCGCCGCGTTCCTGGTACGGCGTCTGGTGCCGACCCGCGCCCAGCTCCGGGGGGCCGCCCGGCCGCGGGCCGCGGCCCCCGCGCTGCCCGACGGGGACGGCTTGGTGGTGGTCGCCAACCGGGCCTCGGGCACGGCGGACCGGGTGCGGGCGCTGCAGGACGCGCTGCCGCGGGCGGAGATCGTGGAGTGCGCGCCGGAGGAGATCGGGGACGAGCTGGAGAAGGCCGTGGCGCGGGCCCGGGTGCTCGGGGTGTGCGGCGGCGACGGCACGGTGAACGCGGCGGCCCGGGCCGCCCTGCGGCACGATCTGCCGCTCGCCGTGCTGCCGGGCGGCACCCTCAACCACTTCGCCTACGACCTGGGCGTGGAGGACGAGCGCCAGCTGGCCCGGGCGGTCCGGGGCGGCGAGGCGGTCCGGGTGGACGCGGGCCGGTTCGTCACCGGGGGTACGACGGGTCTGTTCCTCAACACGCTGAGCCTGGGCGTGTACCCGGAGCTGGTGCGCGCCCGCGACGGCTGGTCCCACCGGATCGGCGGCTGGCCGGCCGGGGTGCTCGGCGCGCTGCGCGTGCTGCGGGCCGGCCGGCATCCGCTGGAGGTGGAGGTGGGCGGTGAACGGCGCCCGCTGTGGCTGCTGTTCGTCGGCAACGGCATCTACCACCGCATGGGTCTCACGCCGGGCCGCCGCACCGATCTGGCGGACGGCCTGCTGGACGTGCGGGTGGTGCACGGCAGTCGCCGGCCCGCGTTGCGGCTGCTCGCGGCGGCGCTCGCGGGCCCGCTGACCCGGTCGCCCGCGCACGCGGCGGTCCAGGTGAACCGGCTGCGGCTGACCGGTCTCGCCCCGGGCACCCCGCTGGCGTACGACGGCGAGGTCACGGCGGTGTCGGGCGAGGTGACGCTGGAGAAGCTGCCGGAGGCCCTGACGGTCTACCGCCCGCTGGACACTCCTGCCTGATGCGCGATCAGCGATGACCGACGCACCGTCAGTCCATATATTGAAACCATAGTCTCATCATTCGGCATGCGCGCGTACGGTGGGCCGTGCCGGCGGACAGGTCCGGCCGGCCCGCCTCCGAGGGGTGAAGGGGTACCACCATGCCGAAAGCACAGGAGACCGCCGTCTACACGCACGGGCACCACGAGTCGGTGCTGCGTTCGCACACCTGGCGGACCGCCGCCAACTCCGCGGCCTATCTGCTCGGCGCGCTCAAGCCCCACATGAGGATCCTGGACATCGGCTGCGGACCGGGGACCATCACCGCCGACCTGGCGGAACTGGTCCCCGACGGCCATGTCACCGGCGTCGACCGGGCCCCGGGCGTGCTGGAGCAGGCCCGGGCCACCGCGGCCGGCCGCGGCCTGGCCAACGTCGACTTCGCGGTGGCCGACGTCCACGCCCTGGACTATCCGGACGACACGTTCTGCGTGGTCCACGCCCACCAGGTGCTCCAGCACGTGGGCGACCCCGTGGGGGCCCTGCGCGAGATGCACCGGGTGACGAAGCCGGGCGGTTTCATCGCCGTACGGGACGCGGACTACGCCGCGATGACCTGGTATCCGGCGGTGCCCGGCCTGGACGACTGGCTGGACCTGTACGAGCGGGTGGCCCGCGCCAACGGCGGCGAGCCCGACGCCGGGCGCCGGCTCACGGCGTGGGCGCGGGCCGCCGGCATCGGGGACGTCACGGCCGGCTCCAGCACCTGGACGTTCGCCACGCCCGAGGAGCGGGCCTGGTGGAGCGGCCTGTGGGCCGACCGCACCGTCGCCTCCGAGTACGCCGACCGGGCCGTGCGGGGCGGGCACGCGACGCCGGAGCGGCTGCGGGCGGCGTCGGATGCCTGGCGGGCGTGGGGCCGTGCGGAGGACGGCTGGTTCGCGGTCCTGCACGGCGAGATCCTGTGCCGGAAGGCAGTCTGACCCGCGCCCGGGATCACTCGCGGGGAAGCAGCGGTCCGAGCGGCCCGAGGTCCAGGTTGAGGTCCTCGGGCCGCAGGCCGTACCGGTCGCGCAGCTCGGCCATCCGGTCCTCCAGCAGCATCAGAGTGAGCCCGATCCGCTCCTCCTGCTCCTCGGTCAGCTCCCCGGTGTCGAAGCGGCGCACGGCCTGCCGTTCCATGAGCTGGCGCAGCAACTCGACCACGGTGAGTACGAGCTTCACCAGGTCGCGTTCGACGGTGTCGGGTTCCAGGTCGAGCCGGTCACGGTGGGCGCGCGCGGTCATGCCGACTCCTCGAAGGGCGACGGTACCTGCTGGTTCACCGAGCTGATCAGCGCGTTCAGGTCGATCCGGACGAGGTCGACGTCCGCGATGCGCAGCGTGATGTCGCCGGTCAGGACGACTCCACCGGCCAGCAGCCGGTCCAGCAGGTCGACCAGCGCGACCTCACGGCGTTCTACTACGGTCACCGCCCCTCCCCCACGTTCTCCTCCGCGCCCTCGCCGGAGAACGAGTAGGCGGCCCACGGGCCGGTGAGTTCCACCCGTATCCCGGCTTCCTCGTCCTTGGTACGGTCCACCAGTTCCACGAATTCCTCGGAGTGCGCCCTGGACACCAGATAGGCCGCGTTGAGCACATTGCGTCCCGGCGCCCCGGAGAGCTGGGAGTTCTGCGGGTGGTGCCACCGGAATTCCTCGGCATGCGCGGCGAGGCGCTGGTGCAGGGAGCGGGCGAACCGCTCGGCCCGCTGCCACCTGTCCTCCTGGGCCCGGCCGCTCTCCCGCCGGCGGCGCAGGTAGTCCCGACCGCTCAGGGGCTTCGCCGCCGGGGCGGGCGCGGACTCGGCGGGCTCCGGTTCCGGCTCCAGATACACCTTCACGCCCCACTCCACCCGGTCGTGCAGCCGGTCGAGCAGGCCCCGGAAGTGGCCCTCCCGGGCCTCGATCATCGCGCGTACGGCGCTGTCGTCACGGAACACGGTCGCGAGCCGCAACGGCAGCGGAGTGGTCACCGTGGTGAGGGCGTCGACCACACCCTGATGGGCGCGGGCGGTCGCGGCCAGCCAGTCCAGGTCCTCCAGGTGGGCCTTCAGCGCCTCCTCGGAGAAGTCGGCCGCCGGCACCGTGCTGACCACCGCCACCAGCCCATGGTGGTGGAGCAGCGCCGGCGGGGCGCCCCCGATGCCCGTCAGCTGGACCTGCAGGGGCGTGCCGAAAGGGCGGCAGACGGCGTACACGTACCGCAGTCCTGTCATGACGCCTCCCTTGGGGCGCGTCCCGGCTCCAGTTCCTCCAGCCGGGCGAGTCGTTCTCTCAGCTCGGCGTTCTCCCGGGTCAGCTCGTCCCGGCGGGCCCGGGACGAGAGCGCCGGATCGCTCTCCCACCAGTCGATGCCCATCTCCTTGGCCTTGTCGACCGAGGCGACGATGAGGCGCAGTTTGACCGTGAGCAGTTCGATGTCGAGCAGGTTGATCCTGATGTCACCCGCGATGACGACACCCTTGTCGAGCACGCGTTCGAGGATGTCGGCGAGGTTCGCTCCCGAGCCCTGGCCATAGGGCTCGGGAAAGCGGCTGGGCGTCGTCATCGACGGCCCCTGCTCTCGGCGTACTCGGGCTCTTCCTCAGGCTCTTCCTCGGGCTCTTCCTCGTCGGGCTGCTCTTCCTCGCCCTCCTCGTACTCGTCCTCGTACTCGCCGCCCTCCGCGGGCTCCTCGCCCTCCGCGGGCTCCTCGCCCTCCGCGGGCTCCTCGTCCTCCGCGGGCTCCTCGTCCTCCTCGGCCTCGTCCTCGTAAGGGCCCTCCTCCTCGTCCTCGTAGGGCTCCTCCTCGGCTTCGCCTTCCTCCTCGGACTCCTCGCCCTCCTCGGCCTGCTCAGGCTCCTCGCCCTCCTCGGGCTCCTCGCCTTCCTCGGCCTCTTCGGGCTCCTCGGACTCCGCGGACTCCTCCTGCTCCCGCTCCTCCTCGGCCACGGCGTCCTCGTGGCTGCGGACCACCTCGCCGTCGCGGATCTCACCGCGCCAGCTGTCCTCCGCCTCTCCCTTCAGGGTGATGAACCGGGCGAAGTTCTTCAGGTCAAGCCTGGCCCGGCGGCCCTGTGCGCGCCAGATGTTGCCGGTCTTCTCGAAGAGGCCGGTCGGGTAGTACTCGATGACCAGCAGGACCCTGGTGAGATTCTCCTCCAGCCGGTGGAAGGAGACCACGCCCTTGGTGGTGCCCTTGGCGCCCTCCGACGTCCACTGGATGCGGTAGTCGGGTATCTGCTCGGTCGTCTGCGCCTTCCAGCTGCGGCTGGACCAGAAGATCTTCGCCTGCCAGTCGGAGTGGGTGTCGTCGGAGCGGCTGGCGCTCTTGACGCCCTTGGCGAAGCTGCTGAAGCTCTGGTACTGGGTCCACTGGTCGTAGGCGGTGCGCTGCGGCACGCCGACATCGATGGACTCCATGATCACGGTGGGCTTCTTGCCCGCGCCGCCCTTCTTGCCCTTGCCGCCCCCCAGTCCTCTGACCGCGTTCATCACATTCTCCTTGGCGCGGGAGGCGCCCAGTTCCAGCGCGGAGCGCAGCGGACCTTTGCCCTCGGCGAGCTTGCGTCCACCGTCGAGTGCGAGCTTGGCGAAGCCGGGGCTGTTGCCCTCGGCTATGTCGTTGAGCTTGTTGGTCGTCTGGCCGAGCTTGCGGCCGAGGCCGGAAAGCATCTTCGTGGCCTGCGCCGCCAGGTACTCCTGAGCCTCCGCCTTCAGGCGGTCCGCGGCCTCGCTGTGGGCCAGATCGCTCAGCGGGCTGCTCGTGGCCTTGGCCGCCGAGGTGGCCGATCCGGAAGTGTCGGTCATCGGTCATCGCCGCCCTTCGAACGGTCGCCGGTGGCACGCCGGGCGGCGCCGCCGGCCGCGGCCGTCTTCTTCGCGGCCGTCTTGTGGGCCGCGGTCGTCTTCTTGGCCGCCGCCTTCTTCGCGGGAGCCGTCTTCTTGGCCGCGGCCTTCTTCGCGGGGTGCGCCTTCGCCGGCGTCTTCCCCTCCCGGCCCCGGTCGCCGCCCTCGCGGGTGCCACGGCCCTCGTCCTGACGGGTCTCGCGGTCGTCGCCGCGGTCCTCGTCCTCCCGGTTCGCGGCTTCCTCGCCGGCTTCCTCCTCGCCCGGCTCCTCGTCGGATTCACCCGGGACCACGCCGGACAGCTGGTCGTGCACCTGCGCGGTGCGGCCGTGCAGCCGGTCGGCGAGCGTGCTCATCTGCCGCTCGACCATCGCCCCCGTGGCGGCCTTGCCGACGCCGCGCAGGTCCTGCCGCAGCTGATCCCCGATCTCCTTGAACTGGGGATTGTTCTTGAGCTGCTGGTTCACCACGTCCGCGAGCATCTTCGGACTGAGGTTGAGCTTCTTGCCGGCCACCAGGGAGCCGACCGCGAGCGCCATCTTCAGCTTCTTGGTGCGCCCGAGCAGATATCCGGCCCCTACGGCGAGGCCCATTGCCGTTCGGTTCATCGTCCCGTCCCGTTGCCTGTGGTGTCGCCGGAGCGCAGGGCGATCTCCAGCCGGTCGAGCAGCTCGTCCTCGCTCCGGTCGAACTCCTCCTCGGTGATCTCGCCCGCCTCCAGCCGTTCCTCGAGGCGGGCCAGTTCGGCCCGTACGGTGGCGGGGTCGTAGTAGATCCGTTCCGCCTCGCGGACCACCTGACGGATGGCCCAGGCACTGCCGCGCACGGGTGCGAACGGCAGCATCAGCACCTCGCCGATCAGTCCCACGGTGGTCTCCTTCCGTTCGGGCCGGGAGCGCTACTGCGCGCCGGCGTCCGCGTCGACCGCCCGGCCCGCGGGTTGCCCCGGTCCGGGCTCGACGAAGCTGTACGGCGGTAGCGGGCCGTTGATCCGCAGATCGAGATGGGGGCGGTCCTTCCGCGCCTGCTCGACGGCGGCCAGGAAGCGTTCGGCCGAGTCCCGTGGGATCAGGAACGACACGTTGAGCAACCAGCCGGTGGACTCGGGGCCCACGCTGACCGCCGCGGCGCCCGGCGTGAGCAGGCGCTCCACCTCGCCGGCGTCCTCGGCTTCCTTGGCCTTCACGGCTGCGGCCACCAGCTCGCCGAGACGGATCTTGTCGTCGTAACTTCCGCCGCCCGTCTGCCGGTTGGCCTCGGCGAGGCCACGCACGTCCGCGTTCTCGGCCATCACCAGGTGCAGGACGGCCTCTTCGACGTGCGTGGCCTTGACGTTGTACTCGACCTTGCCGTCCAGCTCCCGCAGCCGCTCCGCGTAGTGTTCCGCCCGCTGGGTGAGCGCCTGGAGGACGGCGTCGTCGTCGTCGGCGATGCTGCCGAAGCGCATGGGCAGCACACAGCCGGCGGCGCCGACCTCGGCGAGCACGTTCTGGTGGGCGAGCAGGTCCCTGCGCTTGGGGCGCAGATCCTCCGGGGCGTCACTGACCACGGCGGCCAGGTCACCGGCCGTGAGGACGCGCACCACACGGGCCGGCTCGCCCACTCCGGCCATGCCCTCGGGCAGCGCGGGGTGCGTCCGGGCGGTGATCCCGTAGACGTAGGTGCTCACTCCTGCTCCTCCTTCCGGCGCGCCGGAGCCTTACGGGCGCGCGGCCGGGATTCCGGCTCCCCTTCCTGACGGGCCTGGTTGAAGGCGTCGGATATCGTCTGCGCGGCGCCGGACAGCGCGCCCTTGGACTTGCCGCGGGCACCGGACTCGGTGACCTCGCCGACGATCTCGGGCAGCCCCGGGCTCTTGTTCGGCCCGGACTCCAGGTCCAGACGGTTGCAGGCCTCGGCGAAGCGCAGATACGTGTCCACGCTGGCCACGACGACCCGGACGTCGATCTTCAGAATTTCGATGCCGACCAGAGAGACCCGTACGAACGCGTCGATGACGAGCCCTCGGTCGAGAACCAGCTCCAGGACGTCGTAGAGGCCGCTGCTGCCGCCTCCGCCTCCGGACTGCTGTGCCGGGACAACGGTCATGCCGGCTGTTCCTCCTCGTGCATAGTCGGTGCCACGCCAGGGGCGCGGACCACGGATGGGGGATGTCCCCGCCCGATCGGGGTCGGGAGCGGGGGAAGGCGGGCGGTTCAGCGGCCGCCGGACCGGCGTGCGTCGGCACGCCCGCGTTCATAGCGGCGGAGCCGCCGGTAGCCGGTCACCTGGCCCTCGGGGTCCAGGTCGACCTGGTAGCCGGCCATCAGGCTCATCGTGTCCGGCACGCGTTCGAGTTCCGTGACCTCGACCTCCAGGGACCAGCCGTCCTCGGTCTGCTCCAGGGAGGTCACCGTCTCGGGAACGAGTCCGGTGAGTTCGGCGAGCTGGCTGCGAGCCTGGCGCAGCACCTCCATGGGGGTCGGCCGCCGCGCGTCCGCCTTGCTGTCCGAGCTGTTCTGTGTCTCGTGTGACTTTTGGGGCTTCTGTGAACCCTGTGATTGGGATGTGCTGTTTGTGTTCGACATGGCCACCTCTTCCCTGCGGGTGGCCGCTCATGCCGTGGCCAAACCTTCAGGAGCGGATGTCCGCGAGACGGCGCCGAGCCGGGCCCAGACCGTGTCCGCGGGCCGGCAGTCCGGCCCACGGGTCGGTGCGGGCCTGCTCGACGGCGTCTTCGACGGTCCACCGGCGGGCGTCGAGCCCTGGTTCGTCCAGCTGCTTCCAGGCTACGGGCACGGCCACCGGGGCGCCCGGGAGAGCGCGGACGGTGAAGGGGGTGACGGCGGTCTGGGCGTACGCGTTGCGCTGCACGTCGAGGTAGAGACGGTCCCCGCGGTCCTGTTTGCGGGCGGCGGTGGTGAGCCGGTCCGGGTGCCGTGTCACGGCGGACTCGGCCACGTCCCGGGCGAACGCGCGGACGTCGTCGAAGTCGTGGCGGCCGTCGAGCGGGACGACGAGGTGCAGTCCGCGCGAACCCGTGGTCATCGGGGCCGCGGGCAGCCCGAGTTCGTCGAGCAGCTCGCGCAGCCAGGCGGCTGCCTGCCGGACGGCCGCGAAGTCGTCCGGCACCGGCGGCGGATCGAGGTCGAAGACCAGCCGGTCCGGGTGGTCGAGGCCGTGGGCCCGGTCGGTGCGGGACAGCCAGCGGTGCAGGGTGAGGCAGGCCTGGTCGGCGAGGAAGAGCAGGGTGGCGGTGTCGCCGCAGACGACGTGCGTGACCGTGCCACCCTCCTTGGCCACCTCGACCCGGGTGATCCACTCCGGATAGTGGTCCGGGGTGTTCTTCTGCATGAACCGCTGGCCGTCCAGGCCGTCCGGATACCGTTCCAGCATCAGCGGACGGCCCCGCAGATGCGGCAGCAGGTACGGCGCGACGGACCGGTAGTAGTCGGCGAGATCGCTCTTGGTGTACTCCTTCGCGCCCCCGCCGCCGGGGAAGAGCACCTTCCCCGGCCGCTGTATCTCCACCGTGCGGCGGCCCGCCCGGACGGCCCGCGCGCCGCCGCTCATCGCACGACCGCCTCCTCGATCAGCAGCCGGGCCGCCGCCGTGATACCGGTGGCGTCGATGCCGGCCGCGTGCAGCTGCTCGTCGGGCGCGGCCGAGCCCGGCATGGTGCGCACCCCGAGCCGGACCAGGCGCGGCACCGGCCGCCCGTCGCCGAAGGCCTCCGCGACGGCGTCCCCGAGGCCGCCCTCGGGGTGGTGGTCCTCCACGGTGAGCAGACAGCCGGTCTCCTCGGCCGCGCGGCGCAGGGTCTCGGCGTCGACGGGCTTGACCGAGTACAGGTCGATCACCCGCACCCGGATGCCGTCCTCGGCGAGCCGGTCGGCGGCGGCCAGCGCCTCGGGCACGGTCACCCCGGCCGCGACCACCGTCAGCCGGTCCTCCTCGCTGGAGCGCAGCGTCTTGCTGCCACCGACGGGGAACTCCTCGTCGGGGCCGTAGACCACCGGGGTCTTGCCGCGGGAGGTGCGCAGATAGCGGATGCCGTCCAGGCCGGCCATGGCCGCGACCAGCCGTGCGGTCTGGTTGGCGTCGCACGGGTACAGCACCGTCGAGCCGTACACGGCCCGGAACATCGCCAGGTCCTCCAGGCCCATCTGCGAGGGGCCGTCCTGCCCGATCGCGACACCGGCGTGCGAGCCGACCACGTTGATCCCGGAGCCGCTGATGGACGCCATGCGCACGAAATCGTAGGCGCGGGTGAGGAACGCGGCGAACGTGGAGGCGTACGGCGTCCAGCCGCGCGCGGCCATGCCGACGGCCGCGGCGACCAGCTGCTGCTCGGCGATGTAGCACTCGAAGAACCGGTCGGGGTGGGCCTTGGCGAACTCCTCGGTCCGGGTGGAGTCGCCGACCTCGCCGTCCAGGGCGACGACATCGCCGCGGGCGGTGCCGAGCGCGGCGAGGGCCTTGCCGAAGGCGTCCCGCGTCGCGACCTCCTCGCCCTGGTCGTAGCGCGGCAGCTGGACGGCCTCGGTGGTGAGCGAGCGCAACGCGGCGGCGGCCTGCGGCTCGGCGACCCGGACGTGCAGATCACGCTGCCCGCCCAGCTCGGCGATGGCCTCCTCGGCCTCGGGCAGCGGCTTGCCGTGCAGGCCCTCGCGGTCCTCGACGGAGGCCACGCCCTTGCCCTTGAGGGTGCGGGCGAGGATCACGGTGGGCTGCCCGATGGTGGACAGCGCCTCGCCGTAGGCGCGGTCGATCTTGTCGACGTCGTGTCCGTCGATCTCGACGGTGTGCCAGCCGAAGGCCTGGAAGCGGCGGGCGTAGGCGTCCAGGTCGTGGCCGTGCCGGGTGGGGCCGCGCTGGCCGAGCCGGTTGACGTCCACGATGGCGATCAGGTTGTCCAGGTTCTCGTGGCCGGCGTGTTCGGCGGCCTCCCACACCGAGCCCTCCGCCAGCTCGCTGTCGCCGCACAGGACCCACACCCGGTAGCCGGTGCGGTCCAGCCGCTTCCCGGCGAGAGCGATGCCCACACCGACCGGCAGGCCCTGGCCGAGCGAGCCGGTGGCCGTCTCCACCCAGGGCAGCCGGCGGGGCGTCGGATGGCCCTCCAGCCGGCTGCCGAGCTTGCGGAAGGTGACCAGCTCGCCGTCCTCGATCGCGCCGGCCGCCTTGTACGCGGCGTACAGCAGCGGGGAGGCGTGTCCCTTGGACAGCACGAAGCGGTCGTTCGCGGGGTGTTCGGGGCGCTCGAAGTCGTACCTCAGATGGTTCGCCAGCAGCACCGCCAGCAGATCGGCGGCGGACATCGAGGACGTGGGGTGCCCGGATCCGGCGGCGGCGGACGCCCGCACGCTGTCCACGCGCAGCTGCTGGCCCAGTTCGGCGAGTTCGTCGGTGTTCATGAGTCTCCTCGGTCTCCTTGCGCTCGGTCGCGCTCAGTCGGCTGCGTTCGGACGGTCCGCGGGCCCGGCGGGGTCGGTGCGCCGGACCGGGCCCGGGGCCGGGTGGTCGGGCCCCCGCTCGCCGGGCTCGCCGCCCGGCCGCCGTACCGCGGGATCCCCACCCGGTACCCGCACCTGTTCCGGTGACGCCGTGTCCAGGGGCACCGACCAGGCCCGTACGAGACCCAACTGGACGCCCTGGCGCGGCAGTACGGCGTCCAGCAGCCAGTCCGCGGCGACCCGGATGCGGTTGCCGGGCAGCGCGGCCAGGTGGTATCCGCGGGTGACCACGCCCGCCGCCGGACCGGACAGCGGAATGCCCAGCGGGTTGGCGGCGGCCCGGGCCCCGCCCAGGTCGACGGCGAAACCCAGGTCGCGATGGCGGTACGGGCGCCGGCGCCGGCCGAGGCCGAGCGAGCCGGCCACGTTCTCCCCGGCCACCCGCCCCTGCCGCCAGGCGTGCTGGGCCGTCATGGCGGTGAACCCGCCCGGATGTTCCAGATCGGGCACGGCGGCGGCGTCCCCGCAGGCGAACACGTCGGGCCGGCCCGGCAGTTGCAGATAGGGGTCGACGATCAGGCGTCCCCGCTCCAGGGGCTGCCCCACGGCCTCCACCAGCGGATCGGGGCGCACGCCCACGCACCACACCAGGGTCCGGGACGCGACGAACTCCCCGTCGGAGAGGAGCACCCCGTCCCGGGTGGCCTCCTTCACGGACGTGCCCGTCCGCACCTCGACGCCGCGCCCCCGCAGCACCCGGTCGGCCGTGCGGGACATCCGTTCGTCCATCTCCGGCAGTACGCGCGGGGCCACGTCCAGCAGGATCCAGCGGGGGCGCAGGCCCGCGGGCAGCGGGTGCCGGCGGGCCAGCCCGTCCGTGAGCATCTGCAGCTGGGCGGCCACCTCGGTGCCCGTGTACCCGGCGCCGACCACCACGAAGGTGCACCGGGCGGCGCAGCCGGCGGGGTCGGGGTCGGCGGCGGCGAGTTCCATCTGCCGGGTCACGTGATCGCGCAGGTAGAGCGCCTCGGGCAGTCCGCGGAAGCCGTGCGCGTGCTCGGCGACGCCGGGGACGGGCAGCAGCTTGTTGACGCTGCCGACGGCCAGCACCAGGCGCTCGTAACCCAGGCTGCCGGTGCCGCCCTCGGGGTCGGTGTAGTGGACGACGCACCGGTCCAGGTCGACGCCGTCCGCCTCGCCGAGCACCATGCGCACCCCGCGCAGCGTGCCGGGCAGGGAGACGGTGACCCGGCGGGCCTCCAGGACGCCGGCGGCGACCTGGGGCAGCAGCGGGAGGTACAGGAAGTAGTCGGTCGGATTCAGCAGGGTGATGTCGGCACGGTTCCGGGTCAGCCGGGCCAGTGTGCGGGCAGCCCGGTACCCGGCGAAACCGGCGCCGACGATCAGGACGCGAGGTCGGCTCACGGTGCGCCTCCGGCGGTCGGGCTCGTCCGAGGTCTTCCGCGTAACCGGGGCCGGGGCACCCAAACGCCGGACGGGTCACCCGTACGGCCGCCGGGCCCCGGAATACCGCCCTCCACACGACGCGGACGGCGTTTCGCCCCATCGGCCCCGGTTACCCGGGCCGGGACCGAACCCCACCCCAGCCCAACCCACCCCAGCCAGCCGCGCCACGACCGGCTTCGCCCTCGCGGAGGTTTCCCATGCCCGAGTACGGCTATTTCCTGGCGAGCGAGGAACACGACCCCGCAGCCCTCGTCGAGCAGGCCCGGATGGCCGAACAGGCCGGCTTCCAGGCGCTGTGGATCTCCGACCACTATCACCCCTGGAACGACGCGCAGGGCCAGAGCCCGTTCGTCTGGTCGGTGATCGGCGCGCTCTCGGAGGCGGTGTCCCTGCCCATCGAGACCGCGGTGACCTGCCCGACCGTGCGGATGCATCCGGCGGTGGTGGCGCAGGCCGCGGCGACGAGCGCCGTGCTGACCGGGGGCCGTTTCCGGCTGGGAGTCGGTACCGGCGAGGCGTTGAACGAGCACATCCTCGGCGACGCCTGGCCCCCGCTGCACGTACGCCTGGAGATGCTGGAGGAGGCGATCCAGGTGATGCGCCGGCTGTTCACCGGCGAGGAGGTCAGCCACCGCGGCACGCACTACACCGTGGAGAACGCCCGTCTCTACACCGTCCCCGACGAGCCCGTCCCGATCGACATCTCCGGCTTCGGGCCGAAGGCGACCTCCCTGGCCGCCCGCGTGGGCGACGGTTACATCACGATGACGCCGCAGGAGGAGATGGTCACGCAGTTCCGCAAGGGCGGCGGCGGGGCCAAGCCGGTCAGCGGGGGGACGAAGGTCTGTTACGGCACCGACGAGGACGCGTGCGTCCGCACGGTGCACAAGCTCTGGTACAACGAGCTGCTGCCCGGCGAGATGGGCCAGGTGCTCCCCTCGCCCCGGCACTTCGAGCAGCTGCACGAGCTGGTCACCGAGGACATGGTGCGGGACGAGGTCGTGTGCGGGGACGACGCGGACCGGCATGTCGCCGCGTTGCGGGAGTTCGCCGACGCCGGCTTCGACCGGGTGTACGTGAACCAGATCGGGCCGGATCAGCAGGGGTTCTTCGACTTCTACCGTACGAAGGTGCTGCCGCGGCTCGGCGAGTGACCGGGAGTGCCCCGGAGCGCGCCTCGGGCTCGGCCGGCCCGGAACCGAAAGCGGCGACCGGATCGGCCGGGCCCGCCGTCGGAGGCGGGCCCGGCCGATCCGGTGCCGTCAGGACGCTGTCAGGGCGCTTTGCGCAAACCCTGTGGCGTCGGACCCTGCGGTGTCAGGCCCTGTGGTGCGGGGCGTCGGGGTCGGTCGGGGGATACGGGGGCATCGGCGGGTAGGGCATGCCCAGGCCGCCGGGCGGCGCGGCCGGCGGGGTACCGCCCACCACGCGGTGCGGCGCATGAGGGTCGTGCGGCACAGGGTGCCCGTGTCCGGAGTGGGCGGCGCCGCGGAGCAGGTAGGCCACCACGCCCAGGAGCGCCGCGGTGATCAGGGCCGCGGCCCAGCCGGGCAGGCCGATGGCCAGGGCCAGGCCCACGGCGAGGGCCACCGCGCCGCCCGCGTAGAGGGCGACGGTTCCCGAGGCGGCATAGAGCATGGCGGTGCGGCGCTGCTTGCGGGTCTGCTCGCGCAGTTCCTCGCGTACCGTCTCGCGTGCCACCTGAGCCAGTTCTTCGACGAGGTGCTTGTCCAGATGTTCCAGGTGATCCAAACGGTCCATACCCTGCGGGTACCCGCCGGACACGGCGGGTAACGCGGGGACCCTGCGCACCGCGGCCGACTCCAACTAGGCTCGGGCGCATGGAGATTCTGGGCGCCTCGCTGCGCATCTGCGTCGACGACCTCGAAGCCGCGATCCCCTTCTACGAGCGTCTGGCGGGCGGCCGGGCGCTGCGCTTCGGGCGCGGCGACGTCGAGGTCGCCGCGATCGGCTCGTTCCTGCTGATGAGCGGTCCGGAGGCGGAGCTGGAGATCCTGCGCAAGGTGACGGCGACGATCGCCGTCGAGGACGTGGAGGAGGCCCACCGGCTGCTGACCGAGCTGGGCGCCGACGTCGTCGCGGGGCCGGTGCCGACTCCGGCGGGCCGCAATCTGCTCGCGGTCCATCCGGACGGGTCGGTCTTCGAGTACGTGGACCAGCGCGGCTGAGCCGTCAGACCCGCATCTCCGCGGTGAGGGCCCAGCGCTCGTGGTCGCGCCAGGCTCCGTCGATGTAGATCATGTTCGGCGAGAAGCCTTCCAGGCGGAAGCCGGCGCCCCGGGCGAGGGCGATGGAGGCGACGTTGCCGGGCTGTGCGTTGATCTCCAGCCGGTGCAGGCCCAGCGGCCCGAACGCGTACCCGATCACCAGGTCCAGGCCCTCGCGCATCAGGCCCCGCCCGGCCGCGTGCGCGAAGGCGCCGTAGCCGAGGGCACCGCACTGGAAACCGCCCCGCACGATGTTGTTGATGTTGATGAACCCGGCGATGCCGCCGTCGGCACCGTCGGCCCCGCCCTCCCCGTCGCCCTTCTCGCACACCAGGAAGCCGGCCCGGGCCGGGTCCTCGATCAGCCGGCCGGCGTAGTCGGCGTACGCTTCCTCGCTGTCCGGCGGGAACAGCCAGGGCCGGTGCAGATCCTTGCTCTCCCGGGCCCGCGCGGTGAACTCGGGGCCGTCTTCGAGGGTGAAGGGGCGGATGGCGACGCGGGGGCCGGTGGCGAGACGCCGGGACGGAGGGTGCGGCATCCGGCCAGCCTACGACGTCACCGTCCCCGGCGCCCCCGGGATACGCCCGCCCGGCAGACGCCCGCGCCCGCCCGACGCCGGGCGCAGCGCCCGCCCGTCGTCAGCGCAGCGCCGGCTCGTCCAGCGTCAACGTGCCCGTGTCGGCGTCGAGTTCGGCGGCCACCCCGAACGGGATGGTCAACGCCCCCGCGCAGTGCCCGAAGCCGACGTTCTCCGCGACCGGCACCCCCAGCCCGCCCAGCCGGTCGGCCAGCAGGGGCCGCAGCTCGGCGTAGTCGGAACACTCCTCCCAGGAGCCCAGCAGCACCCCGCGCACCCCGTCGAGCCAGCCGGAGCGCCGGAGTTGGGTGAGGTAACGGTCCAGCCGGTACGTCTCCTCGCCGACGTCCTCCAGGCAGAGCAGTCCGCCGCGCGCCGAGGGCCGGGCGTGTGCGGTGCCGCGTTCCGCCGCGAGCAGGCACAGACAGCCGCCGAGGGTCACGCCGCGGGCCCGGCCGGGCACCAGGGCCGTACCGCCGGAGGTGATGGTGCGGACCGTCTCGGGCGCGAAGAGCGTGGCCCGCAGGTGCTCCTGGGCCCGGGCGTTCTTGATGAAGTCGACACCGGCCGCCATCGGCCCGTACAGCGTGGCGAGTCCCAGGCGGCCGGCGATGGCCTCGTGCAGGACGGTGATGTCGCTGAACCCGACGAAGAGCTTGGGGCCGGCCGCCCGCAGCGCGTCCCAGTCGAGCAGGTCGATCATGCGCTGCACACCGTACCCGCCGCGGGCGCAGAGCACCGCGTCCACGTCGGGGTCGCACCAGGCCCGCTGGAAGTCTGCGGCGCGGTCGGCGTCGCTGCCGGCCAGGTAGCCGAACTCGGCGTGCCGGTCCAGGACATGGGCCCCGGCCACGGGATCGAGGTCCCAGCCGCGCAGCACGTCGAGGCCCGCCTGGAGCCGCTCCTCGGGTACCGGCCCGCTGGTGGCGACGACGGCCACTCTGGCGCCCGGGGCCAGCCGGTGCGGTCGTACGAGTTCTCTCACGGGGTCAGGTCCACTTTCGGGGTCGGCGGTGTCGGCTCCAGCCCGAACACCTGCGCGTACAGGGACAGTTCGGCCTCGGCGGCCCGCACCATCGTCTCGGCCCGCCGGAACCCGTGCCCCTCGCCCTCGAAGGTGAGGTAGGCGTGCGGTACGCCCCGGCCGGCGATCCGGGCCAGGAAGCGTTCGCACTGGGCGGGCGGACAGATCACGTCGTCCAGGCCCTGGAGCAGCAGGAAGGGCACGGTGAGCCGGTCGGCCCGGGCGGTCGGGGAGCGTTCGGCGTACCGGGCCGGCACCTCGGCGAGCGGGCCGATCAGCGACTCCAGGTAGCGGGACTCGAAGTCGTGGGTCTCGCCCGGTCCCCAGGTGGCGAGGTCGAGCACCGGGTAGACGATGGTGCCGCAGGCGTAGACGTCGGTCGTGGTCAGGGAGGCGGCGGTGGTCCAGCCGCCCGCGCTGCCGCCCCGGATCGCCAGCCGGGCGGGGTCGGCGGTGCCCTCGTCGGCGAGGGCACGGGCGACGGCCGCGCAGTCCTCCACGTCGACCACGCCCCACTGCTCGCGCAGCCGCTCCCGGTAGGCCCGGCCGTATCCGGTGGAGCCGCCGTAGTCGACCTCGGCGACCCCGATGCCCCGCGAGGTGAAGTAGGCGATCGCCAGGTTGAGCACGAGCGGCACCCGGCTGGTCGGCCCGCCGTGCGCCCAGATGACGTACGGCGGCAGCTCGCCGTCGGGCGCGGCGCGTCCGGGGTGGTGCGGCGGATAGACGTGGGCGTGCACCTCGCGGCCGTCCGGGCCGCAGAAGGTGCGGATCTGCGGCTCGGGGTAGTAGGCCGGGTCGACGGGGTCGCGGTGCCGGGCGCCGATGACCCGGGCCCGGCCGGTGGCGGTGTCCAGCTCGACCACCTCGTAGGCGGTGCGCGGGCTGGCGCCGACCGTGACGACGCGCTGGCCGTGCGTGGCGAGGGTGGCCGTGCATTCCGTCCAGGGCCCGGCCGCGTCGACGAGTTCACCGGACTCCGGGTCCAGTATCCCGAGCGCGGTGGAGCCGCGGCCGTGCACGACCGCCAGCAGGCCGCTGTCGAGCGGCGCGAACCAGCGCAGCCCCAGTTGCCACAGAGGCCCGCCGAACTCCTCCTCGCGCGGGCACAGCGGGGTGCCGTCGCGGTAGATGTTCCACCAGCCGCTGCGGTCGCTGGTGTACAGCAGCCTGCCGTCCGCCGACCACTCGACCTGGGCGACGGCCTCGTCCGGTCCGCCGGCGGCGGTCCGCGCGCCGGTCAGCCGGCCGTCGTCCGTCACGTCGGCGACCAGCAGCTCCGTCCCGTCCCAGGGCATCCGGGGATGGTCCCAGGCCAGCCAGGCGGCGCGCCGGCCGTCGGGCGAGAGCCGGGGGCCGGTGACGAACCGGTGCCGGGCCTCGGTGAGTTCCCGGACGGCTTCGCGGTCGTCGGCGGCCGAGCCGTCCAGCGGTACGGCGGCCGCCACCCTGCGTATGTCGTCCGGGCCGTCCCCGGTGAACTCCTCCAGCACGCACCACACCTCGCCGCGGGCGAGGTCCACCCGGGGCTCCGCCCAGCGCAGGCCGCCGCCCACCGGGGACACGGGGGTGAGCGGGGAGGGCTCGCCGCCGAGCTCGTAGCGGTACAGCCGCTGGTCGGCGAAGTGCACGAAGACGATCAGCGGCCGGCCGTCCCGGCTCACCCCGGTCCAGGGCGTGCCGCCGTACTCGATGACCCGGCTGCGCACGTTCCAGGGCGCGGGCAGCACCGACTCCTCGCCGCCGTCGCTCCGCCGGCGCACCAGGGTGCGCCGGCCGCCCTCGGCCGGGCGGGGCTCGGTCCACCAGATCTCGTCCCCGACGAAACCCACCCAGTCCGGCCGCCCGTCGTGCGCGGCGGCGAGCGCCGCGTCGATGGGCGACGGCCACGATCCGTACGGTGATCTCAGCACTTCGTCCCCCCTCTCTAGGCCGTGCGCAGGAAGCGGTCCAGGACGCGCACCCCGAAGTGCAGCGCGTCCACGGGCACACGCTCGTCCACGCCGTGGAACAGCGCGTGGTAGTCGAAACCCGCGGGCAGCTTCAGCGGGGAGAAACCGTAGCCGGTGATGCCGAGCCGGGAGAACTGCTTGGCGTCCGTGCCGCCCGGCATGCAGTACGGCACCACGTGGGCGCCCGGCGCGAACTCCTCGACGGCGGCCCGCATCCGCGCGAACACCGGCGCGTCCACCGGTGCCTCCAGGGCCGCTTCCCGGTGCGCGAACTCCCACCGCACGTCCGGCCCGGTCAGCTCGTCCAGTGTGGCGGCGAATTCCGCCTCGGTGCCCGGGAGAAAGCGTCCGTCCACCTGCGCGAACGCCTCGCCCGGGATGACGTTGACCTTGTAACCGGCGTTCAGCATGGTCGGGTTGGCGCTGTTGCGGACGGTCGCCTCCACCAGCCGGGCGGCCGGGCCGAGCTTCTCCAGCAGCGTGTCCACGTCGGTGGCGCCGGCTTCGATGCCGTGGAGCATGGCGAGTTCGTCGAGGGCGGCCCGCACGGTCGGGGTGATCCGCAGCGGCCACCGGTACTCGCCGATACGGGTGACGGCGGCGGCGAGCCGGGTCACCGCGTTCTCCGCGTTCACCCGGGAGCCGTGCCCGGCCCGGCCGCGCGCGGTGAGCCTCAGCCAGCCGGTGCCCCGCTCCCCCGCGGCGATCGGGTAGATCTCGCGGCCCGAGCCGTCGTGGAAGGTGAAGGCACCCGACTCGCTGATGCCCTCCGTGCAGCCCTCGAAGAGTTCGGGGTGCCGGTCGGCGAGGAATCCGGAGCCGTCCTCGGCGCTGGCCTCCTCGTCCGCGGTGAACGCGATGACGAGGTCCCGGCGGGGCCGTACGCCCTGCCGGGCCCAGGACCGGACCACCGCGAGGATCATCGCGTCCATGTTCTTCATGTCGACGGCGCCCCGCCCCCACACCACCCCGTCCCGGACCTCGCCGGAGAAGGGGTGGACGCTCCAGTCGGCGGCCTCGGCGGGCACGACGTCGAGATGCCCGTGGACCAGCAGCGCGTCGGCGGACGGGTCGGTGCCCGCGATGCGGGCCACCACGTTGGTCCGGCCCGGGGTGCGCTCCAGCAGCAGGGGCTCCAGGCCCGCCCCGGCCAGCTGTCCGGCCGCGTACTCGGCGGCGGGCCGCTCCCGGCAGTCACCGCCGCCCCGGTTGGTGGTGTCGATGCGGATCAGGCCGGAGGTGAACTCCACCACCTCGTCCAGGGCCAGCTGGTCAGCCATACTGCTCCTCCACGGCAGCGGAGACGATCGTCGTGACCGCCTTGAACGTCCTGATCCCCTCGTACATGGTGGCGCTGGTGTACGCCACTTTCCGCTCGCCGATCCGCGCCACGCCGGGGACGACGGTGGCGGACAGCGCCAGATGTTCGGCGTCGAACTCGACGGCTACCGTGAACGGTCCGCCCTGCGCGGGTTCGTGACGGACCGCCAGCCGGGCGGCCTCCTTGGCCGCCGCCCGGATGTCGGCCGCCGTCCGGGCCGGGGTCCGGCACACGGCCGCGTACCGCGACACATGGTCCTTGACCGCGACCTTCAGTGCCTCGGGTGCGTAGCCGAGGGCGTCCTCGCAGGCCACGTCGTCGCCGGTGACGAGGACGACGGGGACGCCGTACTCGGCGACGACGTGCGCGTTGAGCAGACCCTCGCTGGCGCGGACGTCGTTCAGCCACACCCCGGTGATCTGGTTGGCGAGGTAGGTGTGGGCGAGGACGCCCTCCATGCCGGCGCCGGCGTGGTAGCCGACGAACGCGATGCCGTCGACGTCACCGTGCTGGACGCCCTCCACCATGGAGAGCGACTTGTGCCGGCCGGTGAGCATCTCCACCCGCTCGTCGAGCCGCTCCAGGAGCAGGTTGCGCATGGACCAGTGGGCCTCGTTGACCAGTACCTGCTCCGCCCCGCCGTCGAAGAAGCCCTCCGCGGCCGCGTTCACGTCCGAGGTGAACATCGCCCGGCACCGCTCCCACTGCGGGGTCCCCGGCAGCACGTCACCGGGCCAGGTGACACCGGTGGCACCCTCCATGTCGGCACTGATGAGGATCTTCATGGTCCGTCACGTTACGCGCCGAGCGGCGGACAGGCTACGACCCCGGCTCGGCGGTCCGTCCGGTCGGCGGCCCGTCCCGTCGGCGGGCCGCCGGGCCCGGTCAGGCCGGCGCCAGGACGAACCAGTGGGCGGGCAGCTCGATGCGGGTGCCGTCCGCGAGGTACTCGGTCTGCGGCAGGACCGTTTCGCCCTCGGCCAGGACGGTGAGGCCGACCTCGGCGAGCAGCCGCGGTATCTCGTCGTCGGCGGCGTCGGCGGGCTTGAGCCCGTGGTGGAAGACCCGCTGGAGCTTGGGTCCCGGGCCGCCCGGCTCGGACGCGGCCCGCCCCAGGACCTCCCGGGAGCCCGAGGTCAGCTCCACCACGAAGGCGCGGCCCGCGGCGCCGATCAGCTCGGCGACGGCGGCGGCCACCTTGGGGCGTGCGGCCGGTTCGCTCTGGTGGATGACGGCCCGCATGTAGACGTGGGCGTCGCCGAGCCGCTCGTGCAGGGCGCGTACGGCGTCGGTGTCGGTGAGGTCGAGCTGCTGGAACTCGACGGGATCGCCGTCCGCGGCGCGGCGCGCGTGCTCGACGGCCGCGTGCGAGAGGTCGACGCCGACGGCGCGGGCGAACCGGGTGGCCAGGTAGCGGGTCTGGGTGCCGTTGCCGCAGCCGAGGTCGATGATCGTGCGGTCCGGGTCGGCGTGCGGCAGGAGCAGTTCACTGTGCGGTGCGGCGCTCAGGGAGGGATCGGCGTCCCAGATCGCCTCGCCCCGGCCGTCGGCCGTCTCCTTCCAGTAACTTTCCCAGTTGTCACGGTAGTTGTCCGAGACGTTCATGCGATCTCCCCACGGTTCGGTTCCGTGATCGGGATATCGCGGCGGCCGGGAGCCCGGCAAGGGTCAGGAGGGCACCTTCACGGAATGTGAAGGCCCTGTTCGAACCAGACGGTCTTGCGGTGGCCGCTGGCGCTGGCGCCCCACTCCCGGGCCAGCCGGCTGACGACACGCAGGCCGCGGCCCGACTCGTCGGAGGGGCCGGCACTGCGCATGGCGGGCAGGGCGGGTTCGTCGTCGGTGACCTCGAACAGCAGGGCGTCGGTGCGGACCACCCGCAGTCCGATCCGGTCGCTCCCGCCATGGCGGACGGCGTTGGTGACGACCTCGCTGACCAGCAGTTCGGCCGTCTCCACGGCCTGCGGCAGGCCCCAGTCGAGAAGTTGACCGCGGACCTGACGGCGAGCCCGGGCGACCTCGCGGGGGTCGGCGTCGAGCCGCCACTCGGCGACGTGGTCACCGGGGATGCCGTTGAGGCGGGCCATGAGCAGGGCGACGTCGTCCTTGCGTCCGCCGCGGGTGTTCAGCGCGCGGATGATGGTGTCGCAGGCGTCGTCCATCGAGGCCGCGGGGTGTGCGGCGGACTCGCAGAGCGCGGCCAGGCCCTCACCGATGTCGGAGCCGCGCACCTCCACCAGTCCGTCGGTGCACAGCACCAGCCGGTCACCCGGCGCGACCCCGACCCGCTTCGCCTCGAAGGGGACGCCGCCGACCCCGATCGGGGCTCCGGTGGGCAGGTCGAGGAGTTCGCTGCTGCCGTCCTCGGCGCGGACCAGCACGGGCGGGATGTGTCCGGCGTTGGCGAGGGTCAGCTCGCCGCGGATCGGGTCGTAGACCGCGTACAGGCAGGTGGCGAGGTAGTTGTCGCCGAGCCTGCGGGCCAGGTCGTCCAGGTTGCGCAGGAGCTGGGCCGGCGGGGTCTCCATGGCGGCCATGGTCTGCACGGCGGTGCGCAACTGACCCATCATCGCGGCCGAGTTGAGGCCGTGGCCCATGACGTCGCCGACCACGAGGGCGGTGCGGGAGCCGGGCAGCTTGATGCTGTCGAACCAGTCGCCGCCGATCCGGCCGAGCCGGGTGCCGGGCAGGTAGCGGGTGGCGATGTCGCAGCCGGCCATCCGCGGGGCGACCTGCGGCAGCATGCTGTCCTGGAGGGTGTCGGCGACGTTCTCCTGGTAGGTGTACATGCGGGCGTTGTCGAGCACGAGGCCCGCGCGGGCGGCGAGTTCGGCGCCGGTGGTGCGGTCCATGTCGTCGAACCGCGCCCGGTCGGGGCGGCGCATCAGCACCATGAAGCCGAGGACGACGTTGCGCGCCTTGAGCGGGACGATCAGCAGGGACCGGCCGCCGATGAGCGGCCGGAGGTCGCGCTTCTCGAACTCGCCGGAGATGCGCTCGCTCAGCTCCTCGGTGACCTGCGGGATGAGGACCGGCTCACCGGTGACCATGCACTGGTAGAACGGGGTGTGCTCGGGGAAGGCGAAGGACTCGCCGACCGGCACGGTGTCGTCCCAGCGGCCGGGTTCGTCGTTGTGCTCGACCCACACGCGGAACATCACGGTGTGGGCGTCCGGCGGACCGTCCGGGAAGCCCTCGCCCGCCAGCACCGCGGCCCGCAGATGGGTACCGGCGAAGTCGGCGAAGCGGGGTACGGCGGCCCTGGTGACCTCGCGGATGGTCTCGCCGAGGTCCAGGGAGGAACCGATGCCGGAGCTGACCTCGTTGAGGAACTCCAGCCGCTCGCGGACCGCGGCGTACTCCAGGTCCTGCTCGGCGCCGGCCGGGACCGGCGCCGAGGTGGCCCGCTGCTCCGGTACGACGACTTCGGCGCGGACGCGGCCGGGGCGGCGGGGCACGCCCCAGTACGGGGTCACGGGCACCCGGTCGAACTGGCTGAACTCCAGGACGGGATAGCCGAGTTCGAGGACCTGCGAGACGATGCGGGCGCTGAGTCCCGGGCCCATGTTGGGCAGGATGTCGGGCAGGCGCCGTTCGAGTTCCGCGGAGGCGGGCAGTTCGGTGTGGCGGGCGAAGCCGGGCGAGATGTGCTCGGCGGTCTCGTCGTCGTAGCCGCGTTCGTCCCGCAGCCGGGTGGCGTCGGCGGCGAGCACGAGCAGCCGGGAGGGGCCGGGGCCGACCAGCGGATAGGCCCACCACAGGACGTCGAGCCGCTCACCGCCGGGCGTCTGCCGGGGTGGGCAGAGGCGGGCGCGGCCGGCCGTGGCGTAGCCGGTGTGCCCGCCGAGCGAGACCTCCAGGTCGGGGCCGAGCCCGTCAGGGGCCACGGGGGCGTCCGGCGCGGGGCCGCCTCGTGGGTCGTGCAGGTCCTCGGGCAGGGCGCCGGAGACCGGCAGCAGGTCCGCCGCGGGCTGCCCGACGGCGTCGTCCCTGCTCACGCCGAAGAGGCGGCGCGCGCCGCTGCTCCAGTGGGACACCAGGCCGGCACGGTCGACGACGACCACGGCCAGCGGAATCCGGCCCGCCGCGGTGTCGCCGACGCCGCGCCCGGGAGCTGTGTCCCGCTCGCTGCCACGGTCCATGGCCCAGGCCCTCTCTCCCCACGGCTGTCCGCAAACGATCTGTGCCGCCCGCCACTACGGTACGGCGGCGTCCGGTCGCGATGTGTGGCAATTCTGGAATTCGTCTCACCGGTGAGGACCGGCGCGCGGCCCGGAGTGCGGTGTGCGCCCCCGGTCAGTCCTCGTGCCCCAGCTGGAGATCGCGCTCGGTGCGGCCACCGCCCGCGACCTGCAGCACCGTGGCGACCGGCGGGTAACCCGCGGCGATGACGGTGTACTCGCCGGAGGAGAGGTCCACGAACCGGAACGTTCCGTCGGCTCCGGTGGTGAGGGTGTCGACGACGTTGCCCGCGGCGTCGAGCAGGGTGACGCGGGCGTCCTCCACGGCGCGTCCGCCGCTCGCCCGGACGGTGCCCTTGAGCACGGCGCCGCCCGCGAGTTCGATGTCCTGCCGGGTCTCGCGGGAGGCCTGCACGGTGACCGGGAGCGCGGCGGGCCGGAACGCGGGGGCGCTGGCGGCGAGGGTGTACTCGCCGGCCACCAGCTCGGTGATCACGTAGCCGCCCTCGCGGCCGCTGCGGGTGGTGGCGACGACCTCGCCGTGCACGTTGGTGAGGGTGACGGTGGCCTCCCGGACGGGGCTGCCGTCGGCGGTGAGCACGCTGCCGGCGAGGCGGCCGGCGCCGCCGAGGACGACGTCGAGTTCCACGGGGCGTTCGCCGACGGTGACGGAGACGGCCTGCGGCTGGTGTCCGCCGGCGGCGGCGATCAGCACGTACGACCCGGAGCCGGGGGTGCTGAGCGCGTACCGTCCGTCGTCGCCGCTGGCGCCCCGGCCGATCTGCTGACCGGCGACGTCGATGAGGGTGAGCGCCGCGCGGGGCACCACGGTGCCGTCGGGGTGCTGCACGGTGCCGCAGACGGGGATTCCGGCGGTGTAGGGCGAGCGCGGCGCGGCGGGGGCGGTCGGGGGCTGGGGGCGGGCCTGCGGGATCTGGACGTTCACCGCGGTCTCCTGGTCGGTGGCGGGGACGTTGTGGGACACCAGTGGTTTCTCCTTGAGGAAGAAGGCGATGAGCAGGCCGAGGACGAGCACCGGGACCAGGTACAGGAAGATCCGGGGCATGGCGTCGGCGTAGGCGCGGATGTAGGCGTCGCGCAGGGCCGGGGGCAGCGCGTGGACGAGCTGCGGGGTGATCGAGTCGGGGTCGGGCAGCCCGGCGGCCGCGCGCGGGGGCAGTTCCCGGCGCAGGGCGTCGCCGAGCCGGTCGGCGAAGAGGGTGCCGAAGACGGCGGCGCCGACGCTGCCGCCGATCTGCCGGAAGTAGTTGTTGGCGCTGGTGGCGCTGCCGAGGTCGGCCGGGCGCACGGAGTTCTGCACGGCGAGCACGAGGACGGGCATCACCAGGCCGATCCCGGCGCCGAGGACGGCCATCCAGATGCTGTAGTGCAGCCGGGGTGTGTCGGTCTCCAGCCGGGACAGCAGCCACATGCCGAGCACGGAGACGGCACCGCCGAGCACGGGGAAGATCTTGTAGCGGCCGGTGCGGCTGATGAGCTGTCCGCCGATGATCGAGGCGCCGACGATCCCGGCCATCATGGGCAGCATCAGCAGCCCGGACTCGGTGGCGCTGGCCCCGTCGACCATCTGCAGGAAGGTGGGCAGATAGCTGGCGGCGCCGAACAGGGCGACACCGACGACCAGGCCGACCAGGCCGCTGATGTTGAAGACGGAGTCGCGGAACAGCCGCAGCGGCATGAGGGGTTCGGCGGCGAAGCGCTCGGCGACGAGGAAGAGCACGGTGGCGGCGAGGGCGCCGACGCCGAGGCCGAGGATCTGCCGGGAGCCCCAGGCGTACTCGGTGCCGCCCCAGCTGGTGAGCAGGACCAGGCAGGTGGAGGCGGCGGCGAGCAGCAGTGCGCCGAGGACGTCGAGCCGGGCGCGCACCCGCGGCTTGGGGAGCTTCAGGACGACGGTGACGACGGCCAGGGTGGCCAGGCCGAAGGGGACGTTGACGTAGAAGCACCAGCGCCAGGAGAGGTGGTCGGTGAAGTAGCCGCCGAGCAGGGGTCCGGCGACGGAGGCGAGGCCGAAGGCGGCGCCGATCAGGCCCATGTACCGGCCGCGCTCGCGGGGCGGCACGATGTCGGCGATGATCGCCTGCACGCCGATCATCAGGCCGCCCGCGCCGACGCCCTGGACCGCGCGGAAGGCGATCAGCTGGTCCATGCTCCCGGCCCGGCCGGCCAGCGCGGAGCCGAGGACGAAGACGGCGATGGCGAACTGGAAGACGCCCTTGCGGCCGACGAGGTCGCCGAGTTTGCCGTACAGGGGCAGGCCGATGGTGGAGGTCAGCAGGTAGGCGGTGATCGCCCAGGACATCTTGTCCAGGCCGTGCAGTTCGCCCACGATCTTCGGCAGGGCGGTGGCGACGATCATCTGGTCCAGGGCGGCCAGCAGCAGCGCCAGCATCAGCCCGAAGAACACCAACCGGACCCGGCGGGCCCCGAGTTCGGCGGCCGGCCCGGGCGGCGGCGGTGCGGCGGCCGTCTCCTCGTCCGCTGCCGGTGCCACGACCGGATCGTGCTGCACCAGAGTCGTCCCGCCCACGGACCGCTCCCCTCGTCACATCTGTCACATTTACCGCGCGAGGCGACAACTGTGAACAACTGCGGCGAGTTACGGTCCCACCCGGTACGGAGTGGAGATGCACTCGAACCGGTGAAGGGGTCAACCGGAGGTCAACACCCCTTCACCGGCGGGCTCTTGGCTACTTCTCGACCTCGGCGGCGAGGTTGGCGAGCAGCGCGTCGTAGATCCGGCCGAGGCCCTTGGGCGCGAAGGTCCTCTCGAAGAAGCCGCCGATGCCGCCGGCACCCTGCCAGGTGGTGGTGACGACCACACGGGACCGCCCCTCGCCGGCGGGGGTGACGCGCCAGGTGGTGACCATGGAGGAGTTGCGGTCCTTCTCGACCAGCTCGCCGTCGGTGGGCTCGGCGACCTCCAGCAGGCAGTCGCGCACCCGCTTGCTGGTGGCCTGGAGCTTCCAGTGGACGAGGGTGCCCTCGCCGTCGCCGCCCTCGCGCACCTCGTACTCGCTGAAGTGCTCGGGCAGCAGCTTCTGCCGCGTGCCGCGGTAGTCGGCGAGGGCGTCGAACACCTTCTCCGCGTCCGCCGCGACGACCCGCTCCGTAGTGGCCTCGACCTGCGCCATTGCGTTCCTCCAGGACCTGGTTGCTCGGGGTTGGGGCAAGCCAACCACCCCGGCGCCCGGCCGCCCAAATCGGGGTTCGCACGATCATGGGAACACATGTTCTATTCTGTGGCGGAGCGCTACCGAGGAGGCGTCATGCGCTGGGAGAACCTCACCGTGGAGCCCACGAGGCCCGGGGAGCCCGCCGAGCACGGCCGGGCCGCCGATGCCGCACTGTTCGGCGCGGACGCCGTGACCACCCGCACGTTCGACACACCGGAATTCCGCGGGATCACCTTCCACGAGGTGCGGGCGCGCTCGGTGCTGAACCGGGTGCCGGGCGCCTCGCGCATGCCCTTCGAGTGGACGGTGAATCCCTACCGGGGTTGCTCGCACGCGTGTGTGTACTGTTTCGCCAGGAAGACGCACAGCTATCTGGACCTGGACACGGGCATCGGCTTCGACACCCAGATCGTGGTCAAGGTGAACGCCCCCGAGGTGCTGCGCCGCCAGCTGGCCTCCCGGCGCTGGCACGGCGACCACGTGGCGATGGGCACGAACGTCGACTGCTACCAGCGGGCCGAGGGCCGCTACCGGCTGATGCCGGGCATCATCTCCGCGCTCACCGACCACGCGAACCCGTTCTCGATCCTCACCAAGGGCACCCTGATCCTGCGCGACCTGGAGCTGCTGGTCCGGGCGGCCGAGGTGACGGACGTGGGCATCTCGGTCTCCGTCGGTTTCCTGGACACGGAGCTGTGGCGCACGGTGGAGCCGGGGACGCCCGCGCCCGAGCGGCGGCTGGACGTCGTACGGACCCTCGGCGAGCACGGGATCGGCTGCGGGGTGCTGATGGCACCGGTGATCCCGTTCCTGAGCGACCACCCGGCCCAGCTGAGGGCCACGGTGCGGGCCGTCGCGGCGGCCGGGGCCACCTCCGTCACCCCCTTGACGCTGCACCTGCGCCCGGGGGCCCGGGAGTGGTTCATGGCCTGGCTCGGGCAGCATCATCCGCACCTGGTGCGCCGGTACGAGCGGTTGTACGCGGAGGGTGCCTACGCGCCCAAGTGGTACCAGCGGCGGATCACCCGTCAGGTGCACGAGCTGGCCCAGGAGTACGGCATCGGGCCCACGCGCGCGGGCTCGGCCCGCCGGATCCGCCCGGCCGGCCCGGCGCAGGCCGCGGCCGGACCGGAACCGGTCCAGCTCAGCCTCATGTGACGGAGCGTTAGGGGGATCCCGCCGCCCATCCGGGTCAACTATCGCCGCATCGTGTTCTTCAGGGGCCCGATACCGGGACGATCCGGCGAGAACCGTGAGCCTCGCGGTTCGCCGAGACCCCCGGTCCCGGGAGGACCCGAATGAGAACACGCGCAGCCGTGCTGTGCACGGCCGCCGCCGTGCTGGCGGGCTCGCTCACCGCCGTTCCCGCGCAGGCCGCGCACGTGGCGCACCTGAGCTGGAAGAAGTGCGGCACCAGCGACTACCCCCGGCTCCAGTGCACGTCCGTGCAGGTGCCGCTGGACCACGCCCACCCGTCGGGCCGGCAGATCACGCTCGCCCTGTCCCGCGTCCCGCACACCGCGGCCGTCTCCCAGGGTCCGCTGCTGGTCAACCCCGGCGGTCCCGGTGGCAGCGGCCTGGCCCTCGCCGGTTTCGTCGCCTCGGCACTGCCGAAGAGCGTCGCGGGCCGGTACGACGTCATCGGCTTCGACCCCCGCGGGGTGGGGCGCAGCAGGCCCGCGCTGAACTGCGCGCCCGGTCACTTCGAGCCGGAGCGCCCCGACTCCGTGCCGGCCACGGCGGCGCTGGAGCGGGCGAACATCGACCGCGCGAAGGCGTTCGCCGCGGCCTGCGGCCGCAGGCACGCCGACCTCCTGCCGTATCTCGACACCGTCAGCGCGGCCCGGGACCTCGACGTCGTCCGCCGGGCCCTGGGCGCGCCGAAGATCAGCTACTTCGGCTACTCCTACGGCACCTACCTGGGCGCGGTCTACGCGAAGCTGTACCCCACGCACGTCCACCGCCTGGTGCTGGACTCGATCGTCGATCCGACGGGTGTCTGGTACGCGGACAACCTCGGCCAGGAGTACGCCTTCGACGACCGGCACCGCGCGCTGATGGCCTGGATCGCCCGGCACGACGACGCCTACCGGCTCGGCAGGGACCCCGGGAGGATCGCGGCCCGCTGGTACGCGATGCGGGCGGCCCTGGCGAAGAAGCCGGCCGGGGGCCGGGTCGGCGCCGCCGAGCTGGAGGACACCTTCGTGGCCGGCGGCTACTACAACGGCTACTGGCCCTACCTCGCCGAGGCGTTCGCGGCCTACGTGCACCTCAAGGCCACCGGGCCGCTGCTGGAGGCGTACGAGAACTTCGGCGCCGTGGACTCCTCGGGCGACAACGGATACAGCGTCTACACGGCGGTGCAGTGCCGGGACGCCTCCTGGCCCCGGGAGTGGAAGCGGTGGCGCGCGGACGCCTGGCAGGTGCACGCGAAGGCCCCCCTGATGGCCTGGAACAACACCTGGTACAACGCACCCTGTGCGTTCTGGCCGACGGCCCCGCTGAGAAGTGCGGACATCGCCAACAGCCAGCTGCCGTCGGCACTGCTGTTCCAGGCGACCGACGACGCGGCCACCCCCTACGCCGGCGGCGTCCGGGTCCACGGGCTCTTGACCCGCTCCCGCCTGGTGGTCGAGAAGGGCGGCGGCAACCACGGCATCACGCTGAGCGACAACAAGTGTCTGGACGGGTATCTGGCCGCGTATCTGACGGACGGCAGGATGCCGCACGGCAACGGGCCGCAGGACGCGGTCTGCGCGAAGACACCCGACCCGAAGCCGCTGAAGGCGAAGTCGGGGCCGCCCGCGTCCCGTGGCCCGGTCCTGCACGAACTGCTGGGCTTCCGCCGCTGAGCGCGTCCGGCCGCCTCATCGGGGCGGCCCCGCGGGGGTGTTGTCGGTGGCATGGTCCACCATGGGGCCATGCCTGAACCGACCAGCGCCCCGAGCGGGCCGATTCGCCTCCCCGCCCCCGACGGGGTCGCCCCCGCCGCCCAGTACACCCATGTGGTGACCGCGACCGGCCGGCTCGTCGCGGTCTCCGGACAGCTCGCGCTGGACGCGGACGGCCGGCTCGTCGGGGCGGGCGACCCGGGAGCCCAGGCCCGGCAGGTGTTCGAGAACCTGCGGCGCTGTCTGGCCGCCGCGGGGGCCGGTTTCGAGGACGTGGTGAAGCTGACGTACTTCGTCACGGACATGGCCCACATGCCGGCGATCCGGACGGCCCGCGCCGCCCACATACCCGACGACCGGCTCCCCGCGGCCTCCGCGGTCCAGGTGGCCGCTCTGGTGGCGCCGGAGTTCCTGCTGGAGGTCGAGGCGCTCGCGGTGGTGGCCGGGTGAGCCCCCTGACGGTCCGGGAGATGTCGGCCGCCGACTGCGACCGCGTCTCCGAGATCCGCGTCCGCGGCTGGCAGCACGCCTACCGCGGGCTCGTGCCGCAGTCGTACCTCGACGGGCTCAGCGTCGCGGCGGACGCCGAGCGGCGGCGGGCCCGGTTCGGGCAGGGCGGCGGCACGGTGGGGAACCTGGTGGCCGAGCGGGGCGGCCGGGTTCTCGGCTGGGCGGCGTACGGGCCGTACCGGGACGGCGAGACGCACACCGGCGACGCCGAGCTGTACGCGATCTACGTCGACCCGGCGCACGTCGGCGGCGGAATCGGGCAGGCCCTGCTGGCCGCGTCCGTCGAGCGGTGCTCGGCGCGTCCGCGCATGCTGCTGTGGGTCCTCAAGGACAACGCCCCCGCCCGCCGCTTCTACGAACGCGCGGGGTTCCGGGCCGACGGGGCCGAGGAACCCTTCGAGGCGGACGGGGTGGCCGTGCCCGAGGTGCGGTACGCCAGGAGCCTGCGCGGCTGACCGGCGTCGCTTCCGCCGGTGCCCGGCGGATCCGACCTCGGCCCGGCTGCCGCACGGCGGCCCTTCGACGGCTCGGCCGTCGCACGGCCGACGGCCGTCAGCTCGGCTGCTGCTGCGGGAGCCGCGCCAGCGCGTGCACCGCCGCCTCCGCGAGCGCGGGGTGCGCCAGGGCCTCGTTCAGCACCCGCCGGGCGCGGGCGTCGCCGAGCACGCCCAGCCCCTCCACACAGGCGAGGGCGACCCGCCGGTAGGGGTCGTGCGGGCGCAGCCGCCGCTCCAGGGTGGTGATCAGCGCGGGTACGGCCTCCGGGGCGCGCAGGGCGACCAGCAGCCGTACCGGGTGCAGGGCGTAGGCGACGCGGAGTTCGTTGGTGGCGAGGGCGGCGGCGGCCCGGGCCGTGCGCGGGTCGCCGAGGCGGGCGAGGGCGTGCGCGGCGGAGGCGCAGCGCGGCGGGTCGCGGTGGTTGAGCAGCAGTACCAGGGCCTCGAAGGCGCGCCGGTCGCCCGCGCGGCCGAGGCGGAACGCCGCCAGCTCCCTGGCCCACAGCGGCTGGCCGGGGGCGGTGAGCACCTCCGCCAGTTCCCCGTGGTCGGCGGTGGCCAGCAGGCGGTCGAACGCCGCCGAGCCGCCCGACTCCTGCCGTAAGCGTTCCGTGAGCGATCGCAACTCTTCGTCCACGCGGTCCAGCGTAGGCGGGTCGCGGCGGCCGAGGGAGGTACATCACAAAGTCGGTCCTCTCCGGGGACTGGCGCGCTCGTTACCCGCCGGTTAAGCTCATACGAGCGAGTAACCCTCTCGCATCTCCACCGGCGACGGTTTGGTGACGCAGCCGCCGTCGGGGGTATCTCCCGGTCCTTGATCTCTCCGGGAGAGCAGGTCGGTTCGGTACGCCGTGTGTACCGCAGTACGACCCGGCTTCGGGACAGAGCCGGTCGGAATTCCGCCGCTCCCGGGCGTGTGCACGCCCGTGGCACCGGCAGCACCGGGCGTGTGCGCTCGCAGCCCGGCAACACCCGCACTCCTTCGCACCGTGGTGCGCCCTCCGGCGCACCCGGCGCACTCCTCGTCGTCACCCTCATTCCTGGAGTCCCGCGATGGCCACTCCCCTGTCCGACACCGCCCTGTCCCCGCTGTCCCCGCTCAAGACGATCGCCGTCGTCGGCCTCGGCACCATGGGCACCGGCATCACCGAGGTCCTCGCGAAGGCCGGCCGCGAGGTGATCGGCATCGACGTCAGCGAGGCCCAGGCCGCCCATGCGGTCGCCACCCTGGAGGCCGCCACCGCCCGTGCCGTGGCACGCGGCCGGCTCACCGAGGACGAGCGCGCCGGGGTGCTGGCCCGGGTCCGCACCACCACCGACCTCACCGCGGCGGCCGACGCCGACCTCGTCATCGAGGTGGCCCCGGAGTCGTACGAGGTCAAGCAGCAGATCTTCCGGGAGCTGGACGGCATCGTCCGCCCGGAGACCATCCTCGCGACGGGCACCAACGCGCTGTCCGTGACCCGGCTGGCCGCCGACTCGGCCCACCCCGAGCGCGTGCTCGGCCTGCACTTCTTCAACCCCGCGCCGGCGATGCGCCTGGTGGAGGTCGTCTCCTCGGTGCTGACCTCGCCGCACGCGGTCGCCGCCGTGACCGACCTGGCGATCGAGCTGGGCAAGGAGCCGGTCGCGGTCGGCGACCGTCCCGGCTTCGTCGCGGACGGGCTGCTCTTCGGCTACCTGAACCAGGCCGCCGCGATGTACGAGGCCAAGTACGCCTCCCGCGAGGACATCGACGCCGCCATGCGGCTCGGCTGCGGCCTGCCCATGGGCCCGCTCGCCCTGCTGGACCTGATCGGCGTGGACACCGCGCGCACGGTCCTGGAGGCCATGTACGCCGAGTCCCGGGACCGGCTGCACGCCCCCGCCCCGATCCTCAAGCAGCTCAGCGAGGCGGGCCTGACCGGCCGCAAGGCCGGGCGCGGCTTCTACACCTACGAGGCGCCGGGCAGCGGCACGGTGGTGCCGGACACCCTGACCCCGGCGGCGGGCGGGTCCTCCGCCGCGGGCCGGGAGGTCCGCTCGGTGGGTGTCGCGGGCTCGGGCACCATGGCCTCCGGCATCGCCGAGGTCTTCGCCAAGGCCGGCTACCACGTGGTCCTGGCCGCCCGCAGCGAGGAGAAGGCCCAGGCGGCCAGGGCCCGGATCGGCAAGTCCCTCGCCCGGTCCGTCGACAAGGGCCGGCTGACCGCCGAGGCCGCCGCCGAGACCCTGGAGCGGATCGTCCCGGCGGGCACCTACGACGCCTTCGCCGACGTGGACCTCGCCGTGGAGGCGGTCGCGGAGGACCTGGAGGTCAAGCGGCAGCTGTTCGCCACGCTGGACAAGGTGTGCAAGCCGGGCGCGGTCCTGGCCACCACCACCTCGTCCCTGCCCGTCGTCGCCTGCGCCCGCGCCACCTCGCGCCCGCAGGACGTGATCGGCATGCACTTCTTCAACCCGGCTCCGGCGATGAAGCTGGTCGAGGTGGTCCGCACGGTCCTGACGGCCGACGACGTCCACGCGACCGTCCGCGAGGTCTGCGGAAAGATCAGGAAGCACGCGGTGGACTGCGGCGACCGCGCCGGATTCATCGTCAACGCCCTGCTGTTCCCGTACCTCAACAACGCGATCAAGATGGTGCAGGAGCACTACGCGTCGCTCGACGACATCGACGCGGCGATGAAGCTCGGCGGCGGCTACCCGATGGGCCCGTTCGAACTGCTGGACGTGGTCGGCCTGGACGTCTCGCTCGCCATCGAGCAGGTGCTGCACCGCGAGTTCCGCGACCCGGGTCTCGCCCCGGCGCCGCTGCTGGAGCACCTGGTGGCCGCGGGCTGCCTCGGCCGCAAGACCGGCCGCGGCTTCCGCGAGTATGCCCGCCGCTGACGGCGTCGGCGACTGGTTCCGGACGGAGACGGACTGGGGCGGGCTGCTCGACCCCGCCGGCGCTCCCCCGCCCCCCACGGGCGGGGGACACCCCGGACCTGCGCATCAACCCGCGCGCATGCAGTACGTTCGGGTCATGTCCCAGCCCGCCAAGTCCTCACGTACACCAGCTACGCCCGACGCGCCGGAAAGTGCCGCAGGCAGTCGCGCCGCCGCCCAGCGGCTCAAAATGCGCCGAGAACTGGCGGCTGCAGCCATGGAGCTGTTCGCGACCAAGGGGTACGAGGCCACCACCGTCGACGAGATCGCCGCCGCCGCCGGCGTCGCCCGGCGCACCTTCTTCCGCCACTTCCGCTCCAAGGAAGAGGCGATCTTCCCGGACCACGACGACACACTGATCCGCGCCGAGGCGGTCCTCAACGCCGCGCCCGCGCACGAGCATCCGCTCGACACCGTGTGCCGTGGCATCAAGGAGGTCATGAAGATGTACGCGGCGCGGCCGGAGATCTCGGTCGCCCGCTACAAGCTGACGCGTGAGGTGCCCACCCTGCGCGAGGCCGAGATCGCCTCCGTGGCCCGCTACGAGCGCTTGTTCACCCGCTATCTGCTCGGCCACTTCGACGAGCACGCGCACGCCGACGACGCCAACGACGACCCGCTGCTGGCCGAGGTCGCCGCCTCCGCCGTGGTCACCGCCCACAACCACGTCCTGCGGCGCTGGCTGCGGGCCGGCGGTCAGGGGGACGTGGAGTCCCAGCTGGACCACGCCTTCGCGATCGTGCGCAAGACCTTCGGCAGCGGCATCGGGGCCGGCCGCGGTCCGGCCGCCAAGCCGGCCGCCTCCACCGCCCCGGCGACGGTCTCCGCGCAGGGCGAGGTGCTCGTGACGGTCGCCCGTACCGACGCCCCGCTGGACGAGGTCATGCGGACCATCGAGGAGGCGCTGAAGGAGCGCTGAGCCGCTCCTTCCCGCCCAGCCGGCAGCTTCCCGCTGTGACGACGGCCACCCGCCCGGGTGGCCGTTTTGGCATGTCAGGGACCGTTTTCGAGGAGCTTTCGGGGCCCGTTCGATCGATCATCGCTCATTTGTTACGTAAAGATTTCATCTGAGAGCAAGTTCTGGCACTCAGTGCCTTGTCACCTGACACGCGGTGTCATACGTTGAAGGTGTCCGGGCGGCCGGCGAGCAGAGACCATTCGCTCGCCGGCTGTCCCCGCAAGCTCATGGCCTGCGCGCCCGGACGCCTGCGTCACAGGCAACCTCCCGCGCCACAAAGCGCTGCCGAAGCACCACCGAGCCGAACCGACGGCACACCCTCAAAACCCTCAGCAGCACTCATCGCAGCACCGACGATCCCCCAGCGCCCCTCCCTCAGGGCGCTCACCGCCGGAGGCAACACCGTGACCGTGAAGGACATCCTGGACGCGATCCAGTCGAAGGACGCCACGTCCGCCGACTTCGCCGCCCTGCCGCTCCCCGACTCGTACCGCGCGATCACCGTGCACAAGGACGAGACGGAGATGTTCGCGGGCCTGCAGACCCGCGACAAGGACCCGCGCAAGTCGATCCACCTGGACGAGGTCCCCGTGCCGGAGCTCGGCCCGGGCGAGGCCCTGGTGGCCGTCATGGCCTCCTCGGTCAACTACAACTCGGTGTGGACCTCGATCTTCGAGCCGCTGTCCACGTTCGGGTTCCTGGAGCGCTACGGCCGCACCAACGAGCTGGCCAAGCGCCACGACCTGCCGTACCACATCATCGGCTCCGACCTCGCGGGCGTCGTCCTGCGCACCGGCCCCGGCGTCAACGCCTGGAAGCCCGGTGACGAGGTCGTCGCGCACTGCCTCTCCGTCGAGCTGGAGTCCTCCGACGGCCACAACGACACCATGCTCGACCCCGAGCAGCGGATCTGGGGCTTCGAGACCAACTTCGGCGGCCTGGCCGAGATCGCGCTCGTCAAGTCCAACCAGCTGATGCCGAAGCCGGACCACCTCAGCTGGGAGGAGGCCGCCGCCCCGGGCCTGGTCAACTCCACCGCGTACCGGCAGCTGGTGTCCCGCAACGGCGCCGGCATGAAGCAGGGCGACAACGTCCTGATCTGGGGCGCGAGCGGCGGACTCGGCTCGTACGCGACGCAGTTCGCGCTGGCCGGCGGCGCCAACCCGATCTGTGTCGTCTCCAGCGACCAGAAGGCGGACATCTGCCGGTCCATGGGCGCCGAGGCGATCATCGACCGCAACGCCGAGGGCTACAAGTTCTGGAAGGACGAGAACACCCAGGACCCGAAGGAGTGGAAGCGCTTCGGCAAGCGCATCCGCGAGCTCACCGGCGGCGAGGACATCGACATCGTCTTCGAGCACCCCGGTCGCGAGACCTTCGGCGCGAGCGTCTTCGTCACCCGCAAGGGCGGCACCATCACCACCTGCGCCTCGACCTCGGGCTACATGCACGAGTACGACAACCGGTACCTGTGGATGTCGCTGAAGCGGATCATCGGCTCCCACTTCGCCAACTACCGCGAGGCCTGGGAGGCCAACCGCCTCATCGCCAAGGGCAAGATCCACCCGACCCTGTCGAAGACCTACTCCCTCGAGGACACCGGTCAGGCCGCCTACGACGTGCACCGCAACCTCCACCAGGGCAAGGTCGGCGTGCTGTGCCTCGCCCCCGAGGAGGGCCTGGGTGTGCGCGACGAGGAGATGCGCGCCCGGCACATCGACGCCATCAACCGCTTCCGGAACATCTGAGGCCCGGAGAGTCATAGATGACAGAGCGTCAGAAGGACCGTCCGTGGCTCATGCGGACGTACGCCGGTCACTCCACGGCCGAGGCGTCCAACGAGCTGTACCGGCGCAATCTCGCCAAGGGCCAGACCGGCCTGTCGGTGGCGTTCGACCTGCCGACCCAGACCGGTTACGACTCCGACCACATCCTCGCGCGCGGCGAGGTCGGCCGGGTGGGCGTGCCCGTCGCACACCTCGGTGACATGCGCCGGCTGTTCCAGGACATCCCCCTGGAGCAGATGAACACCTCGATGACGATCAATGCCACCGCCATGTGGCTGCTGGCGCTCTACCAGGTCGTCGCCGAGGAGCAGGGCGCGGACATCACCAAGCTCCAGGGCACGACCCAGAACGACATCGTCAAGGAGTACCTGTCCCGCGGGACGCACGTCTTCCCGCCGGGACCCTCGCTCCGCCTGACGACGGACATGATCGCGTACACGGTCTCCCACATCCCGAAGTGGAACCCGATCAACATCTGCAGCTACCACCTGCAGGAGGCCGGGGCCACGCCGGTGCAGGAGATCGCGTACGCGATGTCCACCGCGATCGCCGTCCTCGACGCCGTCCGCGACTCCGGCCAGGTGCCGCAGGAGCGCATGGGTGACGTCGTCGCCCGTATCTCCTTCTTCGTGAACGCGGGCGTCCGCTTCGTCGAGGAGATGTGCAAGATGCGGGCGTTCGGCCGGATCTGGGACAAGATCACCCGCGACCGGTACGGCATCGAGAACGCCAAGCAGCGCCGCTTCCGCTACGGCGTCCAGGTCAACTCCCTCGGCCTGACCGAGGCGCAGCCGGAGAACAACGTCCAGCGGATCGTGCTGGAGATGCTCGCGGTGACCCTGTCGAAGGACGCCCGCGCGCGTGCCGTGCAGCTGCCCGCCTGGAACGAGGCCCTGGGCCTGCCCCGGCCCTGGGACCAGCAGTGGTCGCTGCGCATCCAGCAGGTGCTCGCCTACGAGAGCGACCTGCTGGAGTACGAGGACATCTTCGAGGGCTCGAAGGTGATCGAGGCGAAGGTGGACCAGCTGGTCGGGGACGTCCTCGCGGAGATCGACCGCATCCAGGAGATGGGCGGCGCGATGGCCGCCGTGGAGTCCGGCTATCTGAAGTCGCAGCTGGTCTCCTCGCACGCCGAGCGCCGGGCCCGGATCGAGTCCGGCGAGGAGAAGATCATCGGTGTCAACATCTTCGAGGGCACCGAGCCGAACCCGCTGACGGCCGACCTGGACACCGCGATCCAGACGGTGGACCCGGCGGTCGAGAACCGGGTGATCGAGTCGCTGCGGCACTGGCGGGACACCCGCTACCAGCCGCCCTTCAACCACCCGCGTCCCTGCAAGGCGCTGGAGCGGCTGAAGGAGGCCGCCAAGGGCACCGACAACCTGATGGAGGCCACGCTGGAGTGCGCCCGCGCCGGGGTCACGACCGGCGAGTGGGCCGGGGCCCTGCGCGAGGTGTTCGGCGAGTACCGGGCGCCCACCGGGGTCTCCTCCGCACCGGTGGCCGTCCCCGCCGAGGCCGGCTCGGCGCTCGCCGAGGTCCGCGCCAAGGTGGACGGCACCGCCCGCGACCTGGGCGTCGGCAAGCTGCGCTTCCTGGTCGGCAAGCCGGGCCTGGACGGGCACTCCAACGGCGCCGAGCAGATCGCGGTCCGCGCCCGGGACGCCGGCTTCGAGGTGGTCTACCAGGGGATCCGGCTGACGCCCGAGCAGATCGTGGACGCGGCCCTGGCCGAGGACGTCCACGCCGTGGGCCTGTCGATCCTGTCGGGCTCGCACGCGCAGCTGGTCCCGGACGTACTCCAGCGGCTGCGTGTGGCAGGTGCCACAGATATACCGGTGATCGCTGGTGGCATCATCCCCAACGGGGACGCGGAGCAGCTCAGGGCCGCCGGAGTGGCTGCCGTCTTCACCCCGAAGGACTTCGACATCACCGGAATCATCGGCCGCATCGTCGACGAGATCCGGAAAGCGAACAAGCTCGACCCCCTGGAGGTCCCCGCATGACGACCGCCCACCCGTCTCCCGCCACCGCCCCTTCCACGAGCGGCTCCGCCGCGCACCCCTTCAACCGCCTTCGCCCGCGGCGCTCCTGCCTGGCCGTACCGGGCAGCAACCCGCGCTTCCTGGAGAAGGCGCAGGGGCTCCCCGCGGACCAGGTCTTCCTCGACCTGGAGGACGCCTGCGCGCCGCTCGCCAAGCCCGGGGCGCGGCACACCATCGTGAAGTTCCTGAACGAGGGCGACTGGACGGGCAAGACACGGGTCGTGCGCGTCAACGACTGGACGACCGAGTGGACGTACCGGGACGTCGTCACGGTCGTCGAGGGCGCCGGCCAGAACCTCGACTGCATCATGCTGCCGAAGGTGCAGAACGCGGAGCAGGTCGTCGCGCTGGACCTGCTGCTGACGCAGATCGAGAAGACCATGGGCTTCGAGGTCGGCAAGATCGGCATCGAGGCGCAGATCGAGAACGCCCAGGGCCTCAACAACGTCAACGCGATCGCGCAGGCCTCCCCGCGGGTCGAGACCATCATCTTCGGCCCGGCCGACTTCATGGCCTCCATCAACATGAAGTCGCTCGTCGTGGGCGAGCAGCCGCCCGGCTACCCGGCGGACGCCTACCACTACATCCTGATGAAGATCCTGATGGCCGCCCGCGCCAACAACCTCCAGGCGATCGACGGCCCCTACCTCCAGATCCGCAACGTCGACGGCTACCGCGAGGTCGCCCGGCGCGCCGCCGCGCTCGGCTTCGACGGCAAGTGGGTGCTGCACCCGGGCCAGGTCGAGGCGTCCAACGAGATCTTCTCGCCCTCCCAGGAGGACTACGACCACGCCGAGCTGATCCTGGACGCGTACGACTACTACACGTCCGAGGCGGGCGGCAAGAAGGGCTCCGCGATGCTCGGCGACGAGATGATCGACGAGGCCAGCCGCAAGATGGCCCTGGTCATCTCCGGCAAGGGCCGCGCCGCCGGCATGCAGCGCACCAGCAAGTTCGAGATCCCGGAGGCCTGAGCGCGATGCAGTTCGGACGCACCTACGAGGAGTTCGAGGTCGGGGCGACGTACAAGCACTGGCCGGGCAAGACGGTCACGGAGTACGACGACCACCTGTTCTGTCTCCTCACCATGAACCACCACCCGCTCCACATGGACACGAACTATGCGGAGAAGACGACGGACTTCGGCAAGAACGTCGTCGTGGGCAACTACATCTACTCCCTCCTGCTCGGCATGTCCGTCCCGGACATCTCCGGCAAGGCGATCGCCAACCTGGAGATCGAGTCGCTCAAGCACGTGGCGCCGACCTTCCACGGCGACACGATCTACGGCGAGACGACCGTGCTGGACAAGTGGCCGTCGAAGTCGAAGAACGACCGCGGCATCGTCTACGTCGAGACCAAGGGCTACAAGCAGGACGGCACCCTGGTGTGCGTCTTCCGCCGCAAGGTCATGGTGCCCACCGAGACGTACATCAAGGAGCGCGGCGGCGAGCAGCCCGGTCGCCCGGAACTCAAGCAGCAGGAGAAGTAGGCCATGGCCCGTCTCGCCCAGACCGCCGGTCTGACCGACGTCCAGCAGGAGATCCTCTCCACCGTCCGGGACTTCGTCGACAAGGAGATCATTCCTGTCGCGACGGAGCTGGAGCACCGCGACGAGTACCCGCAGCAGATCGTCGACGGGCTCAAGGAGCTCGGCCTGTTCGGTCTGATGATCCCGGAGGAGTACGGGGGCCTGGGCGAGTCGCTCCTCACCTACGCGCTGTGCGTGGAGGAGATCGCCCGCGGCTGGATGTCGGTCTCCGGCATCATCAACACGCACTTCATCGTCGCGTACATGCTCAAGCAGCACGGCACGCAGGAGCAGAAGGACCACTTCCTGCCGAGGATGGCGGCCGGCGACATCCGGGGCGCGTTCTCGATGTCGGAGCCGGGCCTGGGCTCCGATGTGTCGGCCATCACGTCGAAGGCGGTCAAGGACGGCGACGAGTACGTCCTGAACGGCCAGAAGATGTGGCTCACGAACGGCGGCACGTCGTCGCTCGTGGCCGTTCTGGTCCGAAGTGACGAAGGACACCCCGAGGGCACGGCGCCCCACAAGTCGATGACGACCTTCCTGGTCGAGAAGGAGCCGGGCTTCGGCGAGGTCCGTCCCGGCCTGACCATCCCGGGCAAGATCGACAAGATGGGCTACAAGGGCGTCGACACCACCGAGCTGATCATGGACGGCCTGCGGATCCCCGCCGACCGGGTGCTCGGCGGGGTGACCGGCCGAGGTTTTTACCAAATGATGGACGGAGTCGAGGTCGGCCGGGTCAACGTGGCGGCGCGCGGCTGCGGTGTCGCCCAGCGCGCCTTCGAGCTGGGTGTCCGGTACGCCCAGCAGCGGCACACGTTCGGCAAGCCGATCGCCCAGCACCAGGCCATCCAGTTCAAGCTCGCCGAAATGGCCACCAAGGTCGAGGCGGCGCATGCAATGATGGTCAACGCGGCACGCAAAAAGGACTCCGGGGAACGAAACGACCTTGAAGCAGGGATGGCGAAGTACCTCGCCTCCGAGTACTGCAAGGAGGTCGTGGAGGATGCCTTCCGGATCCACGGCGGCTACGGCTTCTCCAAGGAGTACGAGATCGAGCGCCTCTACCGGGAGGCCCCGATGCTGCTGATCGGTGAAGGTACCGCCGAGATCCAGAAAATGATCATCGGGCGCAGACTGCTCGAAGAGTATCGATTCCAGAGCTGATTGTCCGGGTACGGGGTGTTTTCTTCGAGAAGAAGATCACACCCCGTAGACGGTCTTCAGCCGCCGACTCGGCTTCCTGGCTTGCCCAGTTGTAGCCCACGACCGGTACGATCCCCGGAAAGCCGCCGTCCCCCGATCAGAGCGCGGCATCATCCGCTACGAAGGTCATCCATGCCCCACAGCCAAACCTCTGCACACCGCGACAGCCTGGTAGGCGCACGCCTCGCGCGCGGAGCATCGCCGTGGCTTCTCCCGACCGTCGCCACCGCAGCCCTCAGCCTGGCCCGCGCCCGCCGCTCCGGCGTGGCCAAGGCCGTCGCCGTGCCCGCCACCGCGCTCGCGGCGGGCATGCTGTGGTTCTTCCGCGACCCCGAGCGTGAGATCGCCCCGGGCCGGGTCATCTCGCCGGCCGACGGTGTGGTGCAGAGCATCATGCCGTGGAAGGACGGGCGTACCCGCGTCGCGATCTTCATGAGCCCGCTCAACGTCCACGTCAACCGGGCGCCCCTGTCGGGCACGGTGACGTCGGTCGAGCACATCCCCGGCGGCTTTGTTCCGGCTTTCAACAAGGAGAGCGAGAACAACGAGCGCGTAGTCTGGCACTTCGACACCGAACTCGGCGACATCGAGATGATCCAGATCGCCGGCGCGGTGGCCCGCCGCATCGTGCCCTACATCCCGGAGGGGACGAAGGTCGAGCAGGGCGACCGCATCGGTCTGATCCGCTTCGGCTCGCGTGTCGACCTCTACCTGCCCGAAGGCGTGGAGGTCGCGGTCGAGGTCGGTCAGAAGACCGTGGCTGGGGTGACTCGCATTGACCGTGATTGATCCGGAGACCCAGGCCGGCTGGGTGCCCGAGGCCGACGATGTGGACGAAGAGGAGGAGATGCCCCTCTCTCTCCGCCTGTCGATAGCGGACACCCTCACCCTGGGCAACGCCACGTGCGGCTTCATGGCGGTGTACTTCACCACCACCGGCATCCTGATCCCGCACCTCACCGGCAGCCAGGAGTCCGGCATGGCCCGCCACAGCGCGGCCACGGCGGTCATCCTGATGCTCTGCGCGGCCGTGTTCGACCTGTTCGACGGACTGGTGGCGAGGAAGCTGCGCTCCTCCCCCATGGGCGCCGAGCTGGACAACCTGTCCGACCTGATCAGCTTCGGCCTGGCGCCCGCGTACTTCGTCCTCGTCTACGGCATGGTCGCGGACGACGCGCACCAGCGGGTGGCGGCGGTGGGAGCCATCGTGGTGCTGCTGGCGGTGGTGCTGAGACTGGCCCGCTTCTCCTGCGTGACGATGAAGGACGGCATGTTCCAGGGCATGCCCTCGCCGTTCGGCGCGCTGACGGTCGTCTCGATCGTGCTGCTGGAGCTGCCGTTCGTGGCGACGCTGCTGGCGATCCTGGGGACGGCCTGGCTGATGGTGAGCCGGGTCGAGTACCCGAAGCCGCGGGGCCGCCTCGCCGGCGCGATGCTCACCTGGATCGTGCTGTCGATGGGCCTCCTGGCCGCCTGGGCCTTCGAAGCCCCGAGCGGTCAGCTGCTGCTCCAGACGGGGTGCGCGCTGCAGCTGGTGATGGGCGCGGTGATTCCGCTGTTCGCCACGGCCCGGCGCGTGAACAACTTCCGTGACAACCGCCGTGAGGCGCGGGCGGCGCAGCTGCCGTAGCACGGCGCGGAGGCGTACGACGAGGGCCCCGGACCCGGGATGGGTTCGGGGCCCTTCTCCATGCCCGCCCCCTGGTCTCGGCGGGCCGAAACACTCGGTGGGCCGAGGGGCCGGTGATGCGGGGGCGGTGCGCCGGGGCACCGCGCTCTCGGCCGACCGAGTCCGGTGGCGGGTGGGCGGGGCTGGGGGCCGGGGGCGGAGCCCCCGGGGACCTCAGCCCAGGTGGTCCTCGGCGATACGGGCGGCGACACGCTCCAGGATCGGTCCGGCGTCCGCGATGCACTTGGCCACGTCGGGCTCGATCGCGGTCAGCGGGTACGCCTCGGAGATCCCGGCCCGGACGAGCGCCTCCGTCGGCAGGGCGAGCCGTCCGCACACGGCGACGACCTCCTTGCCGGCGCTCCGGGCCGCGGCGGCGACCCCCGCCGGCGCCTTGCCGTGCAGCGTCTGCTCGTCCAGGGACCCCTCGCCGGTGACGACCAGGGAGGCCCGCTCCAGGGCGGGCGCGAAGCCCAGCACGTCCAGCATGACCTCGATGCCGGGACGGAAGCGTGCGCCCAGGAGGAGGGCGCCGTAACCGATACCGCCGGCGGCACCCGCGCCCGGCGAGGCCGCGTACGCGGCGGCCCGCGGGCCGGCCTCCGCCTCCAGCACCTTCGCGAAGTGGGCCAGCGCCGCGTCCAGGGTCTCCACGTCGTCCGGCGAGGCCCCCTTCTGGGGTCCGTAGACGGCGGGAGCGCCCTTCGGGCCGGTCAGCGGGTTGTCGACGTCGCTGGCCAGCACCAGCTCGACCGAGGACAGCCGGGGGTCCAGGCCGGAGAGGTCCGCGCGGGCCAGCTCGGCCAGTCCGCCGCCGCCCGGTGCCACCGGCTCGCCCTCCTCCGTCAGGAACCGGGCGCCCAGCGCGGACAGCATGCCCGCGCCGCCGTCGGTCGTGGCGCTGCCGCCGACACCGAACACGATCGTCCGCGCGCCCGCGTCCAGCGCGGCCCGCAGCAGCTCGCCGGAGCCGTACGTCGAGGCGGTGAGCGGGGCGAAGACCCCCGCCGGCAGCCGCTGCAGGCCGCTCGCCTCGGCCATCTCCACGACCGCGGTGCCGTCGCGCAGCGCGAACGCGGCCGTCACCTCCTGGCCGAGCGGCCCGGCGACCCGGATCTCGCGCCGCTCGAAGCCGGCCGCGACCGCCGCGTCCACGGTCCCGTCGCCGCCGTCGGCCACGGGCAGCGCCTCGACCTGAAGATCCGGCACGACCCGGCGCAGCCCGGCCGTCACCCGCTCGGCGACCTGCACGGCCGTCAGCGAGCCCTTGAACTTGTCCGCGGCGATGAGCACCCGACGGGTCTCGTTCACTGCAGCGTCCGCCACCTTGTCTTCCCCTTGCTCTCCGGGCCCCGCGCACGTCGGGGCCAGTCGCGCCGCTGTGACCATAACCGCAGGACACCCCCGCCGTCATGCCCCGCCCGAACCCTGGGAAGCCGTTGAGAGCCGGCCGGGCAAAGTGGGTACACCCCTGCCATGAGCACCCAGCGCACCGAGCCCGGCCTCGCCGACCGCGTCCACGGCGGCTGGCTCGGCCGGATCGCGGGCAACATGCTCGGCAAGCCGGTCGAACAGGGCGAGGTGTGGACCCGCGACCGCATCGACCGCTATCTGCGCCGGGCCGCGGCCCTGCCGCTGACCGACTACCTCCCCGAGCCGGCCGACGCGGACGAGGCCGCCGTACTGCGTCCGGAGTGGCGCCAGTGCGTGCGCGGCCGGATCCACGGCAGCTGCCGGGACGACGACGTCGACTACGCGATCCTCGGCCTGCATCTGCTGGAGACCCACGGCTTCGGGTTCAGCACCGAGCAGGTCGGCGACCTGTGGCTGCTCAGACTGCCGTACCTGCAGACGTTCACGGCGGAACGGGCGGCGTACCGGAACCTCGCGAACGGGATGAAACCCCCGCTGACGGCGACGTACGACAATCCGTACCAGGAGTGGATCGGTGCGCTGATCCGGGCCGACGTCTACGGCTGGACCTGCCCCGGCGATCCGGTCCGGGCCGCGGGTCTGGCGCGCAGGGACGCGGTGCTCTCGCACACCGGCAACGGCGTCTACGGCGCGATGTGGGCCGCCGCGCTGATCTCGGCGGCCTTCACCGCCCCGAGCGTCCGAGCGGCCGTGGACACCGCGCTGACGGTGGTCCCGGCGAGCAGCCGCCTGGCCCGTACGGTACGGCGGGTCACGAGCCTGCACGAGACCCGGCTGCCCTGGGAGGAGACCCTGGCCACGGTGTCCGCGGAGACCGCCGGGCTCGGCTGGATCCACACCGTCCCGAACGCGGCCGTCCTCACCGCCGGACTGCTCTACGGCGACGGCGACTTCACCCGGACCATCGCCCTGACCGTGCGCGGCGGGCTGGACACCGACTCCAACGGGGCGACGGCCGGTTCGGTGGCCGGGGTCCTCACCGGGGCGGAGTCCATCCCGGCCCGGTGGCGGGACCCGCTCCAGGACACCGTCCGCAGCGCGGTGTTCGGGTTCGACGGCGTACGGATCAGTGCGCTGGCCGAACGCACCCTGCGCCTGGCGACGAGCGGCACGTAACGGTGGGGTGGCTGGTCGCCCCGGCTGGTTACCCTTCCCCCATGACCACCACTGACGACTTCGCCGCGTACATCGCGAGTCTGCCCCGGGTCCTCGCCGGTGCCGCCGTGCTCTTCCGGGACGCCGAGGGCCGGGTGCTGCTCGTCGAGCCCAACTACCGCGAGGGCTGGGCGCTGCCGGGCGGCACGATCGAGTCCGACACCGGGGAGACGCCGCGGCAGGGCGCCCGCCGGGAGACGCTGGAGGAGATCGGGCTCGACCGCGAACTCGGCCGGCTGCTGGCCGTGGACTGGGCGCACGGCACGGGCCGGCCGCCGCTGGTGGCGTACCTGTACGACGGCGGGGTCCTCGACGAGACCGAGCTGACGTCCATCCGCCTCCAGGAGGAGGAACTGCTCTCCTGGCGTCTGGTGGCGCGCGAGGAGATCACCGCCCATCTGCCCGGCCCGCTCGGCCGCCGTGTGCTGGCCGCGCTGGACGTCCTGGCGGACGGCTCGGCCACGGCGGAGCTGGAGAACGGCCACCGCGCGGTCTGACCGTTCGGCCCCCGCGACGATCACGACCCCCACGACGAGCCGGGCGAGCGCGACCGTCACCTCGGCCGTGCCCGGAAGCCGGCGCCGGGGGCCTCCGCCGGAACCGGTCGAACCGGTCCCGTGTGCGGGGCGGTGGCCGGCTGAGCGATATCCGCTCGCGACAGGCCGCGGACCCGCCCTACCCTCGGTGTCATGGCCAAGCCCCTCGTCGCCCTGCTCAGCGGGGCCGGTATCTCCACCGACTCCGGGATCCCCGACTACCGCGGTCCGAACGGGCTGTGGAAGCGGGATCCCGAGGCCGAGAAGCTCGTGACGTACGAGTACTACATGAGCGATCCGGAGATCCGGCGGCGGTCCTGGCAGATGCGGCGCAGGAACCGCACGCTGGGGGCCGAGCCGAACGCCGCACACCGGGCCGTCGCCGAGCTGGAGCAGTCCGGCATCCCGGTCCGGGTGATCACGCAGAACGTGGACGGGCTGCACCAGCTCGCCGGGATGCCCTCCCGCAAGGTGCTCGAACTGCACGGCAGCGCGCGCAGCGTGGTGTGCACCGGGTGCGGGGCACGGGGACCGATGGAGGACGCGCTCGCCCGGGTGGAGGCCGGTGAGGAGGACCCCGCGTGCCTGGTGTGCGGGGGCATCCTGAAGTCGGCGACCGTGATGTTCGGCCAGCGGCTGGATCCGGTGGTCCTCGGCGAGGCGCTGGCGATCAGCAAGGCGTGCACGGTGTTCCTCGCCGTCGGCAGCAGTCTTCAGGTGCAGCCGGCCGCCGGTCTCGTCGGAGTCGCCGCCGACAACGGTGCCCACCTGATCATCGTCAACGCCGATCCGACGCCGTACGACGAACTCGCCCACGAGGTCGTACGGGAGCCGATCGGCACCGCGCTCCCCGCGCTGCTGGGCCGGCTGGCCGCGGAGTACGACCGGTAGCGGGCGGGGAGGGTCAGAACAGGGCCGCTCCCCGCTCGAAGTCCAGCAGGCGGCGCTTGCGGTCCAGTCCGCCGCCGTAGCCGGTGAGATCGCCGCCCGCGCCGATCACCCGGTGGCAGGGCACGATGATGCCGATCGGGTTCCTGCCGTTGGCGAGGCCGACCGCGCGGGACGCCTTGGGGTTGCCGAGCGCGTCGGCGAGTTGGCCGTAGGAACGGGTCTCGCCGTACGGGATGCGGGTCAGCTGGTCCCAGACAGCGCGCTGGAACGGGGAGCCGTGCAACCGGAATTCCAGCGTGAACTCCGTCAACTCGCCCGTGAAGTAGGCCGCCAGCTGTTCCTCCGCCGCCGCGAAGGGGGCGTCGTCCGGTGCGCCGAACGCCTCCTCCGACGGGCGGTGGCGCTGGTCGGTCATGTAGAGACCGCACAGTACGCCGTCGTCGGCGACGAGGGTGAGCGGGCCGTAGGGGCTGTCGATGACGGTGTGCTGCTTCATGTCGTACGTCCTTACGCGGGCAGGAAGTTGATCGGGTGGCTGTCGGTCGCCCACAGGTACTGCACCGCGTACGCCCGCCAGGGCCGCCAGCTCTCCGCGCGGGCCGTGAGCGCGGCCGGGGTGGACGGCAGGCCCAGCTCCCGGGCGGCCCGCCGGATGCCGAGGTCGGTGGGGAGGAACGCGTCGGGGTCGCCCAGGGCGCGCATGGCGATGACGTCCACGGTCCAGGGCCCGAAGCCGGGCAGGGCGAGGAGCCGGGCGCGGGTCTGCGCCCAGTCGGCGTCCGCTCCCAGGCGCAGTTCCCCCTCGGCCAGTCGGCTCACGAGGGTGGTGAAGGTGGTGCGCCGGGTACGGGGCATGGCCAGGGTCTCGGGGTCGACGGCGGCCAGTGCCTCGGCGGACGGGAAGAGGTGGGTGAGGCCACCCTCGGGGTCGTCCAGGGGCTTGCCGTGCGCGGTGACCAGGCGGGCCGCGTGGGTGCGGGCGGCGGCCGTCGACACCTGCTGGCCGAGCACGGCGCGGACGGCGAACTCGGCCTCGTCGACCGTGCGCGGCACCCGGCGGCCCGGGGCCCGGTCCACCAGGGGCGCGAGCAGTGGATCGGTGCGCAGCCGCTCGTCGACGGCGACCGGGTCGGCGTCCAGGTCGAGCAGGCGGCGGCAGCGGCTGATGGCCACGGTGAGGTCGCGCAGGTCGCTCAGGGTGAGGCGGCAGGCGATGTGGTCGGGGCGGGGGGCGAGGGCGGCGATGCCGTGGCCGTACGGCAGCCGCAGGGTGCGCCGGTAGGCGCCGTCCCGCCATTCCTCCACGCCGGGTACGGCGGTGGCGGCGAGATGACCGAAGAGGTTGGACGGGTTCAGCGGGGCGCGGAACGGCAGCCGCAGGGTGAGCACGCCCGGGGTGCCCGCGCCGCTCCTGGGGGCCCGGGCGCGCAGCTCGCTCGGGGAGAGCGCGAAGACTTCGCGGACGGTGTCGTTGAAGGCGCGCACGGAGGAGAAGCCGGCCGCGAACGCGATCTCCGTCATGGGCAGCGAGGTCGTCTCGACGAGCAGCCGCGCGGTCTGGGCGCGCTGGGCGCGGGCGAGCGCGAGCGGGCCGGCACCCAGCTCGGCGAGGAGCTGCCGCTCCACCTGCCGGGTGCTGTAGCCGAGCCGGGCGGCGAGTCCGGGCACGCCCTCGCGGTCGACGACGCCGTCGGCGATCAGCCGCATGGCCCGGGCCACCAGGTCGGCGCGCTGGTTCCACTCCGGGGAGCCGGGGCTGGTGTCGGGACGGCAGCGCTTGCAGGCCCGGAACCCGGCCTGCTGGCAGGCGGCGGCGCTCGGGTGGAACGTCATGTTCTCCGGCTTGGGCGGCACGGCCGGGCAGCTCGGCCGGCAGTAGATCCGGGTGGTCAGGACGGCCGTGAAGAACCATCCGTCGAACCGCGCGTCCTTGGACCGCACGGCGCTCACGCAGCGCTCCCGGTCGAGGTGCATCCCTGTCTGCATGCCTCCAGCATCGGCCACCGGGCAGCCCGGTCGCTGGCGGAAATCCGACACCTACGTGGACCTGGCCAGGGGTCCCGCCGGATCAGGCCGGGTGCGTCGCGGGGGTGCTCGGCTGCCGGAAGCGGGTGATCCACTCGGCGGTGGTCCGCAGGCCGCCGAACGTGTAGAAGTGCACCTTGACCGTGCCGTGCCGGGCGGGGTCGTAGCGGTCGGCCAGGGTGTGCAGAAAGCGGTCCGGGCCGGTGGTACCCATGAGGTTGGTCAGCGAGAACCCGTACTTGCGGGCGACGGAGGCGCTGGTGCCGACGCCGAACCGGGTGGCGTAGCCCAGCAGCCGGCGCACCCCGGCCGGTCCGGGGACGCCGATGCGGACGGGCAGGTGCACACCCCGGGCGCGGAGGGCCTCCAGCCAGGTCAGGACCGGGTCGGTGTCGAAGCCGAACTGGGTGATCACGTCGCCGGTGAACCGGTCGGCCCCGATGGCCGCCGCCTTGTCGGTGAGCGCCGACCACAGGGCATGGTCAGTGATGCCGGGGTGGCCCTCGGGGTAGCCGGTGATCCCGACGTGCCGGACGCCGTGGTGGCGCAGCAGTCCCGTGCGCAGGACGGCGAGGGCGTCCTCGTAGGGGCCCTCGGGCCGGGCGGGGTCGCCGCCGACGACGAACACGTTCTCGGCGGTGCCGTCGGCGGCCAGCCCGGCGAGGAACTCCTCCAGGGCGGGCCGGGAGGGCAGGCGGCGGGCGGATATGTGGGGTACGGGGACGAAGCCGAGGCGTTTGACCGCGCGGGCGGCCGTCAGCCGGGTACCGGTGTCCTCACCGGCCAGGAACGTGATGTTGATCCGGGTGCCGGGCGGGATGCCGTCGCGCGCCTCCTCCAGCCTGGCCACGTCCTTGCCGGTCATCTCCAGGGAGAAGTCGTCCAGCAGCGAGGCGCCGCCCCGCCCCGCGCTCCGGGCGCCGTGCGGGGAGCCGGTACCGCCCTCGGGCGCCCGGGTGAGAGCGGGGTTCATGGTGCTCCTCGTACTCGGTACTCGTCGTGCCGCCTGTGCCGCCTGTGTGTCCGGGCGGCCCGTGCTGCCTGGGCGCCCCTGCTGCATGGGGCGGCCTGTGCCGCTCGTGCCGCGCGGGGGTCCGGCTGCCTCGCCTGCCCGGCGGCCGGCCCGGCCGATGATGCCACGCGGGCCGCCGCGGACTCCGGCCAGGGGCGCCGGGGCCGGTTTATGGACCGGTGAGCCGCACCTTGTTTGGCCCTGGCCGCCGGTCCAAGCGCTGGGCAAGGTGGTGGTGTTCCCGATCACCGAGGAGATCCCGTTGAGCGTTTCGTCGAACCCCGGCGCCCGAGCGGTGGTGGCCTGACCGTGCGATTCCGGCATGCCGACGCGGTCCGGGCCGCGTACCCCGAACTCTCCGCCGGCGCGCTGTACGCCGCCGGCGTCGGTGCTCCCGCGGACACCCGCGGGCGTGCCGCCGCGTACACCGACCGGGCCGTGGCCCGGCTGGAGCGGGCCACCGAGGGCGAGTTCCCCGAGGTGCTGGCCTGGCGGCGGACCTTCACCCGGATGGGAGTGAAGCCGACGCAGTACCGGTCCGCCGCGGAGTCGCTGCTGCGCCGGCTGCGGAAGGAGGGCGCGCTGCCGCGCATCCATCCGCTGGTGGACCTGTGCAACGCGATCTCGGTGGCGTACGCGGTGCCGGTCGCGGTCCTCGACGTCGAGCGGGTCACCGGGCCGCTGCTGGAGGTCCGGCCGGCCCGCGGGGACGAGACGTACACGCCGTTCGGCGGCGGCGTCGAGCAGCCCGCGCCCGGTGAGGTCACCTACGTGGACTCCGCGGGCCGGGCGCACGCCCGCCGCTGGACCCACCGGCAGAGCGGGCACTCGGCGGTCGGCGCGCACACCGGCCGGGTGCTGGTGGTGGCGGAGGCGATGCACGAGGGCGGCGCGGACGCCGTGGCCGAGGTGCTGAAGACGGTCGAGGAGGAGGTGGCCGCGCACTGGGGGGCCACCACCCGGGCGGCCCTCCTCGCTCCGGGCACGCCCGAGTTCGTCTTCGGGCCCTGACCGGCATCCGACCGGGACCTCACCGGGCTGCGGTGCTGCCGGGCCCGCCGGGCCCTGTGGGGCCTGCCGGGCCCGCCGGGCGCTGTTGTGCCTGCCGGGCCCCCCGGGCGCTGCCGGGACTGCCGGGCCTCCTGGAGCTGCCGGGGCTGCCGGGCCCGGCGGACGCGGGCGCGGCGCGTGACAGCATGAGCGGGGTGGACGAGGGGCGGGACACAGTGGGGGCGGCGGGGGACGTGCCGGCGCGTGGCTCCGACTTCCTCCAGCTGGCCGTCGGTGACGTGCCCGCCGGTGGGAAGGCGGAGTGGTTGGCCGGACGGCTGCGGCGGGCGATAGCGGACGGCCGGCTGGCGGTGGGCAGCAGGCTGCCGCCGACCCGGGTGCTCGCCGCGGAGCTGCGGGTCTCCCGGGGCGTGGTGACCGAGGCGTACCGGCGGCTCGCCGAGGACGGCCAGGTGGCGGGCCGTCGGCGCGGGGGCACGGTGGTGGTCGCGGCGCCCTTCGCCGGCGCGGTTCCCGGCGCCGGCCTGCCGGATCGGTCCGCGGGCGGCGACGGACCACCGCCGGGCGGACCACTGGCGCACGAAGCACGGCCGGACGAAGCACTGTCGGACGAAGCGCTGCCGGACGAAGCGCTGCCGGACGGCGGCACCGGCGCCGGCCGTCCCGCCCGGCTGTCGGCCGGTGAGCAGGGCGGTGGGCACGCCGGACCGTACGCCGCCGGACCGTACGCCGCCGGCCCTGGCCGGTTCCTCGCCGGCGGCCCGGGTGCCGCGACGCGGTTGTTCGCCGGCGAACCCGGTGCCGAGGTCTTCGACGCGCTGCGGGCCGCCCCGGCCGCCGTCGACTTCACCCCGGGCCGGCCCGACCTGACCACCTTCCCGCGGGCGGCCTGGCTGCGTGCCGAGCGGGCCGTGCTCACCGAGCTGTCCGCCGACCATCTCGGTTACGGCGACCCCCGCGGCGCGCCCCGGCTGCGGCGGGCGGTCGCCGACTGGCTCGCGAGAGTGCGGGGCGTACAGGTGGAACCGGACGCGGTGCTGATCGTCGCGGGCACCGCTCAGGCGCTCACACTGCTGCACCCGGTGCTGCGGGCCGACGGCGTCGACGCGGTCGCGGTGGAGGATCCCGGTTCACTGGGGGCCCGCCAGCATCTGCGGAACGGGGGCCTGGCCACCCCGCCGGTGCCGGTCGACGAGGAGGGCGTACGGGTCGACGCGCTGCGGGCGACCGGCGCCCGGGCCGTCCTGCTCACGCCCGCCCATCAGTTCCCCACCGGCGTGGTGACGAGCGGCGAACGCCGGCGTGAGCTGCTGGAGTGGGCGCGGGAGGGCGGTCTGATCCTGGAGGACGACTACGACGCCGAGCACCGCTACGACCGGCCCCCGGTCCCCGCGCTGCGCGCGCTGCTGGCCGACCGGGTCTGCTATCTGGGCAGCGTGTCGAAGCTGCTCGCGCCGGCGCTGCGCATCGGCTGGCTGGTGGCACCGGCCCGGTACCGTACGGCGCTGGTCGACGCCAAGCGCTTCAACGACCTGGGCAACGCGGTGCTGCCGCAGCTGGTGCTCGCCCGGCTGATGGAGTCGGGTGAACTGGAGCGGCACCTGCGGCTGTTGCGGGGGCGGCACCGCAGGCGCCGGGACGCGATGATCACGGCCCTCGCCGAGCACCTCCCGGGTGCCCGGGTGCACGGCGCCGCCGCGGGCCTGCATCTGACGGTGACGTACGCCTCGGACGTGCCCGACACCGAGTTCGCCGCGGCGGCGCTCGCCCATGGCGTGAAGTGCCAGCCGCTGTCCTGGCACCGGCAGTTGCCGGGCCCGCCCGGACTGGTCCTCGGCTACGCGGCCACCGCGCCGGGGCTCGTCGCCGAGGGCGTGGCGCGGCTCGGCGGGGTCCTGCGCGCCCTGGGCTGACGCCCCTGTCCGAGTCTCAGCTGAGCGCTTCCTGACGGGACGCCAGGGCCCAGATCACGAAGATGTCGATCCCCATCATGATCAGCGACCAGACCGGCGCGTACGGCAGGAACAGGAACTGCGCGATGAGGCTGAGCGAGACGAGGAAGAGACCGGCGAAGCGGGCCCAGGTCATGTCCTTCAGCAGGCCGATGCCGGTCACCAGGACCAGGGCGCCGATGACGATGTGGATGACGCCCCAGCCGGTGAGGTTGATCCGGTAGATGTAGTGGCCGACGAGGGCGTAGACCTCGTCCTTGGCGACGGCGGCGATCCCCTGGAGGATGGCGAGGACGCCGCTGCACAGCATCAGGACCCCCGCGAACGTGACGCCGCCGGTCACCCAGCCGTCGCCCCGGGCCGCCGGCTGCCGCGGCGGCCAGGTGCCGCCCGAGGCGTCCGGTCCGGTGGGTTGCGCTGCCTGGCTCATGAGCGTTCCTTTCTGCCTCCCCGCGCATGCGGTACGCGCGTCCCTCGCGGGGCGCGCAGGGGCACTCCGAGCGTCGGCCAGGCAGCCGCCGGACGCATCGGGGACTACGCCGTTCAGGTGAAGCGCAACCGGGCTTCGAGGCGGGTTCGGGCGCGGGCCGGACCGGGCGAGGGTGTCTCTCGTCCGTCAGCGGGTCTGCCGGGCGAACGCCTCGTACGCCCGTTCGTCGAAGAGCACGAACCGCACCTCCTCCACCGCCGTCGGTGTGCTCAGGACCGCCTCCACGGCGATGCGGGCCGCGTCGTCCATCGGCCAGCGGTAGACACCGGTGGAGACGGCGGGAAACGCGACGGTGCGGGCACCGAGTTCGTCCGCGACGCGCAGCGACTCCCGGTAGCAGGAGGCGAGCAGGTCGGAGCGGTCCTCGCTGCGGCTGTACACCGGGCCCACGGTGTGGATCACCCAGCGGGCGTCCAGTGCGCCCGCCGTGGTGGCGACGGCCTGCCCGGTGGGCAGACCCCTGCCGTACCGGGAGGCGCGCAGCGCGCGGCACTCCTCCAGGACGGCGGGGCCGCCGCGGCGGTGGATCGCGCCGTCCACGCCTCCGCCGCCGAGGAGGGAGGAGTTGGCGGCGTTGACGATCGCGTCGGCGCTCTGCCGCGTGATGTCGCCCTGGACGAGGGTGATGGTGGTCATGTCTGCCTCAGTCTCCGCCAGACGGCCTTGGCCGCGTTGTGCCCCGACATGCCGTGCACGCCGGGCCCGGGCGGAGTGGCCGAGGAGCAGATGAAGACGGCCGGGTGGGGCGTGTGGTAGGGGAACAGGGACAGTCTGGGGCGCAGCAGCAGCTGGAGTCCGGAGGCCGCGCCGCAGGCGATGTCGCCGCCGACGTAGTTGGCGTTGCGGGCGGCCATCTCGGCGGGGCCGGCGGTGGCACGGGCGAGCACGCGGTCGCGGAAGCCGGGGGCGAAGCGCTCCAGTTGGCGTTCTATGGCGTCGGTGAGGTCTCCGGACCAGTTGTTCGGCACGTGGCCGTAGGCCCAGAAGACGTGCTTGCCCTCGGGGGCACGCGTGGGGTCGGCCACACTGGGCTGCACGGTGATCATGAAGGGCTTGTCGGGGGCGCGGCCCTCGCGGGAGGCGGCGCGCAGGGCGGCGCCGATCTCGGCCCGGTCGGCGCCGATCTGCACGGTTCCGGCGGCGCGGGCCTCGGGCGCGGTCCAGGGCACCGGGCCGTCCAGCGCGTAGTCGATCTTGAAGACGCTGGGGCCGTAGCGGTAGTTCGCGTAGTAGTCGCCGAAGCCGGCGATGCGGGCGAGCGCGGCGGGCGAGGTGTCGAAGACGTAGGCGCGGGCGGGCGGCAGGTCGTCCAGGCGCTTGACCTCGTAGTCGGTGTGCACCTGGCCGCCGAGGTCGGTCAGGTAGGCGGCGAGGGCGTCGGAGATGGCCTGGGAGCCGCCGCGGGGCACCGGCCAGCCGCGGGCGTGGGCGGACAGGGCGAAGACCAGTCCGACGGCGCCGGTCGCCAGGCCGTCGAGCGGTGCCATCACATGGGCGACCAGGCCGGCGAAGAGGGTCTTGACCCGCTCGTCCTTGAAGCGGCGCATCAGCCAGGTGGACGGCGGGAGCCCGGCCAGGCCGAAGCGGGCCAGGGTGACGGGGTCGCGCGGGAGCGCGGTCAGCGGCAGGGACATGAAGTCCCGGACGAGGGTGTCCCAGTGGGCGAGGAAGGGCTCCACCAGTCTGCGGTACGGGCCGGCGTCGCGTGGTCCGAAGGAGGCGGCGGTCCGGGCCACCGAGCGGGCCAGCACGGCCGCGGTGCCGTCCGGGAACGGGTGCGCCATGGGCAGCGGGGCGTGCAGCCACTCCAGGCCGTACCGGTCGAGCGGCAGCGCGCGGAAGGCCGGGGAGTTGATGCCCAGGGGGTGCGCGGCCGAGCACGGGTCGTGCCGGAAGCCGGGGAGGGTCAGCTCCTCGGTGCGGGCGCCGCCGCCCACGGTGGACTTCGCCTCGAACAGGGCCACGGAGAAGCCGCGCCGGGCCAGCTCCACGGCAGCGGTCAGTCCGTTCGGTCCCGCACCCACCACGACCACATCGAGCATCGACGGCACCTTCGGACCCCATTCGTCAGCCGACGGCCATTCGGGATCAGGATATGCCGGGGGACCGGCACTCCCCCGGCCCGGGGGCCGCCCGGAGCGTCAGGACGCGGTGCGCAGCAGGTCGGCCACCCGTCGGGCGGTGGCCGCGTCCCGGGCCGCGGTGAACGGCAGGGTGTTGCCGCCGGTGATGCGGAAGGGCTCGCCGGCCAGGGTGAGGTGCGTGCCGCCCGCCTCCTCGACCAGGAGCAGCCCGGCCGCGTGGTCCCAGGCGGCCTCCCAGGAGAACGCCACGGCGTCCGACTCGCCCCGGGCGACGGCGAGATACTCCAGGCCCGCGGAGCCGCACGGGCGCGGGGCGAGGCCGTCGGTCCACAGGGCGCGCAGCGCGCGCTTCTGGTCGTCGGTGGTGTAGTCCGGGTGGGAGGTGGCCACGACGAGGTCCCGGCCGGGCGCGGGCGGGCCCGCGAACAGCCGCTCCCCGTCGAGGAAGGCGCCCTGGCCGCGGACGGCGGTGGCGAACTGGTCGCGCGCCGCCGCGTAGGTCCAGGAGGCGATCACGACGCCCCGCTGGGCGAGGGCCACCAGGGTGCAGAAGCCGTCGTCGCCGTGCACGAACTGGCGGGTGCCGTCGACCGGGTCGACGATCCAGACCGGCGCGTCGCCCTGGAGCGCCTCGTACACCGCCGGGTTGGCGTGCACCGCTTCCTCGCCGACCACCACCGAGCCGGGCAGCAGGGCACCGAGGTGTTCGGTGAGTCGCAGCTCGGCGAGGCGGTCGGCGTCCGTCACCAGGTCGTGCGGGCCGCTCTTCTGGTCCACCTCGTGCGCGGCCAGGCGGCGGAAGCGGGGCAGGATCTCGGCCTCGGCGGCCTTGCGGACCGCTTCCTCCACGTCGGCCGAGCAGCGGGCGAGAAACTCCTCGATGGTTTCCATTTGTTCGATCATGTCACCTATAAGAGCACGGCCCACTGACAATGCCCGCCCCGCGGGTGTCCGCGAGGTGGAATCGGGATGAAGAAAGGGAGTCCCGGCGCGGCCGTCAGCGGCCCACGGCGTACCCCTGCATCCCGCGCGGGTTCGCCGCCGCCGACAGGACGCCGGTCTCCGGGTCCCGGGCGACGGCGCACAACCGCCCCTCGGACCAGGCGGGTCCGACGGTGACGTCGTGCCCGCGCCGGCGCAGTTCCTCGATCACCTCGGGTGCGGTGCGGGACTCCACGGTGACGCTGCCGGGTCGCCGGCCGCGCGGGTGGAAGGAGCTGGGGAAGCTGTCGTTGTGCCAGTTCGGGGCGTCGACGGCGCCCTGGAGGTCGAGGCCGCCGCGGACGGGGGCGCGCAGGGCGGCGGCCAGGAAGAAGTGCAGCTGCCACTGGTCCTGCTGGTCGCCGCCGGGTGTGCCGAACGCCATGACCGGCACGCCGTCGCGCAGTGCGAGGGACGGGGTGAGGGTGGTGCGCGGGCGGCGGCCGGGGGCGAGGGAGGCGGGCAGGCCCTCCTCCAGCCAGGCCATCTGCAGGCGTGTGCCGAGCGGGAAACCGAGTTCGGGCACGACGGGGTTGGACTGGAGCCAGCCGCCGCTGGGCGTGGCCGCGACCATGTTGCCCCAGCGGTCGACGACGTCCAGGTGACAGGTGTCGCCGCGGGTCGTCCCGTCGGCGGCCACCGGGCCGCCGCCGGCCGCCTGCGCCTGTCCGGTCACGTCCGCGACGGCCGGATGGCCGGGCAGCGCCGCGACGGTCGGCTCGCCGGCACCCATCGGGTCGAAGCCGGGACGGGTTCCGGCCGACACGCGCGCGTGCGCCTGCGCGGGCAGTCGCGGGGTGCGGCCGCCGGGACTGCCGGGGCGCAGGTCGTAGGAGGCCCGCTCGCCGATCAGGGCCCGTCGCGCGGCGTTGTAGCCGTCGGACAGCAGGTCGGCGAGGGGTACTTCGGCGGCGTCCCCGTACCAGGCCTCGCGGTCGGCCATGGCGAGCTTGCAGCCCTCGATCAGCAGGTGGACGTAGTCGGCCGAGCCGTACGCGGGCAGCTCGGGCGGGAGCAGGGCGAGCTGCTGGAGCAGGACGGGGCCCTGGCTCCAGGGGCCGGCCTTGCACACGGTCCAGCCGTTCCAGTCGTACGTCACCGGTGTCTCGTAGGTCGCCGACCAGCCCGCCAGGTCGGCCTCGGTGAGCGTGCCCGGGTGCCGTTCGCCGCTGGTGTCCATGGTGGGCCGGCGGGACTGCCGGAGCAGGGCCTCGGCGATGAAGCCGGAGCGCCACACCTCGCGCGCGGCGTCGATCCGGTCCTCCCGGCCGCCCGCGTGCGCGGTCTCGGCCAGCAGCCGCTTCCAGGTGGCGGCGAGCGCGGGGTTGCGCAGCAGCGCGCCGGGCCGCGGTGCCCTGCCGCCGGGCAGGTACAGCTCGGCCGACGAGGTCCACTCGGTCTCGAACAGCCGCCGTACGCTCTCGACGGTCGCGCCGACGTTGTCCACGGGCGCGTGCCCGTGTTCGGCGTATCCGATGGCGTACCCCAGGACGTCGTCCAGGGACTTGGTGCCGTGGTCGCGCAGGAGCAGCAGCCAGGCGTCGAAGGCGCCGGGCACGGCGGCGGCGAGCGGTCCGGTGCCCGGTACGAGGTCCAGCCCGAGCCCCCGGTAGTGGGCCGGGGTGGCGCCCGCCGGGGCCACGCCCTGCCCGCACAGCACGCGCACCGTGCCGCCCGCCGGGGCGAGCAGGATCGGCACTTCGCCGGCCGGGCCGTTGAGGTGGGGCTCCACGACGTGCAGGACGAACGCCCCGGCCACGGCGGCGTCGAAGGCGTTGCCCCCGCCCTCCAGAACCGCCATCGCCGACTGGGAGGCCAGCCAGTGGGTGGAGGAGACCATGCCGAAGGTGCCCTGGAGGGTGGGCCGGGTGGTGAACTGCATCTCTCACCTCGTCGTCGAGGGCCTCGCGCGGAGCGAGCGGCGACGCGTCCGTTCCGCGCCTCGGGGGTGCGGTGCCCCCGCACCAGGCCTGTCGGTTCATCCGGTCGGTGGGCAGGCTATCGAGCACCGGCGCAGGTGATCGGCACGTACGGTCCCGCACCGCCGCTCGGAGTCCCTTCTTCGAGCGCATTCGGGCCTCATCGGGCAGCAGAGACACAGCCGGGAGACAGAAACGATCATTCCGCCGCGAAGGCTCCCCCCGTCCCCTACTTTTCATCGCATGAGCGAACTGACCCCTCTCTCGCCGACCACGACCCTGCGCGACCTGGCTCCCCGGGAGGCATGGCGGGACCTGACCGCCTTCCCCCGCCGGCCCCACGCGGCCGGGCAGACCCTGCTCCGTCAGGGAGAATCCGGGACCCATGTGATTGCGCTGATCCAGGGCATGGTCAAGGTGGTGCGCAGGAGCGTGGACGGCCGGGACAGGCTGCTGTCCTTCCGTGGACCGGGTGACGTGCTGGGCGAGATGGCCGTACAGGACGGCGACACCCGGCTCGCCGACGTACAGGCCATTACGGATTGCAAAGTATCCTGCGTTCCGGCGGCGGCGTTCCGGCGCCTCGTGACGCAGTACGACCTCGCCGGGAAGCTGCACCGGCTCGCCCTGAGCCGCCTGCGGGAGCAGACCCGCGCCGGCGAGGGGGACCTCGATCAGCGGCTCGCGGCAACGCTGCTGCGGCTCATCGCCGTGTCCGGCACGCGCTCCTTCCGCCTCACCCGGCTGGAACTGGCCCAGCACCTCGACGTGGGGCGCGGGTCCGTCAGCGAGGCGCTGCGGCGCCTGGGGCCGGGCGCCGTGCGGGTCGGCCGGACCTCCGTCGAGATCGTGGACGAGCGGGGACTGCACCGTGCGCTGTCCCGACGGTCCGCCGCCTGAGTCGGGGGCCCCGGCGGCACCGCCGGGGCGGACCATGACACGCGTCACGCTCCATCGGTTCTGAGCGAGCAGAACCCCGCCTCCTCCTCCGCGAAGCTCGGAGAGCCGGCCACCGGCACCCCCATCGTCCGCCGCGAGCGAGCCCGACTCCCTTGCTCCCGGCGGGATTTCGCGGAGGAGACACGATGCACGACGGCGGTCCCGCACTGCCCCCGCCCACCACGGCCCCCTACTCCCGCAGCCGCCCGCTCCCCCCGTACCGCGGCCTCCTGGCCGTGGACATGAAGGGCTTCACCGGACGCCCGGCCATCGAGCACGAGATGATCAGCCGGGCGGTGCCCGAACTGATCCGGACCTCGCTGGAGCGCGCCGGGCTGACGGAGGTGTGGAACAGCCGGCTGTTCCCCGCCACCACCGGTGACGGCTACGTCCTGGGCTTCGATCCCGCGCTCATGCCCCTGGTCGTCCACCCGTGGCTCGACACCCTCCAGGACGTCGTCGCGGAACTGAACGTCCACGCGCTCGGCACAGCCCGGATCAGGCTGCGGGTCAGCCTGCACATCGGCCCGCTGCCCGACACCGGGGACGCCTTCTCCGGCAACGGCACGGCACGCAACGACACACACCGCCTGCTCGACTCCCGTCCCGTCAAAGCGGTGCTGGAGCGCTCCAGCGAGAACGTCACCCACGTCGCCGCCATCCTGTCGGACCGCTGCTACCAGGACGCGGTCGCCGGCGGATACACCGGACGGCACCCCGACCGGTTCATCGAGGTCCCGGCGACCGTCGACGGCAGGGCGTTCGCCCAACGGGCCTGGCTCTACGTGCCGTCACCCTCCGGCACACCGCCGAAGACGCGCGTCGCGGCCGGCGCCGCCCCGAAAGACGGTGCCGTCGCGGCACCTCTCACCGTGCTCAGCGCCGAGCGCGGCATCGTCAACACCGGTTCCGTGCAGGGCGGGCAGTACCTCACCAACGTCGACCTGTCCGGCGGTCCGGCCCGGGAGGCGGATCGTGGCGCCTGAGGCCGGTGCCGACGACGACCTCGGCGCGCTGCTACCGGAACTCGCCCGCAGCAAGGGCACACTGATCGTCGCGACCCACGGAACCGTCAACACCGGTGTCGTGCACGGCGATCAACGCCATGCGCCGACTGCCGCGCAGACGGAGGACGGCCGGGAAGCCGTGCTGGTGCGCCAGGGGCCGGTACGGGCGAAGGAGGTGCAGGCGGCCAGCCTCCGCTTCGCGCGGCCCACCGGTTACACCGCGGGACTCGACGTCCTCGATTCCGGCATCCTCTTCGTCTCCGGGGCGCCCCGCACCGGCCGGCAGACGCTGGCCCTCCATCTCCTGGCGAACGGCTGCACCGACCCCGTGCTGGTCCAGGTCGACGGAACCGTGGACCTGGCCCGCTGGCGGCCCCGCCCACGCGATGTGGACGGGTACCTGGTCATGGACCTGAGCGACCCGCTCTCCCTGCGCCCCTGGGACGTGTCCAACCTGGAGGCACATCTGACGAAGGCCGGTGCCCGGCTGGTCGTGGTCCTGGAGGAGGCGCCGGGCCTGGCCCGCGCGCTGGAGGACCGCCTCGGCGTCCGGGTGCTGCGCCACCGGCCGCCGGACCCGGAGGAGGTGTTCTCGCTGCACTTCGCGGGCCTGTGCCCGGACGCCCGGGAGCGGGCCCGCCGGCGGAAGCTGCTCGGGCCGGACACCCTCGCCGCACTCCTGCCGCCCGGGCTGCCCCCGGGCAGCGCGGTCCGGGTGGCCGAGGCCCTGGCGTCCGAGGGCCGGGTGCGCCCCGAGGAGCTGACCGCCCGGCTCGCCACGGCCGAGGCCACCCGGCTCCTGGCCCACGCCGAGGGCGATCCCCACCTCACGGCCCATCTGTTCGCGGTCTGCGTCTACGAGGGGCTGGAGCGGGACACGATTCTCGAACGGGCGGCGGATCTCCTGGCCACGGTCCTGGAGCGGCGGGCCGCACCGGACGAGCCCGGACGACCGGCGACGGTGCCACCGCTCCTCGCCGCCCTCGCACCGGAGGCGACACCGGCGCACCGGATCGCTCGTGCGCCGGCCACCGGCACCGGCCCGCCGCGGCCGGCGGACGCCCCCGCCCGGCCGCGCACCGCACCCGGCCTCCTGACGGCCCTGGGGGCGTCGGCGGACGAGGACGGCGGCGGGGCCGCGACCGTCGCGTTCCCGTGGCCCGGGGTGAGCGAAGCCGTCTGGGACGTGGTGTGCCGGGAACGGCCCGAGGTGCTGCCCCTGTTGCACACCTGGCTGGGCAGCGCCGGGGGCGACGACGAGCAGACCGAACGTGCCGGCCGTGCGATGGCCGCGTGGGCGGAGCGGACGGCGGGACGCAGTCTGGTGCTGCTCCGGGAGGTCGCCCTGGCCGGGCCGGGCACGGCCGTCGCGGTGACGGGGCGCGCCCTCGGCGCCGCGGCGGGCACCCCGCAGACCGCCGGGAAGGCCGGCGCCCTGCTCGAACAGTGGAGCACCGCCCCGGAGACCGCGTTGCGCGCCGCGGTCGTGGCCGCGTGCGGCCACGACGCCGGGGCGGTACCGGTCGGGATCGCCCTGCGCCTGCTGCGGGCGGTCGTGGACACGCTCGGCGACGACGACCACGCGGCGGCGACGGCCCTGGAAGTGGCGCAGACGCTGGTGCGGAGATTCACCACCGGATCCGCGGAGACCAGAGAGGCGACCGTGCGTCATCTGGCCTTGTGGTCCCAGGGCGAGGACGTGGCAGGTCTGCTGGCCGCGCTCACGTTTCCCGCGCTGGTGGCCGAGGACTGCCACTGGTTCGGCGACCGGCTCGCCGCGGGGCGGGAGAGCGCGGCGCGGGTCGTCGGACTGGTCTGCCGGTCGCTCGACGAGGCCACGGCCTTCCCGGCCATGCGGGACGCGCTGCTCCTGTGGTGCTCCCGGGCCGCCGGATCCTCCGCACGACGAGAGGAACAGGTGGCGGAGTTGTTCGCCCGGCTCGTCGACAGCCGCCGGCACGGCTGTCTGCGGCTGCTGATGTCGATCGTGCGTGACGGCGAGGCCACCCCCGGCAGAGCACTCGCCGAACGCTCCCTCGCCGAGTGGCGCGGCGCGGCCGAGCCGGACCCCCACGACTGACCGGTGCGCCCGGTCCCCGTATGCGACAAGGAGAACGAGATGACGTCACCCCCCAGGCCCGCTCTCTTCGACCGCCTCGAAAGGGAGGTGAGGAGCCGGGAGCCGCTGACCGGGCTCCGGCTGGACGACGGCTCCGGCCGTCCGGGCACCGCGCTCACCCCGGGTGAGGCCCGCCCCGTGCTGTACGACCGGTCGGCCCCGCCGGCCGTGCGCTCCGCGCTGTGGCGGCAGATCACCGCGCTCGCCCGCGAGGACACCGACGGAAACGGCTGGCGCCTGGGCGCGGTGTGGCTCGCACTGCCCGGCCTGCGCCGCACAGCCTCCGCCCTCGTCCACCGCTTCGGTGCCGACCGGGACGACGTCGAGGCGGAGTTGGTGACAGGCTGCCTGGAGGCGTTGCGCACGATGGAGCCGCAGGTCGCCGACCCCGGTACGGTCATGCTGCCGTCCGCGTGCACAGGGGCGTGGACCATGGTCCGGCGCACCCGCGCCGAGCGGCCCGTCGAGGACATCGATCTCGCCGCGCGCACCCGCCCCGACGACGGCGCGTGGCAGGCGGAGTTCGACGGACGCGACCGGCCGGACGGCCTCGGCGCGTCCCTGCGGATCACCGTCCCGGCGCACCGGGTGGAGGGCGTGCGCATCGGGGCGCTGGCCGGTGAGTGGGGTCTGACCGACCCGGTCACCGCCGCGCACCGGCTCCGACGGGGCCGCAGGGTGGGAACGCTGTCGCTGCGCGGCCGCCGGAGCCGCGCATGAACGAGCGCGCGCAGAGCCCCCTCACCTTCCGTGAGGTGTTCGACCTGCCGGTCAGTGTGGATCTGAGGACGGCGGCCCGCGCCTTCGGGATGTGCACGGCCACCGCCTACCGGCTGGTCGCCCTCGGCACCTTCCCCTGCGAGACGGTCCGTGTCGGCCGCCGCCACCGGGTGGTGACCGCCCGGCTCCTGACGGCGCTCGGCATCGAGGAGCGGCCCGTGTTCGCCGACGACCTCGCCGACGGTGTGGCCCTGACGCTCTTCGACTGACCGCGACACCCCGGCCGGGCAGGCCGTCCCGCCGCTGCAGCGCCCGGGACGCCCCGGCCACCCTTCCCCTCGGCCCGCCCGGCTGAGCCCCGTCACGTTCCCGCCCGCTTTCTCTTCTCTGGAGGACATCGACCATGACCACGTGCATCGCCCTCGGCCCGCAGGACACCGACCCTCCCGGGGCCCCGGCACCGCACGGCCCGCGTCACCGTTCCGCGCTCTTCTACCGGGAAGTCGTCCGGCCGGTCTGCGAGGAACTGGAGCTCACGCTGATCCGTGCCGAGGACATCGCGGGCTCCGGTCCGCTGAGCAACCGGCTCATCCGTCACCTCGTCGAGGACGACGTCGTGATCGCCGACCTCACCGGGGGCGACCCGTCCGTCGTCTACGGGCTCGGGCTGCGGCACGCCGTCGGCCGGCGCACGGTCCGGCTGGGACAGGCCGGCACCGTACCGGCCGCGCTGGGGGCACTGCCGACCATCGAGTTCCCGCCCCTGCCCGTGGGGGCCGGCGCGGCGCGCGCGCTGCTGAGGGCGGCCCTCGTGGCGGAACTGGACCTGGCCGCCCCGGCGGCGCTCCGCGGCACGGCTGCCGGGGCTCCCCCGGACGGCTTCGGCGGGGCCGTGGACGACACCGGCGGGGCGCCTGCCGTACCCGACGAGCACGACACCGGCGGCGCGCCTGCCGTATCCGACGAGGACGATCCCGGGCTGCTGGAACTGGCGGCCTCGGCGGAGACGGCGATGGAAGCGATGGCCGAGGACATGGCCATGGTGGAAGCGGCCTTCGAGGACCTCGGCGCGATGGCGGAGCTCTCCGGGGAGGAACTGGTCCGGGCAGGGCTGCCGGGCAGGCCGGCCAGCGCCCAGCTGGCGGCGGTCAACCGCTTCGCCAAGTCCATCGAGGGTCCCGCGGACGAACTGGAGGCGGCCGCCCGGCGCTGCGCCGCCCGGATGGAGATCACGATGAGCGCCCTGCGCGCGTTCATGGAATGGGCCCGGGACACCCCGCGAGCCGAGTGGCCGGACAACGTGCCCGAGCTGCTCGACCAAGTGATCGAGCAGGCACTGGACGTCCGGACCGCGGCGGGCGCGGCCGAGCAGATCGGGCCCTCGATGGCGTTGTTCGGCAAGGCCAGCAGCAGGCTGCGCAAGCCGATCCGGAAGATCGGCGCCTCCGTCCACCTGCTGTTCGGAACGCTCTCCCTGTTCGAGGAGTGCGAGACCATGGCGCGCTCGCTCAAGGAGGCGTGACACCCCGCCCCCCGGGGCGAGGAGCCGGCCCGGACCTCCCGGGCCGGCCGCGCGGGTCCGTCGCCCGGCCGTGTCCACACCGTCCGCGCCCGGGCCCCGGGAACACCACGGCCCCCACCCGCGTTGATCTCTTCGGCAGGAACGGAGGCGCCGACGGTGCACGGTGAGTACAAGGTCCCGGGCGGCAAGCTCGTCGTCGTGGACGTGGACGTGGTGGACGGTGCGCTGCGCCATGTGCGCGTGGCGGGTGACTTCTTCCTGGAGCCCGACGAGGCGCTGGACGCGATGAACCGCGCGCTGGAGGGCGCCCCCGCGGACACCGACGCGGCGGGACTGGCGGCGCGGATCGACGCGGCGCTGCCCTCGGGCACGGTGCTGTACGGCCTGACCTCCGAGGGTGTCGGCGTCGCCGTGCGCCGCGCACTGGCGCACGCCACGGACTGGACGGACTACGACTGGCAGCTGATCCACGAGGCCCCGCAGCCGCCGGCACTGCACATGGCGCTGGACGAGGTGCTGACCGCCGAGGTGGCCGCAGGCCGCCGGCCGCCGACGCTCAGGGTGTGGGAGTGGGGCGCCCCGGCGGTGATCATCGGCAGTTTCCAGTCGCTGCGCAACGAGGTGGACCCCGACGGCGCCGCCCGGCACGGCATCGAGGTGGTGCGGCGGATCTCCGGCGGCGGCGCGATGTTCGTGGAACCCGGCAACACGATCACCTACTCGCTGTCGGTGCCGGAGGCCCTCGTGCAGGGGCTGTCCTTCCAGGACAGCTACGCCTATCTGGACGACTGGGTGCTGGGCGCCCTCGGCGACATGGGCATCCGCGCCTGGTACCAGCCGCTGAACGACATCGCCACGGACCAGGGCAAGATCGCGGGCGCGGCGCAGAAGCGGATCGTCGGCCCGGACGGCGGGCCGGGCGCCGTGCTGCACCACGTGACGATGTCGTACGACATCGACGCCGACAAAATGGTCGAGGTGCTGCGCATCGGCCGGGAGAAGCTGTCCGACAAGGGGACGAAGAGCGCGAAGAAGCGGGTCGATCCGCTGCGCCGGCAGACGGGCCTGCCGCGCGAGACGGTCATCGAGCGGATGATCGAGTCGTTCCGCGCACGCTACGGCCTGACGCGGGGCGAGCTGACCGGCGAGGAACTGGCCCGGGCGGACGAGCTGGCGCGCACCAAGTTCACGTCACCGCGGTGGACGGCGCGGGTGCCGTAGCCCGCGCGACGGTGTGGGAGGCGCATAACGGGCAGAGCAGTACGTCGCGAACGCGCTGCCGTGACCGTTCGAGTACGCAGCGAGTTGACACTTCCGCCCCACAGACAGTCGTGTGACACTGTCGTCCCCGTCCACCATGCGGACCCCCTCCGCACCCCCTCCCCCACGAGAAGTGCGCTTGTGCGTTCCCTTCCTCTGCCGCTCGCTCTCACCGCGCGCCTGACCCCGGTCGCGGTACTCGCCTGCGCCGGCTGGGCGCTGACGTCCGGTCCGGCCGCTCCCCCGGCCGTCGCCGGACACCAGACGGCCCGACAGGAGTCGTCCGGCTCCTCCGCCGCACAGCCGTCGTCCACCACGGCGGTGAAGACGTACACCACCGCTCCCGCCCCCTGCGCCGGCGTGCCCGCCGCCACCGTCAAGTCCCTGGTGCCGGGGGCGAAGACGGCCGGCAAGGAGATCCCGTCGACGGACACCGAACTGCGCCGCACCTGCTCCTGGAACGCGCTGCGGGGATACGACTACCGCTGGCTCGACGTGTCGTTCGAGATCAGCAAGTCGGACCAGGAGGCACGAAAGGAGTACGAGCAGCGGGTCGCCGAGAAGAGCGGCGGCGGAGCCGTTCCGGGGCTCGGGGACAGCGGCTACTCCGTCGTGAACCTCACCACGGAGGACAAACAGCAGACCCGTGAGGGCGTGGTGATGGCCCGCGTCGCCAACGCCCTCGTCATCGTCACCTACAGCGGCAGCGACTTCGAGACCAAGAAGGCGCCCGGCACGGACGAGATCAACAAGGGCGCCATCAAGGCCGCGAAGTCCGCGGTCGCCACGCTGGGCGGCGGAAAGGGCTGAACCCCCTCACGCCGGTGCCGGGTCCGCCGGTTCCGCGGGTTCGTCCTCGATGCCGCGGACCACGAAGCTCACCCGGGGGCCGAGTTCGACCCGGTCGCCGTTGCGCAGGCGGACGGCCCGGTCCGGCACCAGGACGCGGTCGTTGACGCGGGTCCCGTTGGTGGCGCCCTGCGCGACCTCGGTCACCCAGGCCGCCCCGTCCGCGGAGTGCTCGACGGTGGCGTGCCGGGCCGAGACCGTGTCCTCCCCGGCCAGGAACACCGACGCCTCGGGCGCCCAGTCGCCGCTGCGGCCCAGCCGGACCCGCCCACCGCGCGGTACGTCCAGATGCCGGCCGCCGACGCGGAACACCAGCCGCAGCACACCGCCCGCCAGCCGCTCCGGCCGGCCGCCCGCGTCGGCCTGCCCGGACCTCCCGACCGGGGCCAGGCACCCGGGGCACACGGTCGTACCGGCCGGCACGACCGTGGCGCACCCCGGGCACCGCTCGCCGACGGGCGGCGGCGCGGACGGGCCGGACGGGCTGGGCGGACCGGGCGGACGGACGGGGGTCGCGACGCCGGAGACGGTCTCCCAGTCGTCGTTCCCCTCGTCGGAATCCGACGTGTCACCGGAATCCCACGCGTCGTCGGTTTCCGGCCGCTCGCCGGAAACCCGCGTGTCCTCGGAATCCCACGTACCGTCGGAGTCCCGCGTGTCGACCGAGTCCCACGCGTCGTCGGAATCCCACGCGTCGTCGGATTCCCCGGTGTCGTCGGAGTCCCACGTGGCGTCGGATTCCCCGGTGTCGTCGGAGTCCCACGTGGCGTCGTCGGGAGCCGGCTGGTCGTGGCGGTCCGGCTCGTCGAAGCGGTCCCAAGCGTCGTCGTCCCGCCCGTCGTCCCGCCCGTCGTCCCGCTCGTCGTCCCGCTCGTCGTCCCGCTCGTCGTCATCCGAGTCGGTTGCCCGCGCCAACGGTGTCTCCCGTCTTCAGGACGACCGTCGATTCCACCCGCCCGCTGTCGGCCTCCCGGACGTCCGTCACCACGACCGTGGTGCCCGGCCCGAGGTCGGACGCGGTGAACAGCTCCCGGGCGAGCGGGTTGATCAGATGTGTCTCCAGCACCATGCCGATGCCCCGGCCGCCGTTCCACTTGTCCCGGGTGCAGTGCTCCAGGAGTTCGCGCCGGGCCTTGTCCTCGATCCGGAGGACGAGCTGGTGGGTCTGGGCCAACTGCCGCTGGATGTTGGAGACCTGGAGATCGAAGATCCGCTCGGCGACGTCGTCGGAGATGAAGTCGAAGACGACGACGTTGCCGCCGATCCGGTTCATCAGCTCCGGCCGGCCGATGACCTGTTCGAAATGCTTCTTCACGTTGTCCCGGACGGTCGTCTCCAGCTCCTTGTACGGCGTTCCGGGTGCCACGATCCACTCGCGCTCACCGGTCTCCGGGTCCGTGCGCTGCACGCCGAGGTTGGAGGTGAAGATGAGCACGCACTCGCTGAAGTAGGTGGTGACGCCCTGACCGTCGGTGAGCCTGCCGTCCTCCAGCACCTGGAGGAACTTGTCGAGGATGCCCTTGTCGGCCTTCTCGATCTCGTCGAAGAGGATGACCCGGAAGGGGTTCTCCCGCACGGCGGAGGTGAGTTCGCCGCCCGCCTCGTAGCCGACGTACCCCGGGGGCGCGCCGACGAGCCGGTCGGCGGAGTGCGCGGCCGAGAACTCGCTCATGTCGAAGCGGAGATACGCCTGGTCGCTGTCGAAGAGGACGGAGGCCACGGCCTTGGCCAGTTCCGTCTTGCCGGTGCCGGTCGGACCGGCGAAGAACAGCACACCGCGCGGCCGGTGCCCGGGGCTGGTGGCCTGCGCACCGGACAGTCCCAGCGCGGCCCGCTTGAGGATGTCCAGAGTCATCGCCACGGCCGCCTCCTGCCCCAGCACGCGCCGGGGGATGGACCGCTCGTCCCTGAGGTCCTCGCCCGCCAGGATGCGCTGCCGGATCTCGTCACGGCTCCAGGGGTTCTTCTCCACGCCGAGCCGGTAGATCCGTACGGCGTCGGGCATGGCGGCGAACGGCAGGCCGCGGGAGCGGGCGAGCTTCACGCTCTCCTCCATGGCCCGCAGGCTCAGTCCGGAGGCCGCCCGGGCGAAGCCGCCCACCGCCCGTGCCGTCTCCCCGGCGTCCGGGTCCGAGGAGCCGTCGCGGGTGCCGTGTCCCACGTACCGCTCGTAGTTCTCGTGGAGGAGGCGGGCCATCGTGGTGCGTTCGTCGGCGTCCGGCTCCGGCACGGCGACCGCGCGGATCCGCTCGCTGCCCGAGAGCAGCCACGCGGGTACGTCCCGCTCGCCCTCGGCCAGCCAGATCACCGGGTTGAACAGGCCCGGCGCCTTCGGTACGACACCGGGGCCGGTCCGGGGCGGCAGCGTCCTGGCCTCGTGGGCCAGTTTGAGGCAGGCGAGGAAGAAGTCCCGTTCGTCGGGGGTCAGCCGGGACGGATCGGTGAGGAGGCGGGAGGCGTGGTCGATCACCAGGGCGACCCGCAGCGGCCGTAGCCGGCGGCCGTCGCGCACCATCTCGTCCCGTTGCTGCGCCCACCCGTCGGTGATGCTCCGCATCCGCTCCAGCACGGCCTGGCGTTGCCGTCCCGGCTGGCCGGGGAACTCGTTCGGCCCCTGGAGCAGTTCCGCCACGGCCGCCTGGGTCCCTCCCTCGCCGGCCTTCGCCACGTGGAAGCCGCTCACCTGGTCGCACAGCACCAGCGCCTCGTAGCCCTTCTTCCGCAGCGGGTTCCACAGCACTTCGAGCAGCGAGCGGAACTCGTCCCGGCCGCGTCGGCGCACCAGGTGCAGATCACGGATGTTGCCGTGCAGGACGTACTGCGCGTGCACGCCGAGCGTTCCGATCAGCTCCTCCACGAAGGGCGGGAGCCGGTCTTCCTTGGACAGGTCCATCGTTCCTCCCCGATGCGCGCTGTTCCGGGCCGCGCGCCGGCCATGGGTGTCGCGGTGCTTTCGGCGACGCCGGGGGCGCCGGTGCTCAGCGCCGTCCGTCGCGGTCCACGGTCCGGTACCGAGGCGCCTCCCCGGGTACGTCCCGACGCGGGCCGGCGCCCCGGTCGGCCTGGTCTGCCTGGTCGCCCTGGTCTGCCTGGTCGAACAGGTCGTCGACCACCACGGCGTCCTCCCCCAGCACTCCCGGCAGCGCCCCTTCGGTGCGTTCGAGGCTGAACTCCAGCCCCAGGCCCAGCAGGCCGGTGATCTCCTCGAACTGGGTGAGCCGCTCCTGGGTCTCGGCGCAGCGGGCGTCGTCCAGGGCGCGCTGTTCCGGGGTCCGCTCGCCCGGACCGCCCCGGTACATGGTCGCCACCCGGAGCCGGCCGTCGACCAGGGTCGCCCTGAGCCAGTGGCCGGGCTCCCAGCCCTCGGGTGTCCAGTCGATGCGGATCTCCTGCCCTTCGGGCCGCCCGGCCCCGGCCTCTCCGCCGAACCTGTCGGCCAGCTCCGCGACGGCGGTGGCGCACTGCTGCCGGACGTAGATCGCCTCCAGGGCGTGCAGCCGCTCCTCCACCCGGCGTTCGACCAGCTCCCGTTCGCCCGGGGTGAGCGGGACGCCCCGGTCGAGGGTCCGTCGCAGCAGCGCCACGGCGTCCGGCGCGGGGGTGAGGTCCTCGGCGCCCTCCGGGGTCTCGTACACGAGGAAGTCGTGGTGCAGCGCGGCGCGTTCCTGGGCTTCGCGTGTCTCCTGCGCCTGCTTGTTGGCGTCCCGGACGAACTTCCGGGCCTCGCCGAGGTGGATGCGCGCCCGGCGGGGGTCGGCGGCGGCGCGGCGTACGGCGTGCCGGACGGCCTGCGCGGCGAGTTCGGCGGTCTCGACGGCGGCGTGGGGGTCCAGTGTGCCCAGGATCTCCGCCCCGGTGCGGCGGACCTCCTCGGGGTCGAGTGCCGTGGAGGCGCGCCGGTCTGCGGGCTGCCGGGGCAGTTGCCGTGCCTCGGCGTCGGCGGTGCGCTCGGCGGAGAACCGCGACAGCGCGCGCTGCCGGCTCGCGCGCAGGGCGGCCTGCCAGTCGTCGTCCTGGTCCTCGTCCAGCCGGAGCAGGGCGGCGAGCCGCTGCTGTTCCCACGCGGCCTGCCGTTCCTCGGCGCGGCGCAGGGCCTCCTCGGCACGGGCCGTCTCCTGCCGCAGTGCGCCGAGCCGCTCCCCGACGGGCGCCAGCGGCGGCGGCAGCTGGGGGTTCGGCGGGGGGCCGGGCGGGCCGCCCCCGGCCGCGGACCGCGCCACCCGCGCCAGCAGGGCGTGCCTGCGGGCGTTGATCCGGGCGGCGGCGAACGCGGCGGCCTGCCACTGCTCCGCGGCCGTGGCCGCCAGTTGCTGCTGCCGTTCGAGGCACCGCTGTTCCTCCGCGGCGCGTACGGCCGCCGTGGCGAGGAGCCGGGTGCCGAGCAGGGCGGCCCGCCCCACGAGCAGGACGCCGCTGAGCGAACCGAGCACCTGGAGTGCCGCGTCCGCGGCCTGGTGGGCGGCGTGCCCGGCGGCGTCGGCCAGGTGGGCGGATGCCTGCCCGGCGGCGTCGTGCAGGTGCAGCATGCCGGTGTGCGGCAGCGCCGCCGGGTCGACGGGCGGCGGGGGCGGTGCGAAGTGCACCGCGGGGGCCACCGTCTGGATCGTGGGCAAGGCGAGCCCCGAACTCATGCCTGATCTCCTGTCGTGTCGCTCGTCGTCCCGGCCCCTCGCCGGGCCGCCCACCGCGCCCGCGCCGCGTGCCACGGCCGCCACGGGCTCCCGCCGCGCCGGCGGGTCCCCGGCCGCCCGGGGCGCGTGCGCCGCCCGTTCCGCACGGTCGGCGCCCCGGCGCCCGTGGTCCCCGGCGCCCCGTCCTCGCGCCGGGCCGCCCACCGCGCGCGCAGGCCGCGCCACAGGCGTGCCGGGCCCCGGTCGCGGCGCCGGGCCGCCCCTCGTGTCCGCAGGCCGCGCCACAGCTGCCGGACGTCCCGCAGGAGGGCCCCCGGCCACGTGCCGTCCCCGTGTCGCCGGCCCCGGCGGTCGCTCCGCAGGCGCCGCCAGGCCCAGCCGCGCCGGACGCTCCACACGGCGACGGCGAGGGCCGAGGCGAGCGGCCACAGCCATGGCGCCACGGCGATCGCGTAGATCCCGGCGAAGCCGGCGAGGACGAGCAGCGCCGCTCCGATCCAGCGGCCCGACCGGGTGCGGGCCAGCCGGCCGGGGCGCTCGGAGCTGCGGATCAGGACGCCCGCGAGGGATCTGGCCGGGTGGTAGAAGGGCGGGCCGATGTACACGGCGGTCCACATCTCCACCACGAACACGAACGCGGCGGCGGGCAGCGCCTCCAGCCAGGCGGTGACGACCGCCTCCTGGGAGGCACGGCCCAGCACGTCCGCGAGGCCGATGACGAAGGTCCAGGGGGCCGTGACGACGGTGGCGCCGAGCAGCGCCCAGCCCAGGGTGGGCAGGCGGTCCATCCGGCGCAGTACGGTGGTGAGTCCGTCCTGGTCGGCCGCGAACAGCCGCGCGCGTTCCCGCTCGGCGCGCTGCGCCCGGAGCGCTTCGGACTCCTCCTTCGCGCGGGCACCGAGCAGGTGGGCGACGACGAGGCGGATGTCGTCGTCCTGCGCGAAGAGCAGCGCGTCGAACCAGGGCACGCGTTCGGGGAACTCCGTGCGGACTTGCCGCAGCGCTCCGGTGAGCCGCTCGCGGGTGCGTTCCGGTTCGCGGGCCAGCTGGAGCAGCCAGGCGTCCACCGCCGTGGTGCGTCGGAGGCCGGCCCGGTCCCGGCGGTCGCGCCGCAGTTCCCTGACGGTGGGCCCCCACCGGTCGCGCAGAACGCGCCACGCGCGGGCGGTCTCGTCCAGCCGGTGGCCGCCCGGCCGCTGGGCGAGTTCACGCAGGACCTCGGGGTGGTCCGCCAGGTGCCGCAGCAGTGCGACGGCGTCGGCGTGCCCGTCCCGGGCCGCCTGGCACAGCCGGCGCATGCCGGGCACGTCCAGGGGGGCGCCGTGCCAGGAGACGTCCAGGCCGGGGCCGAGCCAGTTCAGGAGCCGGACGGTGTCCCCGACGGAGGGGGGCCGCTCCAGAGTCCCGCGCAGGGCGGCGAGCCGGCTCAGCTCCTCGGGGCTGCGGTTGCCGACGGTCGTGAACTGGCCCAGCCACTCGACCAGCCGGGCCCGGTCGGTGTCGTCGGCGAGCATGTGTGCCGCCGAGACGTGGTTCTGGTCCAGGTGGACGGCGAGCCGTTCGGTCCCGGTGAACTCCTGGCCCATGAAAGGGAAGGGCCGGAGCACGGGGCGGTCGGGGTCGTCGGGGAAGATCCGCCCGTCGGTGCGCGGGGCGACGTCGGGGTTCTCGCCGCGCAGCCATTCGCCCACCTCGCTCGCCTGCCAGCGGTGCTCCGGTGCCCGGGTGAGCAGGCCCTCGCAGAGCCGGCGGGTCCGCCCGTGCGTGATGCCCGTGACGTCGGGGTCGTGTGTGGCGATCTCCGCGAGCACGTCCTCGTCCCGGCGGAACTCGATGGGGTGCCGGCCGAGGGCCAGTTGGGCGACGACCATGCCGAGCGACCACCAGTCGCCCGCCTCGGAGACGGTCTGCCGGAGCAGTCCGGCCTCCGGCGCGAGGTAGAGGGGTTTGCCGCGCCAGTCGGTCCGGGGCTCCGACGCCTCGTCGGGCCGGTGGACGGCGGCGCCGAAGTCGACGAGGACGAGGTCGACCGTGTCGCCGCGCCGGCTCTGCACCATGATGTTGTCGGGCGTGATGTCCCGGTGGACGACGCCTCGTTCGTGCAGGGTGCCGACGGCACGGTGGAGCTGGCGGACCACCGCCCGGACGGCGTCCGGGGGCAGGCCGTCGGGGTGGTCCTCGTGGTACCTCTCCAGCGTCTCCTCGCCGTGCGACCAGTACAGGTGCCAGGGGTGTCCGTGCGCGTCACCGGTCTCGAGGAGGCGTTCCAGATGGGAATCCGGGCGCTCGCCGAGTTCCCGGAGCTCGTGTTCCACGTCCGGATCGGGGGCGTGCAGCCGGTGGTACCACTTGAGGACCAGGGGTATCTGCTCCGCACCGTGGCGTGCCGTCAGATCGCGGACACGCAGGACGACCGGCTCGGCGGGGCGCTCCGCCTCGGAGAGCACGGAGACGAGCAGGAATCGGTCCGCCAGTTCGGGCGGTACCTCGGCGCGGACGGGACGGGTCTCGTTGACCCGCGCATTGGTGAATCCCCCGTCCCCGGGGTCGACGAATCGGGTGGGCGGTGTGGTCGTCATCTTCCGGCCTTCCGGGAAACGCGCTGGGTGAACCGGGGGGCCACAATGCGGAACGAACGGGCCCGACGCACGGGCCACGGAACGAAGAACATATCCCGATTCCCCGGCGTCGACGGGGAGTTTCCCGGATCTTCAGTGAATCCCCGGCCGGGGCTACCATGCGCATCATGCACCCCCTGCCCCCGCACGAAAGCCTCGTCGCAGAACTCAGGGAGCTGAGGCGCCGCGGCCTGCCCGGACTGCGCCACTGCACCAGGGACGCGCTGCGCCAGGCCGCGATCGCGGCCGGCCTGTGCACCGGGCCGGACGACGAGCAGACCGGGATCGAGGAGCTGCTGAGCGCCGCGGTGCGGCGGCTGGCCGGCGGGCGTCCCGTGCGGGACGACGAGTCCTGCGATCCGCTGGCCCGCGCCGCCGCCCACTCCTTCGGCATCTTCGCCGCGCGCCGCGGGGTCCCCGGCACCGATCGCCGCAAGGCCGCGGCGGGCGTCTACGGCGTGACCACCGAACGCTTCCGCAAGAGCCAGGAACGCGATGTCATCGCCGAACTCGCGGCGGCGATCCTGGCCGTGGCCCGGGAGGCGAACACCGGCGAGACGGCCGGCCGGCGCCCCGAGGTCGTACGGGAGCCGGGACCGCCGGCGCCGACGGCACCCCCGGTGCACGCGGCACCGCCGGCGGGCGGACTCGCGTCGCGGCGCCCCCCGGGCGCCCGGGCGGCCACCGCCGCGCCGGCCGCTCCGGCGGGCCGGATAACCGTCCGGGTCTGCCCGATCGAGGAGGTGCGGGACGTGGACATCCTGGTCTCCTCGGAGAACACCTATCTGGAGATGTCCAAGACCTTCCGCCCCACCGTCTCCGGCGCCCTGCGGCGGGCCGCCGCCCTCCGGGACGCCGCGGGCGAGATCGTGGACGACGTCCTCTCCCGGGAGCTGAACGTGTGGCAGCGGACGCACGGCAGGACGGGCATGCCCGTGCGGCCGGGCACGGTCGTCGCCACGTCCTCCGGCGCCCTGGCCGCACAAGGGGTGCGGCGCATCCACCACGCGGCGATCGCCACCCCGGTCGGCGACGGCGACCGCTACCACGTGTCCCCCGCCGTGCTGGGCGAGGCGGTGCGTACGTCCTTCGAACTGGCCCGCCACGAGAGCGAGTTCCTCTCTCTGCCGATGTCCTCGATCTGCTTCCCGCTGCTGGGCAGCGGGCGGGGCGGACTGCCCGTCGAGACGGTGGCCCGCCGGCTGCTCGACGCGATCCGGGAGGAGCTGCGCCGCGACCCGTCCTGGTCGGTGCTGCTGGTGACGCCGGAGGAGAGCCGCGCCCGGCTGCTCATGGCCGCCAGCTCCGCTCCGTGAAGCCCATCCCGTCGTCCCGCAACCGCCGCTCCAGGGCGGCCAGTTCGCCGCGCAGCGGGACGCCGTAGAGCCGTAGCCGCCCGTCCTCGCCGGAGACGGCCTGGAGGCGCGGGCCCGGCGACTCCCCGGCCAGGTACGGGGCGTAGCGGAGGGCGCCCCGCGGTGTCAGCGGGACGAGGCGCTGGTTGGCCGAGCCGCGCCAGGGCAGCCGGGTGGGTTCCGCCACCCGGAACCGGCCGGTGACCACGGCGTCGGCGCCGTGGAGGGCGGTCCGGCGCTCCGGGGTCAGTTCCGCGGCGTCGTACCCCGTGTACACCAGCAGGTCGGCGGGGTGGGGCCCGGCGCTCCCCTCGTGCCGCCGGGCCCCGTCCCGCAGGCGTGCCGCGCCGGCCAGGAGTTCCGCGAGCGCCGCCGCCTGCTGGAGGGGCTCGCCGCCGCTGACCGTGAGGCCGTCCGCGCCGTCGGCGAGGGCTCGCTGCCATGTCGCGAGCACCGCGGCGACCGTGGTGCGCGTCCCGCCCTCCGGATCCCAGGTGTGCCGGGACATGCATCCGGCGCAGGCCAGCGTGCAGCCCTGGAACCAGACGCCGAGCCGTTTTCCGGGGCCCAGCGTTTCGAGCGGGTAGTGCGTCCCGTCGAGGCGCAATTCCACGGCATCTCCTCCTCGCACCGGCTTGGAGTATCCAGGGCGGCAAGGGGCGCCCGCAATTGCCGGAAGGCCGCCGTCCGGCTCTTGGCCGGGCGGGATCCGGTTGTTTTCCGGAACACAGCAAAGACTGATCGGTTTCCCCCAAAACAGCCGTCCCCCGAGGGGTTTTGCTCCGCTACTCTCTCCCCATCGCGGCGCCTTCCCACCCGGACCGCCCGCGACGAATGGGGGCTCTTCGAAAATGATCAACAAAGGTCGAATAAATGTCCGGGTCCGACGGCTGAAAGCGGGGCGCCTCTCTTCGGCACGCGCCCGGTTTCACGGCCGCCGGGACGCGGCCGGTCTCCGGGAATTCCTGGCGGACGTGGCGGCGGGCGGCACTCCGGCCGACGAAAGTCTGCCGCCGTACATCCTGGGCCTGCGCGCACAGGTGGGGCGCAGCTCCGCTCGGCTGCGTTCCCGTACGCTCGCGGCGCACCGCGCGCTGCACATCCGGATCCACGCCGAGTCGGTGCGGGTGGTGACCCAGTACACCGTGCGGGGCGAGCCGGCACCGGCCGCACTCGCCCGGTTCGGGCAGATGGTCGGGGCATGGCGCTCGGCCGCCTCCGTGTGCCGGCAGCAGGCGCAGCAACTCGCCGACGAGGCGAACCAGTTGATGGCCTGCTACTGGGACGCCGCCTGGACCCGCACCCAGCGCGACGGCCAGGTCAGCGAGCCACGGCCCACGGGCTGGCTGCCCGGGCAGATCACCCTGGACCGCACCTGGGCCCGGCTCGACGACGGCCTGCTCAGCGACCGCTGGTACGCCCCGGAGCGGGCCGGGCACGACGCCGACCCGTCGGCCGTCGCCCAGGCACTGCACATCCTCGACCACCAGGCGGCGCTCGGCGGCGGCACCACGAGCGGCGCGCGGCGGGGCTGACCCGTCTCCCCCCGCTCGCCGTCCGCCGCCTCTCAGCTCCCCGTCTCCCAGGAAGGCCAAGGAACGTCATCGTGCATCACTCGGCCCGGACCGCCCGCCGGTCCACCACCCGCGCCGCCCGCCGGTTCGCCCTCGTCGTCCCGCTGGTGTGCGCGCTCTCCGCTCTCGTGTCCTGCAGCAAGCAGGAGGAAGCCCTCTCCACGCCCTGCGGGGTGGTCGTCGACGGTTCGGGGTCGGCCGCCGCGGTGAAGGAGGGATTCGACTCGGAGGCCAAGCTCAAGGACAGCCTCGTCGAGTTCCTCACCGACCAGAAGTGCGGAACCGTCGACTACGCCCCCATCACCCGCTCCTCGCGCAGCTCCTCGTGCCAGCAGCGCCAGGTGGACCTCGACCCTCCGCACGACGCCAACACCGACCAGAAGGTCCAGCGGGCCGCCGCCCAGCGCGACGCGGCCGTCGCCGCGCTCGCCGAACTCAAGTGCGCGCGCACGCAGAACGGGTCGGACGTGTGGGGGGCGCTGGCCCGCATCGGGGAGGCCGTGCCCGACGACGGCGACACGCCGAAGCTGCTCGTCGTGAGCGACTTCGCCCAGGCCGACCCGGAGTTCCTCCTGTCCCACCAGGACCTCACCACCGAGGCCAAGAGGTCCGGGGTCATCGACTCGCTCGTGAAGAAGCGGGGCCTGCCCGGCATCGAGGGAATGGACGTCTTCCCCGTCGGGCTCGGTATGCAGTACGGCAGGAAGCCCAGTGAGGCCGACGACTTCGAGTCCTTCTGGGTCCAAGCCCTCGAAGGGAGGGCCAAGGCACATGTCGACAACGAGTACAGGCGCTGACGGACGGCAGCCGCTCCGGCGGCGGCTCACCCGCTATGTGCCGCTTCCGGGACGGTCGGCCCAGCAGACCCCACGGCCCGGTTCCGGCGCCGCCACCGGCGGGCTCGCCGGCCGCCGCCCCCTGGTCCTCGACGCCGGGGACGGCGGCAGCCTGCTCTCCGACGCCTGGAAGCGGGGGCGGCAGGCCGGCAAGCGGAAGACGCTGGACCCGTGGGTGCTCAACAGCGGCGACCGGCTGCCCTACTTCGCCGAGCTGGCTTCCCTTCGGGACGCCGTGGTCCACCGGATCGAGGAGGAGCTGAGTCTGCGCGAGGAGGAGGTCCGCCTCCAGGACGCCCAGGCGGCCTCCGACGTGACCTCGGGGGAAGAGGAGACCAGGCTCCTGGACGAGCGTCTGCGGGAGGCCGATCAGGACATCGAGGCGGCCAGGGATCAGCTCAACCTCCTGGCGGTCCGTTCCTCTCGCTGGCTGCGCTTCCGGGACCGGCTGCGCGAACGGGTGGAGGAACGCTGGCTCCGCGCCCGCTTCCCCGACCCGCCCGCCCGCCCGGCCGGCCCCGCCGCGGGCCCGGCCGGACCCGGTCTCCCGGAGGACGGCCCCGACCGGGCGGAGGACACCGACGCGGGCGACGACTGGCAGTCGGTGTCCACGGCCGGTACCGCCCCGGACGACACCTCGTTCGCCGGGCTGCGGGAGGAGTACCGCGCCGCCCGGCGGGAGACCGGCCTGAGCGAGTCGGCCGAGGGCTGGGAGGGGTTCGCGGTCCGTCCCGGGCTGCCCCGGTGGCTGACCCTGGTCCTGTTGTTCGTCATCATGGCCGTGGAGGTGCCGGTCTACTGGGTCGCCTACCAGCCCTTCCACGGGGTCGGCAGCACGAGCGGGGATCTGCTGTCCGGCACGCTCGCCGTCTCGTCCGCCGTCATCATGCTGATCCTGCCGCACCTGGCGGGGCACATGCTGCGGTGGCGCTCGGCGACCGGATCGCCGCGCAGCGGCTGGCTTCCGTCCCTGTCGCTGCTCGGCGTGTGGGGCGGCCTGACCTGGCTGCTGGGCACGCTGCGCGCCAAGTTCGTGATGCAGCACGACACTCCGGCCCGCGCCGCCGAGGACGCCGCGGGCTTCCGCGGGCTGGGCGGCTCGTCCGCCGACACCACCACCCTGGTGGACCGGCTGCACCTGACGACCCAGACGGTGACCTGGCTGTTCTGCGCGCTGCTGCTCCTCTCGGGCGGCGTCGGGTTCCTGCTCGGCCTGTTCCGGGAGCACCCGTTCCTCGACGCCTACCGTACGGCGGTGGAACGGCGCGCGGAGCTGCAACAGCGGCGCGAGCAGAGCATCACCGCGACCGAGCGGGCCCGGGCGGCACAGCAGACGGCCGACGACCGGCAGCGGGACCGCAGGGAGGCCGCGAACGAGCGGATCGCCGCGGCCCGCCAGCTGTACGAGGCCGCCGCCCACGAGTACCTCGACGGGGTGCGGGACGCCGCGAAGGATCCCGCCGTCACGGAATCGGCGATGCGCCTGTCCCGGAACTGGCCGCTGCTGCCGGCGCCGGCGCGGAACCGCTGAGACGCGGGCCGCGAGGGCCCGCACCGCGACCGCCCCGGCCCCCTGGTGAGAGGGGGGCCGGGGCGGTCGCGTGTCCTCGGGTTCCGGGTCGGTGCGGTGCCCGCTCACTCCTCCGGGACGGAGACGACCGCGTTCAGCGGCGCCAGCAGCCGGTTGACCTTGTCCACGTCGTCCGCCGAGGCCAGCCGCAGCCGGTCCCGCGGGCGGGGGTCCAGGGGCGGGTCCGGGCAACGGTCCTCGAACAGCAGGAGCGCGTTGCGCGGCCGGCAGCGTTTGGACGTCCACCACAGGCCCTGGACATCGCCGCAGCGTTCCCGGATCACCCGTACCCAGTACCGGGTGCCGGCGTAGTCCTCGGTGTCGATCAGCCAGTCGTCCTGCCACACCGCGGCCAGCCCCTCCGCGGTCGTGAGGTCCACTAGGGACAGGTCCACCGTGGTGCGGACCGCGGAGAGCACGTACCGGGACGCCTGCGCCCACGGGATCTGGCGCACCCCGCCGGCACCGTACTCGACCGATCGCAGCAGGACCTCGCACAGGGCGGTGACCGGGTCGAGGGCGGCGTACAGGTACGGATAGGGGTCCTTCTCCGTGGGGTCGAAGCGGCTGCCGTGGAAGAGCTCGTGCGCGACGTTCGGGTTGAACTCGCCCGCCTCGTACTGCTCCTCGTGGCACCGCCACAGCACGGTCCCCGCCGTGAGCGTGTGGCACCTCGGCTTCATGACGGCGTCCACGGGCGGCACCTGACCGACCATCAGAGACCCCCCACCAGTTCGGCGGCGGCGCGTTCCAGCGCGTCGTCCGGCAGGACACCCAGCAGGTCCGCCGGGACGCCGCCCAGCCACCGGTTGCCGCCCAGCCACCAGTCGGCTGCCCCCCAGGGGTCACGGTCCGCGCGGAGCAACACGTTGATCCGGCGGACCACCGGCAGCGGTTCGGCCGTACCGGGCTCGAACTGGAAGCGGGGGTAGCGGATACCGCGCTCGGGGTCGCGCAGCCGGATCAGTCCGGCGGTCGCGTCCCGGCCGTCCGGCGGGGCCTGTCGGGCCTCGGTCAGCGCGGTGTGCTCGGTCTCGGACAGGGCGGGTGCGGCGAGGAGCCGGCGGCGGGCGGTCCGCAGCAGTTCGGCGGGGTCGGGCGGCGGGGTGCCGAGGACGCCGAGAACGGCGTCGATCGTGGTGAGGCTGGGGAGTTCCCGGGTGGCGGCGGCGTAGCGGTGCCCGCCGAGTCCCTCGGAGACGGGGTGGTCCGGCGGCAGCGCGGACAGGGTGCGCTTCAGGCGGCGCACGGCGCGGGCGACGGCCGTCGGGTTCCCGGCGGCGGTCTCCTCCCGCATCTCCCGCAGGGAGCCGGACAGTTGGCCGAGATCGTCCTCGTCCAGCCCGGTGATGACGGTGGTCCAGTGGTTCTCCAGGAGCCGGAGCAGTTCCTCCGACGTCATGCGCGCTCTCCCTTCTGCTGCCGGGCGGAGGCCGGTGCCGGGTTGCCGTGGTGGACGAAGGCCGCCCAGGTGTCCGGCCGGTCGCGGAAGTCCTCGGTGAGCCGCCGGACGGCCGAGATGTTGTCGAGCGCCGGGACGGGCGGGCGCTCGTCCGGCGGGGTGAGCATCCAGCGCTGGGCGGCGCGCAGCGCGTCCGGCGGCGCCAGGCCCTTGGCCAGCGCGTCGTGCAGGACGAGCATGAGCAGCTCGGACCGCATGTCGTCGACCTTCCACCGGGAGCCGATGGCGTCGGCGGCGAGCCGGTGCACCAGCACCGAGGTGACGGTCAGGGCCTCGTCGTGGTCGCGGGTGGTGAGGTCCGTCTCGCAGCCGCCGCACACCACCAGGGGCCCGGCGGAGCGGAAGGCGTCGCCTTCGGCGGGTGCCTCCAGCAGGGTGCTCAGCGTCAGCTCCCCGCCGGTGCCGTCCGGTTCGCCACCGGCCAGCCGGAGGGCGGACCGGGTGGGGTCCGGCCCGGCGAGCCCGTGGCAGGCGAGGTGCACCAGGGAGGCGGGGGCGGCGGACCGGCCGCCGAGCAGCGCCAGGACCGTCTCGGGGGTGGCGGGGTCCTCGTCGGGGCGGTGGACCACGGCATCGGGGTAGTGGACGTCGGCCAGCGTGTCTATCTCCTCCTCGGCCCACGCCAGGTCGTCCGCCCCGTGGAACACCAGGGCCGGCCGCTCGGCGAGTGTCATGCGGCGGCGGGCGGCGGCACGCAGGAACTCCCGGCCGGAGGCGGCGTGGGTGAGCACGGCGATCTCGCAGGCCCGGACGGGACGCCTGGTCCCGTACCCGCCGGGCACCGGGAGAACGGCCGCCTGCCACGGCACGACGCCCAGATCACCGCAGGGCACGATGACGAGACGCACGGCATCGGTCCGCCCGCCCCCGGCCCGACCGGCACCGGCGGACCCGTCCCACCGGCTGGACCCGGCCGAGTCACCGTCCCGCGGGTCCGCGCCGGTCAGGTCACCGTCGCGCAGGGCCGAGCCGGCCGAGTCACCGTCCCACGGCCCCGACCCGGCGGAGGCGCCGCCTCCCAGGCCCGACTCGGTCATGGCGCGGCCCCACAGGTCGAGGTGGGTCAGCGCGGGGCCGAGTACCTCGCCGGCCCATGCGCACAGGTCGTCCAGGGCCAGCAGCCAGCGTCGCTCGGCGCACTCCTCCTCCTCCGGCTCCTCCTTCGGGCCGGTGCCGGTGGCGGCCTCCAGGCGCTGCCGGTCCGCGCCGGCCGCCAGATAGTCCGCGACGGGCCCGCGCCCGTCGGAGGCCAGGCCGGGCAGCGGCAGCACCGTGACGGGTCCGTCGCCGGTGACCACCAGCACGGCCCCGTCCGGACCCTCGACGCCGGGCACCAGGTACAGCAGCGCGTCCGCTCCCGACTCCCGCAGCCCGGCGCGCAGATCGCTCACGGAGGCGAGCACCGGATGCACATCGGCCCCGTCCCGCCCCCGGAGGACGTCCAGCGAGCGGCGCCGCAGGTCGCCGGGCAGGTCGGGAGCACCGGCGCCCGCCGCGGAGAGCATCTCCAGCGGAGAGCGGTCCCGCAGGTCGCCGAGGGTGTCCGGGTCGGCGGAGAGGCCCAGGAGCGAGTGGTCCCCGCTCTCCCAGGCGGACTCGGCGGCGCCCCGCCAGCGCTCGGCCAGTTCGCCCTCTCCGAGGGCCGCCAGCCGGTCGGCGACGCCCGCGGAGACGGCCGCCGCGCCGAGCACCAGGGACCGGCCCGCCTCCAGGCACCCGATCGCCTCGTCGGTGAGCCCGGCGCGCAGTGCCCAGAAGGCCGCTCTGCGGCCCCGGTCGGCCGCCGCGCGGGCGATCCGCAGACCGCGGCCGACGCCCTGCTGGAGCAGGACGTCGTCGGCGGAGAGCCGCAGCGAGGTGCGGGCCAGGCCGACGGCGGCCCGCAGTTCGTCGGTGGCGTCGGGCGCGCCCGCCCGGAGGGTGGCGCGCTTGGCGCGCAACGCGGCCAGGTCCCAGGTGAGCCCGGCAGCGCCCGGCCCGCCGTCGGGCAGTTCGGCCAGCGCCTGCGTCAGCTCGGCGACCGCCTCGTCCAGTGCCGCGGTGTCGCCGGTCAGCAGGTGCAGGGTGTCCAGGGCGAGAGCGATGCCGCCGCGCGCTCTGGAGCGGAAGTCGGAGGTGAAGCCGGTGTTCTCCAGTGCCGCCCGGGCGCGTCGTACGCCCTCGGCGATACGGCTCGGGTCCGACTCGATGATCGCTGTCAAGGTGAGCAGCGGGGCCCAGGTGATGTCGAGGAGGCTCTGCATGACCGGCATGTCCACCGAGGTCTCCACGGCCCGCTGGAGGTGGTGCACGGCCGCTCGCAGGTCGGTGACCCGGTCGTCCGCCGTCGTGTCGAGCACGACCCGGCCCAGATAGGCGGTGCCGAGGACGAAGCCGGTCAGGACTCCGGTCCACTCCTCGGCGGCGTCGTAGGTCTCGTCCAGTTCCAGTTCGCACATGGCGTCGATGACGTCCTCGACCGCTGCGACGTCGCCGCGGTGCAGGGCGGCCGTCAGCCGCACATGGAGCCGGACGGTCTCTCCGCACAGGCGCAGGGTGGCGGCGACGGGGCTGCTGGGGTCGCCGTCCCACCGCTGCGCCTCGAACAGGTCCCGGGCCATGTCCTCGTCCGACAGGCTGCCGCCGGTGAGGGCGGCGGCGATGAGCAGTCCGGGCACGACGACGCGCAGCCACTCGCCGTGTGTCCGGGTGTCGAGTTCCCCGCCCGCCGACGCCTCGTGCATCAGCCGGAGCGCCTCCCGGAACCCTTGCATGTCGCCGGTGCGGGTGGCGAGGGCGACGTGGACGAGCGCGGCCACCATCCTGGACGGCAGGGGGGCGCCGCCCTCCTGCCCTTCGGTGTCCGGCGTGCCCGACAGTTCGGCGAGGAGCCGGGACACGTCCGCGGGGTCCACCGTCCCGGGTGACATCACCTCGGCGAGGGCGAAGTACTGGGTGAGGGTGTGCCGGAGCTCCGCGGACGTGTCGACGTCGTCGGCCGGTGCCTCACCGGTCGCGTCCGGCCGGGGGGACGCGGCGAGGGACCGCTCCATCTGGCCGAGGATCCACGGCAGGCTGTTCAGCGGCGGCGGCAGCGTTCCGCTCGCCATGGTGCCGACGAGCCGCTGGGCCCCGCGGACGAGCGTGCCGGTGTCGCCGGCCAGCAGCGCGTCGGTCATCTCACCGAACGCCTCGAAATTGTCGCGCAGTTCGGGGGTCAGCCGCGGGTGTCCCCGTTCCAGCAGCAGCCGGGCGAACAGCGCGCTGTCCTCCACGATGCCCGAACCCCCCTGGGCGAGGGGGGTGCCGAGCGCGGCCAGGGACAGGGCCCGGTCGACGAACCACTGGTCCGCGGGGCCGGCCGTCACCTCGCGGTTCAGGCGCACCAGCCGCGACCCGACCAGAGCCATCAGATCCCGGTGTGCGGCCTGCCGTTCATCCTCGTCCAGCAGGGCCGACACACGGGCTTCCGTCAGCAGCGGCAGCGCTCGCTCCCGGTCGGCCGGGTCGCCCGCCAGGACGAAGCGCGCGGCCCGGCACCGGCCGAGCCGTGCCGCCACCGTGGCGGCCGTCCCCCGATCGCCCTCGGTATCCGCCAAGTCGGCTTGCAGCGACTCCAGTTCGGCTGTCAGGGCGTCGAGCGCGGGTCCGCGTATCCCCTCGTAGGACTCCGGTTCGACCGGCACGGAGACACCGTCCGTGCGTGCGAGTGCGGCGGTGGTGCGGTCGGCCTCGGATACGGGCCCGGCTTCGGTCATGCGTCATCCCCTCCGCCGCTCATGGTGCCCGTTCCGGCGGTCCGGCGGCCCGGTCCGGCGCACCTCTCCGGCATCCTGCCGGACAACGCCCGGCCACCGGCCGGTTTCCGCCCGATCCGTCGTGGCCCCGGGGGGTGAGTTCGGATCCCGGCCGCGACGGACGACCGCTCGGGGTGCGCCGGGGGACGACGGCTCAGCCGGCATTTCGGGGCCCGCTTCGGGTGGCGGGGCTCAGCCGGCGCGCAGACCCCGGTCCGAGGCCAGTGTCAGGGCCAGGTACAGCACCAGGGAGGTGCCGAGGCCCACCGCCCAGCCGTAGTCGGCGAGCGGGGCCAGCGCGGGGATCGGGCGGCCGTCGGTCAGGGGTTTGAGGCTCGCGCCGCCGAGCGCGAGGACACCGCCCGCCGCGAACGCGACCACCGCCCGCCAGTTCCAGCCGCCCGCGTACCAGTAACGGCCGCCCGCCCGGTAGAGGTCGGCGAGATCGAGGCGGGTGCGGCGCAGCAGCCAGTAGTCGGCGACGAGGATGCCCGCCACCGTGCCGAGCAGCCCGCCGACCAGGCCGAGCCAGGTGAAGATGTAGCCCTGCGGGTCGGAGTACAGCTTCCACGGGAAGATGAGTACGGCGAGGACGGCGGTGATCAGTGCGCCGGTCCGGAAACTCACCTTCCTGGGCGCGACGTTGGAGAAGTCGAAGGCCGGCGAGACCAGGTTGGCGGCGATGTTGACGGACAGGGTGGCCACCAGCACGGTGACCAGGGCGTAGAGCAGGCCGACCACGTTGTCGGTCTTGGCGGCGAGCTGGACCGGGTCCCAGACGGGCTCGCCGTACACGGCCTGCGAACCCGAGGTGACGAGCACGGAGAGGAAGGCGAACAGGGTCATGGTGGTCGGCAGGCCGAGTGCCTGGCCCCAGGTCTGCGCCTTCTGGCTCCTGCCGTAGCGGGTGAAGTCGGGGATGTTCAGCGACAGCGTGGACCAGAAGCCGATCATGCCCATGAGGGAGGGCCAGAACAGCTTCCAGAAGTCGCCGCCCCAGCCCAGCCTGGACGGCTGGTCGAACAGCGGGCCGACGCCGCCCGCCTTGCCGCTCATCCACCACAGCATCACGAAGGCGCCGACGAGGACGAAGGGCGCGGCCCAGTTCTCGAAGCGGCGGATGGTCTCCATGCCGCGGTGGATGATGGCGACCTGGATCGCCCAGAAGATCGCGAACGACAGCCACATGGTCCAGGCGTGGCCGCCGAGGTGCGAGGCGTTCGACCAGCCGTCGCCGATCAGCTTCCCGGCCAGGAAGTAGATGGCCTCGCCGCCGATCCAGGTCTGGATGCCGAACCAGCCGCACGCCACCAGCGCCCGTACGACGGCGGGCAGGTTGGCGCCGCGCACGCCGAAGGAGGCGCGGGCGAAGACCGGGAAGGGGATGCCGTACTTGGGGCCCGCGTGCCCGGTGAGCAGCATCGGGGCCAGCACGATCAGGTTGGCGAGGGCGATGGTGAACACGGCCTGCTTCCAGTCCATGCCCACCGCGATCAGCCCGGAGGCCAGGGTCCAGGAAGCGGTGTTGTGGGCCATGCCGACCCACAGCGCGGAGAAGTTGTACGTCGTCCAGGTGCGCTGCGCCGCGGGGACGGGGAGCAGGTCCGCGTTGGCGTAGGGGCCGCTGGGCGGGGGCGTGCCGGGGGCGAGTTCCACGCGCCCGTCGGGAAGGGTGACCTGGCCGGATGTCGGTATGGCCGGGGGAGCGGTGTCGGTCATGGGCTGGCCAATCGGGGAGAGGCGGACCGGGCGATGCCGTGCGGGCACCAGCCCCCTCCCCGGGACGGCGGGGAGGGGAGACCAAGGGGGGCGTGGGGGCTCGGGGAACGGGGTCAGGCGTTGACGGCGGGGATCACCTGCGTGCCGTAGGCGTCGATGGTGGCCTCCTGGGCGTCGTGCATGTCGTACACGGCGAACTGGTCGACGCCCAGCTCGCGCAGCGCGTTCAGTTTCTCGATGTGCTTGCGGGGCGGGCCGATGAGGCAGAACCGGTCGACGATGTCGTCCGGTACGAACGCGGTGTCGGGGTTGTCGGCGCGGCCGTGGTGGGAGTAGTCGTAGCCCTGGCGGGACTTGATGTAGTCGGTGAGTTCGTCGGGTACCTGGGCGGAGTGCGCGCCGTACTTGGCGACCAGGTCGGCCACGTGGTTGCCGACCATGCCGCCGAACCACCGGCACTGGTCCCGGGCGTGGGCGAGCGCCTCGGGCGAGTCGTCCTCGGTGACGTACGCCGGGGCGGCTACGCAGACCGTCACCTCGGAGGGGTCACGGCCGGCGGCCACCGCCGCGTCCTTGACGGCCTTCACCATGTACTCGGTGAGATACAGGTCGGCGAGCTGGAGGATGAATCCGTCGGCTTCCTCGCCGGCCATCTTGAGCGCCTTGGGGCCGTACGCCGCCATCCACACGGGGAGCCGGGCGTCCGGCTTGATCCACGGGAACTTCACGACCGTGCCGCCGAGGTCCGCCTCCTCGCCGCGGCCGAGGGCCCGGATGACCTTCATGGCCTCGCTGATCCGGGCGAGGGTGTTGGGTTTGCGGCCGGCGACGCGCATGGCGGAGTCGCCGCGGCCGATGCCGCAGACGGTGCGGTTGCCGAACATGTCGTTGAGGGTGGCGAAGGTGGAGGCGGTCACCTCCCAGGTGCGGGTGCCCGGATTGGTGACCATCGGGCCGACCGTCAGCTTCCGGGTGTTCGCCAGGATCTGGCTGTAGATCACGAACGGCTCCTGCCAGAGCACGGCGGAGTCGAAGGTCCAGCCGTAGCGGAAGCCGTTGCGTTCGGCCCGTTTCATCAGGCTGACGACGCGGGAGGCCGGCGGGTCGGTCTGCAGGACGAGTCCGAAGTCCATGGGCGCCACTCCTAGTTGAGGTACTGACAGGTGGAGCGCGGGGTGAAGACGCCGTGCCCGGCGTGTCCGGTGTACTCCCGCTGGTCGATGACGACCTCGCCGCGGGACAGGACCGTCTCGACGCGGCCGGTGACGCGCCTGCCCTCGTACGCCGAGTAGTCGACGTTCATGTGGTGCGTCTCGGCGGACATCACCTGCTCGGCGTGCGGGTCGTAGACGACGACGTCCGCGTCGGCGCCCGGGGTGATGGTGCCCTTCTTCGGGTACAGGCCGAACATGCGGGCCGGGGTGGCGCAGGCGATCTCGATCCAGCGCCGGCGGGAGATGTGCCCGTCGACGACGGCCTGGTGGAGCAGGTCCATCCGGTTCTCCACGCCCGGCAGCCCGTTGGGGATCTTGGAGAAGTCGCCGCGGCCCAGCTCCTTCTGGCCGGTGAAGCAGAAGGGGCAGTGGTCGGTGGAGACCACCTGGAGGTCGTTGGTGCGCAGGCCCTTCCACAGGGCGGCCTGGTGCTCCCTGGGCCTGAGCGGTGTGCTGCACACGTACTTGGCGCCCTCGAAGCCGGGCTCGGCGAGGTTGTCGGTGGACAGGAACAGGTACTGCGGGCAGGTCTCGCCGAAGACGTTCAGTCCCTCGTCCCGGGCGCGTGCCAGCTCGGCCACCGCCTCCGCGGCCGAGACGTGCACGACGTACAGGGGCGCCCCGGCGACCTGGGCGAGCCGGATGGCGCGGTGGGTGGCCTCGGCCTCCAGCAGGGCCTTGCGCACCTCCCCGTGGTAGCGGGGGTCCGTCTCTCCCCGGGCCAGCGCCTGCTCGACCAGCACGTCGATCGCGATGCCGTTCTCGGCGTGCATCATGATCAGGCCGCCGTTCTCGGCGGAGCGTTGCATGGCCCGCAGGATCTGTCCGTCGTCGGAGTAGAACACGCCGGGGTAGGCCATGAACTGCTTGAAGCTCGTCACCCCCTCCTCGATCAGCAGGTCCATCTCCTTGAGCGTCTCCTGGTTCACATCGGAGACGATCATGTGGAAGGCGTAGTCGATCGCGCAGTTGCCCTCGGCCTTGGCGTGCCAGGCGTCCAGGCCCTCGCGCAGGGTGCGGCCCACGCTCTGCACCGCGAAGTCCACGATGGTCGTCGTGCCGCCCCAGGCGGCGGCCCGGGTGCCGGTCTCGAAGGTGTCGGAGGCGAAGGTGCCGCCGAACGGCAGCTCCATGTGGGTGTGGCCGTCGACGCCACCCGGGATGACGTACTTCCCGGTGGCGTCGATCACGCGCTCGGCGGTGAACGCCTCGGCGGCCGGGGTGCCGGAGGCGGCGAGGGCGGCGATGCGGCCTTCCTCGATCAGGACGTCGGCGTGGATCTCGTCCGACGCGGTGATGACGAGACCACCACGGATGACGGTGCGGCGGTTCATGGGCCCTCTCCTTCGTGATCATCTGCGGATGCGTCGTGGCTGAGCGCGTCCGCGCGGCGGTGGCCGCACATCGAGCACTGTCCCGCTCCCCCGCGGGGCGCTTCTACGGTGCCGTCAGCGGCCCGTAGGCTCCCGGCGCCCGGTCGCGGTAGAACTGCCAGCGGTCGCGGACCTCGCGGAGTGCCGCCAGGTCCAGGTCGCGGACGACCAGTTCGGTCTCCTTGTCGCTCGCCACCTCGCCGACGAACCGCGCCTCCGGGTCCACGAAGTACGTGGTGCCGTAGAAGTCGTTGTCGCCCAGGTCCTCCACGCCGACCCGGTTGATCGCGCCGACGAAGTACTCGTTGGCGACCGCCGCCGCCGGCTGCTCCAGCTGCCACAGGTAGCGGGACAGGCCGCGCGAGGTGGCCGAGGGGTTGAAGACGATCTCGGCTCCGGCGAGGCCGAGCGCCCGCCAGCCCTCGGGGAAGTGGCGGTCGTAGCAGATGTAGACGCCGATCCGGCCGGCGGCGGTGTCGAAGACGGGCCAGCCGCTGTTGCCCGGCCGGAAGTAGAACTTCTCCCAGAATCCCTGCACTTGGGGGATGTGGGTCTTGCGGTACTTGCCGAGGTAGGAGCCGTCCGCGTCGATGACAGCCGCGGTGTTGTACAGGACGCCGGGCTGCTCCTCCTCGTACATGGGCAGGACCAGGACGATGCCCAGCTCGCGGGCGAGGGTCTGGAAGCGCCGGACGGTCGGGCCCTCCGGGATGCGCTCGGCGTACTCGTAGAACGCCTTGTCCTGGACCTGGCAGAAGTAGGGGCCGTAGAACAGCTCCTGGAAGCAGAGGACTTGGGCGCCCTGGGCGGCGGCGTCGCGGACCGCCTGCTCGTGGACCTGGATCATGGATTCCTTGTCGCCGGTCCAGGCGGTCTGGAAGAGGGCGGCTCGGATCACTCGGCTCATCGGGACCTCCGGTAGCTCGGTGTGCGGTGAGCCTAGGAAGCCCGGGCGGCCGGTTCGACGGGCAGCGTGTCACGTCCGGGGGTGGTCGGCGTGTCACCGTGTCACGTGTGCGCGGTCCCATGTTTCACCGCCGTTGTCGCAGGTCGTCGCATGTTTCACCCCTGTTGCGCGTCGTGCGCGAGGAGCGCGATGTGCACGGAGGCCGCCTGTTCGAAGTCGTCCAGGTCGACTCCGAGGCGGCCCTGTATCGCCTCCAGGCGGCGGTAGAGGGCCGGGCGGGAGACATGGTGGAGCTGGGCGGTGCGGGACTTGTTGCGGCCCGTCGCCAGATAGGTCCGCAGGACGTTCAGCAGCTCGGGTTCGGCCTCGCACAGCAGCCCGTCCAGCTCGCGCTCCGCGAACGACTGCACCTGCGGGTCGTCGCGCAGCAGCCGGATCAGCCCGCGCAGATGGACGTCCTTGAGGCGGACGACGTCCGGCAGGTCCAGGGCGGCGAAGGAGCCGGCCACGGCGTCCGCGACGTGCTGGGCCTCGCGCAGTCCGGCGGGCACGTCCTCCCAGCCGGTACGCGGGCCCGCGGCGGCGACCACGGCCGGCGCCCCGGCCCGCAGCCGGGCCGCGAAGTGCGCGGTGAGCGCTTCGGCGTCCTGGTCACGGGCGAGACTGAGCAGCACGGCGGCGGCCCCGTCGGCGAGTTCGGCGACGATGCCCGGCAGCCCCAGCAGGCGGAGCACCCGGTCGAGCCCCTCCGGGCTGCGGTCGCGGACGACGAGCGGGACGAAGGTGCGCCGGTTGACCGGCAGTCCGGCCGCCCGGGCCCGCGGCAGCAGTTGCCGGGCCGGTACGACCCCGGAGACGAGGTCGGTCAGCAGGCTCTGCGCGGACTGCTCCTCCCAGCTGTGCGCGGAACCGCCGCCGAGCATCCGGTGCAGCACCAGGGCCTCGGCCCCCCGGTCGGCGAGCAGCCGCCCGGTGGCCGGCTCGCCCCGGTAGCCGCACAGCAGCAGCCGGCCCCATCGCTCCCCGCGTCCGCCCAGTTCGGCGTGGACCCAGCCGTCGCCGGCGCCGGCGGCGCTCGCCTGCCGGGCGATCCGCTCCCAGTCGCGCAGCACGTCGTCCACCGCTGACCGCTCGCCCGCCGTGCCGAGGACGCGGTGGGCGAGATTGGTGACCACGACCGGGCAGCCGCTGTGCCGGGCGATCTCGTCGAGCAGCCGTTGCAGCGGGGCGCCGGCCGTGATCAGTCCGGTGAGGGCGGTGCGCACGGTCTCCGACAGGCTGATCGCGGCGTACTTCCGCCGTACCAGCCGGGACTGCACCTCCTCGGTCAGCTCGGCGAAGGGGAAGGGCCGGTGCAGCACGACCATCGGCAGCCCGCACCGCTCGGCCGCCCGGCGCATCACCTCGGGCGGAGCCGGAAAGGCCCGCCCGAGGCCGAGGACGACGGCCGCCGCCTCGGCCCGGTGCAGGGACCGGATGTACTCGGCCTGCCGGGTCTCGTCCCCGGCGAGCAGCACACCGGTGGTGAGGACCATCTCGCCGCCGCTGAGCATCACGCCGACGTCGGCGGCCTCGGCGACATGCACCCAGCGCACCGGTCGGTCGAGCTGTCCGGCACCGGCGACGACCTCGGGCTCCCCGGCGAGCACCCGCTCCAGGGCCAGCACCTGGCGCACGGAGAGGACGGGTTCGGGCGGCGGCGGACCGGCGTGCCGGAACTCCGGGGTCGTCGTCATGGCCGTACACCTGTTCTCTCGTACCTGCTCCCCCACGGCGCGGTGCGGGCGCCTCAGCCGTTCTCGTAGGGGCTGCGCAGCGCGCGTTCCAGGATCGCCGCGCCCTCCTCGGCCTCGGCGACGGTCAGCGAGAGCGGCGGGGCGATCCGCAGGGCGCTGGTGTCGTGTCCGCCGCCCTTGCCGATGAGCAGCCCGCCCTCCCGTGCCGCCTCCAGCACGGCGGCGACGGCCCGCGGGTCGGCCTTGTCCGTGCCCGGCTCGACCAGCTCGACGCCGATCATCAGGCCGCGTCCGCGCACCTCCCGCACCCCGGGCAGTTGCGCGGCGACGGCCCGCAGCCGCTCGATGAGCAGCCCGCCGACGCGCCGGGCGTTGCCCTGGAGGTCGTGTTCGAGGAGGTAGGCGAGGTTGGCGAGACCGGCGGCCATGGTGATCTGGGTGCCGCCGAACGTGGAGATGCTGTTGGCGTCCAGGCAGTTCATGATCTCGGCGCGCGCGATGACGCCGCCGACGGACATGCCGTTGCCGATGCCCTTGGCGAAGGTGACGATGTCCGGCGGGCCGCTGCGGGCGTGCGCCTGCCAGCCCCAGAAGTGGTCGCCGGTGCGGCCCCAGCCGGTCTGCACCTCGTCGGCGATCCACAGGATCCCGTGGGCGTTCAGCACCTCGCGGAAGGCCGCGTACAGCCCGTCGGGCGGCGAGGTGAACCCGCCGACGCCCTGCACCGGTTCGGCGATCAGCGCGGCCGGCGGCCGGGTGTGGCCGAGGACGTCCTTCAGGTCGGCGACGCAGGCGTCGATGAACGCGCGGTCGTCGAGAGCGGCGAACGGCCCCCGGGTGCGCACACCGCCGTGGACGTACAGGGTCTGCAGCGGGGACAGGGAGGTCGGTGACCAGCCGCGGTTGCCGGTGATGCCGACCGCGCTGAAGGACCGGCCGTGGTAGCTGTTGCGCATGGCCAGGACGGTGTTGCTGCGGCGGTGGGCGGTGGCGAGCAGCAGGGCGGTGTCGTTGGCCTCGGTGCCGGAGGTCGTGAAGAACACGCGGGCGTCCGGGATGCCGCTCAGCTGGGCGATGCGTTCGGCCAGTTCGACCATCGGCCGGTTGAGGTAGAGGGTCGAGGAGTGGATGATCCGGCCGGCCTGCTCGCCGACCGCCTTGGTCACCTCGGGCAGCGCGTGCGCGGTCATCGTGGTCAGGATGCCGCCGAAGAAGTCCAGGTACCTGCGTCCCGCGGAGTCCCAGACGTGCCGGCCCTCGCCGTGGGTGATCTCGATCGGGTCGTCGTAGTAGAGCGCCAGCCAGTCGGGCATGACCCGGCGGTGGCGGGAGGCGAGGTCGTTCACGGCTGCACCAGCCCTTCGTAGGCGTCGGGGCGGCGGTCGCGGTAGAAGGCCCACTGCTGCCGCACTTCCTCGATGAGGTCGAAGTCCAGGTCGCGGACGAGGAGTTCCTCGGTCTTGTCGCTGGCCGGCTCGCCCTCGAACTGCCCGCGCGGGTCCACGAAGTACGACGTTCCGTAGAAGTCGTTGTCGCCGTACTCCTCCTGGCCGATCCGGTTGATGGCGGCGACGAAGTACTCGTTGGCGACGGCCGCGGCGGGCTGTTCCAGCTGCCACAGATGCGCGGACAGGCCCCGGTGGGTGGCCGAGGGGTTGTAGACCAACTGGGCTCCGTTGAGTCCCAGTTGCCGCCAGCCCTCGGGGAAGTGCCGGTCGTAGCAGATGTAGACGCCGACCTTGCCGACGGCGGTGTCGAAGACGGGCCAGCCCAGGTTGCCCGGCTTGAAGTAGTACTTCTCCCAGAAGCCCTTGACCTGCGGGATGTGGTGCTTGCGGTACTTGCCGAGGCAGGTCCCGTCGGCGTCGATCACGGCGGCGGTGTTGTAGTAGAAGCCGGACTGCTCGACCTCGAAGACCGGGACGACGATCACCATGCCGGTCTCGCGGGCCAGCTCCCGCATCCGGCGGACGGTCGGCCCGTCGGGCACGGGTTCGGCCCAGCGGTAGTGCTCCGGTTCCTGGACCTGGCAGAAGTACGGGGCGTTGAAGACTTCCTGGAACCCGATGATCCTCGCGCCCCGGCGGGCCGCCTCACGGGCGTGCTCCTCGTGTTTCGCCACCATGGACTCGGTGTCGCCGGTCCAGGTGGCCTGGACCAGAGCGGCGCGGACGACGTTGGCCATGAGCTGCTCCTTCGACACGACGTCAGAGCCTCTACGCCCGTAGAGCAGGCCGTAGAGGCACGAACGTAAGCCTCTGCGAGTCCCTTGCCAAGACCATCGTCGTCAACCCGCGGAGTCGATCACGTTTCACACTCCTGTGGGTGAGCGGATCCGCCGGCCGGGGGGCGGACCGGGGCAGACCGGGACGCCGTCGGCCGGCCTCGGTCACGGCGCGTACCCCGCGACGCGCAGTGCGTGCACGAGGTCCCAGTGCCGTTCGGCGGAGACGCCGAGCGCGGCGTCCAGCAGCAGCGGAACCAGCCGCCCGGGTTCGACGGCGGCACACCGGGCGGCCTCCTCGGGCGTGCGGACCCGTACGCAGGCGTCCAGCAGGGCCCGCAGCTCCCTGTCCCGCCCCTCACCGGCCAGCTGGAGCACGGCCGCGCCGATCTGCTCCGCGGGCCGCGCCACGCCCTGCCGCAGCATCTGCCGCCCGTCGTCGTCCCGCCCGGCCGCGGCGAGCGCGTCGGCGGCGGCGGCCAGCCGTTCGGCGGGCAGCGCGGCGGCCTCCCACAGCAGGGTGGCCCAGTCGGCGCCGAGCCCGGCCCGGTGCAGGGCGTCGGCGAGCAGCGGCAGCCGGCCCACGGGCCATCGCGCGGCCTCGGCCAGCAGGACGTGCGCTTCTCCGCTGCGCCCCGCGGCGCGCAGCCGCGCCAGCCGTGCGACGGCTCCGGCGACCGCCGCGCCGGCCTCCTCGTCCACCACCGGCGCCACCGCCTCGGCCACCTCCGCGACCCCGGCGAACCGGGCCCCGCGGGGCGTGCGGCGTCCACCGCCGGCCTCCGGCGCACCCGAGGCCGCCTCGGGCACGACGACCGGGGCGACGACCGGGGCGGCCCCGTCCCCGTCGGCGCCCCCGGCGAACCGCGCGCCGCCGCGCCGCCGTTTGCGGGGTTTCGCGGGAGCGCCGGGTGAGGCGGGGGTGCCGGGTAAGGCGGGGTCGCCGCCGGGCGGGACGGGGGCGCCCGGCGAGCCGGTTCGGGGCGCCGGGGGCACCGCCGCGACGGCCCGCGTGCCCTCCTCGGCGTAGGAGGTGGCCCGGGGGGCGGTGGCGGCGGTCCGGGCGGCGTACGGGGCGGCGGGGGCGGTCCGGACGGGGTGCGCGGCTTCCTCGGCGGGCACGGGTGGCGCACCGGTGGCCTGGGCCGTACGGGCGTGGTCGCCGGGCCCGCTCGCGGGAGCGCCGGCCGGGTGTGCGGGTGGGGCGACGGAGTCGGCAGCGGCGCCGGGCCGCGGCCCGGCCGCCCGGTCGGGGGGCGCGGGCGAGGTCGCCCCCGGGGGCGGTCCCGCCTGCCGTCGCCGGTCCGACTCCGCCAGCCGGGACCGGAGTTCGGCGCAGCGGGCCGTGGCACGGGCGTGGTCGTCGCGGGCCCAGGCCAGATCGGCTCGGAGGGATTCGGCCTCCGCCACGGTCGTCGGCGCGGAGAGCAGCCGGTTCAGCTCGGCATGGCGTTCCGCGGCGTACCGCTGCTCGCGGAGCATGCCGTCGAGCCGGTCGAGCAGTATTTCCCGGGCGCCGGGCCGGGCGTCGTACGCGGTGAGCGCGGCGGCGTGCAGCGCGCGGGCCCGTTCCCGCTCGGCCGTCGCGGCGGCGGGACCGTACGTCGCGCCGAGGTCCTCCAGCAGCGCCTCCACCACGTCCCACGGCGGCACCTCGCGCCCGTCCAGGCAGGCGCGCATGCCCTCGGGGTCCCGCTGCCAGAAGACGCCGCTCCAGCCGCCGCGGGGATCGAGACGCGCCAGCAGGGCGTCCAGGTAGCTCGCGAACTCGCTTACCCGACCGGGGAGTTGTTCCACAGCCATCGCCCAGCTCCTGCCCGACCGCCAGTGCTCCGTCCGGTAGGCAACACCAGTCGTGTTACGGGCTTGCTACGGAGAGTTTTCCGGCAGCGCGCGGAGACCTCAGACGGGCACCAGGGCGCACCGTGCGACCAGTTCGTCCATGGACAGGCCGAGGACGCTCGCCAGCGCGGCCACGGTGAAGAACGCCGGTGTCGGCGCCCGCCCCGTCTCGATCTTGCGGAGCGTCTCCGCGGAGACGCCCGCCTCGGCGGCGACGTCGGCCATGCTCCGGCCGCCGCGCGCCTCGCGCAGCAGTCGCCCGAGCCGCTCGCCGCGCTCGCGCTCTTCGGGGGTGAGGGGGGTGCGCACCATGCCCCCATTCTGCCCTCCGCTCGACCCCATTAAAATACCGGTATAGTAATTGGCATGATGGAACTGAAGACGGAGACGTCGATCGACGCGATGCACGCGGCGGGCCGAGTCGTGGGACGCGCCCTGACGGCCGCACGAAAGGCCGCGGGCGTCGGCGTCTCACTGCTGGAGCTGGACGAGGTGGCCCGGGAGGTGCTGCGCGAGGCGGGCGCGTCCTCCCCGTTCCTCGGCTACCGCCCCTCCTTCGCCCCGACCCCCTTCCCCGCGGTGATCTGCGCCTCGGTGAACGACGCGATCGTGCACGGCATCCCCACCCGCTACCGGCTCCGCGACGGCGACCTGCTCTCCCTCGACTGCGGCGCCGCCCTGGACGGCTGGGTCGGCGACTCGGCGGTCAGCTTCGTGGTGGGCCGCCCCGACCCCGCGGACCTGCGGCTGATCGAGACCGCCGAGCAGGCACTGGCGGCGGGCATCGCGGCGGCCGTCGTGGGCAACCGCATCGGCGACATCGCCCATGCCGTCGGCCGGGTCTGCCGCACGGCCGGCTACGGCATCCCGCAAGGCTTCGGCGGCCACGGCGTGGGACGCCGTATGCACGAGGAGCCCGAGGTCCCGAACGAGGGCCGGCCCGGCCGCGGCCTCCCGCTCCGCCCCGGCATGGTCCTCGCCATCGAGCCGATGCTGATCTCCGGCGGTACGGACGCCTACCACGAGGCGGGCGACGGCTGGACCCTGAGGACGACGGACGGCTCCCGCGCGGCCCACGTCGAGCACACCGTGGCGATCACCGAGGACGGCCCCCGGGTGCTGACGGCGAGGGAGACCCCCTGAGGGACGCGGGCCCGGCCGGCCGCGGACGCGCCCCGCGTCCGCGGCCGGCCGGACCCCGCCCACGGCCGCCGGACGACGGGCGCCCCTCCCCCGCAGGCGAACATGCCCACCCCCACAGATCGTGACATCGTGGGCATGAGCAACCCGCCCCCGGGTTACCCGGCCGCTCCGCATGTCATCAGCGAAGGAATCTCGCCATGACCAACGGCTACCCTCCTGACCCCTTCGGCGAATTCATGGCCCGCTTCTTCGGGGGTCTCCCCAGCAGCGGCGGAGCGCAAGGGCCGCGCCACATCGACATCGGCCGTCTGCTCAGCCAGCCGGCCCGGGAGCTGGTCAGAGGAGCGGCCCAGTACGCCGCCGAGCACGGCAGCCGGGATCTGGACACCCAGCACCTGCTGCGGGCGGCCGTGTCGAAGGAGCCCACCCGGAGCCTGCTGAGCCGGGCGGGCGCGGACCCCGACTCGCTCGCGACGGAGATCGACGACCGCGCGGGCCCGGTCCAGCACCAGCCGGGCGAGGCCCCGCCGCCGACCTCGCTGTCGCTGACCCCGGCCGTCAAGCGGGCCCTGCTGGACGCGCACGACATGGCGCGGTCGAGCGGCGCGGGATACATCGGCCCGGAGCACGTGCTGAGCGCGCTGGCCGCGAATCCGGACTCGGCGGCCGGGCACATCCTGCACGCGGCCCGGTTCTCGCCGGGCGCCCTGCCTCCCGAGACCCCGGAGGCCACGCAGCCCCGCCCGGAGCGGCAGCGGCCGACCGGCACGCCGACCCTCGACAAGTACGGCCGCGATCTCACCGAGGCGGCCCGGCAGGGCCGGATCGACCCGGTCATCGGACGGGACACGGAGATCGAGCAGACCATCGAGGTGCTGTCGCGGCGCGGCAAGAACAACCCGGTCCTGATCGGTGACGCGGGCGTCGGGAAGACGGCCATAGTGGAGGGGCTGGCCCAGCGGATCGCCGACGGGGACGTGCCCGACGTCCTGGCCGGGCGCCGGGTGGTCGCCCTGGACCTCACCGGTGTCGTGGCCGGCACCCGCTACCGGGGCGACTTCGAGGAGCGGCTGAACAACATCGTGGAGGAGATCCGCGCCCACTCCGACCGGCTGATCGTCTTCATCGACGAGCTGCACACCGTCGTCGGCGCCGGTTCCGGCGGCGAGGGCGGCGCGATGGACGCCGGGAACATCCTCAAGCCCGCCCTCGCACGGGGCGAGCTGCACATCGTGGGCGCGACCACGCTGGAGGAGTTCCGCCGGATCGAGAAGGACGCGGCGCTGGCCCGCCGGTTCCAGCCGATCCTGGTGCCCGAGCCGACCGTCGAGGACACGATCGAGATCCTGCGCGGGCTGCGCGACCGGTACGAGGCCCACCACCAGGTCCAGTACACCGACGAGGCGCTGGTCGCCGCCGTGGAGCTGTCCGACCGGTACCTCACCGACCGGCGGCTGCCGGACAAGGCGATCGACCTGATCGACCAGGCCGGCGCCCGGGTGCGGCTCGGCGCGCGGACCAAGGGCACGGACGTGCGCGCGATGGAACGCTCGGTCGAGCAGCTGGTCCGGGACAAGGACCAGGCGGTCGCGGACGAGGACTACGAGCAGGCCAAGCAGTTGCGCGACCGGATCGGCGAGCTGAAGCGGCAGATCGTGGAGGCCAGCAACGAGGACACGGCCGACGAGGGACAGCTGGAGGTGACGGCGGAGGCCATCGCCGCGGTGGTGTCCCGGCAGACCGGCATCCCGGTCAGCCGGCTGACCCAGGAGGAGAAGGAACGGCTGCTCGGGCTGGAGGAGCATCTGCACCAGCGGGTGGTCGGCCAGGAGGAGGCCGTCGCCGTGGTGTCCGAGGCGGTGCTGCGGTCCCGCGCGGGGCTGGCGAGCCCGCACCGGCCGATCGGCAGCTTCCTCTTCCTCGGCCCCACCGGCGTCGGCAAGACCGAGCTGGCCCGCGCGCTCGCCGACGTGCTGTTCGGCAGCGAGGACCGCATGGTCCGCCTCGACATGAGCGAGTACCAGGAGCGGCACACGGTCTCCCGGCTGGTGGGCGCCCCGCCCGGCTACGTCGGCCACGAGGAGGCCGGGCAGCTCACCGAGGTGGTGCGCAGGCACCCGTACTCGCTGCTGCTGCTGGACGAGGTGGAGAAGGCGCACCCGGACGTCTTCAACATCCTCCTCCAGGTCCTGGACGACGGCCGGCTCACCGACTCCCAGGGCCGGACGGTGGACTTCACCAACACGGTCATCGTGATGACCAGCAACCTGGGCTCGGAGGCGATCATCCGGCGCGGTGCCGGGATCGGGTTCGGGCCGGGTGGCGCCGAGGCCGACGAGGAGGCGCGGCGCGAGCAGATCCTGCGTCCGCTGCGCGAGCACTTCCGGCCGGAGTTCCTCAACCGGATCGACGAGATCGTGGTCTTCCGCCAGCTGACGAGCGAGCAACTGCGGCGGATCACCGATCTGTTGCTGGAGAGCACCCGGCGGCTGATGGACGGACAGGGCGTCACCGTGGAGTTCACGCCCGCCGCCGTGGACTGGCTCGCCGAGCGCGGCTATCAGCCGGAGTACGGCGCCCGGCCGCTGCGCCGCACCATCCAGCGGGAGGTGGACAACCAGCTGTCCCGGCTGCTGCTGAACGGCACGGTCACCGAGGGCGGCCGGGTCACGGTGGACGCCCGGGACGGGCGGCTGGACTTCCGCGCGGAGGAAGCGCAGCCGCCCGCGCCCGAACTCTGAGCCGCGGGCCGCGGTGGTGGCCGTCAGGGCGCCGGGTTCACCACCATCGCCGAACCGCCGCCGCGCCGTACCTTCTCGGCGGCGGCCAGCCACTTCCCGTTCGGCAGCCGCTGCACACCGGTGGCCGCGCCGATCTCGGGATTCAGGCTGAAGGAGTGCCCGATGGCCTCCAGGCGCCCCCGCAGTTCGCTGTTGTACAAGCCCGGCTCCAGCTCGGTCCTGGCGGCGTTGCGCTGGCTGGCGCGCGGTGCGGCGATGGCGTCCACCAGGGGCAGGTGCCGGTCCAGGAAGCCGGTGAGCGTCTGCAGCACGGTGGTGATGATGGTCGCGCCGCCGGGCGAACCGAGCGCCACCACGGGCTTGTCGTGCCGGTCCAGGACGATCGTCGGCGAGATCGAGGAACGCGGGCGCTTGCCCGGGCCCGGCAGGTTCGGGTCGTGGACGGCCGGGTTGGCCGGGGCGAAGGAGAAGTCGGTCAGCTCGTTGTTGAGCAGGAAGCCGCGGCCCGGGACGGTGATGCCGCTGCCGCCGGTCTGCTCGATGGTGAGCGTGTAGGCGACGACGTTGCCCCACTTGTCGGCCACCGTCAGGTGGGTGGTGTTCTCGCCCTCGTACGTCGTGGGAGCGGCCGTGCCGCCCTTGCCGCAGGCGGCGGGGTGGCGGGGGTCGCCCGGGGCGAGGGGGCTGGTGAGGACCGCGTCGTCCTTGATCAGGCAGGCCCGCGAGTCCGCGTACCGCTGCGACAGCAGCTGCTTGGTGGGCACGTCCTCGAAGGCGGGGTCGCCGACCCAGCGTCCGCGGTCGGCGAAGGCGATCCGGCCGGCCTCGATGTAGTGGTGCAGGTACTGCACCTCACTGGCCTTCGACAGGTCCGTGTTCTCCAGGATGTTAAGGGCCTCGCCGACCGTGGTGCCGCCGGAGGAGGAGGGCGCGATGGAGTACACGTTCAGGCCGCGGTAGGACGTCCTGGTGGGCGCCTGGAGCTTGGCCCGGTAGACGGCCAGGTCCTTCTCGGCCAGCTTGCCGGGGCGCGCGTTCCAGCCGGAGGCGGGGTCCACGGGCGGGTGTTCGACCGTGTTGACGATGTCGTCGCCGATGTCCCCGCGGTAGATCGCGTCGACGCCCTTGCGGCCCAGCTCCTCGTAGGTGCGGGCGAGTTCGGGGTTCTTCAGGGTGGAGCCGACGACGGGGAGCCTGCCGTCCGGCAGGAACAGCTTCGCGGTGTCGGGGAAGTAGCGGAACCGCGTCTCGTTGGACGCGGTCTGCGAGCGGAAGGTGTCGTCCACCGTGAAGCCGTCGCGGGCTATCCGCTCGGCCGGCTTCAGGACGGTGCCGAGGCTTCTGCTGCCCCACTCGTCCAGCGCCCGCTGCCAGGTGGCGGGCGTGCCCGGGGTGCCGACGGCGAGGCCGCTGCTGACGGCGTCGGCGAAGGCGAGCGGCTTGCCGTTCTCGGTGAACAGGTCGGAGTCCGCGGAGAGCGGCGCGGTCTCGCGGCCGTCGATGGTGTGCACGGTCCGGGACCCGGCGTCGTAGTAGACGAAGTAACCGCCCCCGCCGACACCGGCGGAGTAGGGCTCGGTGACGCCGAGCGCGGCGGCGGTGGCGACGGCCGCGTCCACCGCGTTGCCGCCGCGCTTGAGCACCTCGATGCCGGCGGCGGAGGCGTCCGCGTCCACGCTGGCGACCGCACCGCCGTAGCCGACGGCCACGGGAACCTTGGCGGTCGCCCCGCCCGTCGTCGCGGCGGGCGGCGCCGCACCCACCGACACCACGGCGGCCGAGACGGCCAGAACCGCCAGTTTCCGCGTACCAGGGCGACCCATGCGTACCTCCCGTCGGGACAGTCCGCGCAGCGTAACCAGTTGTGTGCTGTACCGACAGTACGCCCCGGGACTTATTCACACCACGTCACAGATCGAACACAGGTACGTAATGATCGCCCGGGGCCGCTAGCATGCGCGGCCATGAACGACGACGTGCGCAACATCGTCCTGGGCGTCATCGCCGCGGGCGTCTCGGCCGCGCTCGGCTGGGTGTCCCGGACGTATCTGTGGAAGCGCCGGCTGCGGCGCAAGCAGGTCTTCTTCGGACTGCCGGACCACTCCGAGTCGCTGATGGTGGTCAACCACAAGGCGGGCGGACCGGAGTTGGCGGTGATGCGGTACGACGTGTTCGCCCTGCTGGAGCTCGCGGCACTGATCAAGGACTGCAACGCGCGCGCCCAGGTCGTGGCGCACGACGCCGCGCGGCAGGGCTTCGGCGAGCGCACGGAGTTCTGCGTCGGCGGGCCGTACTCGAACCGCCGGACGGCGGCCCACCTCTCGTCGCTGCTGCCGGGCGTGCGGATGAACGTCGAGACCGACGCGGGGCCGGAGCAGGGCAGCCTGCGGATCGGCACCGAGGAGTACCGCATGGACCGCGGCCGGAGCGAGTACGTGCTGCTCGCCCGGCTCACCGCGGGCGGGCAGGCGAACTCCCGCCCGGTGTTCCTCTTCTGCGGCCAGCGCGCCATCACCAACCAGGCCGCCACCCGCTATCTCGCCCGCCACCACGAGCGGCTGCACCGCAGGCACGGCACCGGCCCGTTCGTCCTGCTGCTGAAGGTGGTCAACTCGCAGGCGTACGGGCCCGACGTGGTCGAGCTGGTGGCGGACGTGACGCGGACCGCGCTGCGCCCGCCGCCGGAGCCGGCATCCGCGGACGCCGCCTGACCGTTCAACAGTCCCGCGCGTCAACAATCTTTACCCGCACGTAACTTACCGACGGGTTACTTGCGGTAAGAGGGCACGGTTACCGTCGGGTCACTTTGCACTGTCACGAGTGAAGGAGTGACCCATGGGACCAGGTCGCACCGCTCTGCACGCCTCCGCCGCCGGAGCCGTCTCGGCGGCACTGATCGCCGGCACCGTCGTCGGTCTGGCGCCGGCCGCCGAGGCCGCCCCCTCCGTCCGCTTCGTGGACATCGCCGGGGACGGCGGCACCGCGCTGAAGGCCAACGTCCTCACACCCGAGGGCGCCGACGGCTCGCACACCTACCCGCTCATCGTGCTGCCCACGAGCTGGGGCCTGCCCCAGGTCGAGTACCTGGCGCAGGCACAGAAACTCGCCGACTCCGGCTATGTGGTGCTCAGCTACAACGTGCGCGGCTTCTGGCAGTCCGGCGGCCAGATAGAAGTGGCCGGTCCGCCCGACATAGCGGACGCCTCCAAGGTCATCGACTGGGCCCTCGCGCACACCCCGGCCGACCCGGACCACGTCGGCATGGCGGGGGTGTCGTACGGCGCCGGCATCAGCCTGCTCACCGCCGCCCACGACAAGCGCGTCAAGGCCGTGGCCGCGCTCAGCGGCTGGGCCGACCTCATCGACTCGATCTACTCGGGCCGCACGCAGCATCTCCAGGCGGCGGCCGTCCTGGACGGCGCGGCCACGCTCACCGGCCGCGAGAGCCCCGAGCTGCGCCGCATCTTCGACAACCTGTACGCGTCGAACCTGGACAAGGAACAGGAGATGATCGACTGGGGGCGGAAGCGTTCCGCCATGACCTATGTCGACCAGCTGAACAGCAACGGCGCCGCCGTCATGCTCGCCAACGCCTGGGGGGACACGGTCTTCCCGGTGAACCAGTACGCCTCGTTCTACGAGAAGCTGACGGTCCCCAAGCGGCTGGAGCTGCGCCCCGGCGACCACGCGACCGCGGAACTGACCGGCCTGTTCGGACTGCCCAACGACGTGTGGACGGACACCGAGCGCTGGTTCGACCACTACCTCAAGGGCGCCGACAACGGCGTCGACCGCGAGCAGCCGGTCCGGCTGAAGTCCCGTGGCGCGGGGGGATACGAGGGCTACCCGGACTGGAAGTCGGTCACCGCGACCCGGAAGAAGCTGGCGCTCGCCGGCTCGACCACCCTCCACACGAACGTCGACTCCGGCGCGGACGGCGGTGTCGTCTTCCTCTCCAGCATCCTGGACCAGGTCGCCCAGCTGCCGCCGGTCGCCTCGATGCCGCTGCTGCCGCGGCGCTGGGCGGCCGTCTGGCAGTCGGAACGGTACGGCAGCGCCCAGCGGGTACGCGGCACGGCCCGCCTGCACACCACGCTCACCCCGACCGACGAGAGCGGCACCCTCGTCGCCTACCTGTACGACGTGGGCCCGCTCGGCATCGGGAAGCTGGTCACGCACGCGCCCTACAGCTGGCACGGACGGACGCCCGGCGAACCGATCGCCGTCGACCTGGACCTGTTCTCCACGGCCTACGACGTGCCCGCCGGGCACCGCCTCGCGCTGGTGGTCGACACGGTCGACCCGCTCTACGCCGAGCACAACCCGTCCGGCGCGCAGCTGACCTTCTCCTCACCCGCGGACGACCCGTCGTACGTGTCCGTCCCACTCGGCGAGCAGTGATCTCCGGCTGCCGCCGGACGAGCCTGGCCCGTGTGAACTGCCGCCCCCCTTACGGTCGCGGGGCCATGGGGGGCTCCCCACCCGGCAGCAGCGCCCCGGGGCCGGCCGTGGCGAGAGCCACGGCCTCGGCCCTGGGACTGCGCTGCTCACGGCGGGACACCCAGCCGGCGAACCACGAGAGCAGCATGCACATCCCGATGTAGATCGGCGAGATCACCATCACCACGGGGATGAACGGCAAATCGTAGTCGAGGTTGGAGGCGATGAGTTTCCCGGCATGGAGGAACTCCTCGTAGGTGATGAGAAAGCCCAGGGAGGTGTCCTTCAGCGCGACCACCAGCTGGCTGATGATGGCCGGCAGCATGGCGCGCGCCGCCTGCGGGACCAGGACGTGTGCCATGACCTGGGTCTTGCGCATGCCGAGCGCGAACGCGGCCTCCCGCTGGCCGCGTTCGACGGCCTCGACACCGGAGCGGAAGACCTCGGCGAGCACCGAGCCGTTGTAGAGGGTGAGTCCGGCGACCAGCGCGGGCAGCGGCTGCACCTTCAGCGCCACGAAGATGAAGAAGATCATCACGAGGACGGGCATCGCACGGAAGAACTCCACGACGACCGTGGCGAGCCGGCGCACCGGCCGGTGGTCCGACAGCCGGCCGGTGGCCAGCACCACGCCGAGGGCGAGGGAGAGCCCGGCCGCGAGCGCGAACGCCACGAGGGTGTTGCCGAGGCCGCGCAGCAGCAGTTCCTGGACGCCCTTGTACGCGAAGGGCATCCACTTGGTGCGGGTGAACTGGCCGGTGTCGAAGAGGAGGAACAGGATCCAGGCGGCGAGCGCGAGCAGGGCGACGAGGGACAGGACGGCGTAGAGGGCGTGCCGTCGCCGGGTGCGCGGGCCCGGGACGTCGTAGAGCGCGGTGGCCTCGGTCATCGGACGACTCCGAACTTCCGCTCCAGCAGATGGAACAGGGCGCTGATGGCGAGCGTGATGATCAGATAGCCGACGGCGATCCAGACGAACGTCCAGACGACGCTGTAGCCGAGTTCACCGAGTGTCTTGTACGTGCCGAGCAGCTCGGTCACGCTGAACGCGCCCGCGATCGCGGAGTTCTTGGCGAGGGCGATGAGGGTGGAGCCGACGGGCGGGATCACGGACCGGAACGCCTGCGGCAGCACCACCAGCGACAGGGTCTGCCCGAAGGTCATGCCGAGGCTGCGGGCCGCCTCGCCCTGGCCCCTGGGCACCGTGTTGATGCCGGACCGCAGCACCTCGCAGATGAACGCCGAGGTGTAGCAGCCGAGGGCGAGGACCGCGAACACCTCGAAGGGCAGCACGAGTCCGAACCGGGGCAGGCCGAGCAGCACCGCGAAGAACAGCAGGGTGAGCGGGGTGTTGCGGAGCACGGTCACCCACGCGGTGCCGAAGAACCGCAGGGAGCCGACGGGCGCGACCCGGAAGGACGCCATCACGAAGCCCAGGACGAGGGCCAGCGAGGACGCGTAGACCGTCAGTTCCAGCGTGCCGAGGAAACCTTCGCCGTAGGTCGAGAAGTTGTCTGTCAGTACGTTCATGCCGTCCTCGCTCAGCGTGCCGGGTAGCGGTCGACGGCGGGCGGTTTCGGGGCGGGCACGCCGGACAGGCCGAGCGTGGCCTCGTAGGCCGCCTTCCAGTCGCCGTTGCGCTCGCGGGCCTCCAGTGCGTCGTCGAGGGCGAAGCGCAGGGCGTTGTCGGTGCGCGGGACGCCGATGCCGTACGGCTCCCTGGAGAACGGCCGGCCGACGACCTTGAGCTCGCCGGGGACCTTGGCCGCATAGCCGATCAGGATGGCGTCGTCGGTGGTGACCGCGTCGACCTGGTAGGTGAGGAGGTTGTCGACGCAGATCGAGTAGGTGTCGTAGGCGACCAGGATCGCCTCGGGGTAGTCGGTCCTGATGCGCTGGTACGGCGTCGAACCCGCCGCCGAGCAGACGCGTCTGCCGGCGAGGTCCTGCGGGCCGTGGATGCCGTTCTCGTCCTTGCGGACGAGCAGCGACTGGCCGGCCAGATAGTAGGGGCCGGCGAAGCCGACGAGCTTCTTGCGGTTGGCGTTGATGGTGTAGGTGCCGACGTAGTAGTCGATCTGGCCGTTCTGGAGGGCCGTCTCGCGGTTGGCGGAGGCGATCGTGCGGAAGCGGACCGTCTGCGGCGGGAGGCCCAGGGAGGCGGACATCATCCTGGCGATCTCGATGTCGAAGCCGGAGTAGGTTCCGGTGGCCGGGTCCTTCTCGCCGAGGTAGGGCTGGTCCTCCTTGGCGCCGACGACGAAGTGGCCGCGCTTCCTCGCCCGGGTCCAGACCGGGGAGTCGGGGAGGCGGAAGTCCCGGGCCACCCGGTAGTGCGGGAGCCGCCCTGGCGCCGGGCCCTTGCTCGGCGGGCTGCCCTCCTTGCCGCAGGCGGCGGCCAGCAGGACGAGGAGGACGCACAGGACGCGGTGCACCCGGGTGGTACGGCACATGGGTCGCGGTCCCCCGGTTCAGTGCTCGAGGATCTTGGAGAGGAAGTCCTTGGCGCGGTCGCTGCGCGGGTTCGTGAAGAACGCGTCCGGGTCGCGGTCCTCGACGATGCGGCCGTCGGCCATGAACACGACACGGTTGGCCGAGGCGCGGGCGAAGCCCATCTCGTGGGTGACGACGACCATGGTCATGCCGTCCCGGGCGAGCTGTCGCATGACCTCCAGCACCTCGTTGATCATCTCGGGGTCGAGGGCGGAGGTGGGTTCGTCGAAGAGCATCGCCTTGGGTTCCATGGCGAGGGCGCGGGCGATGGCGACTCGCTGCTGCTGACCGCCGGAGAGCTGGGCCGGGTACTTGCCGGCCTGGTTCAGCAGGCCGACCCGGTCGAGGAGTGCGCGGGAGCGGCGGTCGGCGTCGTCCTTCCCGCGCCGCCGGACCTTGACCTGGGCGAGGGAGACGTTCTGCAGGACCGTCCTGTGGGCGAAGAGGTTGAAGGACTGGAAGACCATGCCGACCTCGGTGCGGAGCCGGGCGAGGGCCCTTCCCTCCGCGGGCAGCGGCTGCCCGTCGAGCGTGATGGCGCCGGACTCGATGGTCTCCAGCCGGTTGATCGTCCTGCAGAGCGTCGACTTGCCCGAGCCGGAGGGGCCGACGACCACGACCACCTCACCCTTGCCGACGGTGAGGTCGATGTCCCTCAGGACATGCAGCTCCCCGTAGTACTTGTTGACGTTCCGCAGTTCGATCAACGGATCGACGGCCATCCGCTGCCCTACTCACTCTCAGCCGTGTCCTGGTGGCCGCAAACTATCCGGACGACAGCGGAGCCAAGGGCCGACACGCACTTTTCGGGCAATAGCCGTATTTACGTCAGCGGGTGGGCCGGCGGGGCGGGACGAGGGCCGCGACGGGGTCAGGTCTCGGCGATCTCGGCGTACAGCTGGGACAGTTCGGGCGCGCCGTTCACGGCCCATTCCTGCCCGGCCGGCACCACCTCGACCGCGCGGCCGGAGGCGAGCCGTACGACGGGTTCGCCGCCGGACCCGATCTGCCAGACGGCACCGGGTACGGTCCGCACCACCACCGTGCCCAGGTACAGCCCGGCGTCGTGCCCCAGCCAGGGCAGCGTCTCGGGGTCGTCCCGCCAGCGCGGGACCATCTGGTCCAGGGCCTCCAGGGAGGCCGGGGTGTTGTCGAGGCGGACGCCCGCCCGGGCCGCCTGCGAGCGGAGCAGCTCGCACTCGGACAGCAGCTCGGCGACCGCCTCGGGGTCGGCGGGGGGCCTCCCCCCTGCCGGCCTCGCACGAGCGGGACGGGCCCCCGCCGCGGGGGCACCCCCGTCGTCACCGTTCTTCTTGTGCCGGGGGCCCAGGAACGGAAGGTGCATGGACCCAGCGTGGCATCACACGTCGAGGTCGACCACCACCGGCGCGTGGTCGGAGGCACCCTTGCCCTTGCGCTCCTCCCGGTCGACGTAGGAGTCCTTGACGGCCTTGGCGAACGGCTCGTTGCCGTACACCAGGTCGATGCGCATGCCGCGGTTCTTCGGGAAGCAGAGCTGGCGGTAGTCCCAGTACGTGAACGGGTGCTCGTACTTCAGCGGGCGCGGCACGACGTCGCTCAGGCCGGCCTCGCGCAGGGAGGCGAGGGCGGCGCGCTCGGCGGGGGTGACGTGGGTGGAGCCCACGAAGGCCGCCGGGTCGAAGACGTCGTCGTCCGTCGGCGCCACGTTGTAGTCGCCCAGGACCGCGAAGGGGCGGCTGCCCTGCGCGTCACCGGCCACGGCCGCCTTCAGGGCCTCGAACCACTGGAGCTTGTACGCGTAGTGCGGGTGGTCGACCTCGCGGCCGTTCGGCACGTACACCGACCAGACGCGGACCGGGCCGCAGGTCGCCGAGAGGGCGCGCGGCTCGGCCAGGCCGTCGTAGCCCGGGTCGCCGGGCAGGCCCTTGACCACGTCCTCGATGCCGACGCGGGAGAGCACCGCCACGCCGTTCCACCGGCCGGTCGCGTGGACCGCGGCCTCGTATCCCAGCTCGCGCAGCTGGTCGAACGGGAACTGTTCCTCGGCGACCTTGGCCTCCTGGAGGCAGAGCACGTCGGTGCCGCTGCTCTCCAGCCAGGCCAGCAGCCGCGGCAGGCGGGCGGTGATCGAGTTCACGTTCCAGGTGGCGATGCGCATGTCTCACAACCTACCTGGCGGGTGTGACATCGCCCGGCCCGCGCTCAGAGCTCCGTCGACGCCCCGGGAGCGAGCCGCTGGTGGTCGGTGCCGCCCAGGGCGCCGATCTGGCGGTCGTAGAGGGGGCGGGCGAGGTCGGTGAGCAGGGCGTCGTGGACGTCGTAGGCGCGCCGCGGGCCGACCTCGCGGACGTAGTCGATGACCTCGGAGATCTTGTTCCAGGGTGCCATCACGGGCAGCATCAGCGTCTCCACGGGGTGGCCGGGGACGGTGAGGGCGTCACCGGGGTGGAAGACCTTGCCGCCGTCGATCAGATAGCCGACGTTGGTGATGCGCGGGATGTCCGGGTGGATCACCGCGTGCAGCTCGCCGTGGACCTGCACCTCGAAGCCGGCGGCGGTGAAGGTGTCGCCGTGGCCGACGGTGTGCACACGGCCCGGGAAGGCCGCCGTGATCTGGTCCGCGACGGATTTCAGGGTCCAGATCTCGGCGGCCGGGTCGGCCTCCAGGGCGGCCCGCAGCCGGCCCTCGTCGAAGTGGTCCGGGTGCTCGTGCGTGACCAGGATCGCGTCCGCGCCGACGGCCGCGTCCTCCTCGGAGAACCCGCCCGGGTCGATGACGAGCGTCCGCCCCTCCTTGGCGAGCCGGACGCAGGCGTGGGACTTCTTCGTGAGCTTCATGTCTCACCATCCTGCCGCGTACGGCCGCCCGGCGCGGCGTCACTCCGCGGGTGTGGTCTCCTCCCGGATGACCTGCTGCGCCACCCGGAACGCGCTGTTCGCGGCCGGCACCCCGCAGTAGACGGCGGCCTGGAGCAGCACTTCCCTGATCTCGTCCGGGGTCAGACCGTTGCGCAGGGCCGCCCGGGTGTGGAAGGCCAGCTCCTCCCAGTGCCCGCCCGCGACCAGCGCGGTGAGCGTGATGCAGCTGCGGGTACGGCGGTCCAGGCCCGGCCGGTCCCAGATCTCGCCCCAGGCGTAGCGGGTGACGAACTCCTGGAAGTCCCCGGAGAACTCGTCGGCCTGCGTCAGCGCCCGGTCCACGTGCGCGTCGCCGAGCACCTCGCGCCGGACCTTCAGCCCGGTCTCGTACCGGTCGGGCCGCGGCCCGGCGGGCTGTTCCGGTACGGCCGCCGGGGCGATCTCGGCGACGGGCGCGGCCTGTGGCGGCGCGGCCGGGACCGGCATGGCCGGTGCGGCCGGCAGGACGGTCTGACCGGTGTCGAAGGGCTGCTGCCAGGCGGTCGAGAAGTGATGGACGAGCAGGTCGGTGACGGCAGCGGGCTGCTCGACCGGTACCAGGTGCGAGGCGCCGGGCACGACCGCGAGCCGGGCGTCCGGGATGCCGGCCACCAGGGTGCGGGCCTCGGCGGGGCCGGTGACCTGGTCGTCGGAGCCGACCAGCACCAGGGTCGGCACTCCGACCCGGCCCACCTCGGGACGTACGTCGAAGGCGGCGAGGGCCTCGCAGGCGGCGATGTAGCAGCCCGGGTCGGTGGTGCGGACCATCTGCACGGCCCACTCGGTGATCGCGGGCTGAGCGGCGGCGAACCCGCCGGTGAACCAGCGGTCGGGCGCGGTCCGGGCGATCGGGTCCAGCCCGTTGGTACGGACGACCACCCCGCGCTGCCGGAACTCGTCGGCGGTGCCGAACCGGGGCGAGGCCGCGACCAGCGCCAGCGAGGCGAGCCGCTCGGGGTGGCGCAGGGCCAGCTCGATACCGATGGCGCCGCCCAGCGCACAGCCCGCGTAGCCGAACCGCTGCACGCCGAGCGCGTCCAGCGTGGCCAGCAGCCGGCCGGTCAGCTCGCCGACGGAACCGGCCGGGTGTGCGGGGGCGCCGCCGTGGCCGGGCAGGTCGAAACGGAAGACCCGCCATTGTTTGACCAGCTCCGGCACCTGCCGGTCCCACATGTGCCAGGTGGTACCCAGTGAGGGACCCAGGATCAGGACTGGGGCGTCTTCTCGCCCGTCAAAGCGGTACTGCAGGGTGTTCGGTGGCGTCTCACTCACGCCCCAGACCCTCTCACGTCTCACGAAATCTCACACAGCCAGGTGAACCCGGCGGCTCGTGACCTCGCGGCGCGGCACGCCCCTGCACTGCCGAGACCCTCATGGGTCCACGTACGAGTTCTTCGGTGTGCACGCCTGACCGTGGGGACAGTGCGTCCTCCCGGCTCGCGCACCCTGCCAATCCCTGCGCCGCACAGCTTCCCACCCTCGGCACGGCTTCCAGACGGTCTGGCTTGCAGCAAAGCGCGTAGTGCCGTCCCCAAGGATCGGCATGACGCACCTGAAAACCTTCCGGGATTCACCGACGAACAGCCCGAACGCCGCACGGCGGGCAAGCTCTGCCTTCCCTCGCAGGAGGGGAGACGTTGGCCGTAGCCTGGCCGCCCCTCCCCCGTTGCCGTCCCTGGTCCACAGCCAGCAGCCGGCCTCCGGGTCACCTCGGTTTGACTGCCATACGGCTCGGGAGGTCGCTCAATCGGCAGGCCGCCTGAGTCAGGCTTGCCCCTCCGTCGCAGCACCATGCAGGCCGTCCCACGTTGTGGCGGCTCCGCGGGGGTCCTCCCTGACGGTGACGTCCAAGCGCAGCCGGGCGAAACGAACCGGGTGGCGCCATGCCCCGCGGTCTTGAGACGTGTCGACCACGATCTCGGCCATCAAGTCAGGCTGGACCAGTACGACATCAAGTGGGGTACGCGAGCCCCAAGAGGTGGTGAACCGCAATCCTTCCCATGGGTGGTCCGGCCCGGCCCTGCAAGCGTCAACTGCACGGCCAGTTGCCGGGCGGCGTCCGGCCGCACCGGTGCGCTCCGCCCTGCAGGACGCAGCACCCCGTCCTGATCGAAACGTCCCAGCAGCAGGGTCTGAGGGCGGCGGGACGTGCCGGTGATCGCCCTGACGATGGCCTCCGTCGTGTCCCGACGGCGCACCTTGATGAGCGCTCGGGCTCCGGGGAGGTAGCGCTGGTGGCTGCCTCGGGTAACGAGGCCCTCGATGCCGGGCACCTGGGTCCAGGAGGTGAACCACTCCTGCGCGAGGGCAACATCAGTCGTCTCCGGGCACAGCCGCCAGGGATCACTCAGGCGGTGCTCGGTGAACATGGCCTCCAGGCAGGCACTTCGCTCGACGTACGGCGTCCGCAAGAGTTCACGCCCATCGATCTGAAGGGCGTCGAACACAACGAAGTGGGCCGGCAACTCACCGGCAAGCCGGGCAGCAGTCAGTCCCCCGGAGGCCGCACGCCGCTGGAGAGCCTCGAACGAGAGTCGCTCACCGGCAAGTACGATCAGTTCGCCCTCAAGGACCAGGCCGTCAGGCAGGCTGGACGCCGCGCTCACCAGATCAGGGAACCGCCCCTGGACGAGTGCCCCCGGCGAGACTGCAGCAGCACCGGTCCGGGCGACGGACAGGGAGTGAACAAGATCGCCCTGAAGCCGTCCCGCGGTATACATCCTGCCAGGCAGGGGCGCGCACAGCGATGGTCACGCGAGATCCCTACCCAGCTCGGTGTCCGGTCTGTAGAAGGCGCATGGCTCGATGGTGGGGTCGGTGAGCGCGGCTCGTGTCTCGTGTGCTCTGATCGGGTGCGGTACGCCCTCGATCATGGAGCAGTCTGCGAGGTGAACGAGGGCGAGCTCCGGACCGGTCGGGGTGCGCTTCTGCTGCACTACGTAGCCGGTCCTCACCTGCGCTGGAGGGAAGGCGGGCAGTGAGCCACCACCCTTCACAGGCAGACTCCAGGGCGAGGCCCGCGCCACCAGCGATGACGCCGGCATGATGATCACAATGTGGCCTTGGAGTCTGACCCGCCGCTGAGCTGATGGCGAGGGGAGGCGCCGCTGGCGCCTCCCCTCGCCCGCAAGCCGTGCCTGCTCAGCCCCCGGGCGCGTGAGCGGCTCAGTCGGTGCGAATGGTGGAGCGGACCGTGGAGGCGAGGGCGTCGCCGATAACCTTGGAGCCGTTCGTGTTGGGGTGCAGTGGAGTGGCGACGTCAGCGGGGATGAGGCCCTCGATGTACCGGTCGACGGGTGCCGCGCACACGTCGTGGCCGATGCCGAGGGAGTAGGTGTCCACGAACGTCGCGCCCTGTTGCCGCGCCGTGGTCCTGAGCGTGGCGCTGAGGTGGTCGGTGGCGCCCTGGATATAGGTGGCGTCGACGTCCCAGATGGGCTGGGTGGGGAAGCAGCCGCCGGGGCGGATGTAGTTGCCATACCCGATGACGAACACCTCGGCATGCGGCGCTCGTTGCCGGATCTGCTGAAGGGCGGTGGCGAACTTCGGCGCCCAGGCGTCGATGCCAGCCTTTACGACGTCGACGCCGTCCTTGCTGTTCTTGGCGGCGCAGCTGGTGCCGACAGGCTTCGGCAGCAGGTTGACGCATTCCAAGGCGGCGGCGACCAGCCCGGTGTCATTGCCGCCAATGGTGATGCTGACGACGTCGGTCTCGTCGGTGAGGGCGTCGAATTGGGGCTTGGTCGCCAGGTGCTGAGAGGTGGTGAGGTGGTCGGCGGTGGCGCCGGAGCAGGTGACGTCGGTGAGTCTGGCGCCCAGCGCCTTGGCCGTGATGTGCGGATAGTCGGCCAAGGAGCGCAGGCACAGCGGGTTCGAGGGGTCGATCGGCGGTACGAGAGGGGCAGCGGCGAAAGAGTCACCCAGGGCCACGTACTCAAGGGGTTCGGTGCTCTCGGCAGCAACAGACGGTGTGATGAGGGTCGTCGTCAGGGTTGTTGCGACCACGGCGGCTGCCAGCGCGGTTCGCAGGCTGAGGTTCACGTGCGGCTCCTTCAACTCATGAGGGCGCGCGAGCGCACCCGGACGCCGGGGGTTCGGGGGTGGTCAGCCCTGTTTACCGGCCGGTAAGTTTGTGGCGCGATACATCATGGCGGTCCGCGCTCTTCGTGCTCCCGGTCTGGAGAACAGCATTCCGAGAGGAGTTTTGTGTCCGTGAACAACGCCAGCACGCTTGTTGTCAGTGGCGAGAGCGTGCAGCAGTACCTGCTCAGGTCCGCTCATCGGCTGGAGGCGGCGGTTTTGGAGCGGCTGACCGCGGAACTTCCGGTGTACCGGAAGCTGCCCGCTGAACAGCTCTCCGGCGATGTGGCGCGCATGATCCGTCGCGGCATCGGCGACTTCGCGGAGGTGCTGGCGAGCGGCTCCATGCCAAGTCCCGAGCAACTTGCTCTGCTGACCAGCTCGGCCACACGCCGGGCGGAGGAAGGGCTGCCGGCCGAAGCCATCGTCTCCGCCTACTTCCTCGGGGCCCGCCTCTGCGCCGAGGACGTCGCCGCAGCCGCCCGCCGTGAAGACCTTCCGGCCATCACCACCGTGCACAGCCTGCTGCTGGAATACCTTCAGCATGTCACCACCGCCGTCACGGCCGGTTACCTGCAACAGATGCAGACCACCGTCGGTGAACGGCACGGCGCCCGCCAGCTTCTGCTGACTGCCCTGCTCGAAGGCCGCGTCGACAAGGCGGCAGCCAGAGAAGCGGGCCTCACCCTCCCACCCAGCTACCTGGTCCTCGCACTGGCCGTGGGGCCGCACGCCGACGAGCACGCACCCGACATCGACACGAACGCCGCGGCACAGCGCAAGCTCAGGCGTCTGCGCACGGAACTCGCTCTCCACACCCGCGGCACGGCCCTCACCTCACTGACCACCGAGGGCGGCCTGGTACTTCTGCCCAGTGCTACCGTCCCCTCCGAACTCACCCCGGCCCACTGGGACGACACCTCACAGCTCCTGACTCATCTGCAACGCGCCGCAGGCGCCACCATCCTTGCTACAGCCGTGCCGACGCTGCCCAGCGACGTCGCCCGCATGTGTCCCATCGCCGCCGAACTTGCCCACATCGCCACCGCGTCCGAGCGCCCACCGGGCCTGTACCGGCTGGAAGACCTCGCCCTCGAGTACCAGCTCTCACGGCCCGGTCCCGCCCGCGCCCACGTCTCCCGCCTCCTCGACCCATTGGATGCTCACGCCGACCTCCTGCTGACCCTGACAACCTTCCTGCGTCATGACCTGGACCGGCACGCCACGGCCGGAGTCCTCAGCGTCCACCCCAACACGGTGCTCTACCGACTCCGCAAGATCACCGGACTAACCGGCCTCGACGCCACCCGCTCGACCGACCTTCCCATCCTGCACGCGGCGCTCATCTGCCGCACCGTCAGGGAACCTTCCGATGCGCGGCGGAGCGCATGATGTCGCTCTGCGCGCCATCGCCGCAACGGGTAAGGGCCTGATGCCCCGAACTCAACCGGCCTCCCACGCGGCCGACTCCCCACTCGGCTACACCTCGCTACCTCCGACCATTCGAAGCGGTCGCCGACTCCTTTGGTGCCCTCGACGGTGAAGCGCTCGGCTCGGCCGAACGCCCTGCGAGCGCTGCGATTTCTGCTTCTTCCACGAGTGCCCACCGTGCGGGCGCGGCAACGCCATCAGTCATGAAGGCATTCTCTCCGTCGCGGGATCGAGCCGAGTCGGGCCGGGTTAGTGTGCGGGGATCAGCGGACCGGAGGCCACCCGACCGGGGTGTCTGGGACGACGGCTGCTGGCGCAGCGGTGAGGTGGGCGGCAGAAGAGCGGCGCGTTCGGCAGCCGTATGGGCCTGCATCTGTTCGAGACGGCGCGGGCGTTGGCGTAGAGGTCGATGGAGTCGGTGAGGTGGTCCCATTCTCGTCCGCGCGTTATTCGCCGTGTCCTGGGGCACCGGAGCATGTGTTTTGCTCCGGCGGCAATTTTCATCTTGGTCCCCCAGTTCACCGAGCGCTGGAAGCAAGAACGTTCGCCTAGGGTTCTCGCCCTGGGAGAAAAGTCTTTGGCAGATCGAAAGCGATGGTCAATGGCATGGCTGCTGCACAACGGTTTCCCTGGCTCGCTCCATTGCTTCTGGCCCTCACGGGCAGCGGCTCGGCCCTCGTTCTCATGGAAGGCGCCGCGGGCATGGGGAAAACTCACGTTCTGGGCGAGTTGAGCGCTCTGCCGGAGGCCGCCGAGGCCCATCGGGCACTGTGGCGATGCGGCGTTGCCGAGGAAGTGCCGGACACGGGCACGGGGCCCGTCCTTCTGCTGGTGGACGACGTACATCGGGCGACACCGCAGGAGAAGGAGTGGCTGCGCGGTGTCGCGGAGAGACCGCGACCCGGCCTGGCGGCCATCCTGGCCTACCGGCCCGAAGAACTGGAGACCGCGGGCCTCCCCCTCGGAACACCGGCCGTTTCCTATCCCTCAGGCCTATCGGTCTACCGCCACCGCCTGCACGTCTGGGACGCGGAGCGCGTGCGCCGGGCGGCCGCGGAGGTCCTGGGCGACCGTGCGACGTACGAGGCTGCCGAGCGGCTGTACGTACAGTCCGGCGGGGTGCCGCAGGTGGTGGTCGACCTGCTCGGCGCACTTCGCGCGGGTACGCGCTCCAAGTGCACGGCTTCAGACGTGGACGCGGCCGGAGTCCCGGTCAGGCTCGCGGAACTGACACTGAGCCGTCTTGACCGACTGGCCGCCGCGGACCGGCCCGTCGCATGGGCGGCCGCGGTACTGGGCGAGCCGGCCGACCGGGACGAACTGCTCACCGTAGCGGGCATGGGTGAGGCCCGGGGCCGTGACGCAATATTGGCTGCCCTGGCCGCCGCCGTGCTGTCTGAGACGGCGGACGGACGCTATGGATTCGCCGTGCGACTCGCCGCCAAGGCCGTACGCGAACGCGTTCCTGGTCCGATCCGTCAGGAACTGCACGAGCGGGCCGCGAAGGTACTCACCCGGCGGCAGCCCGTGGTGTGGGTGGAAGTCGCGGGGCACCGCAGGGCCGCTGGCCGCCGGAAGAGCTGGCTGCGGGCGCTGGAGAAGGCAGCCCGCGCGGCTGCGGAGTCCGGCCGCCACCAGGAGGCGATCCGGCTTTTGGAGCAGGCGCTCGCTGTACCGGAGGTCGCGCCGGGCGATAGGGCCCGGCTGGCACCGTTGCTGGCCCGCAGCGCTGTCATCGGCCTCCGCTCGGACCAGACCGTGGCCGCGCTGACGCAGCTTGTCCGCGACGCCGACCTGCCGGCGGACGCCCGCGGCGAACTCCGGCTCGACCTGGGCCTGATGCTGTGCAACCAGGTCGGGGACTTCGCCGCCGGAGCGCGGGAACTGGAGGCCGCAGCCGAGGAGCTGAGCGACGTGCGCCCCGCCCTCGCCTCGCGCGCGATGGCGGCCCTGGCCATGGCCGAGTGGCCGAGCGGAACGCTGGAGGGCCACCGGAACTGGCTGCGCAAGGCCGCCCGGATCGCGGAGGACAGCGGCAACGAAGTCGCGCGGGCCGCCGTCGCCGCCAACCACGCGTCACTGGCCGTCGCGTGCGGCGACCCGGAGGCACGGGACCTGGTGGCGGCCCTGCCCGTCGACAGTCCGCTGGCCGGGTGCAGGGAGCACGCCGCACGCGGACTGTGCAACGCCGCGGACGCCGCGGTCTGGCGAGGGGCGTACCCGTGGGGGCAGGAACTGCTGTCCGCCGGCCTCGACCTGTCGGCTCGCAGCAGTGTGCCGTACATAGAGCAGACGGCACAGGCCACGAGCCTGCTGCTGGACTGGTGGACCGGACGGTGGTCCGGCCTGGCCGAGCGGTGCGAGCAGTTCGTCGCGGCGACGGCCGACATGCCCCTTGTGGCCGCCGACGGCAACATGGTCCGTGGCCTGCTGGCCTTCGCCCAGGGAGACTGGGGATCGGCCGTGCACTGGCTGACCGCCCTGGGCGCGCCTTCCCTGGAGCGCACGCGGATGCCGCTGGCCGTGGCCACTTCGGGCGCTCTGATCCGCCTCGCCCTAGCCCGCGAGAACCTGTCGGCTGCGGCCGACCAGGCCCGCGCCGCATGGTCGGCCGTGGCGGACAAGGGCGTCTGGGTGTGGGCGGCGGAACTGGCTCCCTGGGCGGTGGAGGCACTGGCTCGAGCCGGCGACATGGCGGCCGCCCGGAGCGTGGTCGCCGAGTTCGCCCGGGGCCTGGAAGGGAGGGACGCGCCGGCCGGGCAGGCGGCCGTCGTGTGGAGCCGGGCCGGTCTGGAGGAGGCCGAGGGGCGTCTGACGGAGGCGGTGCGAGCCTATCGGGGTGCCGCGGCCGCCTACCGGCAACTGTCCCGCCCGTATGCCTGGGCCCTGACGACCGAGGGAGCGGCGCGCTGTTCCCTCGCGATGGGGGAGGAACGTCTCGACGCGGCCGGTGAAGCGATGGGTATGCCTACAGCGGCCGGTGAAGCGATGGGTATGCCTACAGCGGCCGGTGACGCGATGGGGGAGCGGACGCCTGACGCCGCAGAGGAGGACACCGGCCGGTTCGATGCCATCGCTTCGCTGCAGCGTTGCGTCCACGAGTACGGCGAACTCGGCGCGGTCTACGACGCCGCGCGCGCCCGTGCGCTGCTGCGCTCGCACCAGCCCGCGCAAGCGCGCCGACCGGGGCGCCCCGCGCTGGCGGGCCAGCTCTCTCCGAGAGAGGAGGAGGTGGCGGAACTGGCGGGCCACGGGCTGACGAACCGTGAGATCGCGGCGGCGCTGCATCTGTCCCCCAGGACTGTGGAGCAGCATGTCGCCCGCGCGATACGCAAGATGGGGGTGCTGTCGCGGCACGACCTCGCTCAGGCGTGTCCGCCAAGGGCGGGACGGTAGGCGAATGCGGGGCAACGGCGGCTTCCACCGGCGTTCACAAGTGCTCGTGGCAGCCGAGGCGCGCGGCGGGACGGAGATGTGCGGGGCGACGAGGCGCGCACTGGGATGAGAAGGGAGCGGGTGACGAAACGCGCAGAGGGACGAGTAACGAGCGGCTGACTGGAAGCGGCGGCACATCACCGCGACGGGGAGAAGCCCTGGTTCCAGACGTCGACGGTGGCTGCAGCCCAGTCCATGGTCCACCCCGGACGTACGCCGCGAGCTCCCCAGCCGTTCGGAAGCCTGCCGGGCGGCGGACACCCGGCCGCCTGTGCCGCGAGGGCCGCCTCGCATGTCTCGCGTGCCATGCGCAGGGCCTGCCGGCCGTCGTCAGCGTTCCCGGGGAAGACGTGCATGCCCCGGCGGTCTGTCCGGCTGCGCGATGCTCATCATGGACACGACGACCCGGAAATGGCGCTGGGTCATGGGGCCGCCTCTCGCGTCCTGGGGTGGCTCCGGCGCGTGCCGGCATGGCACTCCGCTCAGGGCGGTACCGCAGCCGTCCGATTGCTGCTGGCGACGCCATGCGCCGCCTACCCGGGCGGATATCCGTGCTCGGCGCGTCACCCATACCTGATTAACCTCCCGCAGGGGCGCGGGACGGTGCTGTGGTGCGGAACCGGGCGGACACGGGGGCGGGCTGTCTTGGCCGGCGCCGCCCTCGCCGCCGCCCCGCGGCCGGCGGGCCTGCCATCACGTGACCTGCCGCACGAGGCCCTGGCCGTACGCGCCGTTCGGTTGACGAGGCGTTACTCCGAACCGTCCCCCGTTGACCTCACGGAACGGTGAACCGGGGGCGTTCAAAATAGGGATCCGTATCTGGAGGCATCCGGATGCCGGTCTTGGGGGCGCCTTTGTAGGTTCTCTCTCGTCGGCAGATCGCTCACCACCCCACAGTGATCGGGCCGCGGCACGAAGGGCAGCGAGCGCACTCGCTCCACCGCCTTCCGTGTGCCTCTCCCCAGTCGGCCCTCCTTCGCGCGCTGCGCCGAAGAACGGACCGGCAGCAGGATGACGGGTGCGAGTGGCCTGGCCGCCACGAGCCCGCACCGACCGAAAGGAAACAGCGCTCGGTTCACCGGATCGCCAATTCCTCTCGGCCGTCGAACGAAGCAAAGTGGCGCGGATGACCAGCGAAGTAAGCGACTTGCTTTTGGCGCGTCGTCGACGAATTCAACAGCCACCCCCAACCCTGTGGAAATTGAACAACGGCCCCCACTTCGGCCAGAGTTCAGCGCAGCGGTGAAAACTTCCCCCATACGCCGCTGGACCGGTATTTCGCGTATCGCCGACGGTTGGCTCCCTTCCTCGGAGACCCCAAAATCCCGTCAGTGAACATGACATGCTCATGCAGAAAGGAAAGTTGTGCGCATTTCCCGGATATCCCTGGTGACCACCGCGGTCGGCACACTGCTGTCGGCTACCGCCGTCACGGCCTCTGCCCAGGCCGCCCCCACCGACGACGCACCCCGCTACCAGCCGGCGATGGTCGCGGCGCTCGCCGATTCCCTCGGCATCAGCGAGGACACCGCCGTGGCCCGGCTCGACCACCAGGCCGCCCAACAGGACGAGTTGGCCGAACTCGACCGTTCGGGCGTGGCGGCGGACGGCGCCTACTTCACCGCCGACGGCAAGCTGACGGTGAACGTCTCCTCCGCCGCCGCGGCCACGCAGGTCAGACAGCACGGCCTGACGGCCCGCGTCCCGCAGCGCGGCGAGCGCGCCCTGGACCGAATCAAGGCGTCGCTCGACGCGACGGCCCTCCGCAACGCCCCGGACGGCATCACCTCGTGGTCGGTGGACCTGCCGAGCGACACCGTGACCGTCCACGTCGTCCCAGGCCGTACGTCCGCCGCAGCGGAGTCGTTCCTCAAGGCGGCCGCCACCCACGGCAGCGCGGTGCGGATCGTCCGCGACGGGCAGCGCCTCGAAACCCAGTCCACGGTCTACCCGGGCAGCAGGATGACCTGGACCAACAACCAGGGCAGCTGGCTGTGCTCCGTCGGCTACGGAGCCCACGACTCCTCTGGTCGTCAGTACCTCGTAAGCGCGGGCCACTGCGTCGCCGACCTCACCGACCTGTACTACAACAACGCCCACTTCGCCAAGGGCACCCACAGCCGCTACGCCCTGGGCACCCAGAGCGTCGACATGGGCGTCGCCCTGGTCGACTCGGACGACTCCGTCGCCACCCAGGTCGGCACCTGGGGCACCGGAGCGAACATCGCCGTCAAGGGCAGCAAGCGAGCCGCCCCCGGCGCCTCACTGTGCAAGTCGGGCCAGACCACCGGCTGGACCTGCGGCGCGGTCGGCTCCTACAACGTCTCCGTCACCTACAAGGACGAGCACGGCGGTCCGGACACCGTGGTGACCGGTCTGGCCACCTCCTCGGTGTGCACCGAGGGAGGCGACAGCGGCGGCGCCTACATCTCCGGCAACCAGGCGCAGGGCATGACCTCGGGCGGCCCCATCGGCCAGCAGTGCTGGGGCACCAACTCCCGCGGCTCCTCGTACTTCCAGCCCCTCGACGACGCCCTGTCGTACTACGATCTGACACTCAACACCAACTGACCGCCGAGTCGAAAGAGCGAGGGCGGGCCCGCGGACGGCGGGCCCGCCCAGCCCGTCGGACGCCCCCACCACAGAACGCGCGCATTCCCAGAACACGCCACCCCAGAACGTGCACCAGCGGCGCGGAGGCTCCATGAGAAGCCCACACCGCGCCGAACCCGCCGGCCAGGCCCCCACACCCTCTGGGCGTACCGCCACCCCCGACACTGAGGCAGCCTTCGCCCTTGCCTTTCGTGAGGCGGTCCAACGGCGCGGACTCTCCCTCGACCGGGTCCGCGAGCGGCTGGCAGCCCAGGGCAGCAGCATCAGCCTCGCCACACTGAGCTACTGGCAGCGCGGACGCAACCAGCCCGAACAGGCCCACTCCCTGAGCGCCGTGGACGCCCTCGAAACCATCCTCGGCCTCCGGGCCGGCACTCTGAAGTCCCTCATCGGCCCGAGTCGCCGCCGCGGCCGCATCACCGGCGAGGCTCCCGGACTGGATGCCTCACGCCAGGTGCTGGGTGAGCACTCCCATGTCGAACTCGCCCTGGGTGAGGAGTTCCCCCAGTTCAATGACGACCTCCTCGCGTTGAGCATCCACGAGACCCTGCAGATCGACGAGCACCGCCGGCGCCAGGCAGTCACCGTGGAGCAGGTCATGCGGGCCGCACGGGACGGCACCCGCCGCATCACTGATGCCTTTTCCATCTTCACTCTGAGCAGATCAGCTGCAGGGTGAGGATGACCTGGACGAGTTTGGTGGTCCGGGTGGTTGAACACCGCAGTTTGCGAAGGAGTCGCTTCATCCCGTGTTTCTTGTGCTTGCCGGAGTAGAACGGGCGGTCCGCTGCGATGCGGTCGATCGGCAGGAGCGTGCCGTCCAGGATCGGATACGCCTTCACCGACGCCGTCCGCTTTGCGTCGGCCAGGCTGGGGCGAGGGTGGCCAGGAGCTCGACGGCCTCGGTGACGTAGCGGTAAGCCGTGGTTGTTCCAACATCGAACCCAACTGCGAGCTGAGCATAGGTGCGCCCACCCGCAGCTGGGCCAGCGTGAGCAGGGCTTGACGGCCGGCACTCAGACGCCGCCAGCGTGAGCCGATCTCGCGGCGATGCCACCGCAACTGCTGAGAGAGCCAACGCAAGGCAGAACTGGACGCCTCGACGCCCGACGGATAGGCAAGCATGTGAAGCCCTCTGGTGAAGACGGTTCTCTTGGTCGAAAACCCATCTACCAGGGGCTTCATCATGTTGCCACCCCAACCGGTCGCCTTCAGAACCAAGTTGGAAGAGCTCATTGCCACCGACGTGGTGGATCCGCAGACGGGCGCCGGGCGTGCACGGCATGTCCTGGGAGCGGCCCCGCTGACGCAGGGCGCCTACGACGCGGCGCGGACGGCGAAGTTTGGGACCGAAATACCGGCCCCGCCGCTGGGGGCGGCCGACCCGCGAGCTGGCGACGAATCCACGGGATCGACCTGGCGGGCTCGGTCTTCTGTGATCACTTGGCAAGGCACCAAGGCTTACGGTGAACGCTCTTCTGCCCATCGACGTGAGCACGTCACGGGCCATGGTTGTGCCTGCCGCCTGGAACTCGCCTGGCAAGTCCGCACGGCGATCTCTGTCCTGACTGCCCACAAGCCGCCCGATCCTGTAGGCCGGTCGGGATTGCTCGTCGACGGCGGAGCGGATGTAGCTGCAGCGATCACCGGATGTCGATGTGGATCAGCTCGCCCGGTTTGGCCAGCTCGTAGGGAAGGACTCACCGCAGCCCTGTGCTATTGCAAGCGATTCGTCCGCCTCGCTACGTAGGACACGGTCTAAAGACGGCGATGTACTCATCGAAGGCCGACGCCGTCTGCGCAACTGCGGCTGGGCCTGTTCTCAAATTGTGAGGCCGTGAGCCCGAAGAGCATCCATCGCGTGAAGGTGATGCAGGCAAGGCGCGCTTCGCCCGGCTCGATCGGCCAGCAGATGCAACTCACCCGCTGGCCTGCCAGCTTGGGGATGACGCTCCGTCGGGCCAAGCAGGTCGACCTCGCGTACCAAGGGGAGGCGGGCACCGTGGTGCAGGAATGGGCGTGCGGTCAGGTCGGGGCAGAGGCGATGTAGCCCGTCACCCAGTTCGAAAACTCGCATGCCAAGTGCCACTGGTGCTCGGCGAACATCCACGGCGGCAGCGTCGCCGGGAACGCCACAGTGAGCTTTGCGCTGAATCCGCCGCTGGGGATATCGCGAAACTGGTGACGGACCGCGCCAATCTTGGTGCCGTCGAGGGTTCGCGCCCAGCCGGAGGTCCGAACCGGGGAGAGGGGGTCCTCCTCGATCGGGACGCCGGCGGTGTCCGTGTAGTCGATGAGGAACTGGGCGGCCAGCATGGCGCCCCCGGTCACCTCAATCACTTCCTGGGCACCGGGCCGGGAGCTGCTGATGAGGTAGTGGTCGGGGTTGGCGACGAGCATGGCGGGTTCGTCGTTCTGCTCTATCCGTCCGTTGAACCAGCCCAGGAAGCCCTGGGTGGTGCCGAGCGAGCTGTCGACCCGGGTCCGGCTGACCGACCACTCGCCCGCTTCCGGTGTCCCGGCCCACATCCTGCTGCGCCGTGCGGGCCAGGAACAGGTCGGTAACCAGATCCACCTTGTTCGGCCAGCGGCGGTAGACGGTCGTCTTGGTCACCTGTGCGCGGGCCGCTACCTCGGCGAGGACCAGTCCTTCGTATCCCACTTCCTCCAGCAGTTCCTCGGTCGCCCGTCGTACCGCAGCGACCACCAGGGCCGCACGACCACCCGGTCGTTGGGGCCGCTTCTGGGCTTGAACCCGTACCGTCACATCCCGCCCCCTTCCGACTGGCACACGCAGTCATCGTAGAGGGAACCCTGCGGTGTCCTCGGGGCGTACGCACGCCTCGATGACCGCGGCGACCTGCTCCACAGCGGGTATGTTGCCGTGGGCTCGCCGGCCCAGGACGAGGTCGACGACTTCGGTCTCGGCCAAGGGCACGTAGGTCACGCCGTCGAGCCGGAGGCTCTGTACCGACTCGGGCACCAGGGCCACGCCGTGTCCGGCGGCCACGAGGACGACGAGAGTGGCTGTCTCGCCGACCTCGACGAGGGAGGGCGGCTGGAAGCCGGCGCGTGCGCAGGCCGTGAGCACTCGGTCGTGCATGGCGGATCGGGGCTGTGCGGGGTGGATGACGAAGGGTTCGCCGGCCAGTGCTTTCAGGGAGACGTGTGGTTCACCGGCCAGCGGGTGGTTCGCGGGGAGGACGGCCACCAGCGGCTCGGTGCGCAGGGGGGTGACGACCACTCCCTCGGGGTGGGCGCCGGGCCGGAGGACCGCCAGGTCGTAGGCGCCGGTGAGCAGGCCGTCCACAAGCTGCGGGCTGAGGAGTTCGCCGCGCAGTTCCAGGGTGATGTGGGGCTGTTCGGCCCGTACGGTGCGGGCGACGCGCGGGAGGACGTCGTAGGTGGCGGTGCCGATGAAGCCGAGGGAGACGCGGCCCGCCCGGCCGGTGGCGAGCTCCGTCATATGGACGCGGGCGCGTTCGACCTCGGTGACCAGGGTGCGGGCGTAACCGGTTAGGTGCCGGCCCGCCTCGGTGAGTTCGACGCGGCGGGTGGAGCGGTGGAAGAGCGGGATGCCCAGCTCGCGCTCCAGCTGTTTGATCTGCTGGGACAGCGCGGGCTGGGCGACGTGCAGACGCTCGGCTGCGCGTCCGAAGTGACACTCCTCCGCGAGCACGAGGAAGTAGCGGGCTTGTCGGAGCTCCATCCGACTATTTTATGCGTCTGGCTTATCAATGGAGAAGGACTGGGTCTTGGACGTAATGAAATGCCCGGTCCTACCGTGAGGAAATGACCGAGAGTTATGTGTACGCGGCGGTGAGAACGCCCTTCGGGCGGTTCTCGGGAGCCCTGTCCGGTGTGCGGCCGGACGATCTGGCCGCCATAGCGGTGAACGGCATCCTGGCCAAGGTGCCGGCCTTGGACCCGGGTGGGATCGACGACGTGGTCTGGGGTAATGCCAACGGCGCCGGTGAGGACAACCGCAATGTCGGACGGATGGCCGTGCTCCTGGCGGGGCTCCCCACATCGGTGCCCGCCACGACCGTCAACCGCCTGTGCGGTTCCTCCCTGGACGCGGCGATCATCGCCTCCCGGGCCATCGAGACCGGAGACGCGGACATCGTTCTGACTGGCGGCGTGGAGTCGATGACCCGGGCCCCCTGGGTGCTGCCCAAGCCCGATCGGGCCCACCCCGCCGGGGACGTGACCGCCGTCTCCACCACCCTCGGCTGGCGTCTCGTCAACGAACGGATGCCGAAGGAGTGGACCGTCTCCCTGGGGGAGGCCAACGAGCAGCTCGCCGACCGGTTCGACATCGGTCGGGAGCGGCAGGATGCATTCGCCGTACGGTCCCATGCCCTCGCCGACGAGGCGTGGACGGCCGGCTTCTACGACGACATCGTCCTGCCGGTGGTGGCGGATCGGAAGGGCACGACGCTGGAGCGGGACGAGGGCATCAGGGCCGGATCCACGGTCGACAAGCTCGCCGCGCTCAAGCCGTCGTTCCGGCTCGACGGCGCGATCACGGCGGGCAACGCCTCGCCGCTGAGTGACGGCGCTTCCGCCGTGCTCCTCGGTTCTGAGGCGGCCAGGGCCCGCGTCGGCATCGATCCGCTGGCCCGCGTCGCCGGGCGCGGGGTGTTCGCGCTCGACCCGCAGGCTTTCGGTTTCGCGCCGGTGGAGGCCGCGAACCGGGCCCTGAAGAGCGCGGGTATCACGTGGTCCGACGTCTCGGCGGTCGAGCTCAACGAGGCGTTCGCCGTGCAGGCCCTGGCCTGTGTGGACGCCTGGGGGATCGACCCGGTGATCGTCAACGCCAAGGGCGGTGCGATCGCCCTCGGCCACCCGCTGGGCGCCTCCGGTGGCCGGCTGATCGGCACCCTCGCCCACCGGCTGGAGCGGTCCGGCGGGCGGTGGGGCGTCGCCGCGATCTGTATCGGGGTCGGACAGGCGCTCGCCGTGGTCCTGGAGAACGTGACGGGAGCGAGCCGGTGACCGTCCAGCTGTGTGACACCGCGGACGAGGCGGTCGCCGGCATCGAGGACGGATCCACCGTGCTCGTCGGCGGCTTCGGTATGACCGGCATGCCGGTCGCGCTCATCGACGCGCTCATCCGCCAGGGCGCCAAGGATCTGACCGTCGTGTCCAACAACGCCGGCAATGGCGACACCGGCCTGGCGGCGCTGCTGGCCAAGGAGCGGGTCCGCAAGGTCGTCTGTTCCTTCCCCCGGCAGACCGACTCCTACGTCTTCGACGAGCTCTACCGGGCGGGCAGGGTCGAACTCGAGGTGGTTCCGCAGGGCAACCTCGCCGAGCGGATCCGGGCCGCCGGAGCCGGCATCGGCGCCTTCTTCTGCCCCACCGGCGCGGGGACCCTGCTCGCCGAGGGCAAGGAGACCCGGGTCATCGACGGCAGGACGTACGTCCTGGAATACCCGATCAGGGGTGACGTCGCGCTGATCGGCGCGTACCGGTCCGACCGCATGGGCAACCTCGTCTACCGCAAGACCGCCCGCAATTTCGGCCCCGTCATGGCCACCGCCGCCACCACCGTGATCGCACAGGTCCGCGACCTCGTCGACACCGGCGGCATCGACCCCGAGACCGTGGTGACACCGAGCATCTACGTCGACCGCGTGGTACAGGAGGCGAGCGCGTGAACGAGCACATCAGCCGGGCGGATGCCGGCGGCCGACCGCTGGGCAAGCACGAGATCGCCGCCCTGATCGCCCGGGACGTTCCCCACGGCTCGTACGTCAACCTCGGCATCGGCCAGCCGACCCTCGTCGCCGATCACCTGTCCGCGGATGCCGGAGTCGTGCTGCACACCGAGAACGGCATGCTCCACATGGGCCCCGCCGCCCACGGCGACCAGATCGACCCCGACCTCACCAACGCCGGCAAGATCCCCGTGACCGAACGGCCGGGAGCCGCATACTTCCACCACGCCGACTCCTTCGCCATGATGCGCGGAGGGCACCTCGACCTATGCGTCCTGGGCGCCTTCCAGGTCTCCGCCGCCGGTGATCTCGCCAACTGGCACACCGGCTCACCGGACGCCATTCCGGCGGTCGGCGGCGCCATGGACCTGGCGATCGGGGCCAAGAAGGTCTACGTGATGATGACGCTGTTCACCAGGACCGGGGCCCCCAAGCTGGTGCCCCAGTGCACCTACCCGCTGACCGGGCTCGGCTGCGTCGACCGCGTCTACAGCGACCTCGCCGTCCTCGACATCACACCGCAGGGCGTCACTGTCCGGGAGACCTTCGGCATCAGCGTCGACGAACTCTCGGGCCGCCTCGACCTCCCCCTGCTGACGACGCGGGCCTGAACCCGGTCCGGAGTCCGACGACCGCCGGGCCATGCTTGGACCCGGCGGTCAGCCGCCGGACACGAAACCCTTCATGCCGAGGCGCCGGATCGCGTCGCCGGCGTCGAGCGGGCTCGGAGCCCTGCCTGCGGCGATCTGGGAGAGGAGGTCCGAGAGTCGTTCGCGGGCATGCTCGGCGGTGTGGGGGCCGATGACATACCACAGGCCGCGGGCCGTTGCGCGGCCGTGGTTGACGTACAGGTGCGGGCGCGTGGAGTCGAAGCAGAACGAGTCACCGGCACCGAGTTCGTACCGGTCGAACTCCAGCGTCAGCGTCAACGATCCCTCCATCAGATAGGCGAACTCGAAGCCTCCGTGCCGCATGAGGGCTCCCTCCGCCGAGCTGCTCGCGCCGGGCGGGTAGGTCACGAGGAGGGCCTCCACCATGCCGTCGTCGAAAGAGGCCAGGCGTTCCCAGCGCACGCCGCTGTCCATGTTCAGGACGGGACTGTCAGCCGCCCGCTGGAGGGTGAATCCCGGGCGGCTGACACCGGTGGGTCCGGCGGCGCCACTGGGGGCAACTTCGGCGGGCGTTTCCCTCACGTCGAGGCCGAGCAGGTCGTCGAGCGAGATGCCCAGTCTGCTGACGAGTAGGTAGAGCGTGCTCACGGAAGGCTGGGACTTGCCGTTCTCCACCTGTGACAGAAGGCTCGCCGAGACTCCTGTGTCCGCGGCGAGGGCCCGCAGGGTGATACCACGGGCCTTTCTCGCCTCGCGGAGAGCCGGCCCGATGCGTTCCTCCATGGACTGCCCCCTCCTCCCGGGGACCGGCACTCTCACCGGTCGCTGCCATTACGGAACGCTACACGCGTTCGGTGTGAGTGAACAGCTGATGGAGTCGGGGTGCCTGGCGAAGGCCGAGAGAACGGCATTTCTTCGTAACAACCCGTTGACACCACCGCCACCGATGTTCAATATGGACGCACATGTTCAGTGTGACTAAACAGAGATTTACTTCAGGTGCGCGAGCCGCCCCGTCGGGAGATCGGCCGCCGGCCGTTTCCAGAGCCGCAGGCCTGACGCGGAGGGGACCGCCGACGACGCTTCGCCGGTGCCCCAGAACTGGGAGTTGATCATGGCTGGGACGATGCGTGCTGCGGTGTACCACGGTGTGCGTGACATCCGCATCGAGGATGTGCCGGTACCCACCCCGCGAGACGGAGAGGCCCTGATCGCGGTGCGACGCAACGGCATCTGCGGCACCGACGCCACGGAGTGGGCCAAGGGCCCGGTGATGGTTCCGCTCGCGGAACGGCACCCGGCGAGCGGCCATGTGGGACCCATGATCCCGGGCCACGAGTTCGTGGGTGAGGTGGTGGACGTCCGCGGAGACGTGACCCTGCGCGTGGGAGACGTCGTCGCCTCGGGCGCCGGCGTGTGGTGCGGCGCTTGTGACCGCTGCGCACAGGGGCGGACCAATGTTTGCCGCCGCTACTACACACTGGGGCTCAACGCCCACGGCGGTCTCGCCGAGTATGTCGCGGTCCCCGCGCACACGCTGCACGTGGTTCCCGAGGGGTTGTCCCTCGATCACGCCGGCATGGCGCAGCCGCTGGCGGTGGGACTTCACGCCGCCCGTCGTGCGGGCGTGCGTGACAGGGACCGCGTCGTGGTGATCGGCGCCGGCGCGATCGGAACGTTCGTCCTCGCCGGCCTGCAGCATCTGCACGCGGCGGATGTGACGGTCATCGACCTGCCGGGCCCGAAACTGGCACGGGCGCTGAAACTCGGCGCGACGCGCACCCTCTCCGCCCACGACGACGTCATCGCGATGGTGCTGGAGGCGACGGCCGGTGTGGGCGCCGATGTCGTGATCGAGGCCAGCGGAGCCCCGGGGCAGTACGAGAATGCCCTTGCGATGGTCGCAACCGGGGGGCGAGTCCTTGCCGTCGGCCTGCCCAAGGAGAAACCGGCCGTGGACATGTTCGCCCTAACTCTCCGCGAGATCACCATCGACTCCACGGTCGCCCACGTCTGCGACGAAGACCTGCGGCCGGCCCTGGAGATCCTCGCCACCGGACCGCTGGGAAGTCTCCTTCTCGACGAGGTGATCCCCCTCGACAGGCTGGTGGATTCCGGCCTGGCGCGCCTGGCGAACGGCTCGGTGGACGGAAAGATCCTGGTGGAGCCCACAGCGCACAGCTGATGGGCTGATCCGCCTGCCCCGCCGTGGGCGTCGTGTCTCCTCCACGCCCCGGATCGGGCGGACGAGCGGTGCCTCCTTGCCGATCAGGCCGGATGGCTTGTGGAAATCGGCGCACCTTCCCAGTCGCCGCATGCGGCGATCGATGGTTCATCAACAGAAAGGCCGCGCGGGATGTTCGAGTACTTCCCCGGAAACTACGTATGGAATCTGTCCCTCAATCTGGCACTGAGCACGGGGGGCGTCGTCGACGAGGTGGACGAGGCATGTCGGCCCCTGCTCACCGCCGACCCCGAAGAAGCGTCGACGGAGCAGTTCTTCGAGTCGTGGTGCGGCGTGGCTCAGCGTCTGGCTGGTCTCGCCGATGCCGACGCGGCTGAGGGGCGCGGTTACTCGGCGGCCGCACGGTACCGACGCGCTGCGGTGTACTTCCTGACCGCCGAGCGCATGCAGAAGCACGGCTACGCCCCCCGCGCGCAGGCATACAAGTCGGGCCTGGACTGCTTCCGCAAGGCGGTCACCCTGGGCGAGGAGAACTGCGAGTTCGTCGAGGTCCCCTACAAGGACGATCAGGGTGATCGCTCGTTGCCGGGTCTGCTCGTGAAGGCGCGGACGGGCGGCAGGAGCCCCTTCATCGTCTTCTTCAACGGACTCGACTCGACCAAGGAGATGGTCTACGGGACCGGCATCGCCCAGGAGCTCGCCCGGCGCGGAGTGTCGACCCTCATCATCGACCAGCCGGGGTCCGGTGAATCCCTCCGCCTGCGGAGCATGACCGGATTCGCGGAGAGCGAGCGTTACGGCACAGCCTGTGTGGACTACCTCGAGACCCGCGCCGACTGCGACCCGGCGCGCATCGGCGTGGCAGCCTGGTCCCTCGGCGGATACTACGCACCCCGCGCGGCCGCCTTCGAGCCCCGCTTCAGCCTGTGCGTCGCCTGGGGAGCCATCTACGACTGGGCGGAACTGCAGCGCCGGCGCCTGCAGCAGGACAACCCGCACGCTGCCGAGAAGTCGGTTCCGCACTTCGTCGAACACCTGCTGTGGGTGTTCGGCAAGGACTCGGCGGACGACTTTCTGGAGTTCGCTGACACGATGAGCCTGGTGGAGGTCAGCGACCGCATCCGCGTGCCGTTCCTCGTCCTGCACGGGGTGAACGATCGCCAGATCCCCGTCGACATGGCGCGCAAGCAGTACGACGCCGCGGTCAACAGCCCGCGGCGAGAACTGAAGATCATGACCGAGAAGGACGGCGGCGTCGAGCACGTCGCGGCGGACAACATTTCGCCCACCACCAGCTACATCGCGGACTGGATCGCCGACGTGTACGGGACGGCCCCGGCGCAGCGCTGATGCCCTCGGCCACCTGACGGCTTCCGGACCCCCTCGCGCTCGAGTAGCAGACGTCGCGCTGTCCGTACGCCCCTTGCCGCGACGAAACGGTGCCTCTCTCTGCCGCCACGCTCACCCTTCTCCCCCTGCAACCAACGGAGTTTGCGATGACGAGCAGCCAACCAGCCCGCACCGTGAGCGAGCCCGACGTCAGATCCCCGCGAGCGGAGGCACTCAAGCAGGGCGCCATCGGCGTGTTCGGGGCGGCCATCATGGCTATCGCCGCGATATCACCGCTCACCACGATGTCGTCCAACCATTCGATGAGCCTCGTGCTGGGCGTCGGCCCGGCCACCGTGCTGGTCATCCTGCTAACCGTGCTGGTGTTCCTCTTCTTCACCGCCGGCTACGTCGTGCTCGGCCGGTACGTTGTCGGCTCCGGCGCCTACTCCGCCTACGTGGCCCATGGCCTCGGCCGCACAACGGGATCGGCCATCGCCGTCATCGCGACCCTCGGTTGGATCAGCGTGATCGCCGCCTCCGTACGCGGCAAGATCACCGGGTCGCTCCACGCCACACGGATCGCGCCGGTTCTCGCCACGCTCGGCTTTCTGACCGCCGGATCCTTGATCGTCGGCCACTACTCGCGGGTGACCGAGAGCAATGCCGCCTGGGTCAACTGGATGCCGCTGCTCCTCGTCGTGTGCGCTGCCTACGGCGCCCTGCGGCACCAGCACCTCCATCGCCGCCGCCAGACCGGTCAGGAGGTCCCCGAACACGCAACCTGAGCGGGATACCTGCAACACAAGCGCGGGTGTGCAAGAGGGCCGACATCGCTGCTCGAACCTCGACCTCGCTCCCCTCATCACCGACCGGGAGGTTCGGTGCCCGACATGCAACGCAATGGAGAAACTCCGTGCTGATCGGAATCGCAGGTCTCGGGCGGATGGGCCGCCCGATGGCCACTCATTTGGCACAGGCCGGACACACGGTCCTCGGCCATGATCCGGGCCTGGACCAGGCCCCGGAAGGCGTCGAGCTCGTGAGGTCGACGGCCGAGCTCGCCAAGACGCCGCTGACAATCAGCATGCTGCCGGACGGGGCGACGACCCGGGACCTGGTCCTGAACGGTCTGACCAACGCCGCACCGGACCACCTGCACGTGGTGATGGGCACCGTCGGACCCGAACTGGTACGGGAGTTGGCCGACACCGCGACGGTGCACGTCCTCGACGCCCCGGTGTCGGGGAGCGTGTCCATGGCTGAGACCGCGACGCTGACCACGATGGTCGGCGGTAGCCCGGAGCACTTCGAGCGGGTCCGCCCCTTCCTCGCCGCGATGACGGCGGCACAGTTCCACTGCGGGCCCGTCGGCGCCGGCTCGGCGGCGAAACTCGCCGTCAACGCCGTGCTCGCCGCACTGAGCCAGGGCGTCGCCGAAGGGCTGCTCATCGCGGAGGCAGGCGGCCTCGACCTCACAACCTTCTACGGCGTGCTGCGCAGCAGCGCGGCCGGCGCGCCGTATGTCGGCTACAAGGAGGAGGCGTTCCTCTCGCCGGACACCGCGGGCGTGGCAGCCCCGGTGTCCCTGATCCGCAAGGACCTCGGCCTGGCGCTCGACCTGGCCCGGACGCGCCGGCTCAGCCTGCCTGCCTCCGAAGCCGCCTTCGCCGTCCTCGACTACGCGATGGAGACCGGGCTCGGCCAGGAGGACATGGCCCGGGTCCTCACCGCTCTGCGGCTGCGCAACGGTTCGCGCGGCGCGTGAAAGAAAGTAAGGAAAGAGAAGATTCCGTGACTGCCGACAGCACCTCCACGACCGAGGCCGAGGCGACGATCCGCGCCCTCGAAGACGCCCGCTACACCGCAGTGATCGCGGGCGACGTCGACGCCTTCGCCGATCTCGCCCATCCGGACCTCGCGTACACCCACTCCAACGCGCAGGTGGACTCGCTCGACTCGTACCGGGACAAGCTCCGGTCGGGCTTCTACGTGTACCACCGCATTGACCACCCTGTGGACCGGATCATCGTGCAGGGGGACGCCGCCGTGGTGATCGGCGAGATGCACGCCGACATCACCGCGGGCGGGGTGCGCAAGACGCTGGCGAACCGGTGCATGGCCGTCTGGGTGCGCGAGAACGGCACCTGGCTGCTCCTGGGATACCAGCCCACCGTCCTTCCGGAGGAAGTCCGATGACCACCTTCACCTATGACGCCCTCCCCGCACGCGTTGTCTTCGGCCGCGGGATCGCGAGCACCCGGCTGCTCGCTGAGGTCGACGCGTTCGGCGCGCAGCGAATCCTGCTGATCGCCGGTGAGTCCGAGACCGCACTCGCCCGCGAGCTGTGTGTCCCGTTCGCCGACCGCGTCACGGCTACCTTCTCCGGCATCCGCCCGCACGTCCCGGTCGAGGTCGCCGAGAGCGCCCGTGAGGCGGCAGCCGATGCCGATCTGGTGCTGTGCGTGGGCGGCGGGTCGACGACGGGCACGGCCAAGGCCGTAGCGCTGACCACGGGACTGCCGATCGTGGCTGTACCCACCACCTACGCGGGATCCGAGGTCACCCCGGTGTGGGGCCTGACGCAGGGAAGCCGCAAGACCACCGGCACGGACCCGAAGGTGCTCCCGCGCACCGTTGTGTACGACCCCGACCTCACCCTGACCCTGCCGGCCGCGCTGTCGGTGGCCAGCGGCCTCAACGCCATGGCTCACTGCGTCGAGGCTTTCTGGGCGCCTCGGCGCAACCCTGTGTCGAGCGCCGTCGCCGAGGACGGCATCCGCCACCTCGCGGCGGGGCTGCCGGCCGTCACCACAGATCCGGAGGACGGCGGAGCGCGCGCCGATCTGCTGCTCGGCGCCTACCTCGCCGGATCGGCGTTCGCCGTCGCCGGGTCCGGGCTGCATCACAAGATCTGCCACGTCCTAGGCGGGGCTTTCGACCTGCCTCACGCCGAGACCCACGCGATCGTGCTGCCTTACGTCCTGGCCTTCAACGCCCCGAACGCACCCCGGGCCGCCACCCGCATCGCGGCCGCGCTCGGCAAGGACGACGCCGTCCAGGGGCTTCACGAGCTCGGCCACAAGCTCGGCATCCCCGCCGGTCTGCGCGAGCTCGGACTGGCCAGGAGCGACGTGGACACCGTCCTCGACGACATCCTCGCGCTCGCGCCCGCCGACAACCCGAGCCCTGTCACAGCCGGTGACCTGAGAACGCTGCTGCAAGCCGCGTGGGCCGGGACGGCTCCCACCGGGGAGGACGCATGAGCACCGAGCACACTGCGGTCGCCGCGCGGGAACAGGCCGTGACCGACGAGGTTCTCGCCAGCTTCGACAAAGCGGCGGATCCGCGGCTCCGAGAGGTCATGCAGAGCCTGGTCCGGCACCTGCACGCCTTCGCGCGGGAGGTCAGGCTCAGCGAGCCGGAGTGGAAGCAGGCGATCGAGTTCCTTACCCGCGCGGGGCACATCACCGACGACCGTCGCCAGGAGTTCATTCTCCTGTCCGACGTCCTGGGTCTGTCCATGCTCACGGTCGCGATCAACGAGCCGAAGGCGCCCGGGGCGACGGAGGCGACCGTGTTCGGGCCGTTCTACGTCGACGACGCTCCGGAGGTCCCGCTCGGGGGTGACATCGCGCGCGGAGCGGTGGGCACGCCGTGCTACGTCTCGGGTCAGTTGCGGTCCGTGGACGGCAGCCCGCTCGGCGGTGCACTGCTGCACGTCTGGGGAGCCGACGACGACGGCTTCTACGACGTGCAGTACGGCGCCGACCACTCCGCGGGCCGTGGCTGGCTGCGGGTGGCCGCGGACGGCTCGTACCGGTTCTGGACGGTCCTGCCGACGCCGTACCCGATCCCGCATGACGGCCCCGTCGGTGATCTCCTCAAGGCCGCGGGTCGTGGGCCCATGCGCCCGGCGCACCTCCACTTCAAGGTCGTCGCGCCGGGCCACCGGACCCTGATCACCCACATTTTCGTGGCCGGAGATCCTCACCTCGGTGACGACGCCGTGTTCGGAGTGAAGGACAGCCTTGTCGTCGAGGCCGAGCACCACGCAGCCGGCCCGGCCCCTGACGGAGCGCACCAGCAGGGGCCGTGGACGAGCATGAAGTTCGATCTTGTTCTCGTCCCCGACGAGGACCACTGATCGGCTGGGGTCTCTCGAGCCGTAACCGAAGTGTCGAGGACGCTCCGCTGCGCGTAGACGGCTGAGTCAAGCGGAGCGTCCTCAGCGTCACAATCGTGTGCCGATGGCCGGTCTGACGACCAGGCGGCCCGAACAGAGGGCCTGACCGCGAGCCCCGAGGGCTTCCGATCGATTGCTGCACCGCGCGCCCACCGACTTCGAGCGCGCCAGGAACGGGTGTTGCCGGGTCCCGGCCCCCGACGCGTCCCGGCAGGGACTTCTCACTCTCACGCGACACGCAGATCAGTGCTGCCCGGATGCGCCGGCAGCCCGACCCGGAGGTGCAAGCATGCGACGTACTCGTTGGATGGTGCTCGGCGGGTGTTTCCTCGCCTATTTGTTCGATGCCCTGGAGATCGTCCTCCTGTCCCTGACGCTCCCGGAGATCCGGCAGGACATGAACCTGACCGCCACCCAGGGAGGACTCCTCGCCACCGCCACCCTGCTGGGCATCGGAGTCAGCAGCGTTCTCGGCGGTTATGTGGCGGACAACTTCGGCCGCAAGAAAGCGCTGGTCGGCTCCCTCGTCACGTTCGGCGCGTTCACGGCCGCCCTCGCCGTCGTGCCGAACTTCACCGTCTTCCTGATCCTGCGATTCCTCGCCGGCATAGGTCTCGGCTCCGTGTGGAGCGTCGTGTCGGCCTACGTCGTCGAGACATGGCCCGTCAAGAGCCGCGGCCGCGCCGCGGCCTTCGTGATCAGTGCGTTTCCGGCAGGCGGCATCATCGCGGCTGTCCTCTCGAAGATGCTCCTGCCGGACTGGCGGCTGCTGTTCCTCGTCGCCGGCGCCGCCGTGATCGTCCCCGTCGCGATCGTCCTGGTCTGGTTCCGGGAATCCGCCGACTGGGCGGCGGAGAAGGCTGATCAGGCCACCGAGTCCGTCTCGGCGGGCGACGTGCTGAGAGGACCGCTGCGCCGCACGACACTGCTCGGCACTCTCATGGCGGCGCTGGTCCTCACCGGCTACTGGGGGGCGATGACCTGGCTGCCGACCTACCTCACCACCGAGCGCGGTCTGCCGGCGGAGTCCATGACCTGGTTCGTGACGGTACTGAACGTCGGCATCTTCATCGGCTACAACGTCTTCGGCGTGCTCGCGGACCGGATCGGCCGACGTGCGACCATCGTCCTCACTCTCATCGGCACGGTCGCGACCCTGCCCGTCTATGCCCTCACCACCCACGACACGACCCTGCTGTGGCTCGGCCCGCTGTTCGGCGCCTTCACGGCGTTCTTCGCAGTCTTCGGCTCCTACCTCGGCGAACTGTTTCCGACCCGGGCCCGCGCCACCGGAGCGGGGTTCTGCTTCAACGTCGGTCGTGGCGTGTCCGCGTTCGCTCCCTTCGCGCTGGCGGGCCTTGCGGGCTCGATCGGCTTCAGCGGCGGCCTGATGGTCTGCGCCGGATTCTTCGCTCTGGGTGCCGTGGTGGCACTGCTGCTGCCGCGCACCGGTGACCACGCTGCGGGGCCAGCCCTCGAGCCCGAGGCCAGGGCAACGGTCCGGCCGAGCGCCTGACCGCCTCTCCGGTACGCCGTACGGGCGGCAGGACACCGTCGCAGCACCGTGTCAGGCCCTGCGGAACCACCGCAGGGCCTCCGCCCTGACTCCGCCACCCCCTGCCCCATAAAGGAACGTTTACCCAGGTCCGCCGGGCCGTTCGGAGCTATTCTGGGAGAGCCGCGTTGCCCGGCAGGAGGTGAGATGGCCACGGCGAACAGCCACCCGGCAAGTGACGTCGCCACTTCGCGAGCCGCACGGCTGCGCCTACTGGAGGCCGACGGATCCGCAGGACCAGCGCCACTGGCGCTCGCCGCTCAGCAGGCGATGGCGGGCCTGGGCGGCCTGGGCGGACTCGTCCACTTGTGCGATGTCGTTCACGGCGAGCTGCGTCTGACCGCGGCCGGCGGCCTGGGGCCTGGCCTCACCACGGCCTGGGCGACGCTACGGGGCGACGAGGAGGTGCCACCCGCCCGCGCCACTCGTTCAGGCTCAGTCGTCTGGTCCCCCGACTCCATGGGAACCGGCGCCACTGGCACGGCCTCGGTCCCCCTACCAGGCCCCGACGGACCGATCGGCGCGCTGTCGGTGCTCACAACCGGGAACGGCTCACCGGACCCGGAACAGTGGTCGTTCCTCGCTGCGGTGGCCGCCTGGGCCGCCCAAAAGGCCCCGCACCCCGGTAACGCGACCGACCCGTGGTCCCGAGCGGCCGTCGGCGCCGGGGGTGGGGAGGACGCCGAACTCCGGATGGGCGAACTCACCGTGGCGCTCGCGGAAGCCGTCACCTCCCTGGACGTGGTGCGCGCGGTACAGGAACATGTCCTGCCGCCGTTCGGCGCCGACGGGATGCTGGTCGAGGTCATCGACCGCAACCGTTTGCACATCCTTGGCTCTACCGGCTACTCGCATGACTTCCTGGCCGAGATCGAGGGGGTCCCCCTCACCACCCACACCGCGGCGACTACCGTCCTGCGCACGCGGACGCCCGCATTCGCAGAGTCGCCAGCCGAATTCCTCCGGCTCTTCCCTCCACTGGACAGCCTCGTGGCCGCATCGGCCAAGCGAGCCTGGGCGGTGCTGCCCCTCATCGCCTCCGGCCGCGCCATCGGATGCTGCGTTATCTCGTTCGCCAGGGAGCGCTCTTTCAACGACGAGCAGCGCACGCTGCTGACCGCTCTCAGCGGCCTGGTCGCACAAGCACTGGAGCGGGCCCGTCTCTACGATGCGGAACACGCCCGCGCCCAGGAACTCCAGCGCGGTCTTCTGCCCCGTGCGCTGCCCACCCTGCCCTCCATCTCGGCCGGCGTCCGCTACCTCCCCGCTGGGCAGAGCGACGAGGTGGGCGGTGACTGGTACGACATCATCCACTTGTCCAGCGACCGGGTGGCTCTGGTCGTCGGCGACGTCATGGGACACGGCGTCACCGAAGCGGTCACCATGGCCCGTCTGCGCACCGCGGTCCGCACCCTCGCCGATCTCGATATCCCGCCGGACGAGCTCTTCGCTCACCTCGGCGACCTCGTCCGCGGCCTCGGCGACGACTCGTACGCCACCTGTCTTTACGCCGAGTACGACCCCGTCACACGAATCTGTACCTTTTCATCGGCCGGGCACCCCCCGCCGATCGTCCTCCACCCCGACGGCACCGTCGTGCGCCCCGAGGCGACCGTCGACCCACCACTGGGTGCGGCCGAACCGCCGTTCGCCACTCACGAACTGCATCTGCCCGACGGCAGCCTGCTCGTGTTCTGCACGGACGGCCTCGTCGAATCCGCCACAAGAGACATCGACGAGGGCCTGAACCAGCTGGAGCGGTCCGCGTCCCGCGCCGTGGCCCAGGCTCTTCCCTCCGACGCGCGCCGGGAAGGCGAGCTCGGACCCGCTCTGGACCAGCTGTGCGACGCCGTCGTGTCGGACCTGCTGCCCGATCGTGAGCGCACCGACGACGACGCGGTCCTGCTCGTCGTCCACACCCGCGGCATCCCCGAAGGTGACGTCGTCTCCTTCGCCCTTCCCGACGATCCCCGGGCCGCTGGAGAGGCACGGCGGCACGTCCGGGAGCAACTGGGCCTGTGGGGGCTGACCGATCTGGAGATGACCACGGAGCTCGTGGTCAGCGAGCTGGTCGGCAACGTGATCCGGTATGCGAGCGGCCCCGTCAGGCTGCGTATGCTGCGCGGAACCTCCCTGATCTGCGAGGTGTACGACAGCAGTCCCACCACCCCGCGCATCCGACGTGCGGCCTCCACCGACGAGGGCGGACGAGGTCTGCAGCTCGTGGCGGCCGTGTCCCGGCGCTGGGGCACGCGCTTCCTGCCCGAGGGCAAGTGCATCTGGTCCGAACAGCCGCTCACGGCCTGACGGGGAGTCAGCGCCCAGCGCTGAAGGCGAACTCCACCCAGTTGGAGAATTCGATGGCCAGGTGCCGGCGGTGTTCGGAGAGGATGCGCGGGAGGGTCGTACGGGGAAACTCGACGCACAGGTGGGCGTGGAAGCCTCCTGATACGTCCCGGAACTCGTGGCGCACGCCGCCGATGTGCAGGCCCTTTCCGCTGATGGCGACGCCCGCCGTCTCGGCATCGGTAGTGGGGTCGGAGTGCGTGGTGAGCGTGGAGAGGTCGGTGTAGTCGATGAGGAATCGGGTGGGCAGGGGGCTGCCACCGGTGGTCTCAATCACTTCCTGCCGCCCGTCGGGCAGGGCCTGGATGAGGAAGTGGTCGGGGTGCGCCGCAGTCATGGAGCGGATGTAGTCGTCCCGGGAGGCGTCCTCGAACCACTGGACGAGCCCGGCCGCGCTGCCTCCAGTCACCTGGAGCTCGCACACGGATGTGGCACGCCCGCCGCGGGAGATCCGGGCGGTGGTGTTCGCTACGACGTCGCCGACGCGAAGGTCGCGACGCAGGCGGCGTTTGATCTCGTCGGCTCCCAGGGCGAGCTTGCCGTCTGCGAACTCCGCGCGCTGCCGGGCGAGGTCCCCGGACGGCACTGGGAGGCCGATCTTCGAGGCCGCCGCGGGCAGGCGTTCGGCCTCCCACGCCAGCACCTGGTCGCGGCTGAATCGGCGGCCGCCGATGATCGCGTGCATGGTGGGCGATGCACTGCTCATGGTGTTGCTCCGTTCCTGTGAGGCGAGCTTCGATGGTGGTGCGTTGCCGTGCCGTCTCAGTCGTCGGCCGTCGGCGACGCGGCACGGCCGGGCATCGATGCGGCCCGGATGCCCTGACGGCTCAGCGCGAGCTCGACGGAGCGGTCGACGAGGCGGTCGTCGAGCGGCCGGCCCGTGACGAGGAGCCGGAAGTACGCGGGTGCGGCAAGATCCTCGATCAGCTCGTACGGGTCGGTGTCCGGGGCGAGTTCACCGCGCTCGACAGCACGGGCCACGATCGCGGCGGCGCCGGCGAACCGCGCCTCCCAAAAGGTGCCCTTGGCCGCCACCACTTCGTCGTCGTCCGCCGCGAGGGACACGATGGTGAGGATCACCCGCCGGACCTCGGGCCGTTCGACAAGCGCGACGACCTGGCCGAGCAATGCCCGCAGGTCCCCTTCGAGCGTGCCGGTATCCGGTATCGGGTTCCCGGTCCTCGCAAGCTCGGACAACGCGTCGGCAGCCAGGTGCGCCTTGCTCGGCCAGCGGCGGTAGACAGTGGTCTCCGCGACCTGGGCCGCGGCGGCCACACGGGCAATCGTGAGGTGCTCGTAGCCCTCGTGGAGCAGCACCTCCGCGGTGGCGCGGAGGACGTTCTCACGGTTGCGGGCAGTGCGCCCGCCGGGGCGACGCTGCACGGACTTCTCGGTCATGGATTCCTTCGCGCCACGGTGAACGGCCGACGGTCGAATGCCGCCCCTGGCTTCTTAGTGCAGTACTTCTTGCATTAGAGTACGGCATGCAAGCTCACCCAGTAGCAGGGCGACAGGCGCGGAATTGACCCCTCCGCGCCGCGAAGCCCTTCCCGGCCGTCCAGTTGACACCGGCGTGGGATCCGCAATTCGGCGACGGCTCCGGTGGAGCCCATCGCCGCCAGGCCCCTTTCGCACGTGACCGCCTGTCCCGGGCCGTCGCTCGACGGCCGACCATCCGCTCACCTCGCGTACACACCACGCCCGGGTGACTGACGCGGGCGAGCTGTCCCCACCCGGTGACAGCGCCACGTACGGATCCTCGACGCGGACGGAAAGCACAAGACGCCGCACCCGCACCTCGGCGGAGTGCGCGCAAGATCCTGCTGACCCGCACATGCCCCCCCGTACGCGTCGCCGGCGGAGCACCGGTTCCCGCTTGAATTGAGCACTTAGAGGTGACCGGGCTGGGCCGGGATCCGCCGGGGGTTCCGCTGGTCGGGCTTGCCCTCCGGTGTGGACGGGGTGTGGGTGGGCATCTTGGTCGGTGTGGGATTCGGCAAGAACGAGGCTTTCGAGTTGGTGAGGGTTACGGTGACCGGGGCGCCTGGGCCTGCGGTGAAGGTCTTGGTGCGCGTGTAGAGGTCGTATCCGGCGGGAGCCTTGATCTCCTTGATCCAGAACTCGGCTTCCGGTTGCTCACCGGCAAGTCACCGGTGGCCGTCCCCTTGGGTCCGGTGGTGAGGGTGAGCAGGTTCGTACCGCCGCAGCCGATGTTGACGGTGGCGCCCGGGGAGGCGCTTGCCGGTTTGTCGTCCTTGGCCTGGAGCAGGACGTGGGCGGGCTTGAACGGGGCGACGATGGCCAGACGGGGTGCGCCCGCGCCTACGGCACCGCTTGCATCCACGAGCACGCCTGCGCCCGCTGCTCCCTCTACGTCCCGACCTCGCCCAGCGCTGCCAAGATCGACCAGATCGACGCGGCGGTACCTGGCGGCCCAGTGCTGCTGGGACTGCCGACGCTACGACACACCCCACGGGGGTAATCAGGCACCGAGGCTAAGAACTCCTAACGAAATGATCTTTGTGTTGGTAGGAGCCTTCCAATACTGAGTGCTGAGCTGAGACCGCCCGACGGCATCTGCCGCAAGGAAGTTGGCCAGCGCGGCCAGATCGTCCGCTCGGCACTGAGCATTGGGTTACGTGGTTGCGGTGAGCCCGGTGGGTGGGGCGATGATGCAGCGGTGCGTGCTGAAGCGAATGAGGTCGAAGAGGCAATCAGGGGGGAGCTGCGGCTCATGGATCCCACCGTGCGAACGTCGCGGGCGGAGGCCAGGCAGCTGTTGGACCCGGAGTTCGTAGAGATCGGCGCCTCGGGCCGGCGGTGGTCGTACGAGGAGATGCTGGCCGAGTTGCCGGAGATGCCCGGCAACTCGGAGGAGGGTCCTCGGTACGTGCCTTCAGGTATGACGGGTGTCGTGTTGGCTCCTGGTGTGGTGCACCTGACGTACGAGACCACGATCGAGGGACGGCGGGCGCGCCGGAGCTCGCTGTGGCGGAGGTTGGGCGAGGCGGCGGGTTGGCGCATGTACTACCACCAGGCCACGCACGTCCCGTCCCAGAGCGACTGACGGTGCGGGTCACCAGCGGCGACGGAGTTCGGATCGCCTTCGAGGTTGTGGGCAGCGGGCCGCCGTTGGTGCTGCTGCACGGTTTCTTCGGGGACCGCACGACGTGGCGGTCGGCTGGCTATGTCGACGCACTTGCCGGGTGCCATCGCCTGGTTCTCGTCGATGCCCGTGGCCACGGTGGGAGCGATGCACCCCACGATGTGGACAGTTACCGGATCGACCGTCAGGTGGGTGAAGTCGTGGCCGTACTCGACGCACTCGATATCTCCCGGGTGGCCTTCTGGGGTGCGTCGATGGGCGGCATCATCGGCCTCAACCTGCTGGCGGGGCACCCGGAACGGCTTACCGCGCTGGTTGCCGGCGGGGCACATGGTGGACGTGTCGCAGCTGCTCCGGCGGAGGTTCAGCAGGAGGTCGGACTGCTCCGCTCTCGGGGAACGGCTCCCTTCATCGGTGGCGGTGGTGATTGACGCCTTCATGGAGAACCACCTGGAGCATGTCCGCATCCCTGAAGAGCTGCCGGTCCGCGCTGCTCTCCTGGCGCATCTGAAGCTGCTGATCGCCCGTTACGCGGGCGCCCAGGGCAAGTTGATCTCCCAGATCATCGCCGAGTGCCAGTACGGTCCAGCGGCCCTGAACGACTTCCGTTCCCGGTTCTGGAACGACCGGTACGCGGCCGTCGAGAAACTCGTGCAGCGAGGCATCGACGAGGGTGTATTCCGGTCGGACATCGATCCGGGCCGTGCCGCTCAGCTCTTCTACGCCCCGGTGTATCTGCATCTGCTGTTCAGCCTCGGCCCCCTCGACGACTCGCTGGTGGAACGGCTCGTCGACCTGGGGACACAAGGCGTCGCGGCCCGCCCGGAGGCGGACCCGACGGCTTCATAGCAGACCTACCGGCCGATCGCCACTTCCCAGACGCACATGACCCTGGTCACGAACTCGTCTATCGCGTTCGCCGTCCCCACGGGTCGGAGGTCGCCGGCTCGCTGGCGTCGAAGAGACTGGGGAGCCAGGTGTCCTCGTCCAGCTCCGGGAACTCGGTAGTGTGCCCCGTGGTCTTGCCGTTGGGGTCCTTTGAGTGCGCAAAGCAGTTGTCGTCGGCGCGATGGCGGCCCGGGCCCCACTCTCGCACTCGGCCCTGAGGGCGGGATTCTTAGGCCCTTGCTGAGCAATGTGGCTCTCTCGTCCCGGCTGGCCCCGTACGCGGCCGACTTCGTCATTTTGGTCTCGGGCACCCGAGCACTTGCCGAGACACTGCTCCCAGAAGTGGCGGACGTCCCCTCCACCGTCAGCTTACGGCTGTCGGAGGAGAAGACATTGATCACGCGCATACACAAGGGCCTCGACAAAGCCAGGCCCTGGCCCGCATGCTGATGCGCCCGGCAGGACGTGGAGTCGGGGTGTTCACCGCCCACTCTCGCCTGCGCTGCGCGCTCTCCCGCCCCTGCCGCCCTGGCCGTCGCCAGGGCGGCGGTCCTATGTCCGGTGGCGCTCACACCATCTTGAGGCCGCCGTCGACGGTGAGGACCGTGCCCGTCGTGTGCGTGTTGCGAGGGCTCGCCAGGTAGGCCACTGCCTCCGCCACCGCCTCAGGCTCGGCGAAGGACCCGATCACCTGCCGGGCCAGGAGTTCCGGCTGCGCCCCGTCGCGGAGAGCCTCGGTCAGATCGGTCTTGACGATGCCGGGAGCGACCGCGTTGACGAGGATTCCACGGGATCCGAGTTCCACCGCCATGGCCTTGGTGAACGCCTCCAGGCCGCCCTTGGACGCGACGTAGTTGGACTGGCCTTTTCCGGGCTTGCTCGCGGCCGCGGAGGTGATGTTGACGATGCGTCCGGAACGCTGACGCAGCATGGTGAGTGCGACGGCCTGGGTGAGGAACATCGGGCCGACGAGGTTGGTGGCGATGACCTGGTGGATGTCGTCCGCCTCCATGGTCAGCAGGAGCTTGTCCCGCGCCATGCCCGCGTTGTTCACCAGAATGTCGATCCGGTCGAACTTCTGGTGCACCGCGGCCACCAGCTGCCGTGCGGTCTCGGGGCGGGAGATGTCACCCGGGAACAGTTCGACCTTGCGGCCCAGTGCGGCGATGCGCTCGGCGGCTTCCTCGGCCTGTGACTTCGAGCTGTGGTAGTTGAGCGCGATGTCGCATCCGGCTTCCGCCAGCCGGACGACCGTCGCACGGCCGATGCCCTTGCCGGCCCCCGTCACGAGCGCGACCTGACCTTCGAACTCCATGTGCTGTTCTGCTCCATCCGTTGGTTACGGGAGACGACCGGACGGCGGTCCGACGACCGCCGGCGACGGTGGTGCCCCGGCACACGGTCCCGCACCGTGCACCGGCCGGGTGGTCAGCGGGACTGCCGGTGGCTCTGGGTGAGCCGCTCCAACACCGGTACGGTCTCCGCGGGGGTGGGGTTGGACCGCATCTCGGCCCGCAGCCGGTCCGCGGTCTGCTGGAGGGAAGGCTCGGTGAGCACTCGCCGAACCGCCGCGCGCAGTGTGGCCGCGTCCAGGTCCTCGGGCCGGATGAAGATGCCGGCGCCCAGGTCGTCGAGTTGCCGGGCCCTGACCGGCACGTCCCAGTGCGCGCCGATGACGATCTGTGGAACGCCGTGCAGGAGGGCTGTCGCCGAGGTGCCGGCGCCACCGTGGTAGACGATCGCGGCGCAGCTCGGCAGCAGCACGTCCATCGAGATGAAGTCGACGATCCGGACGTTGTCGGGGACTTCCGTCAGGTTCTCCCGCTGGGTGCTGTCCAGCGTGGCGACGATCTCGATGTCGAGGTCGCCCAGCGCCGTGAGCAGGTCCTGGAAGCGGACGATGTCCTTGCCGTGGGTCTCGCGCCCCGACACTCCCTGGGTGAGGCAGACGCGCGGTCGCTTCGGCTGCTCGGACAGCCAGTCGGGTACGACGGCAGGGCCGTTGTAGGGAACGAAGCGCATGGGCAGGATCGGCTCGCGAAGGTCGAGCCGCACACTCTTGGGGCCTGGGTCGATGACCCACTGGCCGTTCAGCAACTCCTCCAGCCCGTCTCCGGCCGCCGGGAGGCCCAGCCTCTCCAGGGTCCAGCCGAGCCACTCGGCCATCGGGTCCTCCCGGTGCTCGGGAGCCTGCTCTGCCTTGGCCTCCAGGAACCGTTCCCGGGCCTGACCGATGACATCGGGGCCCCACAGGATGCGGGCGTGCGCCGCGCCCACGGCATGAGCGGCGACCGCTCCCGCGTAGGTGAAGGTTTCCCAGATCACCAGGTCCGGCTGCCAGGAGCGGGCCAGCGCGACGATGTCGTCCATCGTGGAGTCGCCGTTGAGCGGCGCGAAGCACAGCGAGGTCAGAACGGTCTGCTGGCCGAGCAGATGCTCCCAGGACCGCGCCTCGGGCCGCTCCTCGGCGAAGTCCAGTCCCTCCTGGTACGGAGTGATGTCTCCGCCGATCTCGGCGAACAGCTCCATCATGTCTTTGTCGTCACCGACCGGTACGGCGGTGAGGCCGGACCCGGTGATGATGTCGGTGATGCGGGGCTGGCTGGCCACTCGCACCTCGTGGCCCGCGGCTTTCAGGGCCCAGGCCAGCGGCACCAGATGGTAGTAGTGCGTGTTGTGGGCGATCGACGTCATCAGGACGCGCATCGGCTCGTCTCCCCGTTCGGCAGTCGGTGTTCGTCGCGGGTGCTCATGCCGCACCCGGGTGGGTCAGTGCCCCGGAACCCGTCCGGGCGACGGGGAGGCGGGCGTGGCCGAGCGTGACGGGTGCCCGCCTGAGACGCACCGCTGTCCCGCTCGGCCGCAGGTCCGGCGCCTCCTGCGCGAGCACCCGCAGCGCACCGCGGGAGAGGGCGCGGACCGTCCGGGCGGCAGAGGTGGAGTGCGCCTCGCCGAGGAGCCCCAGGGGGACGCCGGTGCCGTTCTCCGTCGGGGCTGGGGTGACCGCCGGGTCGCGCTGGGCGGCGGCGACGAGGATCGCCACATGCCCGTCTGCGGGGATCGGTACTCCGGCCAGTTCGACGTCCTGCTGCGCGATCCGGCTTTCCACCCGCACCGGCGGCTGCCGCCACCAGGTCTCCGCCATGACGGCGTCGGCCTTGTCCGGGTTCTGGCAGAGGGCGTCCCATTGCCCGGGAGAGCTGCCCAGCGCCTCGAACGTGTTGCAGATGAGCGCACCGGCGGGTGCGGCCACCTCGACTGCCAGAGCGAGAGCCGCCTGAGCGGACCGTGGTCCGCCGTCGCCGAGGTGGCGCGCGAGCAGGTCCCGAAGCTCGGCCGCTGCCCCCAGGCCGGTCCGTGTGATGTCGAGAGTCTGCGGGCACAGCCGGCTGTCGAGGCTGCGGGCACAGCCGGCCAGCAGTTCCTCGAACCGGCCGCGCCGGGCCGCGGGCAGCCCCAGGAATTCCGCCAGGACCTGTGCCGGCAGGCGTCGCGTGAAGTCGGCGACGAGGTCGAAGCCGGCGCCGAGCCCGCCCAGGAGGGTGCGTGACACCTGCTCGGCGAGGGCCTCCACGGCCACCTCGTCCTGCGCCGACACCGCCGGCTCGGCGCCGGCCGGCACGCCGCCGTGCTCCCGTGCGCGGGCCGGACCGGTCTCGGGGCCTGCCGGCGGGAGAAGTTCCGCGCGGTGCCGTCCTCCCGCGCGGGTCAGCGCTCCGAAGCGGGCGTCGGTCAGGACGGACCGGGCGAGGGCGCCGTCCGCGATCACCCAGGTGTCCAGCACTTCGCTGTGGAACACCGGTCCGCGTGCGCGGACCTCCTCCTCGTAGGGGGTGGTGTCGTCCCGCTGGGCGCGCAGGATCAGCGCGTAGGGGTCTCCCTGCGTTCCTGCGAACCAGTAGCCCACGTAGGTTCGTTGAAGCCTGCGGCCGAGTACGGACGGGGTGGTCCACTGCGCTGTCACGGGAGTCCTCCAAGGTGTCGCGGTGTACGGAAACGGGGGAAGCAGCCGTCCGGCGCCCGGCGCAGTTCTCCCCGGGGTGGTTCACAGGGTGTCGAGCCAGCTGTGGACGGTCGCCGCGAGGTGGCGGGCGTGCTCGGTCATCAGCGTCAGGTGGGTGCCCGGCACGTCGACGGCGGTGTGGTCGCCGCCGTCCCAGCGTGCCCGCCAGCTCTCCGGTTCCCCGGACCACTGCCCCACCGGCTCCGTCGCGCGCAGGAACAGGACCGGCGCCTTCGTGGGCCTCGGCGCCCACTCCAGGAGCATCTGGTTGTAGGCGCCCATCGCCGTCAGCCGGGAGTCGTCGATCGACACCACGGAACGCTGCATGACCCAGTCGAGCATCTCGTTGCGCCACACCCCCATCGCCCCCGGCGAGCTGGGGAGATAGACGTCCGCCAGGATCAGCGCCGTGGGACCCGCGCCGCGCTCCTCCAGTCGGCAGGTCAGCGCGTGTGCCAGCGCCCCGCCCGCCGAGTGGCCGAGGAGGGCGTACGGCCTGTCACCGGTGTGCCGCAGCACCGCGTCCGCCTGGGCGTCGAGCAGCCCGTCCAAGGAGCCGGGCAGCAACTCGTCCGCGCGGAAGCCGGGCTGGCGCAGCGCCGACACGGTCAGCCGGTTGTCCAGGGCCGCGGCCAGTGCGGTGAACTCCTCCGGACCCGACGCCACCGCCGTGCCCGCGCAGCAGATCAGCTCCGGTCCCGCACCGTCCGCGGTGGCCAGGGGTACCGGAGCCGGCTGCCATGCGGCGGCCGCCTGCCCGAGGGTTTCTCCTTCCGCGAGGACCTGATCGGCGGCGAAGACGGGCCGGAAAGCTGCGAGTTCGGCGAGTATGCCGATGAACGGCTCGGCCCGGCCGAGCCGCACGGCCCGCCGGTACATCGCCACCAGGCTGCTCTCACCGGCCGTGCCCGGGCCTTCGGCAGGCGTGCCGTCGCTGCCGGCGGCCGTCAGGGCGGCCGCCAGGTGCCCGGCCAGTTCCCTGGGGGTGGGGTGTTCGAGGACGAGGGAGGACGGCACCTCCAGCCCGGTGGCACCGGTCAGGGCGGCGCCCAGTTCGATGGCGGCGAGCGAGTCGAAACCGATGTCGCCGAAGGGGGTGTCGGCCGGTACGTCCTCCAAATCGGCGTGGCCGAGTGCGGCCGCCGCCTGTGTCCGCACCAGCATGAGCAGGTCCTGCGCACTCAGCGCGGGCCGGGTCGCCGGATCGGTGGTCTCCTCCGCGTCGGCCGGTCCGGCCGTCCCGCCCACCGCGGGCACGCCGGGCCCGGCGTCCCTCGCGGGCACGGGGGCCGCCGCCTCCAGCCAGAACCGCTGGCGCTGGAAGGCATAGGTGGGCAGTGTGGCGTGGCGGGCGCCGGTGCCGGCGTAGAACCGGGACCAGTCCACCTGCACGCCGCGCGCGTAGGCCGTGGCGAGCGCCATCAGGAGGGTACTGCCCTCCGGCCGCTCCCGACGCATCACGGGCACCAGCGCGGCCCGCGCCCGGCCGGGCGCCTCGGCGGACGTGTCCCCGGCCGGCTCCTCCTCCAGGGTCTCCAGGGCCAGGCCGCAGAGCACGGCGTCCGGCCCCAGCTCCACGAAGGTGCTGACGCCGCGCGCGCGAGCGGCGCGCACCCCGTCGTGGAACCGGACGGTCTGCCTCGCCTGCCGGACCCAGTAGTCGGCGGCGGTGAGTTCCCCGGCCTCGGCCGCGCGGCCGGTCAGGCCGCTGATCACGTCGAGCGTCGGCTCGTGGTACTCCACGGCGTCCGCGACCCGGCGGAACGATTCCAGCATGGAGTCCAGACGGGGGGAGTGGAAGGCGTGGCTGACGTTCAGGCGCTTGGTCCGCACGCCGTACTCGGTCAGCTCCTCGGCAAGCGCCGAGACGGCGTCCTCGTCCCCGGAGACGACGATGGAGCGGGGCCCGTTGACGGCCGCCACCGCGATGCGGTCCTCCTGTCCGGCGATCAGGTCCCGCACCTCGTGCTCGGCGGCACGGACCGAGAGCATCGCGCCGCCGGCCGGCAGTTCCTGCATGAGCCGGCCGCGGGCGGCGACCAGTGCGCAGGCGTCCGCCAGCCCGAACACCCCGGCCACGTGGGCAGCGGCCAGCTCGCCCACGGAGTGACCCAGCAGCACGTCGGGGCGCAGCCCCCAGCCTTCGAAGAGCCGGAACAACGCGACCTCTACGGCGAACAGGGCGGCCTGGGCGTAGTGCGTGCCGTCGAGCAGCGCGGCCTCCGGCGAACCGGCCTCCGCGAACATCACCGTCGACAACGGCCGGTCCAGATGGGCGTCCAGATGCTTCGCGATCGTGTCCAGCTCCCGTGCGAATGCCGGGTACTGCGCGTACAGCTGCTGCGCCATGCCGGGTCGCTGACTGCCCTGCCCGCTGAACAGGAAGGCGGTACGCCCTTCGCCCTGCACGGTGTCCCGCACCGCCCCGCCCGGGTCGCGGTCTTCCGCCATCGCCTTCAACGCCGCGAGAAGTTCGGCACGGGATCCGCCCTCGGCGGAGGCGTCCGCGAGCAGCACGGTCCGGTGCTCGAAGTGGGTGCGGGTCACGGCGAGCGAGAACCCGACGTCCAGCGGGTCCAGGCCCGGGTGCTGTTCCAGGTGTGCTGCCAGACGCGCGGCCTGCTCGCGCAGCGCCGGCCCGGTACGGCCGGACAGCGTCCACGGGACCAGGGCCGGCCGCCCCGCCACGGCCGGCCGCTCCTCTTCGAGCTGTGCGGGCGGCGCCTCTTCGAGGATGACGTGACCGTTGGTGCCGCTCACGCCGAAGGCCGAGACTCCGGCCCGCCGGGGGGCGCCGGTCCGCGGCCACGGCACCGTCTCGGTCAGCAGCCGCACCCGCCCGTCGCCCCAGTCGACGTGCCGCGTCGGGCTGTTCACATGGAGCGTGCGGGGAAGCACACCGTGCCGCAGCGCCATCACCGTCTTGATGACGCCGCCCACTCCGGCTGCCGCCTGCGCGTGACCGAAGTTCGACTTCAACGACCCTACCCACAGGGGACGTTCGGGGCTCCTCGGCTCACCGTACGTGTCCAGCAGGGCCTGTGCCTCGATGGGGTCGCCCAGCCGGGTACCGGTGCCGTGCGCCTCCACCGCGTCGATCTGGCCGGCGTCGAGCCGGGCGTCGGCCAGCGCGCGGCGGATGACTCGCTGCTGGGAGGGTCCGTTGGGCACGGACAGACCGCTGCTGGCACCGTCCTGGTTCACCGCCGTACCCCGCACGACGGCGAGGACCCGATGCCCCTTGCGTACCGCGTCCGACAGCCTCTCCACCACCAGGACCCCGACGCCCTCGGCCCAGCCCGTACCGTCCGCCGCGTCGTCGAACGCCTTGCAGCGCCCGTCCGGGGCGAGCCCCCGCTGCCGGGCGAACTCCACGTAGGCGGCCGGGTTGGCGAGCACGGCGACTCCGCCGGCCAGGGCGAACTCGCACTCCTCGCGGCGCAGCGCCTGCACCGCCAGGTGCAGTGCCACCAGTGAGGAGGAGCAGGCCGTCTCGACGGTCATGGACGGGCCTTCCAGGCCCAGGAAGTAGCTGATCCGGCCCGACAGGACCGCGTCGGCATTGCCGGTGAGCAGGTAGCCGTCGGACCCCTCCGGCAGACGTCCCGACGCGGCCGCGTCGCCCGGCACGTAGCCCTGGTTCGCCGCGCCGACGAACACACCGCCCTGGCTGCCGCGCAGCGCGCGCGGGTCCAGCCGGGCCTGTTCCAGGGCTTCCCAGGACGCCTCCAGCAGCTGACGCTGCTGCGGGTCCATCACGGTGGCCTCGCGCGGCCCTATCCCGAAGAACGCCGCGTCGAAGTCTCCCGCGTCGTACAGGAATCCGCCCTCGCGGCAGTAGGTCGTGCCGGGGACCGACGGGTCCAGGTCGTAGATCCGCTCCACGTCCCAGCCCCGGTCCTGGGGGAAGGGACCCACCGCGTCCGTCCCCGACACGACGAGTTCCCAGAGGTCCTCGGGCGAGCGGACCCCGCCGGGATAACGGCAGGCCATGCCGACGATGGCGATGGGCTCGTGACGGGCCGCGAGGAGTTCGCGGTTGCGTTTGCGCAGCCGTTCGGCGTCCTTGACGGAGGTGCGCAGTGCGTCGAGCACCTTCTCCTGGGACAGAGCCATGAGTGGTCTCCTTGCTGAGCTCCGGGCCGTGGCCCGGTCAGGTCTGTGTGGTTCGTGCGGCCGAAGGCGGCGGCGGCACGGCGGGCCCCGGCGGCGCCCGCAGCGGTCAGGAGTCGGACTGGTTGAGGACGAGGTCGACCAGTGCTTCGGCGTCCAGACCGTCGACGTCCGCCAGGGCGGACTCCTCGTCCGGCGTGGCCGCGCCGCGATTCGGCTCGTCGCCCGGCAGGTCGGCCCGGCCGCCGGACTCCGTTCCCAGTCCGGCGAGTTCGAGCAGACCGTCGAGGAGGCCCGCGGCCCGCAGCCGGGCCAGCGGCACGTTCTGCAGTGCCTGCCGGATCTCCGCCTCCTGCGCGGCCGCGTCGCTCGGCACCGCCAGCAGGACGTCGAGGCGGGCTGCCGCGGCACGGGCGTTGGGGTGGTCGAACGCGAAGGTGGCGGGGATCTTGGTGCCCACGGCCGCACCGAGCTTGTTCGCCAGTTCCACGGCGGTGACCGAGCTGAACCCCAGCGTTCGGAACCCGGCGTCGGGCTCGATGTGCTGCGGCCCCGGGTGACCGAGTACTGCGGCGGCGTGGCGGCGTACGAGATCGAGCAGGATCTCCCGCCGGTCGTCGCCGGTGGCCCGGGCGAGCCGTGCCAGCACTCCCTGGTCGGCTGCGCCGCCGGGCCGTGCGCCGCCCGAGAGGCCCTCCGACGGTCCGCCCGCCGGTCCGTCCGGCGCGGTACGCACCCCGGGCAGGTCCGCGATCAGCGGGCTGGGCCGGAAAGCGGTGAACGACTGTGCGAACCGGGACCAGTCGACGTCGACCACGCTCACGCAGGTGTCTTCCCGGTCCAGGGCCTCGCCCAGGGCGGCGACGGCCGACTCGGGCTCCATCGCCCGCAGACCGAGGGCGGTGAGGAATTCCTCGCCCTGTTCGCCCGCCATGCCTCCGCCGTCCCACAGCCCCCAGGAGACCGATGTGGCGGTCAGTCCCTCCGCCCGGCGCTGTTCGGCCAGCGCGTCCAGTGCGGCGTTGGCGGCTCCGTATGCGCTCTGCCCGCCACTCCCCCACACACCCGCTCCCGACGCGTACAGCACGAACGCGTCCAGCTCCTTCTCCCTGGTGAGGTCGTGCAGATGGCGTGCCCCGACGACCTTGCCCGAGACTACGGCGGCGAGCCCTGCCACATCCGTCTCGGCGAGCGGCGCCGAGTGCGGGACACCGGCAGCGTGGAACACCGCCGACAGCGGCTGCCTGGCCGGCAGGGTGTCCAGCAGCACCCGCAAAGCGTCCCGGTCCGCCACGTCGCAGGCCGCGACGGTCACCTCCGCACCCAGCTCCTTGATCTCCGCTGACAGTTCCGCGGCTCCTGGTGCGCCCTCGCCCCGCCGCCCGGCCAGAATGATGTGCTCGGCGCCGTTGCGGGCCAGCCACCGTGCCAGATGGCCTCCGAGGGATCCGGTTCCGCCGGTCACCAGAACCGTGCCGCGCGGCTGGTAGCCGCCCTTCGCGGCCCGGCGGGCGGATACGGAAGGGCTGGAGGCGGGCAGCAGCCTGCGGCCGTACGCGCCCGACGCCCGCAGCGCCACCTGGTCCTCGGTACAGGTCTCCGACAGCACACGGACGAGCTGCCGCCCTTGCCGTCCGGCATCCCGCGCCTCCCGGGGAAGGTCCACCATCCCGCCCCACCGGGTGGGGAGCTCGAGCGCCGCACAGCGGCCCAGGCCCCAGACCTGGGCGCCGGCTGACGACGGGCGCTCGGCGGGGGACACCGCGACCGCCCCACGGGTCACGACCCACAGCTTCGGCTCCACCCCCCGGGCCACGTCCGCGTCCAGATCCGCGCACGCCTGCGCGAGCAGCATCGTGGCTGCCGTGGCACGGTCGACGCCCGGATGATCCGGGTGCTGCCGCTCATCGGTGCCCAGGAGGGACAGAATGCCCACGAGGGGTTCCTGCGCTTCGGCCGCGGTGGTGGTGAGCCGTGCCGACAGGTCGGTGCGGTCCGTCGCCGTCACGTCGACCGTGAGGCGGGAGACCGTGGCGCCGTGGGTGGTGAGGGTTTGCTCGACGTCGTGGGCGACACGTGTGGCGTCCGCGTCCAGGTGCTCGGGTACGACGAGCAG
>NZ_JBVJYH010000004.1:0-70965 GCF_055600785.1 Streptomyces sp. NPDC038200
TCCGAGAACCCCTTCTCCTTCATGGAACTCCAGGGCGTCCAGGAACTCACCAACTTCTTCGAACGCCGCCCCTCCGCCTACCAGGTCGCCGTGGAGGGCTCGGTGTCGTTCGACGACGAGTTCTGAGCCGGTCCCGTACCGGAGCACAGGGGGCCCGTCCCCGGAGCGCGCGCTCCGGGGACGGGCCCCCTGCCGGTCGGCGTCAGGACGCGAAGGTGCCGTCGTTCTCGCGGGCCTCGGCGGCGGCTCGGGCGAGGTCGTCCAGGAGGCCGGACAGGGCCGTGCGGGTCGGCTCGTCGGTGACCCGGCCGTCCGCGATCTTCAGGGTGGCCTGCGGGATGCGCAGGTCCTGCGGGAGCACGCGGGCGCCCATCACGGCGAGCGTCTCGGCCAGCCAGGCGCGGGCCCGGTCGCCGCCGGTCACCGCGGGGGACGCGCTCGCCAGGGCCACCGGCTTGTCGGCGATCTCGCCGCCGCCGACCAGCCACTCCAGGGCGTTCTTCAGCACGCCCGAGGTGCCGTGGGCGTACTCCGGGGTCACGATCAGCAGGCCGTCCGCCGCGCCGACCGCGGCCCGCAGGCCGGCGGCGACCTCGGGCAGCGCGGTCTGCTCGAGGTCGGCGTTGAAGAAGGGCAGCCGGTCCAGGCCCGGGTCGACGGTGAATTCCCTGGGCGGCAGGGTCAGTTCCGCCGCCGAGCGCAGCACGGCCGCGTTGAGCGACCCGGATCGCAGGCTTCCGCACAGACCGAGGATCTTCATGCCGATCAGCCTACGTTCCCGAAGGTCACCGGCAGGGAGGAAAGGGCCCGGGAGACGGTGGAGGAGCGGTAGGCGGGCTCTCCGGCCAGGGCCAGGCCGGGCAGCTTCGCGAACACCAGCGGTACCGCGATCCGCGCCTCCAGACGGGCCAGCGGCGCGCCCAGGCAGTGGTGGATGCCGTGGCCGAAGGCGAGGTGCGCCCGCTCGCCGCGGGTGACGTCGAACTCTGCGCCGCCGGGGAAGCGTTCCGGGTCGCGGTCGGCGGCGGCCACGCTCAGCGCCACGGCCTCGCCCGCCGGGATGGTGACGTCGCCGACGGTGACCGGCTTGCGGGTGAAGCGCCAGATGGCGTTCTGGATCGGGCCGTCCCAGCGCAGCACCTCCTCCACGGCGTCCGGCCAGCGCTCGGGTTCCTTCCGCAGCAGCGCGAGCTGGCCGGGGTGGCGGAGCAGGGCGAGGACGGCGCTGCCGAGCAGGTTCACGGTGGTCTCGTGTCCGGCGGACAGCAGCAGCGCCAGCATGGAGACGAGTTCGTCCTCGCTGAGCCGGTCGTCCTCGTCGCGGGCGACGATGAGTGCCGAGGTGAGGTCGTCGCCGCCCTCGGTGCGCTTGCGGGCGACAAGGGCGCGCAGGTGGTCGTGGACCTCCTGGAAGGCGGCCATCGCGGCGTCCCGGCTGTCCTCGTCGTTGCTCATCACGGCCTCGACCGCGCGCCGCAGCCGCTCCCCGTCCTCGGCGGGCACGTCCAGCAGGTGCCGGACGACCTCCATCGGCAGCAGGGCCGCGAACTCGGTGGTCAGGTCGGCGCGGCCGGCCTGCTCGCCGCCGCGCCGCAGGAGGTCGTCGAGCAGCCGGTTCGCGGTGGCCTCGATGCTCGGTGCGAGGGCCTCGATGCGGCGGGGGGTGAACCCCTTGGAGACCAGCGACCGCAGCCGGGTGTGCCGGGGCGGGTCCGACACCAGCATGGAGTCGCCCATCCCGATGACCACGTCACCCGTGACCGGGACCCGCTGCTCCCGGAAGGCGGTCCAGGTGGCCGCCATGTCCTTGGAGTAGGAGTCGTTGTCGAGGAAGGCACGGCGGCAGTCCTCGTAACCGGTGAGCAGCCACGCCTCGACTCCGCCGGGCAGGGTGATGCGGTGCGCCCGGCCCTCCTCGCGCAGTGCGGCGTACACGGGGTGGGGGTCGGCGACGAACGCCGGGGTGAACAGGGCGCCGGCGGCGTGGGGGCATGCGGTCACTGGGGGTTCCTTCGGGTGGTGGGGGGTCGGCGGGTCCTGGGTCACCAGGTGACGGGGAGTTCGCGGACGCCGTAGAGCACCATGTCGTGGCGGAAGGGCAGTTCCCCGACGGTCTTCGCGGGGCGCAGGCCGGGCAGGCGGCGGAACAGGCCGCCGAAGACCTCGGTGAGTTCGACCCGGGCGAGGGTGGCGCCGACGCACTTGTGGAAGCCGTGGCCGAACGCGAGGTGCCTGCCGGTGTTCTCGCGGTGGATGTCGAAGGTGTCGGCGTTCTCGAAGACCGCCTCGTCGCGGTTGGCGGCGTTCAGCATCACCAGGACGCCGTCGCCGGCGCGGATCTGCTGGCCGCCGACGACGACGTCCTCGGTGGCGGCGCGCGGCAGTCCGGCGTGGTTGATGGACAGGTAGCGCAGCAGTTCCTCGACCGCGCCCGGCAGCAGGGCGCCGTCCCGCTTCACCTCGTCGAGCTGCTCGGGGTGTTCGAAGAGGGTGACGGTGCCGATGCCGATCATCTGCGCCATCGTGTCGTAGCCGGCGAGCAGCAGCAGGGCGGCCATGCCGACGAGTTCCCCGTGGTCGAGGCCGCCCTCGGCGGAGCGGGCGACCATGCGGCCGAACAGGTCCTCGGAGGGCTTCTGCTCCTTGGCGGTGACCAGCCGGTCGAAGTAGCCCATCAGCTCGGTGGCCGCCTGGACGGCCTGTTCGGGGGTGCTGGAGCGGTCCAGGACGGTGTCGGTGAGCCGTACGAACAGCACGTGGTCCTCGAAGGGGACGCCGAGGATCTCGCAGATGGTCATGGCGGCCATGGGCAGCGCGAACTCGCGGACCAGGTCGGCGGAGCGGCGGCCGTCCGCGGTCATCCGGTCGACCAGGCCGTCCAGGATGCGGCGCATGGTGGGCCTGAGCGCCTCCATCTGGTTGATGAGGAACTCCCGGGTGACGGTGCGGCGCAGCCGTCCGTGGTCCGGCGGGTCGGCCTGCATGAAGAAGCCCGCGGGCGGGGGTACGTCACCGGTGACGTAGGTGGGGAAGCCGGGGGTGCGCGGGTCGGAGCTGAAGGCGCGGTGGGTGAGCACGGCCCGGACGTCCTCGTGGCGGGTGACGACCCAGGCGCTGTCGCCGCGGGGCGTGCGCACCTGGAACACCGGGCGTTCGGCGCTGAGCGCGCGGTACTGGGGCGGCGGGTCGAGGGGGTGCTCGCGGGGCATCGGGAACTCGGGCAGGAGGGCGGTCATCGCGGCGGCTCCGGGAGAGGGCGGACGGCGGTACGGGGGCTGCGGCAGGCGGTTCAGCGCGCGGTGATCAGTCCGAGCAGGGCGTCGGCGAGCGGGGCGAGGGAGGTGTTGTCCCACATGACGGTGGGCTCCACCTCGATGCCGTACTGGTCCTCTATCTCGGCGCACAGGCCGAACACGTACACCGAGTCCAGGCCGTAGTCGTTGAGCGGGACGTGGGCGTCGATCTCGGCGGCGGGGCGGCCGGTCTGGGCGGCGACGCGCTCGCGCAGCCAGTCGACCAGTTCGGCGGCGGTCGGCTCGGCGGTCTGGGTGGTCGGTTCGGACATGGGTGCTCCTGGCGCGTCAGGCCCCGGTGGGGCGGTGGTCGAGGTCGAAGGTGAGTCCGGCGTCGAAGCGCCGGTCGAGTTCGGCGCCCAGCGGCTCGGCGAGGTGGGGCGGCAGCGGCTCTCGGTGGTGGTCGAGATGGGTGCCGAGCCGGTGCAGGAGGGCGAGGGCGACGGCCGGGTCCGCGCTGCTCCCGGTGGCCTCGCCGGGGCGGTTCCACCAGGTGTTCAGGCAGGCCGAGGCGGCCAGGACACCGGTCCAGCGGGCGGTCAGGCCGAAGGCGTACGGGGGTGCGTCGGGGCCGATGAGGGTGGGGGGCAGGCCGGTCGCGTCGGCGGTGAGCGCCGCCAGCTCCGCGCACCAGGCGCGGCCGGCCGTGACGAGCGGGTCGCCGTCGGCGGCCGAGGCGGTGGCGACGACGAGGGAGCGGGCCAGCGGGTCGCGTCCGCCGGCCGAGACGGTGAGGTCGCAGAAGCTCAGCGGCGGCAGCGGGTCGCCGGGGCGGAAGGTCTCGGCGGGCAGCGGGTCGGCCGTGTCGTCGCGCCAGCCGCGGCGGGCGGTGAGCGGCAGCTGCGGCAGCAGCGCGGACTGGCAGGAGACCCGGGAGGCGTGGCCGAACGCGGAGGGCTGCACGTCCCGCAGCAGCTTCTGGAACAGCGGCTGTTCTCCGGCGCGCAGGTAGAACTGGGAGCCGAGCAGTTCGGACAGCCGCTGGACGGCGCGGATCAGGACGGTCGGGACGAAGGACTTGACCGCGCTCGCGTAGACGCCGGCGCGGGCCGGCGCGGTGTGTGCGGCGCGGGCGGCGACCGTGGTGAAGGTGTCCGCCAGCAGCAGGTCGGCGAAGGTCTCGGCGAGGATCGACCGGGACAGCGGCAGGTCCGCGGCCCGGCCGCCGTACAGGGTGCGTCCGCGGGCGCCGCGTACGGCGGTGCGCAGGGCGGTGTCGAGCAGGCCGATCGTCATGCCGGGCAGGGCGATGCGGGTCAGCTGGAACGAGCGCAGGGCGGTCTCGACGCCCTGGCCGGGGCGGCCCACCACGCTGTCCTCGGGTACCGGGCAGTCGGTGAACTCGATCCCGCCGAGCGGGACTCCGCGCATGCCGACGGTGGGGAACCGGTCCAGATGCCGTACCGCCGCCGCGGGCAGGCCGGCGGTGTCGAACAGCAGCTGGGAGTGGCTGCGGCTGCCGTGGGCCGGGTCGGTGCGGGCGAAGAGGACCACGGTCTCGGCGCGCCGCAGGTTGGCGACGACCTCCTTGCGGCCGTTCAGGCGGAGCCGGCCGTCGGGGCCGGGCAGGGCGGTGAGGCCGGCCCGGGTGAAGTCGTTGCCGTGGTCCAGCTCGTGGTAGGCGCAGGCCGCCCGGCCGCCGGACAGCAGCCGCCGGGCCAGCCGGTGCCGCTGCTCGGCACTGCCGGCCGTCCAGACGTTGACGGCGGCCATGAAGGACCCGGCGCCGTGGCCGAGGCCGAGGCAGGGGTCGCGGCGGTACACGGTCCGCATGACCCGGATCAGGTCGTCCAGCCGCGCGAACCGGCCGCCCAGGTCCCGGGGGACGAAGTGGGCGTTCAGCCCGAAGCCGGTCAGCAGGTCCTCGCCGGCCGCGAGCATCTCGGAGCGGTCGTCGGCGGCGAGGACGGCGGCGCGGCCCACCGGGTTGGCCGGGTCCCCGGCGTCGCCGAACAGCTCCTCCAGGTGGTCCGCGGCCGTGCCGCCGGCCGGTTCGGTCGCGGGGCGGGGTGCCGTCCTCGCGGGGCTCGGCGGGGTCATGCGATCAGCTCCTCGGCCGGTTCCGCGCGCGTCTCCAGCATGGGTTCGTACGCCTCCTCGGGTGCCTGGTGGCCCGGCCTGAGGAGTTCCAGGGCCCGTTCCAGCGCGGCCGTGAGCGCGGGGACGCGCGGCTGGTCGCCCGGGTCGGCGAGGAGCAGCAGGGCGGCCGCGGCACCGGCGAAGCAGCGCTCGTAGCGGCGGGCGGTCTCGAAGTCCTCGGGCGGTGTGCCGCGGCCGGCCGGGCGCGATGCCGCCATGGCGTCGGCGACCGCCGTCGCCTCCGTGGCCAGTGCGCGGACCAGCTCCGGGACGCGGGGCGGCACGTCCCCGGCGGCGGCGAGCGCGGCGAGCCGGTCGGCGGCGTCGGGCAGGGCCTGCACCACGCTGCATCCGGTACGGCTGAACAGGCGCAGCGCCCCGAAGTCGACGGGTGGGAGGGGTCCGGCGGCGACGGCGGCGGCGAGGCCCTCGGTGTCGCGGGTGCCTTTGCGGTGCAGCCGGGCCAGCGCCGGGAACTGGTTGATCAGCGAGGCCCGGTTGACCGCCGTGCTGCCGTCGAAGACGGCGACGATGCGATGGTCGCGCTCCAGCTTCTGGAAGGCGCCGTGCTCGTGGTGTCCGGTCAGGAACCCCCGGGCGCCGAGGAGTTCGGCGAGGTCGTCGACGGCGAGCTGGACGATCTCCGGTACGCCGGCCTTGACGACCGCCGAGACCACGCTCATCTCCCCGGTCAGGCAGTGCGCGGCGCGGGCCGCCAGCAGCGAGGCGGCGTCGGCGAGGGCGAGCGAGGCCGCGGCCCGCCCGAGCACCCGGCGGGCCAGCGGCAGCCGCAGCAGGGTGGTGCCGTACAGGGCGCGCCCGGCGGCGAAGGCGTGGGCCAGCCGCAGGGCGTGCTCCCCGGCGCCGAGCGACAGGGACGTGCACACGGTCCGGGTCAGCTGGAGGGAGCGCAGGACGACGTCCAGTCCGTCGCCGGCCCCGCCGGTCAGGGCGTCGGCGGGGACCTCGGCGCCGGTGAAGCGGATGCCGCTGATGTCGGCGCCCCGGATGCCGTGGGTCGGCTCCTTGGGCAGCGGGCTCCAACTGCCGGGGGCCAGGGTTGCCTTGTCGACCAGGAGCAGGCCGAAGCCGCGCGGGCCGCCCTCGGGTGCGGTCCGGGCCAGCACCGAGATCAGGTCGCCGCGGGTGGCGTTGTTGATGGGCCACTTGGTGCCGTCGAGCCGCCGTCCGCCGTCCGCCGTGGGTGCGGCGGTCAGCTCGCCGGCCAGCAGGTCGCTGCCGTGGCCCGGTTCGGTCAGGCCCCAGGAGACCACCGCGCCGTCCAGCACCCGGCGGGCGAGGGCCCGCCGCTGCTCGCCGGTGCCCGCCACCCAGGTCGGCACCGAGCCGAGGAACGTCTTGCCGTGCGCGACGGCGACGGTGACGTCCCGGCGGGCCACCGTGCGCAGCGCGGCGACCAACTCCGGCAGCCCGCCGGGGACGCCGCCCAGCTCGGCCGGCACGTAGGCGCGGGCCATGCCGTGCTCGTCCAGGACGGCGCAGGCGTCGGCGGGGAACTCCTCGCGGGCGTCGAGCCGGGCGCCGGTCACCGGGTGGAACGGGCCGCCCGGCGCCGCGGCGGCCTCGATCGCGCCGTCCAGGACGCCGGGCAGCCCGGCGGGCCAGCGGGCCGCGCCGCCGCTCACGCGGGGAACCCGTTCGCCGGGTTCACCAGCGCGCGCACCGCGGGCTCCAGGTGGGTGTGGAGCGGGGTGAGCGCGCCGTCGAGGAAGAGCCGTCGCATCTCGGAGCGCTGGACCTTGCCGCTGGTGGTCTTGCGGACGGATCCGGGCCGCAGCAGCACCAGTCCGGCCGTGCGCACCCCGAACTCCTGGTAGACGGTGGTCCGCATGGCCCGGGACAGGTCGGCGTACTGCTCGTCGGTGAACCGGCCGCGGATCTCGTGCAGGACCACCACCTCCTCCTGCGGCACGGGCACGGTGAACGCGGTGCCGGCGAGCGTGGCCAGCTCGGGGTGACGGTGGCGCAGTTCGTGCTCGATGTCCTGGGGGTAGAGGTTGCGGCCGTGCACGATCAGCAGGTCCTTGCTGCGGCCGGTCACATAGATCTCGCCGTCCACGAGGGCGCCCAGGTCGCCGGTGCGCAGGAACGGTCCCTCGCCGTCGGCGGTGCGCGCGCCGAAGGTCTCCTCGGTGGCGTCCGGGCGCCCCCAGTAGCCGGCGGCCACACTGGGGCCGCGCAGCCAGATCTCGCCCGTGCTGCCGTCGGACAGCACCGTCCCGTCGGCCGGGTCCACGACGCGTACGTCGAAGTCCGGTACGTTCCCGCAGCCCACCAGCTCGCGGACCGGGCCGTCGGGCAGCGGGGCCTGGAGGACGTGCTTCTCCAGGGCGTCGGCGTCGACGGGCTCGATCCGGGGCGGCCGGCCGGCCAGGCCGGAGACGAACACGGTGGCCTCGGCCATGCCGTAGCAGGGGGCGAGGGCCTCCGCGCTGAACCCGGCGGCGCCGAAACGCTCGGCGAAGTCGCGCAGCGTGGACGCCTGGATGGGCTCGGAGCCGTTGGCCGCGAAACGCCAGCGGGACAGGTCCAGCAGGGCGAGCTGGGCGTCGGTGACCCGGCGTACGCACAGCTCGTAGGCGAAGTTGGGGGCGGCCGAGTAGCCCACGTCGTAGCGGTCGATGAGGCTGAGCCACTGGTGCGGGCGCTTGAGGAACGCCATCGGGGACATCAGGGCGCAGCTGCTGCCGAGGAAGAGGCTGGGCAGCAGCTGCCCCATCAGGCCCATGTCGTGGTAGAGCGGGATCCAGCCGCCGAAGTTGGTGCCGGCCGTCAGCCCGAGGGCGCGGCGCAGGCTGTCGGCGTTGTGCAGCAGGTTGCGGTGGTCGACCATGACGCCCTTGGGGTCGCCGGTCGAGCCGGAGGTGTACTGGAGCAGGACCAGGTCGCCGGCGCCGGCTCCCGGGTCGCGCCAGCGGTCGGCGTCGCCGAAGCCCGGGGTGTCGCTGGCCGCGACGGCGAAGTCCAGTCCCTCGGCGTCGATCCAGCGGCGGGCCTCCGCCAGCTGTCCGCTGTCGGTGAGCGCGACGCTCACCCCGGCGTCCAGCGCGATGCCGGTGACCCGGCGCTGCTGGTACTGGAACTGGCCGGGCATCGGCGAGGGCACGGCGACCGTCCCGGCGTACAGGCAGCCGAGGAAGGCGGTGACGAAGGGCAGGCCCGGCGGGTGCAGCAGCAGGACGCGGTCGCCGGGCGCGCAGCGCTCCTGGAGCCAGGAGGCGACGCGGCGGGCCTCGGCGTCCAGGGCCGCGTAGTCGAGGGTGCGGGCGCCGTCGGCCGCGTCGTGGTCGTGGACGAAGGTGACCGCGGCGCGGGCGGGCCGCTCGGCCGCGTGCCGGCGCAGCAGGTGCAGGGCGCTGGGCTCGTCCAGGAGGGAGGGCTGGGTCACGGGGCTGTCCTCTCGGCGCGCGCGGGCAGGAAGCCGGTGGCTTCGAAGTGGTCCAGGTAGCGGCCGACCAGCTCACGCCCGGGTGGCAGGCAGGTGATGTCCGAACCGGCCAGCGCGGCCCGCAGGTGGGTGGTGTCGAAGACGGGGCGGCTGCCCCGGTAGCCGAGGTCCTCGGCGGGCTGGTCGGTGCCGAACAGCGGCAGGAACCGGGCGAGTTCGTTCTCCTCGCCGCGTTCCATGGCCTCGGTCAGCTCGGCGTACCAGTCGGCGTACGACAGCCGGCGCAGCGGGTAGCCGCATTCGGCCAGCAGTTCGACGAGCCGGTCCCAGGCGAGCGGACGGCCGCCGGGCAGGTTGAAGGAGGTGCCGTGCCGGCGGCCGCTCAGGGCGATGTGGGCGACGGCGGCGGCGCAGAAGTCGACGGGGGTCATCTCCAGGAACACGTCGAACTCCAGGGCCGCGCCGAGCTGGACGCAGCCCTTGAGGGTGGCGTTGAGGAAGGTGTCCTCGGCGCAGGCGCCGGTGGTCTGGGCGCCGGTGATCTGGCCGGGCCGGTAGACGCAGGTGGGCAGGCCGCGTTCGTGGGCCTGGGCCATCATGCGGTCGCCGACCCACTTGGTCTGCCGGTAGCCGCCGACCACGCCCTCGGGGTCGGTGGCCGCGTCCTCCGCCCACCGGTGCTCGCCGGGCCTGCCGGGGTAGACGGCGAGGGAGGAGATGTAGTGCACCGGCTTGATCCGGTGGCGGGCGGCGAGCCGCAGGACCTCCTGGGTGCCGAGCACGTTGACGGGCTTGAGCCTGCGGTACGGCAGCGCGTAGCTGGACCAGGCGCCGTTGTGGACGATCATCTCGACGTCCCGGGCGAGCCGCGCCCAGGTGTCGTGGCCGAGGCCGAAGTAGGGCCGGGCCAGGTCGCCGGGCACTCCGGTGAATCGTTTCTCGTCGCCCTCGTGCCACACCCCGTACCGCTCCATCGCGGCCCGCACCCGGTCCGCCGCCTGCCCGGGGGTGTCGGCGCGGACCAGGACGTACAGGCGGGCGTCGGACCGGTCGAGCAGCTCGCGCATCAGGAAGGCGCCGGTGTACCCGGTGCCGCCGGTGAGCAGCACGGTGCGGTACGGCGTCGGGGCCGGCGGCAGGGCGTCCGCGGCGGGGGTGAGGTCGGCGGGCAGGACGGCCTCGGCGGCCAGGTCCGCGCCGGCGATGGACCGCGGGTGCCGGCCGGGGTCGCCGGTGGCCGCCGTACCGTCCTGGGCGTCGAGGTGGCGGACGAGTCGCTCCAGGGTGGGGTGGTCGAACAGGCCGCGCAGGCTCACCTGGAGGCCGGTCGCCGCGCGCAGCCGGGCCGCCATCTGGGCCGCGGCGAGGGAGTCGCCGCCCAGCTCGAAGAAGTTGTCCTTCAGGCCGACCCGGCCGACGCCGAGCAGGTCGGCCCAGATCTCGGCGAGCCGGATCTCCAGGGGGGTCCCCGGGGCCACGTAGGCGGTGCCGCCGCTCTCGCCGTCCGGCACCGCCGGCAGCCGGCCGCGGTCCACCTTGCCGTTGGGCAGCTTGGGCAGCTCGGGCAGGACGACGAACCGGGACGGGACCATCGCCTCCGGCAGCTGTTCGGCGGCGAAGTCGCGCAGCCGGGTACGGAAGGCGGCCCAGGCCGTCTGGGCCAGCGGATCGTTGGCCAGGGGCGGGGTGGATGCGTTCACGGTCCTCACTGCTTCCTCGGCGGCCGGGCCGCCTGCTCGGATTCCGGGACGCCGACTGCCGGGGCGGCGGCTTGCGGGGCGGCGGTCGCCGGGGCGTGCGCTGCCGGGGCGGGAGCTTCGGGAGCGGTGGTCGCCGGGGTGACGGTGGTCGGTACGTGCGTTGCCGGGACGGCGGCTAGGGGGGCGGCAGTTTCCCGGGCGGCGGCTTCGGGGGCGGCGGCGCACGGTTCGAAGACGACGTCGAACTCGCCCGTGCGGCCGGGGGCCGGGGGCAGCAGGCGGACGGTCCGGCCGTGCCGTTCGCCCAGTTCCGCGATGTCCTCGGGGTCGATCCCCTGGTCGGCCGAGGCCTCCCAGAGCGCCCGCTCCAGCTCCCACGCGGTCTGCCCGGGCCCCGGCTCGCCCCGCAGCAGGGCGAGTGCGGCGAGCGGACGGACCAGTCGCCGGTCGGGCAGACCGGTGACGGTCAGGGCCCGCTCGGGCGCGGTGCCCGCCAGCAGCTCGGCCAGGGCGTCGAAGCCGGTCACGTCGGCCCAGGACAGCCGCTTGCCGTCGGCGTCGGCGGCCGGGGCGCGGCCGGGGCCGTACAGGGTGACGTCCCAGCGGAACCGGGTCAGCTCGTTGGCGTGCCGGCCCCGCTTCAGCTCGATGCGCAGGCCGAGCCCCGCGGCCTCGGCGAACTCCTCGAAGAACGCCGGGGTCAGACACAGCTCGCGTTCCTCGGCGAGGGCGCGGGCCGCGGCGGCGGACACCTCCCGGGCCGGGCCGAGCGCGGGGGCCCGGCGCAGCTGGGTGTCCGCGTGGAAGGCGGGCAGCAGCGTCAGGTCCCGGACGTCGCCGACGAACACGGCGCCCCGGGGTCCGGCGACCCGGACCGCCTCGGTGAGCACCCGGCGCAGATAGTCCGGGCCGGGGAAGTACTGCACGACGGAGTTGAACAGCACCAGGTCGGCGGCTGCGCCGGGCAGCTCGGCCAGTGCCGTGGCCTCGGCCTGGCGCAGCGTGATGTGACCGGGCAGGGGGCCGTCGCCGGAGACCGCCGCGGCGGCCGTGGCCAGGGCGGCCGGGGAGAGGTCGAGCCCCAGATAGGAATCGGCGTCCGGGGCGAGCCGGCGCAGGTACAGGCCGACGCCGACGCCGACGTCCACGATCCGGGCGCCGCCGGTCCGGCGGATCCGGCGCACGGTCCGCTCCAGCCAGTCCCGCATCTCGTGCGCGGGGATCGGCCGCTTGGTGTAGCTGCTGAGCCATCCGGCGAAGTCCCGCTCGTCGTCGGAATGTACCGAACTCGCCGAACTCACCGAACCCACGGGAGCCGTAGACCCCGCCGGACTCACCGAACCCGCAGGAGCCGTAGACCCCGCCGAAGCCGGCGAACCCGGCGAACCCACCGGCGCCGTGGTCTCCCCGGCGGCGCCCGCGTCGTCCACGCCCCCGCCGGGGCTGTACGCCCCTTCCCACACCTCACGCCAGCGGTCCACGTGGCTGCGTTCCCCGTCGGCGTTCCAGGCCCGCGCGGCCGGGGCGACGTAGGCGACGAGTTCGGCTCCGCCGCCCGCGCGCTGTGCGGCGACGACGGCGACCGAGGCGGCCTCGGGGTGGCGGGACAGGACGCTCTCCACCTCGTCGGGCTCGACCCGGTGCCCGAGGATCTTCACCTGGCGGTCGATGCGCCCGAGGAACTCCAGCACCCCGTCGGCCCGCCACCGCACCCGGTCCCCGGTGCGGTACCAGCGGACCCCGGCCGCCGTGACGAACCGCTCGGCGGTCAGCTCCGGCCGGTCCAGGTATCCGCGGGCGACCCCGTCGCCGCCGATCCACAGCTCACCGGCGACACCCACGGGGGTCTCGCGGCCGTCCCCGGCGACCACCCGGACGGTCGTGTTGGCGATGGGGCTGCCGATCGGAAGGGCGGCGGCGTCCGCGTCCCGCTCCCGGTCGAGTTCGTGGACCGTGGACCAGATGGTGGTCTCGGTGGGGCCGTACATGTTGTGGACCCGCACCGCCGGAAGCGCGGTCAGCAGCCGCCGGGCGAGCCCGGAGGGGAACGCCTCGCCGCCGACCAGCAGGGCGCGCAGCGGGCGCAGCGCGTCCAGTGCCTCCGGCTGGGCCGCGACCGCCGCGAGGAACGACGGGGTCGCCTGGAGCAGGGTGGCGTGGTGGCGGACGAGGAGTTCCCGGAGGGAGTCGTCGCCGTCGGCGGGGATGAGCCGCTCGATCATCCGCTCGCCGGCCACGACGACCGTGGCCCCGCGGGTGAGCGGCCACAGCAGTTCGAGGACGGAGATGTCGAACGAGACGCTGGTGAGGGCGAGGACGACGTCGTCGGCGGCCAGTCCGATCCGCAGGTCCATGCCGGCGAAGAAGTTGACGACGTTGCGGTGCAGCAGCACCGTGCCCTTGGGGCGCCCGGTGGAGCCGGAGGTGTAGATGACGTACACCGGGTCGTCGGCGCCCGGACCGTCCAGCGGGCCGGTGGGCCGGGCGGCGATCCGCGCCGCGTCCCGGTCGAGCCGTACGACCGCCCCGGCGGGCAGGTCCTCGGGGCCGCCGGGGCCCGTGACCAGGCAGTCCAGGGCGGCGTCGGTGGCGATGTAGGCGAGCCGGTCGGCGGGGAAGCCGGGGTCCATCGGGACGTAGGCGGCGCCGGTGCGGGCCACGGCGAGCAGGGTCACGACGAGGTCGGCCGAGCGCCGTACGCTCACGCCGACCCGGCGCCCGCGGCCGGCACCGTGCGCGCGCAGATGGTGGGCCAGGCGGGCGGCCCGCTCGTCGAGTTCGGCGTAGCTCAGGCGTTCGCGGCCGTCGACGAGCGCGGGGGCCTCGGGGGTGGCGGCGATCTGCCGGTCGATCAGTCCGGCGACGGTCGCGCCGGTGTCGTAGGGCACCGCGGTGTCGTTCCAGCCGTCGAGGAGGGCCCGTTCGGCGGGGCCGCGCAGCTCGTCCGGCGGGGCGGCGGCGGGGTCGGCGGCGAGCGCGGCGAGGGCGCGGCCGTAGTAGCCGGTCAGCCGTTCGCAGAACTCGGGGTCGAGCAGCGAGGTGTCGCAGTCCAGCCACAGCCGCAGCCGGCCGCCCGCCGGGTCGACCAGGAAGTTCGCGGCGAGCGGGAAGTTGGTCTCGGCGATGCCGAAGCCGTCCTGGATCGCGGCGTCGGAGCCCCACTGCCGGTGGAAGTCCATGAAGTTGACGTAGGAGTCCAGCGCGAGGCCGGGGTGGTCGCGCAGGACGCGGGCGAACGGGTAGCGGCGGTGGGGCAGGGTGCGCTGCTCGTGGGCGCGCACCCGGTGGGCGAGGTCCAGCCAGGAGCCGTCGGTCACGGACAGCCGGAGCGGCAGCGTGTTGAGGAACACGCCGATCGCCTGGTCGCCGCCTTCGTCCGCGAGCCGGCCGTGGGTGACGACGCCGGTGAGCACCTCGTCGCCGGGTGCCACGGTGTGCAGGACGACGGCGTGGGCCGCGGCCAGCAGGGACTTCGGGGGCAGTCCGGCGGCGCGGGCCGCGGCGGCGATTCGGGTCCCGGTGGTCTGGTCCAGCGGTACGTCGAACCGCCGGTGCCGGGCGCCGGCCGGGCGGCCCGTGGTGCGGGACGGCAGGGGGGCCGGCTCGGCGCCGGCCAGTTCCCCGGCCCAGAACGCGCGGTGTTCCGGCTGGTCCGCGGCCCGCCGTTCGGCGGCGACGAACTCGCGGAAGGTGCTGGGGATCTCGGGCAGGAAGAGGTCCTCGCCGAAGAGCGCGGCCCGGTAGCGGGTGACGATCTCGTCCAGCATGGCCGCGTCGCTCCAGCCGTCCAGCACCACATGGTGTTCGACGACGCTCAGCTGGAACGATTCCGCGTCCAGCGGGTGGGCCGTGAAGGCCAGCAGCGGGGCCGCGGTGAGGTCGAAGACGTGGTGCTTGGCCGCCTCGGCCCACGCGTCGAGGCGGGCGTCGCGGACCTCGGGTGCGGCCCCGCGCAGCTCCTCGTCGATCGCGAGGGGGACGGTGACGTCGCGGTGGACCAGTTGGAGCGGTTCGCCGAAGCCGGTCAGGTGGAAGGAGCTGCGCAGCGCCGGGTGGCGCCGGACGGTGCCGGCGAGGGCGGCGCGCAGCGGCTCCTCGGCGAAGGGCAGCCGGACGCGGATGCTGGTGACCACCCGGTAGACGGAGGAGTTCTCCTCGTACTCGGCGTGGAACACCATGCCGGACTGCATGCTGCTGAGCGGATGGGCGTCGTCCAGGCCGTCGGGCAGCAGGTCGCGGTCGGCGGCGGACAGCAGCGAGAAGGGCCGGGTGTGCGGTCCGGCGGGGACGTACGGCCGGGTGCGGCGGGCCAGGGCGCGGACGCTGGGCGCCTCGTACAGGTCGGGCAGGTCGAAGGTGATGCCGGTGTGCTCCAGGGCGGTGCGCAGCCGGATGCTGAGCAGGGAGTCGCCGCCCAGGGCGAAGAAGGAGGTGTCGGCGTCGACCCGTTCGGCGCCGAGTACGGCGGCGAAGGCGTCGTGGATCCGCTGTTCGTCCTCGTCCAGCGGGTCGCCGTCGGGGGTGGCCCGTGCGGTGGCGGGGTCCTGGGGCTCGGGCAGGGCGCGCCGGTCGACCTTGCCGTTGGGCGACAGCGGCAGGGCGTCGAGCAGGACGACGGCGGACGGCACCATGTACGCGGGCAGCCGCTCGGCCAGCGCGGCCGTCAGGGCCTCCGGGGTGGTGCCGGGGGCGACGGCGTGGGCGAGCAGCCGGTGCTGTCCGTCGGCCTGCCGGGGTGCGGTGACGACGGCCTGCCCGACACCGGGCAGGGCGAGCAGCGCCGACTCGATCTCGCCCGGTTCGACGCGGAAGCCGCGGATCTTCAGCTGGTGGTCGAGCCGGCCGCGGTACTCGATGACGCCGTCCTCCCGCAGCACGGCGAGGTCGCCGGTGCGGTAGAGCACGGTGCCGCCGGGGGTGTACGGGTCGGTGACGAAGCGTTCCGCGGTCTGCTCGGGCCGGCCCAGATAGCCGGCGGCGACCTGTACACCGCCGATGTGGAGTTCGCCGGGCACTCCGAAGGGCAGCGGTTCGCCGCCGGGGTCGAGCACGTACAGGCTGGTGTTGGCGACGGCCCGGCCGATCGGCACCGGCCCCGTGCCGTGCTCCTCGGTGCAGCGCAGGTGGGTGACGTCGATGGCGGCCTCGGTCGGCCCGTAGAGGTTGTACAGGCCGGGGGCGTCGGCGCGGGGGCCGTGGACGGCGAAGAACCGGGCCACGGTCTCCGGGCGCAGCGCCTCGCCGCTGCACACCACCCGGCGCAGGGTGGGCAGGCGGGCCGCGTCGGGCTCGCCGAGGAACAGGTCGAGCATGGGCGGCACGAAGTGCAGGGTGGTCACGCCGTGGGCGCGGACGGCGGCGGCGACGGCCCGCGGGTCGCGGTGGGCGCCGGGCGTGAGGAGGTGCAGCCGGGCGCCGGCGAGCAGCGGCCAGAAGAACTCCCACACCGACACGTCGAAGGTGAACGGTGTCTTCTGCAGGACGCACTCGCCGGGTTCGAGGGCGTACTCCTCCTGCATCCACAGCAGTCGGTTGACCACGCCCCGGTGCGGTACGGCGACGCCCTTGGGCGTTCCGGTGGAGCCCGAGGTGTAGATGACGTAGGCGATGTCGGCGGGGCCGGTGGCGGGCAGCGGGCCGTCGGCGGCGGGCAGGGCGGGCAGCGCCTCGTCCACGGCGACGACCCGCACCCCGGCCGCGGCGAGGCGGCCGGCGGTCCGTGCGGTGGCCAGGACGGTGCCGACGGCCGCGTCCTGGATCTGGAACGCCAGGCGCCGGTCGGGCAGTTCGGGGTCCAGCGGCAGGTAGGCGGCGCCGGCCATGAGGACGGCGAGCAGCGAGACGGGCAGATGCACCGAGCGTTCCTGGCACACACCGACGACCGCGCCCGGGGTCACGCCCTGTTCGCCGAGGTGGCGGGCGAGGCGACGGGCCCGGTCGGTGAGTTCGCGGTAGGTGAGGGACGTGGTGTCGTCGGTGGCGGCCACGGCGTCGGGGGTGCGGGCGGCCTGGGCCGTGACCAGGTCGTGCAGGGGGGTGGCCAGGTCGTAGTCGCGCCGCTCGGGCGCGCCCGCGGCGAGGACCGCCCGGCGCTCGGTGTCGTCCAGCAACGGCAGGGTGCCGACGGTCCGTCCGGGGTCGGTGAGGGCCGCGCGCAGCAGGGTGAGCAGCCGGCGGGTGTGGGCGGCGGGGGCGCCGGCCGAGTGCCGTTCGGGGTTGGCGTCGGTGTGCAGCCGTACCCGGCTGCCGCGGGCGTCGGAGAAGAAGTCGAAGCGCAGGTCGTCGACGGGGCCGGAGGACAGGTGGTGCGCGGTGCTCGGCAGGCCGGCGAAGGACACGTCGGCGTCGAAGGTGACCACGTTGACGGTGGTGCCGGCGAGGGGTTCGCGGCGCCCTTCGGGGAACAGCTCACGGTGCAGCTGCTCGCCGCGGAAGCGCTGGTGGCGCAGGGTGTCGCCGAGTTCCCGGGCCACTTCCGCGGCGACCTCGGCGAAGGAGGCGGTGCGGGGGGCGGCGATGCGTACGGGGAGTTCGTTGGCGAACATGGCCGGGGTGCCGATGGCCGCGCTGGACGGGCGGGCGGGCAGGGGCACCCGCAGCAGGGTCTCGTCGCTGCCGGTGAGCCTGCTCTGGTAGACGGCCACGGCGGCGACGAGCAGGGTGGAGGGGCGGGCCGCGAGCTGCCGGGCGGTGTCCCTGAGCAGGGTGGTGTCGGCTTCGGTGAGGTCGGTGGTGCGGCGCAGCAGCCCGCCCGCGGCCCGGGTGTGCCGGTCGCCCAGGCTCACCGGGGCGGGGCGGTCGGCGAAGCGGCCGAGCCAGTAGGCGCGGTCGCGGGCGTGACCGGCCGAGCCGGAGTAGGCGGTGTCCTCCTCGACCAGGCGGCGCAGTGGCAGCGTCCGTACGGCGGGGGGTTCGGCGCCGGCCGCCAGCGCGGTGTACACGGCGGCGACGCGGCGGACGTGGACCGTGTGGCCGAGGCCGTCCATGACCACGTGGTGGTAGCGCAGGTACAGCAGCCAGGAGTTCGCGGACTCCTTGACGAGCACGTGCCGGACGAGCGGTCCGCCGGCCGGTTCGACCGGCCGGGACAGGTCGGCGCGCATCCACTCCTCGGCGGCGGCCCGGGGGGAGGCGGCGGACGACAGGTCGAGCACGTCGAGGGGGCTTGTTTCGGCCACCGGCAGTACGGTCTGGCCCGGTCGGCCGTCGTCGTCCAGCCGTACCCGCAGCGCCTCCGCCTCGGCCAGCGCGATCTGCACCGCGCGGTCGAGCAGCCCGGCGTCGACCGGGCCGTGGATCTCCAGGTAGCTGGCGCAGTTGTAGCGCGGATTCGCCGGATTCAGCCGCTGCGCGGCCCAGACGCCTTCCTGTGCGGCGGTCAACGGCAGACGAATGCCCCGGTCGGCGTCTGGCATGTCGATGTGACTCTCCCCGTAGAGATCGCTTCGAGGCCCGACGGCACCTCTTCCGCGGACCGTTCAAAGCTGTCAAACCCTCTGGAAATCAGCCACTACTTGTTCGAGTAGTTGACTCCTTCACGAAGGGTGGGGTATGGCCCATGAACCATGGGCTTTTCTTTACCCTGGTCGGTTAATGTCCGGCGCGGCATGCATGGCATCGTGCCAAGTGAGCGCGTGCAGCGCCGACTGCTGTAACAGGCACACACGGGGGATGTGAATGAAGCTGTACGGCCGTATCCATGAGCAATGGCTAATACGACAGCGCTTACAACGGATACGCCACGGACATAGCAATCTGATTCTTCTCCAGGGCCCGAAGGGTTACGGAAAGACCACTTTGGTCAACCGCATTTCGGACACCGCCCGACAGGTCGGATTCGACGTCATAGGAGGTTCCGCCGCGCAGCACAAGAGGTTGCTGCTGGCCGCTTCCCTTATGGCCGGCGCCACCGGTTTCCAGCCATTTTCCGGCCTGGCCGGAGAGAACGTCCCGCACCACGGGCCGGATCTGCTCGACGACGTTCTCGGTGCTCTGGGTGCCGTCGGTGTTCCGGGCTCCGCACGGCCGGCCCCGCGCGACGCGGCGGCCCGGCCCGTCCTCGTCGCGCTCGACGACGTCGCCTGGGAGGATCCCGACGTGCCGGCCGCGCTGCGGGCACTGCCCTCGGCGCGGTCGGCCCGCCGAGTGGTGTGGCTGCTGTCCGGCACCGGCGGACCGGCCTCGCACGCGGTGTGCCGGCACCCGGACACGGTCGAGCTGACCCTCGGCCCGCTGCGCCGCCGGGACGCGCTGCGGATGGCCGCGGACCGGCTCGGCGGCTCGCCGGACACCTCGGTGGAGCGCCTGCTCACGGCCTGCGGGGGCCATCCCGGTCTGCTGACTGCCGTGCTGGAGGCGCTGACCGAGGGGGGCGGGTACCGGGTGTGCGGCGGTGTCGCGAGCCTCGTGTCGGCGACGCCGCCGCCGCAGGTGGTGGCCACGCTGCTGAGCGCGGACCCGCGGCTGTCGGCCCGCACCCGGGAGCTGCTTCAGGCCGTCGCGGCACGGCAGTTGCCGCCGCGGATGAGCGAGCTGATGCGGTTGCCCGACGGCCGGGCGGTGTCCGTACTGGGCGCCGTACGCGAGGCGACGGAGGCCGGGGTGCTCGTCCTGGACGGCGACCGGCTACGTTTCCGCCACCCGTTGCTGTACGAGGCCGCGGCCCTGCTGCGGCACGAGCCGCCCGCCGACGACGCGGAGAGCGGTGTGCTCAGCCCCACCGAACAGACCATCACGCGTCTCGTCGCCGCCGGGCTGACCAACCGTCAGATCGCCTCGCGCGTCAACCTCTCCCCCCACACCGTCAACTTCCACCTCCGGAAGATCTTCCAGAAGCTCGGCGTGTGCTCACGGGTCGAACTGGTGGGGACCCGCCTCCACCTGCTCGGTCCCGAGTTCGACGCCGACCTGACGCCCCCCACCCACGAGAGCAGGCCCGCACATGCAGGATGACCGGTCCGTGTCCCTCACCGACCCGGACGAGACGACGGACGCCGCCCCGCCCGGCGCCGGCCCGCCGCCGCTGCCGCCCGCCCGGGTCAAGGCGATGGTCCTGGTCGCGATGGCCGCGACGTTCATGGCGATGATGGACTCCTACATCGTCAACGTCGCCATCCCGTCCATCCGGAGCGACCTCGGCGCGTCCGTCTCCGCCGCCGAGATGACGGTCGGCGGGTACATCCTGGTGTACGGCCTCTTCCTGGTCACCGGCGGCCGGCTCGGCGACATCGTCGGCTACAAGCGGATGTTCCTCACCGGCCTCGGGCTGTTCACGGTCGCCTCGCTGGCCTGCGGCGTGGCGCCCGGACCCGCGGCACTGATCGTCTTCCGCTGTGTCCAGGGCCTGGCGGCGGCGCTGTTCTTCCCGCAGATCCTGTCCATCATCCAGACCTCGTTCGAGGGCGCCCGGCGCGACAAGGCCCTGGCGCTGTTCGGCGTCACCATCGGCCTCGCCGCCATCAGCGGCCAGCTGATCGGCGGCGTCCTGGTCCATCTGGACCTGTTCGGCTGGGGCTGGCGCCCGATCTTCCTGGTCAACCTGCCGCTGGGGCTGGCCGCCATCGTGGGCGCCGCGCTGACCATGCCCGGGTTCCGGGGCACCCAGCGCCCCCGCCTCGACCTGCCCGGCGTCGCCCTGCTCACCCTCGCCCTGCTGCTGCTGTCGTTCCCCCTGGCGGAGGGCCGTACGGCCGGCTGGCCGGTGTGGTGCTTCGTGATGATGGTGCTGTCCGTGCCGTGTTTCGTGGCGTTCGGCTGGTGGCAGCGCCGGCTGGCCGCCACCGGCGGGCAGCCCCTGGTCAACCCGCCGCTGCTGCGGCTGGGCGCCTACCGCTCGGGCAACGCGCTGTTCCTGGCGTTCTTCGCCTGCAACGCCGGCCTGTTCTTCGTGCTCGCCGTCCAGCTCCAGAGCGGGCTCGGCTACTCGGCCCTGGAGTCCGGTCTGCTGTTCGCCCCGCTCGGCATCGCGTTCACCGGCACCTCGCTGGCCCTGCCGAAGATCATGCCGCGGCTCGGCCTGCACGTCCTGACCGCCGGGTACGGGCTCAACGCGCTCGGCTACCTCCTGCTGCTGCTCACCGCGCTGGGCGCGGGCGACTCCCTGTCCGGCCCGGTGCTCGTCCCCGCGCTCGTCGTCATCGGCGTGGGCCAGGGCCTGGGCGTCAGCCCGCTGCTCGGCGCCGCGCTCACCGGGGCTCCGCCGCAGGAGGCCGGCAGCGCGGCCGGCATGCTGGAGACCGTGGGCCAGCTGGGCATGTCCGTCGGCATCACCCTCGTCGGCCTGCTCTACTTCAGCACCCTCGGCGACGCGGGCTCACGGCACGCCTACACGCACGCGTTCACGGTGACACTGGTCCTCAACCTGGTCCTGTCCCTGATCGCCCTGGCCTTCGTACCACCACTGCGCAAGGCCGCGGCAGCGGCAACGACCGCCTGACCGGCCACGACGAGGCATCAAGGCCACGGGGGCGGACCTCTCACCCGTCGCCGTCCAGCGGTCCAGCAGTCCAGCAGTCCACGGACCGCTGGTCGCATCTCGGCGGCCGCATCGGCCCGCGGGGAGATCCTCGACGATCTCCCCGTCTCACCGTCTCGCCCGAGACCCACGACGCCGCGCACTCGATCTCCGGCGCGCCGCTTGGTGCGCCGGAGTCGCCGGTCGGAAGCATAAACGCACAGGGAGGGTGCTTTGGTGGCTGCGTAGGGGGCTTCCTCGCCGACGGCGAGAGCTGGATCGTCCGCCAAGGCGGCCCGGTGGCCCTGTGGGACGTCGTGGAACGTTCTCTCGTCCCTCGGCAGGACGCCGGGGCGCCGGAGATCGACTCCGTACGGCTCCGCGTGACGCCCGCGTCCCACCAGTACTGGATCGACCAGGCACCCTCCCTGCGCTGGGAACACCGGATCCCCTGACCCACTACGCTCCGGACATGGACGACGAACCGCTCTCCCAGTGGGCCGAGCGTCGCGACGCGAGGATCGGGCAGCTCCGCGCCGTACCTCTGGTGACCGGCGACGGCCCGAGGGCATCGCACCTGAACCCTGATGCGCCCCGGGCGATCCAACGGTGGAACGGCCATCTGTGGGAACCGCACGGCTTCGCGGCGAACCTCGCGGAAGCGAGGCGCATCCTGTTTCCCCACGCCGGGGCCGCCCCCGCCCCTGAGGCAGCACCGAAGCTGGGCCCCGGGACCGGCAGACACCGGAAGCCGCCGCCCTGATACCTCTGCTGGAGTGCCGGCCCACGCCAAGCCCCCCGGCGTGGCTACCTTCATGGCTGCCTTCGTAGCGGCGAGGTCCGATGAGCACCGGTACGGAACGGGGTGGGCTACGCCGACGGTTCCACAAGAAAAGGCCCTGACCTGCGATATCGCGGGTCAGGTGCCTGAGGGGCAGACGAGTCGGGCTGTACGCCGGGTTCTGTTCCCCGGTGCCCTCGCGGGCGCCGGGGCGACGGCCATCCATCTAGGGCCGGCGTTGCCGCCGGCCTCGTGCGGTCTACCCGCGGACTCGGGCGGGCAGCCCTCGAACGTCCGCGCAGGAGCACCGAGGTGCTCCCTCTTGACCTTGCTCCGGGTGGGGTTTACCTAGCTGCCCAGGTCACCCTGGGCACTGGTGGTCTCTTACACCACCGTTTCACCCTTACCGGGGACCGAAGTCTCCGGCGGTCTGCTTTCTGTGGCACTGTCCCGCGGGTCACCCCGGGTGGCCGTTAGCCACCACCCTGCCTTGTGGAGCCCGGACGTTCCTCGGGGAGCCCCGTAAGGGACTCCACGCGGCCGTCCGCCCGGCTCGTCTGCCGTGCCGACCATGGTACCGGGCGGTTGCCGCGCCGCGGACCGGCGGCCGTCGCCAGGACCGAACCGGCCAGGATGAGTCCGAACGCGGCCAGCACCGTGCGGGTCAGCGGCTCGTCCAGGAACAGGGCGCCCGCCGCCACCGCCACCGCCGGGTTGACGTAGGTGATCACCGTGGCCCGGGTGGGCCCGGCCTCCTTGATCAGCTCCAGGAACGCGACGAAGGCCACCGCGGTGCAGATCACGCCCAGTCCGGCCAGCGCGGCCAGGACCGGGGCGGAGGGGACGGAGGCCGGGCGGGTGAGGGCGGCGGCGGGGGCGTAGACCAGGGCGGCCAGGGTCAGGCAGGCGGCCGTCAGGTGGAGGGACGGGACCTCCTTGAGGCGGCGGGCCGCGATCAGCGGGGCGGTGGCGTAGCCCAGGACCGTCAGCAGGACCTCCAGCAGCGAGCGGGCGTCACCGCCGGTGAGGTGCGGGAGGGTGAGGACCGCCACGCCCGCGAGACCGAGGGACAGGCCCGCGACCCGGCGGACGCCGAGGTGTTCCGTGTCGCCGAGGAGCCGGGCCAGCACCACGCCGACGATCGGCACCCCGGCGATGAGCAGGCCCGCCGTCGAGCTGGACAGGTGCCGTTCGGCGTCGGTGAGTGTGTACCAGGGCCCCATGATCTCCAGGGCCGCGAAGGCCAGCACGGGGCGCCAGTGGGCCCGTATCGAGGTGCCGAAGCCGCCTTGGCGCAGGGCGAACGGGAGCAGCAGGGCCGCGCCGAGGGCGCAGCGTGTGAACACCACGACCGGCGGGGACACCGCGTCCACCGCCACCTTGATCATCAGATAGGGGATGCCCCAGACCACTCCCATCAGGGAGAACAGGAGCCAGCCGCGTGCAGTCATGCGGCCGAGTCTCGGCCGCCCGGCCCCCGCCCGTCTTGAACGCTGTTGCGGTAGACGGCCGGGGTCACCCCGAGCACCCGGCGGAACCAGCGGGTCAGATGGGCCTGGTCGGCGAAGCCCACGAGGGCGGCCGCCTCGGCCGGGCGCAGGCCGCCCTCCAGCAGGGCACGCGCCTTGGCGACCCGGTGCTGGGCGAGCCAGGCGTACGGGGGGATGCCCATCGTCGTGCGGAAGGCGCGCAGGAGCTGGTAGCGGGACAGGCCGAGGTCGGTGGCGAGCAGGGCGAGGGACGGCGGGTCGGTGAGTTCGTCGGCGAGGCGGTCGCGGACCGTGCGGGCTATGGCGGCGGCGCCGGGGACGCGGTCGGTGGCCGGCCGTGCCCCGGAGTGCCGCCGGGCGAGCGCGGTCAGCAGCCAGGGCAGGACGGACTCGGCCTCCAGCGGGTCGGGGCGGGCGCTCAGTTCGGTGTGGGCGGTGCGCAGGGCCGTGGCGAGCGCGGAGTCGTGGATGAGGGGTTGGCGGAAGTGCGGCAGCCGGCCGAGGGTGCCGTCGGCGAGCAGGGACGGTTCGGCGTACAGGGCGCGGTAGGCGTAGCCGTCGGTGGGGTTGCCGGGGCCGCCGGTGTGCATCTCGCCGGGTTCGAGGACGACGATCGTGCCGGGGCCGGTGCTGATGTGGCCGCCCCGGTAGTCGATGATCTCGGTGCCGCCCACGCAGACGCCGATCGTGTACTCGTCGTGGGCGTGCGGGGCGTACACGTGCCGGCGGAAGCTCGCGGTGAGCAGGTCGAGCGGCGGCCCGCACCGGCCGAGCCGGGCCCGTGTCCAGCGTGCCTGTTCCCCCATCGGTCTCCCCTTCGCCGTGCCGCTCGCTAGGGGTGGAACGCCGCGAGGCCCCGCTTCCATGCCGCGTCCAGTCCGGCGTCGGGCGGGAAGCGGCCGTGGATCTCCAGGACGACCATGCCGTGGGCGAAGGACCAGACGGCGCGGGCCAGGTCGAGGTCGCCGGCGCAGGCGCGCAGCAGTGGCAGGGCGGCCCGGTCCTCCAGTCCGGCCGGGAGCGACTCGCGGGGCAGGGGGCGTTCGGTGGCGAGGCAGTACAGGTGGGGGTGGGCGAGGGCGTGGCTGCGGTACGCCCCGGCGAGCGCGGACAGCGAGCCGGGGGTGCGGGCCTCGACGGCCTCCAGCACCTCGGCGGTCTCCGTGAGCAGCTGGGCGACCAGCTCCACCTCGACGGCGTGCTTGTCGGGGAAGTGCTTGTAGAGGGAGGGGGCCTTGATGCCGAGGCGGTCGGCGAGGGTGCGCATGGTGAGCCGGTCGGGCCCGGCCTCCTCCAGGAGGTCCCGGGCCGCCGTCACGATCTCCCGTGCCCGCGGGGTGAGCCGGTCAGCCACGCTGGAATCCCTCCTTCGTACGCGGTCCGTAGCCGAGGGCGCGATCGTACGAGATGTGGGCGAGCCAGCCGCACAGCGCGGCGAAGGCGGGCGGCCAGTCCACCGGGAGCACGGTGTAGGCGACGGCGAGCGTGCACGGGACCAGGGCGCGGTGCAGTGCGTTGTAGTACGGCACCGCGCGCGGCGGCAGTTGCCCCTTGGCCATGCGGGGCGCCTCGTCCAGGGCGACCAGGAAGGTCAGGTCGGGCAGGACGAGGAAGACCAGGGCGAGGGTCACGGCCGGCCAGCCGTGGTTCACGGACTCCACCACCGCGAAGGCCGTCCAGAACAGGGCGAAGGCCAGCCAGGCGGCGCGACGCAGGACGGTGGGCGTGGTGCGCGGGGTGGTGCCGGCTGTCGCGGTCATGGCTGCCTCCGGGTCGTTGCGGACCGGCCTGCGTCATCGGGTGCCGACGTCGAGCTAACGTCGTTAGCCACGACCGTACGGCTAACAGCGTTAGCCGTCAAGACCCGCCCACGGTCAGCCGACCGCTCGACCGCCGGACCCCGCCCACGAACAGCGCTCGACCGCCGGACCCCGCCCACGGACAGCCGACCGCGTCGGCCACCATGGCCCGGCCGCGGACGACCAGCGGCGTCGACCGTCAAGCCCCCTCACGGACAGCCGACGCCCCCGACCGCCGGACCCCGCCCGCCCCGCCTCACCACCCCCACGGCGTCACCCGTCGAGCCCCGTCCGCTCCAGCGCCCCGAACGCCGCCTCCAGCCGTACCCGGTGCGCCCGTGCCACCTCGTCGACCGGATCGCCGGCCACCAGCCGGCGCAGGGACGCGACGAAGACCGTCCGGTACGCGGCCAGGGCCAGCGCCGCCACGAGCCGCGGGTCCGCCACGCCCGCCTCGCCCAGCGCGGCGGCGAGCGCCCCTTCGACCTCCTCCACGCCTTCGCGGGCCCGGGCGCGCAACGCCGGCGAGCCGACGACGATCCGCCAGAAATCGGCGAACCCCTCCCCCACCCCGCCCAGCGGGTGCCGCTCGTCCAGGAGCCGGAGAGCCAGGCCGCGCAGGGCGGCGAGCGGGGGCTCACCGGGGGCCCGGTCGCGGACGGCCGCGGCGAAGAGGGCGGCGGCCTGCGGGATGCGGTCGAGGAACAGGTCCTCCTTGCGCGGGAAGTAGTTGAAGACCGTCATCGGCGAGACGCCCGCCGCACGGGCGATCTCGGCGACCGTCACCGCGTCGAAGCCGCGCTCCCCGATCAGCAGCGTCGCGATGTCCGAGATGCGCTGCCGGGTCTCCCGCTTCTTGCGCTCCCGCAAGGAGAGGTCCCCCTCCGCGAGGCGGTCCCCGTTCGCGAGTTCGCCGGTGGGGCCGTCGTCCGTGGAGTCGTCCCTGATGTTCATGGAAAAACTATAGCCGCTCAAAACTTTTAGTGACTACAGTTAAGTCCATGACGACGACGGACTACGACGTGGTGGTGGCCGGCGCCGGCCCCGTGGGACTCTTCCTCGCCTGCGAGCTGCGGCTGGGCGGAGCGCGGGTGCTGGTCGTGGAGCGGCTGGCCGAGGTGGACGAGACGATCAAGGCGGGCTCGATCAACATCCCGAGCGCGCTCGCCTTCTACCGGCGGGGCCTGCTGCCCGAGCTGACGGCGGTGTGGGAGGCGGCGCGGGAGCGGATCCGCGCCTTCATGGACAGCGGCAGGACCACGGGCGCGTTCAAGGTCCCGCCCAAGTTCGCCGGGCACTTCGCCGGGATCATGATGGACCCCGATCTCTTCGACGGCTCCGACCCCGCCTGGGCCGACGTCGGCCCCGCCGCCGAGAGCGGACTCGGGGTGCCCCAGGCCGAGCTGGAGCGGATCCTGGCCCGGCGGGCCGCACGGCTCGGGGCGGAGGTGCGCCGGGGCGTGGAGCTGACCGGCTTCGACACGGACGAGGACGGGGTCGCCGTCCACACCGGCGAGGGCACGGTCCGGGCCGGCTGGCTCGTCGGCTGCGACGGTGGCCGCAGCACCGTCCGCAAGCTCGCCGGGTTCGACTTCCCCGGCACGGACCCGGAGATCACCGGCTACCAGGCGGTCGTGGAGCTGACCGGTCACGAGCGGCTGGGCGTGGGCTGGAACACCACGGACACGGGGACGTACGCGCACGGGCCGTTTCCCGGCCGGGTGCTCAGCGTGGAGTTCGACGGCCCCCCGGCCGACCGGTCGGCGCCCGTCACCGCGGCGGAACTGCAGGCCAGCCTGCGCCGGGTGTCCGGGGTGCCCGAGGTCACCGTGGACAAGGTGGTCTCCGCGACCCGGTTCACCGACCACGCCCGTCAGGCCACCGAGTACCGCAAGGGCCGGGTGCTGCTCGCGGGCGACGCGGCCCACGTGCACTCGCCGTTCGGCGGACAGGGACTGAACCTGGGCATCGGGGACGCGATGAACCTGGGCTGGAAGCTGGCCGCCGTCGTCCGCGGCACGGCACCCGAGTCCCTGCTGGACACCTACACCGCCGAGCGGCACCCGATCGGCGCCTGGGTGCTGGACTGGACCCGTGCCCAGATCGCCCTGATGCGCCCGGACCGGCACGCCCGTGCCCTGCGCCGGGTGGTGACCGACCTGGCGCTGACCGGCACGGGCACGACCTACCTCGTCACGAGGATCTCCGGTCTCTGGCAGCGCTACGACCTGCCCGGCGACCACCCGCTGACCGGCGCCGGCGCCCCCGATCTGGAGCTGTCCGACGGCACCCGGCTCGGCGGCCTGCTGCACGACGGCCGCGCCCTGCTGCTCGACCTCGCCGACGACGCCGGGCTACGGGCCCGCGCCGGGGGACACGGGGACCGGCTCAACGTGGTCACGGCCGCCTGCCCGGACCGGCCAGGACTGCGGGCGCTGTTCGTACGGCCGGACGGCTTCGTGGCGTGGGCCGCCGACGCGCCGGGCGGCGACGGGCTGCCGGAGGCCCTGGAACGCTGGCTCGGCACGCCCGTGGCCGCCGCTTGACCCCTCCGCTGCGTCAACGTCTGTACTGATCCCATGCGGATCGGAGAACTCGCCGCCGCCGTGGGCGTCACCACGCGCACGGTGCGGCACTACCACCACGTGGGCCTGCTGCCGGAGCCGGAGCGGCTGTCCAACGGCTACCGGCACTACACCCTGCGGCATGCCGTCGTGCTCGCCCGGATCCGGCGCCTGACCGAGCTGGGGCTCGGCCTCACCGAGGTGCGGGACGTCCTCGCCGACGACGCCGGCAAGGACCTCACCGACGTGCTCACCGAACTCGACGAGGATCTGGCCCGGCAGGAGACGGAGATCCGCGGACGCCGGCAGCGGCTGCGGGCGCTGCTGGAGGCCGGGGAGCTGCCCGCCGAGGGGCCCGTCTCGCCCGAACTGGCCGGGCTGCTGGCCGCGTTGCCGCACGTCGACTCCCCCATGGCCGCCAAGGACCGCGAGGTCCTCGCCCTGGTGGACACCGCGGCGTCGCCGGAGGAGCGGCAGCGGCTGCTCACCGCGCTGCGCGACGCGCTGGACGACCCGGACACGGTGGCGCGCACCCGGGAGGCGTACGCCCTGCTGGACGCGCTGGCGGACGCCTCCCCCGACGACCCGCGCGTGGAACGGGCGGCGCGCATGCTGGTCGACTGCATGCCGGCCGCTCTCCTGCCGGCCGGTCCGGCCGACCCGGACCACGCGTTCCTGCGCGCCCTGTACGCCGATTTCGGCCCCGCCCGGGCAGAGGTGATCCGCCGGGCGCTGAAGCTCCTTGACGGGGAGGGCACATGACGACGGTGTACCGGCTGGCCCGGCACGAGCTGCGGCTCCTGGCCGGGCTGGCGCTGTGGGTGGCCCGGCGCACCGAGGGCACCGCCGGCGGGCGGGCGTTCGGGTACGCGCGCGGGCAGGGCGCGACGATGCTGGGGCTGGCCTTCGTGTGCCTGGTCGAGACGGCCGGCATGGCCGTCTTGCTGCGCGGCATGCCCGTCGCGCACGCGGTGATGCTGGTGCTGGACGCCTACACGGTGCTGTTCGTGGTCGGCCTGCACGCGGCCTGCGCGGTCCGCCCGCACGTGCTGACCCCACGGGAGCTGAGGGTGCGCCACGGGGCCCGTGTGGACCTGCGGATCCCGCTGGCCTCGATCGCCGCCGTCCGCCGGGAGACGCGGACCACGCACGAGCACACGGCGGACACCCTCGACCTCGCCATCGGCTCCCGGACCACGGTGACGCTCGAACTCGCCGAGCCGGTCGTCCACACGAACCTGTTCGGCCGCCGCAGGCGGGTGCGCGTCGTGCGGCTGCACGCGGACGACCCCGGCGCCCTCGTCCACGCCCTCACACCGCGGTGAACAGGAGCTTCGTCGTGCCCGGGTCGGCCCGGTCGAGCCGTACCCGCAGGCGTTCGCCGAGCGGCAGGTGCTCGCCCTCGATGCGCCCGACGACCGCCGGGGACAGCACCTGCACGGTTCCCACGGTCGGCCGGTGCTCGTCCACGTCCACCAGGCAGGCGTCGAAGATCTCTCCGACCCGGTCCTTGAGCAGGGCCGCCTCCACGATGTCGACGCACTCCCGCTCGACCGTGCCCGCCAGCCGGGACCCGTCGGCCATCCGCCGCGGCAGCGCCTCCAGCGCGGCGAGCACCCAGTCGGGCGGGGCCTGCCCGGCGCAGGCGGCGAGAGAGATCTCGGAGGAGTAGCGGTCGGCGAGGCGGCGCAGCGGGGCCGTGCAGTGGGCGTAGGGCGCGGCGACGGCCGCGTGCGTGGTGAGCGCGGGCAGCGCGCCGTCCCGGAAGACGGTGTAACCGGCGCCGCGCAGCAGGGTGGTGCACTCCTGGAGGAAGGCCGCGTGGCGCGGGTCGTCCGGGTCGAGGGTGCGCAGCAGCGCCGCGTACGACACATGGTGCGGCCAGTCGATGCGCAGGGCGGTGGCGGTACGGCGCAGCCGCCCCACGGCACCGTCCGGGGCGGCCGGGAGGGTGCGCAGGATGCCGGTGCCGTGGGCGAGCATCAGGTCGGCGGCGGCCATGCCGGTGAGCAGGGAGAGCTGGGCGTTCCAGCCGTCGGCGGGCAGCGGGGCGCGATAGCGCAGCTCGTAGGCGTGGTGGTGCTCGATGATCTCCTGCTCGGGCAGGTTCAGGGAGATCCCGCCGCGCTCGGCCTCCAGCCGCTGCCTCGCCTCGCCGATCTCCTTGAGCAGTGCGACGGGTTCCTCGGCCGTCCCGGCGTCGATGTCCCGCTGCACGCCCGCGTAGTCGAGCTTGGCGCGGCTGCGGACGAGGGCACGGCGCACGTCGGCGGCGAGGGTGCGGCCGTCGGCGTCCAGGTCGATGGTCCACAGCGCGGCCGGCCGGGTCCGGTCCGGCAGCAGGCTGGCCGCGTCCTCGCTCAGCACGGCGGGGTGCAGCGGGACCTTCCCGTCGGGGAAGTACAGGGTGGTCACGCGCCGGTGCGCCGCCGCGTCCAGCGGCCCGCCGGGTGCGACGAAGGCGGCGACGTCGGCGATGGCGTACCGGACGCGGTAGCCGGTGCCCCGCCGGGACAGGTGGGTGGCCTGGTCGAGATCCGTGGCGGCGGGCGGATCGAGGGTGAAGAAGGGGATGTCCGTGGCGTCGTACGACGGTGGCAGAGGCGCCTTCGCCGCGCGCTCGGCCTCCGCCCGGGCCTCCGGCGGGAAGTCCTCGGGGATGCCCAGCTCGGCCCGGAGTGCGGCGAGCGCGGCCCGGAGCGGGGCCTCGGGGGCGCCGGTGACGCGGATCTTGCGGCGGGGCATACAGCGAGCGTAGGGCGGGGCCGGAGCGGGGGCACGCCGTACCCTGGCGCGGAGGTCTACGTAAGGAGTACGTGTTGCTGGTCCTGCTGCCGCCCTCCGAAGGCAAGGCGAACTCGGGCGAGGGTGCCCCGCTGGAGCTCGGGTCGCTGTCCCTGCCGGGGCTGACCGCCGCGCGGGAGGCCGTGCTCGCGGAGTTGGTCGAGCTGTGCGCCGGCGACGAGGAGAAGGCCCGCGAGGTGCTCGGGCTGAGCGAGGGGCTGCGGGGCGAGGTCGCGAAGAACGCCGGACTGCGCACGGCCGGCGCCCGCCCCGCCGGGGAGATCTACACCGGTGTCCTCTACGACGCCCTCGGCCTGGCCACGCTGGACGCGGCGGCGAGGCGGCGCGCGGCGGACTCGCTGCTGGTCTTCTCGGGGCTGTGGGGCGCCGTGCGGGTGACGGACCGGATCCCCTCCTACCGCTGCTCGATGGGGGTGAAGCTGCCGGGGCTCGGCGCGCTGGCCGGGCACTGGCGGGCGCCGATGGCGGAGGTCATGCCGGAGGCGGCCGGGGAGGGGCTGGTGCTGGATCTGCGGTCCTCGGCCTATGCGACGGCCTGGAAGCCGAAGGGGGAGGTGGCCGGGCGCACGGCGACGGTGCGGGTGCTGCACGCCCCGACCCGGAAGGTCGTCAGCCACTTCAACAAGGCGACGAAGGGCCGGATCGTCCGCAGCCTGCTGACCGGCGCCGTGGCGCCGGGGGATCCCGCCGAGCTGGTGACGGCGCTGCGGGAGCTGGGGTACGTCGTGGAGGCGGAGGCGCCCGGGAAGGCGGGCAAGGCATGGGCGCTGGACGTGCTGGTGGACGAGATCCACTGACCCCCACAGCAGGGCGTTGCGTCATGCGCAACGCTCATTGCATGAGGTGCAGTCACTGGGCACGATGAGGGCATGACCTCGCCGCTGCCCTCCCTTCCGGCTGCCTCCGTGCTGGATCTCGCGCCCGTCGTGCCCGTCGTGGTGCTCGCCGACGCCGCCGACGCCGTGCCGCTGGCGCGGGCGCTGGTGGCGGGCGGGCTGCCCGCGATCGAGGTGACCCTGCGGACCCCGGCCGCGCTGGACGCGATCCGGGCGATCGCCGCCGGGGTCCCGGGGGCCGTGGTCGGGGCGGGCACGGTCCTCACGCCCGGACAGGTGGCGGCGTGCACGGCGGCCGGAGCCCGGTTCCTGGTCAGCCCCGGCTGGACGCAGGCGCTGCTGACGGCGATGCGGGAGTCCGGGGTGCCGTTCCTGCCCGGTGTGTCGACCGCCTCGGAGGTCGTGGCGCTGCTGGAGCGCGGGGTGCGGGAGATGAAGTTCTTCCCGGCGCAGGCGGCGGGCGGTACGGCCTATCTGGAGTCGCTGGCCGGGCCGTTGCCCGAGGCCCGCTTCTGCCCGACCGGCGGGATCGGCCCGGCGACCGCGCCGGAGTATCTGTCCCTGCCCAACGTCGGCTGTGTGGGCGGCAGTTGGATGGTCCCGGCGGACGCGGTGGCCGCCGGGGACTGGGGCCGGATCGAGGAGCTGGCGCGGGCCGCGGCCGGGCTCAGGGCCGCAGGTGGGACGTGTCGTTGAACAGCCGTACGCTCGCGTTGCCGTCCGCGTAGTACGCCACCGCCGACAGGGAGGCCGCCGAGAGCTCCATCCGGAACAGCGACGCGGGCGGGGCGCCGAGGGCGAGGCGGACGAGGGTCTTGATCGGCGTGACGTGCGTGACCAGCAGGACGGTACGGCCCGCGTAGGCCGAGACCAGCTTCTCCCGGGTGGCCTCCAGCCGCGTGGCGGTCTCCGCGAAGCTCTCGCCGCCGCCGGTGGGGTGGGCCTCCGGGTCGGCGAGCCAGGTGTTCAGGTCGTCCGGGTGGCGTTCGCGGACCTCGCCGAAGGTCAGGCCCTCCCAGGCGCCGAAGTCCGTCTCCCGCAGACCGTCCTCGATCGTGACGCCCAGGTCGAGGCGGGCGGCGACGATCCCGGCCGTCTCGCGGGTACGGGCGAGCGGGGAGGCGACGATCGCCTCGATGGTGCCGCGCCGCGCGAGCGCCTCCGCCACCCGCCGGGCCTGCTCACGCCCCGCGTCCGAGAGGGAGGGGTCGCTGCCGCCGCTGCCGGAGAAGCGCTTCTGCGGGGTGAGGGGGGTTTCGCCGTGGCGGAGGAGGACGAGGGTGGCGGGGGCGCCGAGGTCGGGGGCGGCGCTCCAGCCCGGAGCCGTGCGGCGCTCCTCGCCGGGGGAGGCCGGGCGCCGCTCGCCGGGACGTGCCGCCTCGGCCTCGCGCACCGCCGACACCTCGCGCACGGCCGACGCCTCGCGCACCGCCTCCGCCTCGACGTCGTCCTCGGCCGGAGCCGCCACCGGCCGGGCCGCGGCGGCCGCCAGCGCCGCCCGGGCCTTCGCCGCGCCCGCGACCGCGTCGCCGGGCGGTCCGGAGGGCTCGGGGACGGCGGGCGGGGTGTCCAAGGCCGCCCGGGAGCCGGACGGGGACCACTGGCCGCCCTTGGCTCCCGCGTCCATCGCCTCGTTGGCCAGGCGGTCCGCGTGCTTGTTGCGGTCGCGGGGGATCCACTCGTAGGTGACCTGGCCCGGCGGAAGGACGGACCGCGCCTGGGCCGCCAGCGGCTTCATGTCGGGGTGCTTGATCTTCCAGCGGCCCGACATCTGCTCGATGACGAGCTTGGAGTCCATGCGGACGTGCACCGGCGCGGAGGGGTCGAGGGCGCGGGCGGCGCGCAGGCCGGCCACCAGGCCCCGGTACTCGGCGACGTTGTTCGTCGCGACGCCGATGTACTCCGCCGTCTCCGTCAGCGTCTCCCCCGTCGCCGCGTCGCAGACCACGGCGCCGTAACCGGCGGGCCCGGGGTTGCCCCGTGACCCGCCGTCGGCCTCGACGATGAACTCCCGCACCCCTGAAGCCCCTTGTCCCTGTGTCTCCTACAGACCCGACTCCGCCGTACGCACCAGGATGCGCCGGCAGTTCTCGCAGCGGACCACCGTGTCCGGCGCCGCCCCGCGGATCTCGTTCAGCTCGGTGATGGCCAGCTCCTGCCGGCAGCCCTGGCAGGTACGGGCGTAGAGCTTGGCGGCGCCGATGCCGCCCTGCTGCTGGCGCAGCTTGTCGTACAGCTTGAGGAGGTCGGCCGGGACGGACGCCGCCACGACCTCGCGCTCCTTGGTGACGGAGGCGGCCTCGCCGTCGATCTCCTCGAACGCGGCGTCCCGGCGGCCGGTCGCGTCGTCGATCTTCGACTGCACCGAGCCCACCCGCTCGGTCAGCTCGGTCACCCGCTCCTGCGCGGCCTCACGGCGCTCCATGACCTCCAGGACCACGTCCTCCAGGTCGCCCTGCCGCTTGGCGAGCGAGGCGATCTCGTGCTGGAGGTTGGACAGGTCCTTCGGCGAGGTGACCGCGCCGGAGTCCAGGCGCTGCTGGTCGCGGACGGAACGCTGACGCACCTGGTCGACGTCCTGCTCGGCCTTGGTCTGCTCGCGGGCGCAGTCGCTCTCCTCCGTCTGCGCGGCCACGAGCAGGTCGCGCAGCTGCGTGAGGTCCTTCGTCAGCGACTCGATCTCGGCGTGCTCGGGCAGGGACTTCCGCTTGTGCGCGAGCTGCTGGAGGCGGACGTCGAGGGCCTGGACGTCGAGGAGTCGGATCTGGTCGGCGGGCGCGGCGTTCAGTTGGGGGCTCCCATGGGCTAGAGGGTGGTGATGGACGCCGCGTGGGCGGTCCAGGGGTCGGTGACCGTCTTGGAGACGTGGACGCGCAGGTCCCAGCCGTGACGGTCGGAGATCTCGTCGAGCTGGCTCGCGGCCAGCTCGCACCAGGGCCACTCGGTGGCCCAGTGCGCCGCGTCGATCAGCGCGAGGGGACCGTGGGCCACCGCCTCGGACGCGGGGTGGTGGCGCAGGTCGGCGGTGAGGAAGGCGTCGACACCGGCCGCGCGGACCTGGTCGAAGAGGCTGTCGCCGGAGCCGCCGCTGACGGCCACCGTACGGACGACGGCCTCGGGGTCGCCGGCCACCCGGATGCCCTGCGCGGTGGCGGGCAGCCGCTCGGCCGCGCGGGCGGCCAGTTCGCGGACGGTGAGGGGGTGGTCGAGTTCGCAGACGCGGCCGAGGCCCCGGCACCCGTGCGGGTCGGTGGGGTCGGGCACGAGGGGGCGTACGACGCGCAGGTCGAGGGCGCCGGCGAGGGCGTCGGAGACACCGGGGTCGGCGCTGTCGGCGTTGGTGTGGGCGACGTGCAGCGCGATGTCGTTCTTGATCAGCGTGTGCACGACCCGGCCCTTGAAGTGCGTGGCCGCGACCGTGGTCGTCCCCCGCAGGTAGAGCGGGTGGTGGGTGACCAGCAGGTCGGCGCCGAGCTTCACCGCCTCGTCGACGATCTCCTGCACGGGGTCGACGGCGAACAGGACCCGGGTGACCTCCTGGTCGGGGTCGCCCACGACCGTTCCGACCGCGTCCCAGGACTCGGCCCGCTCGGCGGGCCACAGGTTCTCCAGTGCGGCGATGACTTCAGACAGACGGGGCACGGGCCAAGGCTACCTGGCCGTTCGGCGGGGCCGTACCGCATGCGCCCGCTCTGTCCCCGCTCAGCACACTCGCCCCGCTTTCCTCAGGTGAATCGCTTCTGCGCCACCCTTATGTGTGAAGCCGAAGTGGGCCGGTCCCCCGCCTGTCGTGCGAAAACTAGCTTCGTCGCCGGAGGTGACCGAACGATGACGGCCTGTGCGATCGAAACCCCGCCCACGGACGGGGCCGACGGCGCGCCGGAGGCGGAGCGCGCGATCACCGCGGACGGCGCGCCGGGAGCAGGGCGCGCGATCACCGCGGACGGCGCGCCGGAGGCGGGATGCGCGATCACGGCGGACGGCGCGTACGCCGCCCGGCTGGCCCCGGCCGGTGACTGCTGGTTCCCGGAGCGCTGGACCCTGGACGGCCCGGAGCCGTACGCCGTGCCGCTGCCCGGCAACCAGCCGGAGGAGCCCGGCACCGAGGTGCAGCCGATGGGCGACGGACGGGTGCTGATCCACCGGCTGGTGGCCGGGCGGCACGCCTTCTCGCTGCTGTATCCGACCGGGCCCGGCACCGGCGAGCTGCCGCTGGGCGCGGTGGAGTGCCCCGGGCCCGCCGCCCGGCTCACCCTGCTGCCGCCGGCCCCCGGGGGCGTGCGGGCGTACGCCCTCGCCGTGGGAGCGGACTCCAGCGCGGTGTGGCTGGTGGCGGGCGGGGCGTTCGGTCCTGAACGGCTCGCCGAGGTGCCGGGGCGCTGTACGGGCGGGGTCTGGCTGGACGGTGCCGGACGGCTGCTGGCGCTCGACCGGGAACTGGACGGACGCACCAAGACGGTGGTGGTGGACCTGGAGCGCGACGGCGAGGTCTCGCCGCTGCTCCAGATCGCGGACGGCAGCGACGACCGGCTGCTGCTCGCCGACCTCGACAGCGGACTGCTGCTGATCTCCTCCGACGCCCCCAGCCCGGGGCGGGAACGAGTGGGCTGGGGCGTGCTCGGCAGCACCCTGCCGGTGCGGTTCCCGGAGTGCCTGCGGCTGCCGGACTGCGCGGTGACGCCGTTCGCGATCCAGCCGGGGCAGATGCTGACGCCGGAGAGCTGTGCGGTGGCGCTGCGCTTCGACGGGGCGTTCGGCACCTGGGTGGGCACCTGGCGTCCGGCCGCACGGCAGGTCCGGCACCTCGCGGCGCCCGAGGGCTGGCTGGCGGGGGCCGGTCTGTGGACCCGGGACGGGGTGCTCCGGCTGCCCTACGCCACGGACGGCACGCCGTGCGGTGTGGCGGAGCTGCCGGCGCCCCTGGAGGAGTACGGGCCGCCCGAGGTGGTGCCCGTAACCCGGGAGCAGGAACCGGCGTCCCCGGCACCGGCGGTGACACCGGTGCCGTTGCAACAGGCCCCTCTGGGACGTCTTGTAACGAACTAGTGCCGGTCGGCGTGTGCGCCTGGATTCGGCCGGTGGTGCGCCGGTTAGACTCGCTCGGCTGTACGAAAGATCATGTTGACGGGGTGAATACGTCCGATGAGCGACACCAGCACCACTGAGCAGCTGTCTGCCGACTCTTACGAGACCGCCGGCCACGGCCGGCACAGGGGCCCGATCGCGGCCCAGGAGAGCGAGACGGATCCGCACGGCCGGCACCGCAAGCCGGCCCAGGAAGCGGCCGAGGTGGCTGCCTGACGGCAGTGAGTACAGAGGGGGCACCCGTCGGGTGCCCCCTCTGTGTCTTCCCGTGCTTCAGCCCCGCTTGAGTCCCAGCACCTCCGCCGCCGCGAAGGTCTCCTCCGCCGGCCGGTCCGCGTAGTACGGGGTGAGCAGGGTGTCGAGTTCGTCGTACGTGAAGGTGTCCTGCTTGCTGTCGAACTTCGCCTGCACCCGCGGACGTTCGATCACGGCGACCATCCCGCCGTGGACGACGAGCAGCTGGCCGTTGACCCGGGCGGCGGCCGGTGCGGCGAGATAGCCGACGAGCGGGGCGACGTGCTCGGGAGCGAGCGGGTCCATGCCCTCGTCCGGTGTCCCGAAGCCCGCGAAGACGTCCTCGGTCATCCGGGTGCGGGCGCGCGGGCAGATGGCGTTGGCCGTGACGCCGTACTTGGCGAGGGCGAGTGCGGTGGAGGTGGTCAGGCCGACGATCCCGCCCTTCGCCGCCGCGTAGTTGGGCTGGCCCGCGGATCCGGCCAGGAACGCCTCCGAGGAGGTGTTCACGATCCGCCCGTACACCGCCGCCCCGGCCGCCTTGGACCGCTCCCGCCAGTGCGCGGCGGCGAAGTGGGTGGTGTTGAAGTGTCCCTTGAGGTGGACGCGGATCACCGGGTCCCAGTCGTCCTCGGTCATCGAGAAGACCATGCGGTCGCGCAGGATGCCGGCGTTGTTGACGAGGATGTCCAGCTTGCCGAACTCGGCGATCGCCGTCCGGACGAGTTCGCCGGCCTGCCCGAAGTCGGCGATGTCCCCGGTGTGCGCGAGGGCCCGGCCGCCGGCCGCGCGGATCTCCGCCGCGACCTGCTCGGCGGGCCCCGCCGACACCGCGCCGGTACCGTCCCTGCCGGGCCGGCCGAGGTCGTTGACGACGACGGCCGCGCCGAGCCGGGCCAGTTCCAGGGCCTCGGCCCGGCCGAGCCCGCGTCCGCCGCCGGTGACGATCGCGGACAGTCCCTCCAGTGGCTGTGACATTCCGGGAGTCCTCGGCTCTCTCAGATCTCGATGCAGGTACGCAGGGCGGCCCCGGTGCGCATCTGGTCCAGTGCCTCGTTGATCTCCGCGAGCGGCACCCGGTGGGTGATCAGGCCCGCCAGGTCGACGCGGCCGGCCCGCCACAGGGCGATCGTGCGCTCGTAGGAGCGCAGGACGTCGCCGCCGCCGTACAGGGACGGCAGGATGCGCTTCTCGTCGAAGAACAGCTCGAACATGTTGAGCTGGAGGAAGTCGTCCATGGCGCCGGCGCCGACCACGACGAGGGTGCCGCCGCGCCGGGTGTTCTCGTAGGCGGTGCGGGCGGTGGCGGACCGGCCGACGACCTCGAAGACGTAGTCGAAGCCCTCCCCGCCGGTGACCTGCTGCTTGGCGTCGGCCAGTTCGTCGGGGGCGACGGCCCTGGTGGCGCCGAACCCGAGGGCCGCCTCGCGCCGGGAGGCGACCGGGTCGACAGCGACGATCTCCGCGGCCCCCTTCAGCCGGGCCCCCTGCACCGCCGAGATGCCGACGCCTCCGCAGCCGATGACGGCGACCGACGAGCCGGCCGCGACGTCGGCGGTGTTGAGGGCGGCGCCGAGACCGGTCGTCACCCCGCAGCCGATCAGGGCGGCGATGTCGAAGGGCACGTCCTGCGGGAGGGGCACGGCGCAGCCGGCGTCGACCACGACCTCCTCGGCGAAGGTGCCGGTGCCCGCGAAACCGAAGAGGTCGCCGCCGGGGCGGCGGAAGTTGGGGGTGCCGGCGTTCATGAACCCGGCCAGGCAGAGCTGGGTCTGCCCCCGCCCGCAGGCCGGACAGGCGCCGCAGGCGGGCAGCCAGCACAGGACGACCCGGTCGCCGGGCTTGAGGTGCCGTACTCCCTCCCCCACGTCGAGGATCTCGCCGGCGCCCTCGTGGCCGGGCACGAAGGGGGCCGGCTGGGGCAGCACTCCGCTCATCGCGGACAGGTCCGAGTGGCACAGCCCGGTGGCGCGCACCCGGACCCTGACCTTGCCGGGGCCGAAGCCCACCGCTTCGACGTCGTCGAGGACCTCCAGCTTCTCCTGGCCGATCTCGTGCAGTACGGCTGCGCGCATGGTGCGGCTCCCCTCGGATACTGGTTTCAGCAGTGGTCCACGACGGTGTCCGCGAGGACCGGCGCGTCCTGTCGTTCGAGCGCCCCCACGGTGATCCGCACCCGCCCCTCCTCGCGCCACATGCGGATGCGCAGGGTCTCCCCCGGGAACACGACCCCGGCGAACCGGGTGCGGTAGCCGCGCACCCGGGTCACGTCGCCGCCGAGCAGCGTGTCCACGACCGCCTTGAGCGTGATGCCGTAGGTGCACAGCCCGTGCAGGATCGGTTTGTCGAAGCCGGCGAGCTTGGCGAACTCGGGGTCGGCGTGCAGGGGGTTGTAGTCGCCGGAGAGCCGGTAGAGGAGGGCCTGGTCGGGACGGACGGGCCGGTCGACGGTCCGGTCGGGGTCGCCGGCGGGCGGGTCGAGGGTGACGGAGGGGCCGCGGTCGCCGCCGAAGCCGCCCTCGCCGCGGACGAAGATCTGCGCGTCGTTGGTCCACAGCGGGCCTGCGGTGTCGGCGACGTCGGTGCGCATGACCAGGACCGCGGCCTTGCCCTTGTCGTACACGGCGGCGATCCGGCCGGTGGCGGTGGCGGTGCCCGCGGCCGGGATGGGCCGGTGGAGGGTCAGGCTCTGGCCGCCGTGCAGGACCCGGGTCAGGTCGACGTCGATGCCCGGCATGGACAGTCCGCTGATCACGCCGGGTGAGCCGGCGCCCGCGACGGTGGCGAAGCTCGGCAGGACGTGCAGCCGGGACTCCAGGGTGTAGCGCAGCTCGTCCGGGTCGGTGGCGGGGTGGGCCTTGTCCGGGTCGGTGCCGGCGCCGATGCCGAGGTGGTAGAGCTGGACGTCCCTGTGGTCCCAGGTGATCTCGCCGGTCCGGGGTTCGGCCGCGAGGGCCTTCGCTGCGTCGATGGGCATGGGGCTCCTGAGACAGTGGCGGCGAAAGACCCCGGCGCGGACGTCCGCACCGTCGGCCGCACCGGGGTCGCTGCGGGCCGATCTAGAACGCGTTCCAGTCCGGCGCCCTCTGTATAGCCCAGCACTCCGCAGTTGTGAAGGCTCCTGACGCCGCGTCAGCTCGGCGGGCACCCGTGACATTTGTACCGCCGGAGTCCGTACATGTGCCTCTGCCGGAGTGGGTGTCCGACTTCGTAGTGTTCGATTCGTACGCTGTGCTGTCGCATCGCCGAAGGGCGGCGACCGGCTGATCGGGGGAAACAGAGAAATGACATCGCGACGAAGAGTGCGGTGCCGGGTACGGGCCTGGCGGACGGCACACGGCGAGTGGAAGGCGGAGCACGAGCGTCTCCGGGCCGCACGGCGGGCCACCGACGGGAAGCGGGGATCTCCCGACGTCGACCATCCGGGCCCGCCCCCGAGCGGCTTCGCCCTGCTGCCCTGGCTGCTGATGGGCCTGGGGTCCCTCTCCAATGTGCTCCAGGGCAAGACCCCGGACCCGTGGGTCGGCGGCCTGGGCCTGCTCGCCTTCAACTCCCTGTACGTCTACGTCACCTTCCGCTCCTTCGACCGGGCCAAGCGGGAGGCGGCGTCCACCCGGGTGGCACTGGGGCTGATGGGCCTGCTGACCACAGGTCTGGCGCTCGGCTACGGCGGTGAGTGGCTGACGTTCTTCCCGCTGCTGGGGCTGGCGACGGGCGCCGCCCTGCGCGGCCCGTGGCTGGGCCGCACCGGACTGCTGCTCGCGGTGTACGCCGGTGTCGTCTCCTACGTGCGCGGCGGCTGGGGGGACGCGTCGGGCATCGGGTACGCCACCTTCATCTCCAGCATGGTGACCGCCGCGATCCTCAGTCTGTCGGAGGCCGTGCGGGAACTGCGGGACGCCCGTGAGGAGCTGGCCCGGCGCGCGGTGGAGAAGGAGCGACTGCGGTTCTCCCGCGATCTGCACGATCTGCTCGGGCACACCCTGTCGGTGATCGTGGTGAAGTCGGAGGCGGCCCGCCGGCTGGCGCCGCGCGACATGGACGCGGCGCTGGGGCAGATCACCGACATCGAGTCGGTGGGCCGGCAGGCGCTCACCGAGATCCGCGAGGCGGTGACCGGCTACCGCGAGGGCAGCCTGGCCACCGAGCTGTCCCGGGCCCGCTCGGCGCTGTCCGCGGCGAGCGTGCAGCCGGTGGTCCGCCAGTCCGGGACGCCGCTCGACCCGCAGACCGAGGCGCTGCTCGGCTGGGTGGTGCGCGAGGCGGTCACCAACGTGGTCCGGCACAGCAGGGCGAGCCGCTGCGAGATCACCGTGGAGGGAGCCGCCGAGCGGGTCCGGCTGACGGTCGCGGACGACGGCACGGGCGCCCCGGCCGCGGCGGGCGCCTGCGCGGGTATCGGCGGCACGGGACTGAAGGGGCTGACCGAGCGCCTCGCGGCGGCGGGCGGCTCCCTCACGGCCGGCCCGGCGCCGCGCGGCGGCTTCACGGTCACCGCGGACCTTCCGGTCGGCGCCGACGAGCGGACGGCCGCCGCGGCCGCGGCGGCCGCGGGCGCGGCGGCCGCGGGCGACTAGGGTCTTTCGTTTGGATCAGGCCGGCCCGCGAGCTCGGCATGATCCAAACGAGAGGCCCTAGGGTGCCCAGGGCGAGCCGACGGCCCAGCTGACGTCGTCCGTCCAGGACGTCCCACTGTCGAAGTCGTGGGATCCGCCGTTGCTCGCTATGTACAGGTTGTGGTTGTAGTGGCGCAGGTATCTCGTCGGGTAGTTGTACGAGGCGAACGAGGTACCGGTGCCGCTCTTGCCGGTCTGTGCGCAGAAGGTGGCGTCGGCCCGGAACTGGCCGGTGCCGTCCATGGGCTGCCGGAGGAGCCGGTAGTCGTAGTGGCGCAGGAAGTCACCGGGGTAGTTCCGCGACTCGAAGGAGACGCAGGAGCCGTTCGCGAGACCCCGGCGGACGATCCAGGTGGCGTCGTTCCTGTCGAGGGGCGAGCTGCTCGACGTCACGGTGGAGAGGACGCCCGCGTCGTTCTGGTGGCGGACGTAGCCGTTCGTGCAGCAGGAGGTCGTGGCGCGCAGCGAGATCTCCGAGCCGGGGCTCAGCGTGCCGGTGCTGCCGGTCGGGCCGCCGTAGCCGGCGGAGACGATGTTCGCCTGGACGGCGTTGTCGGCGGCGTCGGTGGGGATGCCCGAGGTCATCACGCCCTCGAAGAAGGACCCGATGGAGCCGTTGCTGTTGTCCCCGCCGGTACCGAGGACGATGGCGCCTTCCTGATGCATCGGCGCGTATCCGCCGGCGGTCGGCTCACCCCCGGAATAGGTGGTGGTCAGCCCGCCCGACTGAGCATTTCCGTACTTCAGCGCGAAATGGTCCCGGCCGTTGTTCTTCAGCAACGCGGTCACGAACGGCAGCGGCCCGGTGCCGGTGTTCGCGGTGTTCTTGCTGTAGCCGGCGTCGGACTGGAACAGCCCGTTCTCCAGGTCGGCCTGCACCCACGGGCCCTGGCCGTGGCAGGGCGCGAACCAGCACTCGGTGCCGAAGTTGATGGCGTCCATGTGGCCGTTGCCGGTGTCCATGTTGTTGGTCTCGGCGTTGCCGTAGTCGAAGCAGCAGCGGTTGTTGACGTGCGTGCCCGAGGTGACCATGTACATCCCCTCGGCCTGCCCGTTCACGGCCACGCCCGAGGTGGAGTTGTCCCGGTAGCCCATGCCGGCGGAGATCTCCAGGCCGTAGACCTGGTGGCCGCCGACGGTCACCGGCAGGGCGTCCGCGGGCGCCCCGACATCGGCGGCCCCGGCCCCGCCCGCACCCTCGATCGTGAGGTCGTTGTGGCGCGGGGACTGGTCGTGGATCTCGGTGACGATGCAGGTCGTGCCGGAGCAGAAGGAGTCCTGGGCGGCGGCGTCGGCGTACCCGCCGGCGGCCAGGGGACCGATGTTCGCGGTGGCCCGGTCCGAGGCCCGCTGCACCTGGTACAGCGGGCCGTCGTACGACGCGTACAGCGCCCGGACCATGCTGTGCGCGGCGACGCAGGGGGTGCCGGCGGCGGCGTAGAGGTCGCAGGGCAGCGCACTCGCGGCGGCGGCCGGGGGCGCGCCGGTGCCGAGCAGCAGCGCGGCGAGCGCGGCGCAGACGGCGAGGGCGGAGAGGAGGGCGCGGGGGGTTCTCGCAAGCACGGTGCACCTCGGGTTCGTCGTGGGCGGTGCGGGTCGTCGTCTCCTTGCGTCCGATATACCGAACGGTGTTCGATCGAAATACCGAACCTTTCCATCCGTGGAATTGCCGGGGATTCCGGGAAATGCAGGGGCGATTGTTTTAGCCTCCTCGGGAACCGTCAACCCCCGCGGCAGCCGAAAGGGGAGAGTCTTTGACCGGCGGGGGGCCGGGGCGGCGGACGACGGCGGTGAGAAATCCGTCTCCTCCGGCAGGGGCGGCACGGCATACCCGGCGCGCCCACCGGGCCGGGGGCGCCGCCGTACTCTGGCCCCATGGACGAGATGCCCCGGGGCCGCCGGCCCGCCAAGTGCATCCGGGTACTGCTCGCCGAGGACCAGGGCATGATGCGCGGCGCGCTCGCCCTGCTGCTCGGCATGGAGGAGGACATCGAGGTCGTGGCCCAGCTGGCCGCGGGCGACGGCATCGTGGACGCCGTGCTGGCCCACCGGCCGGACGTGGCCCTGCTCGACATCGAACTGCCGGGCAGGAGCGGGCTGGACGCGGCGGCCGAGCTGCGGGAGCAGGCGCCCGACTGCCGGGTGCTGATCCTCACCACCTTCGGCCGGCCCGGCTATCTGCGCCGGGCCATGGAGGCCGGCGCGGCCGGCTTCCTCGTCAAGGACGGGCCGGTGGAGGAGCTGGCCGCGGCGATCCGGCGCGTGCTCACCGGGGAGACCGTGGTGGATCCGGCGCTGGCCGCCGCCGCGCTCAGCGCCGGGCCCAGTCCGCTGACCGCCCGCGAGTGCGAGGTGCTGAACGCGTCGGTGGACGGGGCGACCGTCGCCGACATCGCCGTGCGGCTCCGGCTGTCCGAGTCCACCGTCCGCAACTACCTCTCCTCGGCGATCGGCAAGACCGGCACCCGCAACCGGGCGGAAGCGGTCCGGGAGGCGCGGCAGCAGGGATGGCTGTGAGCGGGGCCGCCCCCGGGGCGGGTCACTTCGTCACGTCGGCCTCCTTCAGGGCCGTCCCCTCCGGGGCGACGCACACGAACCAGTTCCCTCCCGGATAGCCGGCCACCGGCCGGATCAGCGAGGAGGCGTCATGGGCGGCGGGGACGGGGCCCTCCAGGTGGGCCGCGGTGGAGCCGCCGTCCTTCCAGTGGCAGGTGACCTCCCGGGCGGACTTCGCCACATGACCGACCACCAGCCGGAAGGGGCCCTGGGGGGCGATCCCCTCAAGGTTGACGGCGGCTGCCTGGAGGTCGGTGCCCGAGAGCCGGTCGATCCGCTCGACCGTGTCGAACATGACCACCACGGAGGGGTCGTCGCCGTAGGACCGGACGGAGAAGTACGACGTCTTGCCCACCAGCTCGGCGGCCTTGTCCGCCGCCGGCCGCAGACCCCTCTGCCGCATGGCGTCGAACTGCCGGTCCGCCTCCCGCGCGTCACGCGGCGCGCCCCACACCTGGACCCAGACCCGCCACTCCTTGCCGTGCTCGGTCCCCCGCGCCAGCTCCGTCTGCTGCGGGTCGTACACATGCCGCTGCTCGGCGGACGCCGGCCCGGACGCCGTCGGCGCCCCCCGGTCCCCGTGCTCCCCGGGCAGCCCGGCGAAGGCCAGCGTCGCCCCCGTCGACCCCGCCAGCACCAGGGTCGTGGCCGCCGCCACCGCCCAGCGCCGCGCCCGCCGGCGCCGGCCGCCGCGGATGACGGCCTGGACCGGGGCTATGCCGATCTCGACCTCGTCCGCCGCGTCCGCGAGCAGGAGGGCGATGTCCGTCTGCGTCATGTCGTGGTTCTCCCGGTCCGCGCTCATCACTTCCGCCCTCCGTGCGTCACCGTCTCCGCCAGTGCCGGTATGGCACGGAGTTTCGCGATCCCCTTGGCGGCGTTGCTCTTCACCGTGCCGACCGAGCAGCCCATGGCCTCCGCCACCTGTGTCTCCGTCAGGTCCTCCCAGTAGCGCAGGACGACCGCCGCCCGCTGGCGCGGCGGCAGTTGCGCGAGCGCCTTCAGCAGGGCGCTGCGGTCATCGGCCTGGGCGATCCGGTCGCCCGCGTCGGCCACCTCGCGCACCAGGCCGGAGTCGTCCTTCGGCGCCAGGAACTCCCTGAGTTTCCTGCGGTGTCTGCGCGCGTGCGCGTTGATCATCACGCGCCGTACGTACGCCTCCGGATCGTCGGCCGCGCCGACCCTGCGCCAGGCCACGAAGACCTGTTCGAGCGTCGACTGGACCAGGTCCTCGGCGGCGTGCTGCTCCCCCGTGAGGAGAAATGCCGTACGCATCAACCGCGGCCAGCGGCCGACCACGAAGCTCTGGAACTCCTCGTTCCGAGTCTGCTTCCCGTCCCCCATGGGCACCTCCTAGATATACAAAGGAGGCCATGGGCCGCCCGGACCGTTGCCCCGGTCCGCGGAACTCGAAGACTTTCTCCCGCGCCCCGCCCTGCACCCGCCTCGCCCTACACCGCCCGCAGCACCGTCACCACCGCCGCGCCGCCCAGCCCGATGTTGTGCGCGAGCCCCACCCGCGCCCCCGGTACCTGCCGCCCGCCCGCGGCGCCGCGCAGCTGCCACACCAGCTCGGCCGTCTGCGCCAGACCGGTCGCGCCCAGCGGGTGGCCCTTGGAGATGAGCCCGCCGGACGGGTTCACCACCCATCGGCCGCCGTAGGTCGTCGCCCCCGACTCCACCAGCGCGCCCGACTCCCCCGGCGCGCACATGCCGAGCGCCTCGTACGTCAGCAGTTCGTTGACGGAGAAGCAGTCGTGCAGCTCGATCACGTCCACGTCCTCGATGCCGAGCCCCGAGCGGTCGTACACCCGGCGTGCCGCCTCCCGGGACACCGGCTGCCCGACCACGTCGATGCACGAGCCCGACGCGAAGGACTCCGCGGTGTCGGTGGTCATGGCCTGGGCGACGACTTCGACCAGGCCGGTCAGGGAGCGCTGCTCGGCGAACCGCTCCGACACCACCACGGCCGCCGCCGCGCCGTCCGAGGTCGGTGAGCACTGGAGCCTGGTGAGCGGCGGATGCACCGGGCGCGCGGCGAGGACGTCCTCGACCTCGTAGACGTCCCGGAACTGGGCGTAGGGGTTGTGGGCGGAGTGCCGGTGGTTCTTGGCGGCGACCGCGGCGAGCTGTTCCCCGGTCGTGCCGTACCTCTCCATGTGCTCGCGGGCGGCGGCGGCGAAGATCTGCGCGGTCGGCGGGGCCGCCGCGAAGCCGTGCCGGGCGGCCATGATCCCGTAGTGCCGGGCGACCGGGGACGCGGCGAAGTCACCCCCGTCGGCCCCCACGCCGAGCGCCCCCTTCCGCATCTTCTCGAAGCCCAGCGCCAGCACGCAGTCGCCGGCCCCGCCCTCGACCAGCTGCCGGGCCAGCATGAGCGCGGTGGCGCCGGTCGCGCAGTTGTTGCTGACGTTGTAGACGGGGACGCCGGTCAGGCCGAGTTCGTAGACGGCCCGCTGGCCGGCGGTGGAGGGCTGGAAGCAGTAGCCGATGGGGACGTGTCCCACGTCTTCGTAGGCGATGCCGGCGTCCGCGAGCGCCGCCCCGCCCGCCTCGCGCACCATGTCCCAGTACTGCCATTCTCGGGTCTCGGGCTTCTCGAACCTGGTCATCCCGACCCCGGCGACATAGGCCTTCATGCCGCGCAGACTAGAACGTGTTCCAACAAGTGGCCAGCCTTGTGACGCCGCGTCAGATACCCATGGGACGGTCAAGATTTCATTAGAGGCCCGAAGCAACGGAATAGTTGCCTGTGCATACGAGGTTTACCGGGGACTTATGACACGCGGAAGGCCTCACCCCATGACAGACGCGACGACCAGCCAGCCCACCCGGAGAGCGGGTGGCGCCGTGGTGCCGGTGCTCGCCTTCGCGGGCATCGTGGTCGCGGTGATGCAGACGCTGCTCGTGCCGGTCATCAAGGATCTGCCGCAGCTGCTGGACACCGCCCCGAGCAACGCCACCTGGGTCCTCACCTCGACACTGCTGTCCGGCGCCGTCGCCACCCCGATCATGGGCCGGCTCGGCGACCTGTACGGCAAGCGCCGCATGCTCGTCCTCAGCCTCGCCGTGATGGTGGTCGGCGCCCTGGTCAGCGCGCTCACCAGCCAGCTGCTCATCATGATCGCGGGCCGCACCCTGCAGGGCTTCGCCATGGGCGCGATACCGCTCGGCATCGGCCTGATGCGCGACATGCTGCCGCGCGAGAAGCTCGGCTCGGCCATGGCCCTGATGAGTTCCTCGATCGGCGTCGGCGGCGGCCTCGCGCTGCCCGCCGCGGCTCTCGTCGCCCAGCACGCCAACTGGCACGCCCTGTTCTACGGCGCGGCCGGCCTCGGCGTGCTCGCCATCGTCCTCACCCTCCTCGTCGTACCCGAGTCCCCGATGCGCGCCGAGGGCACCTTCGACCTGCTCGGCGCGCTCGGCCTGTCCACCGGCCTGGTGCTGCTCCTGCTGCCCATCACCAAGGGCAGCGACTGGGGCTGGTCCTCGGGCACCACGCTCGGCCTGTTCGCCGCCTCCGTCGTCGTGCTCCTGCTGTGGGGCCTGTACGAGCTGCGCGTCCAGGCGCCCCTGGTCGACCTGCGCACCACCGCCCGTCCGGCGGTCCTCTTCACCAACCTCGCGTCGATCATGGTCGGCGTGGCGTTCTACGTCGTCTCGCTGGTCCTGCCCCAGCTGCTCCAGCTGCCCGCGGCCACGGGCTACGGCCTCGGCCAGTCCATGGTCGTCGCGGGCCTGTGCGTCGCCCCGCTGGGCCTGACGATGATGTTCACGGCACCGGTCTACGCCCGCCTGTCCGCCAAGTACGGCCCGAAGACCACGCTGATCATCGGCCTGCTGATCATCGCGCTCGGCTACGGCGGCGGCCTCGGCCTGATGGACGCGGCCTGGCAGACGGTCGTCACGTCGGTCGTCCTCGGCGCCGGCATCGGCCTCGCCTACTCCTCGCTGCCCGCGCTGATCGTCGGCGCGGTCCCCGCCTCGGAGACCGGCGCGGCCAACGGCCTGAACACCCTGATGCGGTCCATCGGCACGTCGGTGTCGAGCGCCGTCATCGGCATGGTGCTGGCCAACACCGCGAACAACGTGGGCGGCGTCGCGATCCCGACCATGCACGGCTTCCGGGTCTCCTTCCTGATCGCCACCGCCGCCGTCGCGGTGGGCCTGCTGCTGGCGCTGTTCCTGCCGAAGGCCGGCCGCCCGGCGCAGCACACGCAGCTGCGGGCGAGCAGCGAGGAGGACACGGCGCTGGAGCGGGCCGAGGAGGTGCTGCGGGGCTTCCGCGGCCGGGTGTTCGGTGCGGACGGCTCGCCGGTCGCCCGGGCCAAGGTGACGCTGATCGACCGGCGGGGGCGGCAGGCGGGGGCGACGCTCTCCGCGGCGGACGGCAGCTATGTGCTGGCGGTGCCGGCCGAGGGGGCGTACGTGCTGGCCGCCAAGGCCGCCGGCCATGGGCCGCTCGCCTCGTCCGCGACCCACTCCGGTGCGGAGCGGGCCGTGGATCTGGACCTCCTGCTGCCCGGGGAGACGGTCGACGCCTAGGGGCGCGGCCCGACGTGCCGTCCGGCGGCCGTCGCAACGCCGTGGCCCGGCGCACCGCCGTGACCTCTCACCCCGTCGCGGCCCGGCGCACCACCGTGACCTCTCACCCCGTAGCGGCCCGGCGCACCGCCGTGCCTGCCACACCGTCGCGGCCCATCGCGTCCGCCACGGTGCGCGCCCCCTTTCGGGGCGCCTCCCGCACCCCCCGTCGCCCGCGCGGCCGGGGGGTGCGGCAGCATGGGCGTTCGGACAGTCGTACGAGGAAAGGCCCGCCATGCCCGCGCACGCCCCCAAGCCCGAGATCCTGGCCGCGTTCGAGGCTGCCAAGGGGTTCATGCCCGTGGACGAAGGGCTGGCGCTGTACGCCGCGGCGGTGGAGGCCGGGCGGCTGGGGCTGCCGCTGATGGAGATCGGTACGTACTGCGGTCGCTCCACGATCCTGCTCGCCGACGCCGCCCGCGCGGCCGGGGTCACCGCGCTCACCGTCGACCACCACCGCGGCAGCGAGGAGCAGCAGCCCGGCTGGGACTACCACGACCCGGAGACGGTCGACCCGGAGGTCGGGCTGATGGACACGCTCCCGGCCTTCCGGCGCACGCTGTTCACGGCCGGCCTGGAGGAGCACGTGGTGGCGCTGGTGGGCCGCTCGCCGCAGATCGCCGCGCTCTGGAACTCCCCGCTCGGTCTCGTGTTCATCGACGGCGGCCACACCGACGAGCACGCCGGCGCCGACTACGAGGGCTGGGCCACCCATGTGGCCGAAGGCGGGCTGCTCGTCATCCACGACGTCTTCCCGCACCCGGAGGACGAGTTCACGGGCCAGGCGCCGTACCGGGTCTACCTGCGGGCCCTCGGATCGGGGGCGTTCACCGAGGTTTCGGCGGCCGGCTCGCTGCGAGTCCTGCGGCGAACGGGAGCGGGGATCTGAGCCCCCGGTTAGAGTCGCAGACGTGTCCTACGCAGGCCCCGACTTCGATCCCCCGCAGCCCCGCCGGCCCCGGCGGGGCCCGCTGACCGTGGCGCTCGCCGCGCTGGTGCCCGGTGCGTTGCTCGGCTGGGTGGTGTACGAGGCGGCGGGTGGCGGCGCTTCGGGCGGTGCGGACCGCGCGGCGTCCTCCGCGTCCTCCACGCCGGTCCCGCGGACGTCCCCGGCGCCCTCTCGCCCGGCGGCTCCGGGCGCCTCCTCGGACGACGACGGCAAGGTGTCCGCCTCGCCCTCCGCCCGGCCGGACGCCACCGGCCCGCTCAAGGGCAAGGTCGTCGTCATCGACCCGGGGCACAACCCGGGCAACTTCCGGCACACGGCGGAGATCAACCGCCAGGTGGACATCGGCACGAACCGCAAGGAGTGCGACACCACCGGTACGTCCACCAACGACGGTTACACCGAAGCGCAGTTCACGCTCGACGTGGCACACCGGCTGCGGACCCTGCTGGAGCGGCAGGGCGTCACGGTGAAGATGACCCGTGACGGCGACAGCCCGGCCTGGGGACCGTGCGTGGACGAGCGGGCCCGGATCGGCAACGAGGCGCACGCGGACGCGGCGGTCTCCGTGCACGCCGACGGCTCCGCCGAGGGCGATCGCGGCTTCCACGTCATCCTGCCGGGGTCCGTGCACGCGGGCGCCGCGGACACCCGCGGCATCGTCGGCCCGTCCCACGACCTCGGGGTGCGCGTCGCGGGCAACTTCCTCCGCGAGACCGGTGAGCCCCCCTCCAACTACCTTGGCGAAGGTACCGGTCTCGTCACGCGTACGGATCTGGGCGGTCTCAATCTGTCAACGGTTCCCAAGGTCTTCGTCGAGTGCGGCAACATGCGCGATAGCAAGGACGCGGCACTGCTGACCAGCGGCGCCTGGCGGCAACAGGCGGCGCAAGGGATCTCTGAGGGAATCGTGAGTTTCCTGCGCGAGTCGTGACCGGCGGGCGGAACCGGCCGGACAGCCGGATCTTGCGGGCGATAGTGTCTACGACGACGAGACGACCTACGAAGGACCTGAAGTGAATATCCGCTCCCTCACTAGAGGCGACGGCGTGGTGATCGGAGCAGCGGTGTTGCTGTTCATCGCGTCGTTCCTCGACAACTACTCCGTCGACGGCGCACCGGACGACTACGATCTCCCGAATCTCTGGGCAAGCGGACCGGTCCTGTTGAGCGTCGTCCTGGCGGGGCTCATCGGCGCCGCGCTCCTCGTCGTCTCCCGGGCCCTGCCGCAGCCGCGCAAGGTGGCCGGCCTGGACCTCGGCCAATTTGGCGCCGCTTTCGCCGTGTTCGCCGCGTGGAGCGCCCTCGGGAACGTCATCGACCCGTCCGGAGGCGCGAACAACATCGGCGGTGGGTCGAGCGACGGCCCGAGCGCCGGTACGGGCCTGATCCTCGCCCTCATCGCCACCCTGGTCATGGCCGCCGCCGCCATCGCCACCCCGCTGGCGCCGGCCCTCCAGGCCGGGCTGGTCCCGGCCGCCAAGCCGGCCGCCCCGCAGCCCTACGGCGCCCAGCCGCCCGGTGGTTACGGCTACCCGGGTGCCCAGCCGCAGCAGCCGTACGGCGCCCAGCCGCAGCCGGGCCAGCCGTTCGGGCAGCCGCAGCCGCAGGGTGCTCCGGCCCCGGGTGCCCCGGCGGGTGCTCCGGCGCCGGGCGCTCCGGCCGCGCAGCCTCCGGCCGGGGACTTCTCGCCGTTCTGGTTCGCCGTGCCGGTGACCCGTCCGCTGTTCGCGGAGGACGGCTCGCCGAACCCGATCGCCGAACTGGCCCCGGGCACCTGGTACCTGGCCGTCGAGCAGCGTGGTGCCACGCTGGTCGCGCAGACCCAGGACGGCCGCCGCGGCGTGCTGCAGGACACCTCCGGCATCCAGCGCGGCTGAGCCCCACCGCCGTACCGCACCGGCCCCTCGCCCTTCCGGGCGGGGGGCCGTTGTCGTACAGTCGCCTCCGGCTGACATCTGACGGTACGTCAGGAGGCGGACGCATGCGGCTCGGTCTGGCACTCGGCTACTGGGGGCGCGGTCCGGACACCGGTCATGTGCCGCTGGCCCGGGAGGCGGAACGGCTCGGCTACGACTCCGTGTGGACGGCGGAGTCCTGGGGGTCGGACGCCTTCACCCCGCTCACCTGGATCGCCGCGCGGACCTCGACGATCAGGCTGGGCACGGCGGTTGCCCAGATGGCCGCGCGGTCGCCGGCCGCCACCGCGATGCACGCGCTCACCCTGGACCACCTCTCCGGCGGACGCGTGCTGCTCGGGCTCGGCCTGTCCGGGCCGCAGGTGGTGGAGGGCTGGTACGGCCGCCCGTTCCCCAAGTCGCCGCTCACCGCGACCCGGGAGTACGTGGACGTCGTACGGCAGGTGCTGCGCCGGGAGGCGCCGGTGACGGTGGACGGGCGGTTCCACCCGCTGCCGTACCGGGGGACGGACGGCACGGGGCTCGGCAGGCCACTGAAGCCGATCACCCATCCCCTCCGCCGCGACCTGCCCGTGCTGCTCGGCGCCGAGGGGCCCCGGAACGTCGCCCAGACCGCCCGGATCGCCGACGGCTGGCTGCCGCTGTACTGGGCGCCCAGCCGGCCCGAGGTGTACGGGGACGTGGTGCGGGAGTTGCCCGAGGGGTTCCTGGTGGCCCCGATGGCCCGGGTGAAGGTCTGCGACGACGTGTCGGAGGGGTTGCTGCCCGTCAAGGCCATGCTCGGGTTCTACATCGGCGGGATGGGGCACGCGGCCCGCAACTTCCACGCCGAACTCATGGCGCGCATGGGGTACGAGGAGGAGGCCCGGCGGATCCGGGAACTGTTCCTCGCCGGACGCCGGGAGGAGGCCGTGCTGGCCGTGCCGGACGCCTTCGCCGACGAGATCTCGCTGGTCGGCCCGCGTGAACGCATCGCCGAGCGGCTGGAGTTGTGGCGCGCGGGCCCGGTGACGGACCTGCTGGCCCTGTCACCGGACCCGCACACGCTGCGGGTGCTCGCGGAGCTGAACGCCTAGGACCTCTCGTTTGGATCATGCCGGGCTCGCGGGGTCTGGCACCGCTCCCTGATCCGGCCTGATCCAAACGAAAGACCCTAGCCCTTGGCCATCTGGGAGGCCGTGGGCACCTGGTTCTTCACCGGCGCGCCGGCGCTCTGCCCCGCGTCCTTGATCTGGTCGATGATGCTGCCGAAGGAACCCGCCGCGCCCTCGTCGCCCTTGCGGAGCTTGGACGCCAGGTTCTTCAGGGCGTCGATGCCGGCGCCGAGCGGCGCGATGGCCTTGGCGAGCGTCGGATCGCCCTGGGCGTTGCGCTGGGCCGCCTTGAGCCGGTTGTAGGCGAAGGCGCCGGCGAGACCGGCCTTGATCAGCGCCGTCCTGCGGCCCTTGGCGCCCTTCTTGAACTTGCCGGCCTTCCAGGGCTTCACGATCCACTGGTAGACCGCGCCGGCGGCGAGGCCCGCGTTCGCCACGAACCGGGTCTTGGCGAGCTTCTGGCGTTCGACGGACGCGGAGGGGCTGGGACTGGGGCTGTCGGCGGCGGGCACGGCTTGTACCGCCGCACGGTCCTTCGTACTGCTCTTCTCGCTGCCGCCGCAGGCGGTGGCTCCGGCCACCAGGGCGCAGCACAGGGTGAGCGCCACGAAGAGGCGCCGTATCGGCACGGGCACGGGGTCCTCCCGACGTGTCCTCCCCGAGCGGTCTGCTTCCTCCGGCAGCCTCACCCGAGGCGGCCGAATGCGCCACTCGGGGGACACCGTCCGGGTGACCGGATGCGTTTCACCGCTGGGGAAGCGGCAATCCGAAGGGCATGTCTCGATATCGCACCGGCGCGAATCAGGCCGGGACGGTCATAGCGATCGTCGCCGACGTCATGGCCTTCATACTCGGCCTGTGGATTCTGATGTACCTGCTGGACGCGAACCGGGCCAACAGCCTGGTCCAGTTCGTGCACGACACCGCCGCCTGGCTGGCCGGCTGGTCCCACGACCTCTTCACGTTCGACGAGGCCTGGGCCCGGGTGGTCGCCGGATACGGCCTCGCCGCCGTGGTCTACCTGTTCATCGGCCACGCCATCGCCAACCGGATGCAGCGGCACTGACGACACCCGCTTCGCCGTCGGCAGGGGCCGGCGGCGAAGCGGGTGCGGGCGCCGGTGGCGGTGCGGGTCAGGCGCAGCAGTCCGGGTCCAGGCCGGCCGGCAGGTGTTCGCCGCCGAACACCGCGCACGTGGCCTCGTGGCCGCCCAGCGCGGCGACGGCCAGCAGCAGGGAGCCCGCCGTCCAGGTGGTCAGCTCGCGGGGCCAGATCGCGTCGTCCTCGAAGACGTAGCCCGTCCAGTACAGGCCGCTCTCGGGATCCCGCAGGTGCTGGATGGACTGGAGGATCTCCAGGGCCCGGTCGGACTCGCCCACCGCCCACAGGGCCAGGGCGAGTTCGCTGGACTCGCCGCCGGTCACCCAGGGGTTGGGGATCACGCAGCGCACGCCCAGGCCGGGGACGACGAAGCGGTCCCAGGACTCCTCGATGCGGGCCTTGGCCTCCGCTCCGGTGAGCGCGCCGCCGAGGACCGGGTAGTACCAGTCCATCGAGTAGCGGTCCTTGTCGAGGAAGCGCTCGGGGTGCCGGCGGATGGCGTGGCGCAGTGCTCCGGCCGCCAGCTCCCAGTCCGGCTGCGGCTCTTCGCGCTGCTCGGCGATGGCGAGCGCGCAGCGCAGCGCGTGGTGGACGGAGGAGCTGCCGGTGAGCAGGGCGTCCGCCGTGGGCGTGCCGTCGTCCTCGCGCCGCCAGCCGATCTGGCCGCCGGGCTGCTGGAGCCGCAGTACCCATTCGACGGCCGCGTAGACGGTCGGCCACAGCCGGTCCAGGAACGTGTCGTCGCCCGTGGAGAGGTAGTGGTGCCAGACCCCGACGGCTATGTAGGCGACGAAGTTGGACTCGCGGGAGCGGTCGGTGACGTCGTCGTGGGCGCCGTCGGCGTAGGCGGCGTACCAGGAGCCGTCCTCGTTCTGGTGCCGGGCCAGCCAGTCGTACGCCCGCTCCGCGGCCTCGTGCTCGCCGGCCGCGTCCAGGGCCATGGCGGCCTCGGTGTGGTCCCAGGGGTCCAGGTGGTGCCCGCGGAACCACGGAAGGGCGCCGTCCTCCCGCTGCACGCCGAGGATGCCGGCGACGGTCGCGGCAGCCTGCTCGGCGGTGAGGACCCCGGGCAGGACGAGGTGTTCTGTCCGGGGGGTGGTCACCGGGCGGCCGCCTCTTCGGCCAGCCGCGGCAGGTGCGGCTTGGTCGCGTAGACCACGAAGCTCTTGCCTATCAGCGGGTTCAGCGCCTGCTCGGCGACCCGCGTGGCGAGCGGCTTCTTCATGATGTCCCAGACCAGCAGCTTGTGGTACGCCCGCACCGGCAGCGCCTTGTCGTTGTCGACGCCGAACGCGCACTTCAGCCACCAGTACGGCGCGTGCAGGGCGTGCGCGTGGTGGCTGCCGTACGGCTTCAGGCCCGCCTCGCGGACCTTGGCGACCAGCTCGTCGGCCTTGTAGATGCGGATGTGGCCGCCCTCGACCTCGTGGTAGGCGTCGGACAGTGCCCAGCAGACCTTCTCGGGGCCGTAGCGCGGCACGGTGATCGCGATGCGCCCGCCGGGCTTGAGCACGCGCACCATCTCCGCGAGGACACCCTTGTCGTCGGGGATGTGCTCCATCACCTCGGAGATGATGACGACGTCGAAGGAGTCGTCGGGGAAGGGCAGGGCCAGGGCGTCGCCCTCCATCGCGGTGGCGGTGGCGCCCTCGGGGGCCTCCCCCGCCTCCTTCATCGCCGCGAACCACTTGGCGACCTCGCGGATCTCCTCACCGTTCTGGTCCAGGGCCACGACCTGGGCGCCGCGCCGGTAGCACTCGAAGGCGTGCCGGCCGGCCCCGCAGCCGAGGTCCAGGACTCGGTCGCCCGGGGCGAGCGGGAACCGGGAGAAGTCGACGGTCAGCACGTGGCCCTGCTTTCGGAGGAGACGCCTGCAACACTTACCGGGGCCGCGGAGCGCCCGGGGGTCTGGGCCGCGGAGCGGCCGGGGGCCGCGGCGGAGCGGCTCGGGGGCCGGCCCGCGGAGCGGGCGACGGCCTCGCGGTAGTGGGCCACGGTCCCCTCGGCGGCTCGGGCCCAGGTGAAGCGGTCGAGCACCCGCTCGCGGCCGGCGTGGCCGAGCCGCTCCCGCAGCTCCGCATCGCCGAGCAGCCGGCCCAGCGCGGCGGCCAGCGCGCCCGCGTCGCCGGGCGGCACGGCCAGGCAGGTCTCGCCGTCGCGGCCCGCGACCTCGGGGATCGCGCCGCCGGTGGTGGCGACCAGGGGGGTGCCGGTGGCCATGGCCTCGGCGGCGGGCAGCGAGAAGCCCTCGTAGAGGGAGGGCACGCAGGCGACCTGCGCGGAACGGATCAGGTCGACCAGTTCGGCGTCGGAGATGCCCTTGACGAAGTCCACGGCGCCTTCGAGGCCGTACCGCTCGATCGCCTGCGCGACCGGCCCCTCCTGCGGGCGCTTGCCGACGACGACGAGGTGGGCGGCCGGGTGCTCGGTGCGCACCTTGGCGAGCGCCTCCACGAGGAACACCAGCCCCTTGAGGGGCACGTCCGCGCTGGAGGTGGTGACGATCCGGCCCGGCACCTCGGGCACGGCGGGATTCGGCGCGAACAGGTCGGTGTCGGCGCCGATGTGGACGACGTGAATCCGGTCGTTCCGGACACCGAGGTGGTCCTCGATCTCCTGGCGGGAGCTGCCGGAGACGGTGAGGACCGAGGGCAGACGGCGGGCGACGCGCTTCTGCATGCGGGTGAAGGCGTACCAGCGGCGCACCGCGTAGCGGCGCTGCCAGGTGTCGGCGGCGTCCAGCTCCAACTGCCGGTCCACGGTGATGGGGTGATGGATCGTGGTGACCAGGGGGGCGCCGATGTCGCCCAGCAGCCCGTAGCCCAGGGTCTGGTTGTCGTGGACGACGTCGAACTCGCCGCGCCGGGCGCGCAGATGGTGGCGGGCGCGGAGGGAGAAGGTCAGCGGCTCGGGGAAGCCGCCGGTCCACATGGTGCCGACTTCCAGGGCGTCGATCCAGTCCCGGTACTCGTCCCGCTTCGGGGTGCGGAAGGGGTCGGGCTGACGGTAGAGGTCGAGGCTGGGCAGTTCGGTCAGCTTCAGCCGGCCGGCGTAGTCCACACCCTCGTCGAGGACGGGATACGGCTGCGATCCGATGACCTCGACCCGGTGGCCGAGGCGGGCCAGCTCGCGCGAGAGGTGCCGTACGTAGACGCCCTGTCCCCCGCAGAACGGGTTCCCTTTGTAGGTGAGGAGCGCGATGTCGAGCGGTCGCTCGCCGTCGGACGCGGGGTCCTCCTGGGCACCCGCTTCCCGGGCCTCAGCGGTCACTCCGTGCCCCCTTCTGCCTGCACTGTCCCGCGAGACTACGCCGGGACGCTAATCTAGAACAAGTTACAGACTTGATCGTCCAAGAGGCTCTGAATCTACCGGCAGGTAGGGGCGCTGTGAGCAGTGGATCAGGTGATTCACGCCACGGCGCGCGGCCCCGCCCTGCTCGTTGATCACGAGCCCTACAGCCGCCCTCACCGACTGTCACGGAACGGGACCCATGCCTGCGGAAGCCAGTACGTCGCGGCCGGCCTCGCCGCCCCTCACCGAGCGGCAGGAGGCCCGTCGCCGCCGGATCCTGCACGCCAGCGCCCAGCTGGCCAGCAGGGGCGGGTTCGACGCCGTGCAGATGCGCGAGGTGGCGGAATCCTCCCAGGTGGCCCTGGGCACCCTCTACCGCTACTTCCCGTCCAAGGTGCACCTGCTGGTCGCCACCATGCAGGACCAGCTGGAGCACATGCACGGCACCCTGCGCAAGAAGCCTCCCGCGGGTGACACGGCCGCCGGGCGGGTCGCCGAGACCCTGATGCGGGCCTTCCGGGCGCTCCAGCGCGAGCCGCACCTGGCCGACGCGATGGTGCGCGCGCTGACCTTCGCCGACCGCAGCGTGTCGCCCGAGGTGGACCAGGTCTCCCGCCAGACGACCGCGATCATCCTGGACGCGATGGGGCAGGCGGACCCCACCCCCGAGCAGCTCTCCGCGGTCCGGGTCATCGAGCACACCTGGCACTCGGCCCTGATCACCTGGCTCTCCGGCCGGGCCTCCATCGCCCAGGTGAAGATCGACATCGAGACGGTGTGCCGCCTGATCGACCTGCCGGAGCCGCCGGCCCACCCGTGATCACCCCCGCCGCCGGGGGCGCAGGGCGCCCAGGAGCCGGGTGAGCACCTCGAGGGCGGCGGTACGCCGGGCGGGGCGGCGGGACCACACGGCCGGCAGGACGACGCCGGCGTAGACGGCGAGGAAGACGAGCGCGGCGAGCAGGACGGGCAGCTGAAGGGAGACCGGCAGCTGAGAGGTCATGGCGTTCCCTCCGGAACGGACGGCCGACGAGATGCACGACGACCATCGCCCCCGCGGGCCCCGCACCGGCCGAACCCCGACCCGCTCCGAACGCCCGAAGAAACCCGCGGGTCGGCCGGCCTCTCTTCGGCGCCGCCACCGAATCCCGCCGAAGACCGGCCCGCAATCCCACCGAGAGCGAGAGCCGAAAGCCGGGAGCCGAGAGCCGAAGGCCGAAAGACCGACTCCCGCCGAGGGCCGCAGCCCTCACGGGAGTCGAGGCGCACGCGTGGGCCCGGGCGACCGCGTCAGTCGAGGGCGACCGCGCAAGTCGAGGCGCACGCGAAAGACCTACGAGACGGGTTCCCTTCGCCGGCATGGTCCGGATCAGGTGATGGGGGTCGCCGTCGGACCCTACTGCTGTCCTCCGGCCTCTCAGCCCTACCGTCGCTGTCGGCCCGGGCGGATGCTCGCGCGTCTCGCCTGAGTCGGCTACTCCGGTCGGACTCCCTCACTCGCCTCGTAGGCTGATTTCAGTATAGGACGGACGAAGCCGACGGAACCGTCCAATTCCTACCACTACCGCACAGGGCCTCTCCCCGCGGTCCGGGCTCCCCCGCGGCTCCCGCGAACCGGGCTCTCGCCGTCACGCCCGCTCCGTCGCCTCCAGGCCGTCCCAGCTCCGCCCGGCCGGCGACGCTCCGGCCCATTGGTCCAGCAGGCGTCGGGCCTCCTCCTCGTCAGCCGCCAGGCACACCCGCTGGCTGCCCGCGTGGACCTTCCGTTGCCGCTCGTGCGTGCCCTCGCTGCAACAGGCGCACAGCAGCTCGAAGCTGCTCGCGGGTTCGGCACCGAGGCCGTGTCCGGAGAACAGTTCGACCAGGGCGTCGACGTCGGCGGCCTCACCCGCGTGCACCGTCACCGTGAGCGTCGGCAGGTCGGAGGACTCGAAGAGGAGGAGTTCGTCGAAGACCGGGTACTCACGGCCGTCGACGATCCGCCGACCCCGGGGTTCGCCGTCGTGCACGACGATCTCGCCGAAGCGCCGGCCGGCGCTCCCCGGCACGTTCACCACGCGCCCGCGGGTGGGGCACAGGCGGTCGATCCAGACCACCTCCCGCTCCGCACCCGTGTCCAGGCGTACGCAGGCGGCGCCGAACCGCCCCTCGATCGGGCCCTCCCCCTCCGGCAGCCGGATGCCGAAGCCCTCCCACGCCTGCCGTGCGGTGGCCCAGTCGCGCTGGACGGTGGCCGCGATGCCCAGGTTCCAGTACGCCGGATCGCCCTCGCCGCGCGGGGCGCGGGCGGCGGCCTCGCGGCCCAGCTCGTACGCCTTCGCCCAGTTGCGCAGGAACTTGTGGGCGAGGGCGGCGTCGTACCACCACACCGCGCTGTCCGGCGCGTCCGGGTGGTGCGCGAGAACCCGCTCCAGGAGTCCGGCCGCCGTCGGCCAGTCCTCGGCGTTCCACGCCTCGTAGGCCTCGTCGATCAGCCTCTTGGCCTCGGACTCGCGCACGCTGCTCCCCACCCGGTCGGTATCCCGTCGAAACCGCAGGAGCGTACCCCGGCGTTCAGGCGCCGGCCCCCTTGCGGGCGATGTACCTGGTGCCGCTGAAGACGATCGTCTTGAACGCCGTCGCGGTGCGCCCCTTGATGTACCTGTCCCGCAGGCTGTCGTCGCGATGGGTGAACTGGGCCACCGCGTCCTTGTGTCCGAGGCTGACGCACCGGGCCACGTAGTGCAGGGAGTACGGCTCCGGCGGGCGCCCACCGGCCAGGCGGGCCAGGGCGTCGGCCGCGGCACGGGCCTGCGGGGCGGCGGTCTGGCAGCCGAAGCGGGCGCCGGGCACCGCCGCACAGTCGCCCACGGCGAAGATCCGCTCGTCGGTGACGCTGCGCAGGAACTCGTCCACGACGACTCGGCCGTCCGCGTCGACCTCCAGGCCGCTGCGCGCCGCGAGTTCGGGCACACCGGCCACGATCGCCCACAGCGTCAGGTCGGAGCCCGCCTCCCGGCCCGACCGCAGACGCAGAACCCCTCGGAACCGCCCCGCGCCCGCCGCGCTCTCCGCACCCGCCGCACCCACGACTTCCTCGACACCGTCGCCGACGACCTCCACCCCGAGCCGGTCCAGGGCGGCGAGAGCCCGCTGCCGTGCGGCACCGGACAGGCAGTCGGCGACCGCCGACGCGACGAGCCGCACCCGCAGTCCGGGCCGGGCCTCGGCCACCTCGGTCGCCGTCTCGATGCCCGTCGGACCGCCGCCGACCACCGTCACGGTGGCGCCCGCGGGGAGTGCGGCCAGTGCCGTACGGGCCTGCTGGGCCCCTTCCCAGGTGCCGACCGGTACCGTGCCCGGCAGGGGCCGCACCGTGCTGCCCACGGCCAGGAAGAGCCGGTCGAAGCCGAGGCTCTCGCCGTCGTCCAGGGTGATCGTGCCGTCACCGATCTTCTCGACGGTGCCGACGCGGGACGCGATCCCGTCCCGCAGCATCGACGTGAGCGGCGTCGCGACCGTGCCGGTCCCGGCGACCTGCTGGTGCAGCCGGATCCGCTCCACGAACTCGGGCCGCGCGTTGACCACCGTGACCTCGGCGCCCTTCACCTTCCTGGCCACCCGGTTCGCCGCGAACGTGCCCGCATACCCGGCCCCCACCACGACAACCTTCATCTCGGTCTCCCCTCGGAGTGACTGCTCGAACCCGAGACGGGACAGACCGCCTCCCCCGTGACACGGCGGCCGGGTGACACGCGCCACAGGGGAAGACCCGGCAGGGACCTGCCTACTCCTCCGGCGGGAAGACCGCCTCCCCGCTGCCCAGCAGGGTGATCACGATGGCTTCCACCGGGCAGCTCTCGGCGGCCTCCAGGATCTGTTCGGCCGCGTCGGTGTCCGGCCGGAGGGGGTGGGACTGGCGGGCGGAGTCGAGGCGGAAACCGTCCGGGGCGTGGTGGAGGCACTGGGCCGAGCCGATGCACACCGACCGGTCGACCTCGACGTGCCAGCGGTCGCCCACGGGCTACGCCCCCGCCGGCAGATGGATCATCTTGTGCTCCAGGTACTCGCCGTAGCCCTCCGGGCCGAACTCCCGTCCCAGCCCGGAGTTCTTGTAGCCGCCGAACGGGCCAAGCATGTCCAGGCTGAAGGTGTTGACGGAGTAGGTGCCGGTACGGACCCGCCGGGCGATGTCGATGCCGTGCTCGACGTCCGCCGTCCACACGCTGCCGGAGAGGCCGTAGTCGGAGTCGTTGGCGATCTTCACGGCCTCGGACTCGTCGCCGTACGGCAGCAGGCAGATGACCGGACCGAAGATCTCCTCGCGGGCGATCCGCATAGAGTTGTCGACGTCACCGAAGAGGGTCGGCTCGACGTACCAGCCCCGCTCCAGACCCGGCGGACGGCCGCCGCCGGTGAGGATCTTGGCGCCCTCCTCCTGGCCGACGCGGATGTAGTCGAGGTTGCGGCGCTGCTGCCGCTCGGCGACCAGCGGGCCGACCTGGGTCGCCGGATCCAGCGGGTCGCCGACCCGAAGGGCGGCCGCCGCCTGGGCGAAGGCGTCCGCGAACTCGTCGTAGCGGGCGCGCGGGACGAGGATGCGGGTCTGGGCGACACAGGCCTGTCCGTTGTTCATCCAGGCCGCGGGGACGATCCCGGAGACGGCCGTCCCCAGGTCCGCGTCCGGCAGCACGACCGCCGCCGACTTGCCGCCCAGTTCCAGGGTGACCCGGGTGAGGTTGCGGGCGGCGACCTCCATCACCCGCTTGCCGGCCGCGACCGAACCGGTGAAGGAGACCTTGTCGACGCCCGGGTGCCCGACCAGGTACTCGCTGACCTCCCGGTCGGCGGGGAGGATGGACAGCACGCCCTCCGGGAGACCGGCCTGCCGTGCGATCTCGCCCAGCAGGTACGCGTCCAGCGGGGACTCCGGGGACGGCTTGAGGACGACCGTGCAGCCGGTCAGCAGCGCGGGCGCGAGCTTGGCGGCGGCGACGAACTGCGGGACGTTCCACGGCACCACGGCGGCCACCACGCCGACCGGTTCCCGGCGGACCAGGACCGGGCCGAGGGCGCCGTCCCGGCGCTCCTCGTGGGTGAACTCCCGGGCGACCCGGATCGCCGAGTCCCACACCATCATCGCGCCGAGGGCCTGGGCGAGGACGCTCCAGGAGTACGGGGAGCCGTTCTCCGCGGAGATCACCCGGGCGATCTCCTCGTGCCGGGCGGCGATGCCGTCCTTGATGCGGCCGACGATCTCGATCCGCTCCTCCAGCGTGGCCCGGGGCCAGGGCCCTTCGTCGAAGGCGCGGCGGGCGACGGCCACGGCCCGGTCGACGTCCTCCCGGGAGGCGTGCGGCACGCGGCCGATGACCTCCTCGGTGTGCGGCGAGACCACCTCGATGACGTCCCGGCCCAGCGGGTCGGTCAACACCCCGCCGATGTACAGCTGTCCGTGTTCCACGAGCTCGGTCATGGCCGCCTGCCTCCCGCCGCACCGCGACTTTCTGACGCTGTGTCAGAACTGATATCAGTTCTGGTCATAGGGGGCAATGGGCGCGGCCGGACGGGTCCCGGTACATGCCGTCACCCGGACACGGGTGAGCGCCGTCGGCCCGGCTTTCAGGGGTGCGGTACGTGACGCGTCGCGGTCACCGAAGACCTGCCGATCATCTCCACGATCTCGCGGATCACCCGCTCGTCGTCGTACAGGCGCGAATGCGCCAGACGCCGCCCCCGCGACGCAAAGGGTTCCAGTTGCAGGAGAAGCGCCTTGCCGGGCGGAGTCGCCTCGACCGAACTGAACGCGAAGAGGCTGACGAACGGGCCGTCCACACCGAAGACCAACGACGAACTGAGCAGTAGCGTGATCAGTGCCACGAGGGCGAGTCCCGGAACCGCGAACACGTATTGCATGAAGGCAAGCTTGCGGGTGTCGAGTGCCACAGAAAGCAGAATCGAGGCCTGCGTGCTGAGAATGATGAAGCTCCACAGCCCCAGACTGCCGAACATGCGGCCGGTCACACCGGTCAGCCATCCGACGAACTGACCGGCAACCAGAAGTGTCGACGCTTCGTCGCCGGCGGACCGCATCACCGCGATCTGATGCACATCGACAGAAGGGGAATGCACGGATGTGACGAGCTTATCGCGGAAACCGGGCCCCAGCTTTCCCCTGTGCATGATCAGCCCGACGACACAGAGGGCGGTCGTCAGCAGAAACAACGAGGCGAACGCTATGAATATCCAGTCGATCAGGCTTCTTGGCGCACTGAAGACACCTGTCCATCCGCCCGCGACCAGCAGAACGCCGAACAGCACCGTCATCAGGGCCTGGTAAACCGATACGACCCGGCCGCGGGAATGAATGAAGGGGGTCGCGAGCGTAATCGCGGACAAGGGACCCCTTCGGGGATCGGATTCATCGACAGCCGTCATTGCCCGGAGCGCCACGTTTCCTCCGTGGCTGTGGGCGACGATCCATTGCCGCGCGCTCGGGTCGTCCCGTATCCGGCCTTCGAGATGAGCGACGAGTTCACTGGTCGCCTGGTCCCGAGCCCGGTGCGAATTCTTGCCGGACCAGGAGAACGAGGCCACGCGGTAACCAGCTGCCGTCAGTGCCGCGTGCAAGGCGCTGTCACTCGTCGTCCAGGCCGCGTTGCGGGCATAGGTGCCGTGCACCAGCGTGACGGCGACCTCGGGACTGCGGGCACGACCGCCCTCGGGACTGCGGGCACGACTCCCCTTGATGCGCCTCCCCATGGCCGCACTGTATCGGTTCCGGATCCGGCGGGGATCTCTGAGCGCGACGTGCCTGCGGGAGGGCAGCTCGATGCGCGCTCCTCGATGCCGGCGGCAGGTCACCCGCAGACCTCAAGAGACGGCAGGGCAGGCCAACACCCCATACAGTCAGTCGACTTGAACGCCCATTGAAACCAGTTCTAGTTATAGTGGGCCATGGCCGCACGGCGGAGGGGGCGGGGAGTTGATGGTGGTGACCTTCGATCACGGCGGGGGTGTGCGGTCCGTCCAGGTGCCCATCCCGGACAATCCCCTCGGGCACACGCTGGTGTACGTGGTGGACACCGACCGGGGCCCGGTGCTGATCGACACCGGGTGGGACGATCCCGCGTCCTGGGACGCGCTCGCGGCGGGACTGGCGGAGTGCGGTACGGCGGTCGGCGAGGTCCACGGCGTGGTCGTCACCCACCACCACCCGGACCACCACGGCCTGTCGGCGCGGGTGCGCGAGGCATCCGGCGCCTGGGTGGCGCTGCACGCGGCCGACACGGCGATCGTGCGCCGGGCACGGGAGAGCCGGCCGGAGCGGTGGTTCTCGTACATGGCGGCCAAGCTGGCGGCGGCCGGCGCGCCCGAGGAGCACGTGGCGCCGCTGCGGGCCCCCCGGAGGGGGTCGCTGCCCGGCCTCTCGCCCGCCCTGCCGGACCGGGAGATCGTCCCCGGCGAGCTTCTCGACCTGCCGGGCCGCCGGCTGCGCGCGATCTGGACCCCGGGGCACACACCCGGCCACGTCTGCCTGCATCTGGAGGAGGAGCACCCGGCCCGGCTCCCCGGCCACGGCCGCCTGTTCAGCGGCGACCACCTGCTGCCCGGGATCACTCCGCACATCGGGCTGTACGAGGATCCCGACGACGCGACCGTGACGGATCCGCTGGGGGACTATCTCGACTCCCTGGAGCGGATCGGCCGGCTCGCCCCCGCCGAGATCCTCCCGGCCCATCAGCACGCCTTCACCGACGCCCCGGCGCGCGTACGGGTGCTGCTCGACCACCACGAGAGCCGCCTGGGCGACCTGCTCGCGCTCCTGGCCGAGCCTCTCACCCCCTGGCAGCTCGCCGAACGCATGGAGTGGAACCGCCCCTGGGCCGACATCCCCTTCGGCTCCCGCACCATCGCGGTCTCGGAGGCCGAGTCCCATCTGCGCCGCCTGGTGAAGCTGGGGCGGGCGGAGCCGGTGCCGGGGAGCGAGCCGGTGACGTACGTGGCGGTGTGACCCTGGGCGACGGCGGGGCCGGGCGGGGGCGCGTCAGGCGGGTGAGGCGAGGTCTTCCGCGGCGACCGCCTGCCTGCGGAACCTCTCGACGGCCGCCGCGTGGAACCGCAACGCGCCCGCGACCGACTCCAGTTCGCTGTCGGGGACGCAGGCGAACCCGGGGTGCCCGGTCGGCGGCGGACGGTCGCGGTCGCCGGGTGCGCGCAGCGCCTCGGCCGCGACGAAGATGTCCACCGCCGCCGCGATGCTCCGGGCGTCGGGCTCCGGGTGGCCCGCCGCCGTCGCCACCTGCCGCCACCGCTCCCGCCGGTCCGCGCAGAGGTGCGGGGCCAGCTTGAGGAGGCCGTCGTTGATGGCGGCCCGGCGCAGTTCCAGGCGGAGGGCGGCACCGCTGACCCGGCCGGTCGCGGGTGCCGCCGGCGCGGAGACGGTCAGCATGACCTGCCACAGCGGTTTCAGGCGCCGGTGGGTGCGCACCAGCCGTCGGCGCTCCTCGGCCCAGGGCCCGGCCTGCCCGACGATGAAGCCGACGGCCACCAGGGCCGCCTCGGCGATGGCGAACGGCGGGGCGACGTACGTGGACAGCCAGTCCCAGTCCCGGCCGCTCCACCGGGCGCCGACCGCGGCGAGTTTGCCGATGTCGAAGAGGAGCCCGAGGGCGTACGCCTCCTGGAGGAAGATGACCGCCCGGCGCAGCCACTTGTCCTCGATCTCCCGGTACCAGGCCCACAGCATCCCGGCCGCGACCACCGCGGACACCAGGTGCGCGACGAGGTAGAGCAGCACGAACTCGCGCATCCAGGGCGTGTCGGCGTAGTAGGTGTCGAGGTCGCGCAGCCGCTCCTCGTGGTGGTCGCCGAGCAGGAACGTCGTCCACAGGCCGACGATGATGACGGTGTACGCCACCCAGACCAGGCGGGTGCGGCGGCGGCGCACCGCGGACGGCGGCTCGCGCCAGGTGATGATGAGCCACAGACAGGCGCCGCAGTACACGGTCAGCAGTGAGTACACCCACACACCGGCGAAGTTGGGGACGCCGACGAGCATGTTGATGCGGTGCAGGCTGGCCGGAGGCAGCGAGGCGAAGACGATCGCGCCGATGCCGAGCAGCAGGGCGGTGGCCCGCAGGATCGGGTCCTGCCAGGCGCGCCGCAGCAGCGGCAGCTTGATCACGAAGGCGACGGCGAGCAGGGCGGCCGGGACCGCGTAGGCGGTGAAACAGCCGGCGATGTCCCAGCGCATCACGGGCCGCCGATGTTGCACAACGAGGACGACAGCCGGTCGGTGAGGGTGTCCTGGGTCATCCGGCCGGCCGCGCCGGGCCCGACGACCTTGGAGAACTTCGCCGCGAGCCGCAGCCCGCACTCCTCGGCCTCCCACTCGGCCTCGGCCGCCGGGGCGGCGGGCGAGCGGGTGGCCATGGCGACCACCCGGTCCCAGGGGACGGAGTCCTCGGCGCGGCACAGCAGCCGGCGGGCGGCGGCGGGCAGCCCGCCCGGGTAGTGCACGTCCAGCGTGCCGTAGTGGATGTGGCCGATCTCGTGCCCCGTGATGACGAACTTGTGCGGGTCCGGGGCCCGGTCCTCGACCACGACGATGTACTCGTCGTCCCGTGCGAGGGTGATCCCGGAGACGTCCAGGCCGGGTGGGAACGCGACGAACTTCAGCCGGACCGGGCGGTCCAGTCGGGGGCTGAGCGTGGCGCACAGCGCGTGCAGGAACGCCTCCGGGGCGGTCGGCGGGGTGAGGGTGCGGACGGTGTCGCGCACGAGCCGGTCGAGGAAGCGCTTCGGCGACCGAGAGGGCTTCGGCTGCTTCGGGGACGCCGCTGACCGCGGATGCTCGTGGCCTGCGGACTGTTCAGGCACGCCCGGTGTCCCCCGCCCGTTCCGAGGCGATGATCATCTCGGCCAGGTCGGCCAGGGTGGCGAGCTGCCGGGCGTTCATCTGCGGCGCCCGCGCGGCCAGTCGTATCAGTCCGCTCTCGCGCAGCCGCAGCAGCGGGTCCGCCTCGGCCTCCAGGCTCTGGAGCACCGGTTGCAGCGCCTCGTGCAGCGCCTCGGGCTCGTCCGCGGTGAAGAAGCCCGCGGACAGGCCGAAGAACCGGCGCAGCCGGTCGGCGTGTTCCAGGCTGGGCATGCCGCTCTTGCGCCATTCGCTCAGCCACTGCCGGCTGGTGCCGGCGATCCGGGCCAGCTCGTCCAGCGAGTACCGCTTGCCGTCCGGCCGGCGCCGGCTCTCCCGGATGAAGTCCAGTCGCTGGCGGACGCGTTGGGCCAGACAGGTCTCGCCGGCCCGGCCGCCGGAGAGCAGGTCGACGACGACGCAGACGGGGATGCCGGTGCGGTAGGAGAGACCGGCCACGTCGAGGGACTCGGGCAGCCGTCCGGGCCGCCCGGTCAGTTCGCCGAGCCGGTCCAGGACATCGGCCAGCGAGGTGTAGGAGTCACTCACCGAGGTCCCCCCTGGGCGGTCGTCCGTTCGGCGGCTGGGCGCGAGGCTACCCGCTCGCCCGTGCGGCGACCAGACGTGACAAGGCTCCCTGCGCAATTACGCAGTTATCGTTGACAGTTGACGGTGCGGTGGGTGAGGATCACTGCACGGAGAGCAAGATCCGACCCGCCCCGGGTGCCGCCTATGGGGGAGCGGCACCCGGGGTGTTCCTCGTCCGCCTCCACCCCGAGGAAGGTCCAGGCACCCATGGCGCAGCCCGTCCTCCTCCTCGGGGCCGGCCGCCGGGACGAGTGCGACGAGTTTTCGCTGGCACGGATCGCCGCGGTGTGCCCGGTGGTGCTGGTCGACCCGGACCCCCCGGCGTGGGCGTGCCCGTATCTGGCCGGCCATCTCGCGGCCGACCCGGCCCGGGAGGCGCAGACGACCGAGGCGGTGCTGCGGTACGCGGCCGGGTCCGCGGTGGGCGGCGTGCTGACCTGGTCCGGGGAGCACCTGGTCACCGCGGCGCGGATCGCGGGCCGGCTGGGGTTACCGGGCCTGCCGGAGGAGACGGCCGCGGCCTGCGCGGACCCCGTCGCGTCACGGGCGCTGCTGCGGCGGCACAGCGTGCCGACGGCCGGTCCCGAGGACCCCGAGGCCGCGCAGGGGTCGCTGGTGTCCGCCGAGACGGTCGTCCTGGACGACGAGGTCCGCATCGTCGCGCTCACCCGTACGACGGCGGGTCCGCCGCCCGCCCGCCGCCCGCTGCGGCACGGTGTCCACGCCCACGACGGGCTGCTGCACAACCGGTTCCTGCGCCAGTGCGTCGAACGGACCGTGCGCGCCCTCGGTCTCACCCACACGGTCGCGCATCTCACCCTGCGGCTGACCGAGCGCGGCCCCCGTGTCCTGGCCGTCGCCCCGCATCTGCCCGGCGATCTGATCCCGCTGCTGGTGGAACAGGCCACCGGCGTCGATCTGGCCGGTGCGGCGGCCGCCCTGGCCACCGGCCGGCACCCGGAGCTGACCCCCACCCGGCAGGGGGCCGCCGCCGTCCAGTTCGCCTACCCGGCGGTGACCGGCCGCCTGACCCACCTGTATCTGGACCCCGCCGCCGAGGACGAGCCGGCCGCCGAGCGCATGGTGCTCACCCGGCGGACCGGCGACCCGGTGACGGCGGCCCCGCACGCGGACGTCACCGACCGCCTCGCCCACTGGGTGGCGACGGGCGAGGACGCCGCCGCGTGCGAGGAGAGCCTGCGCCGGATGGCCCGCCATCTGACGGCGACGGTGACGCCCGCGGCGGACGTCTACGCGGCCTGACGGCTACGGTGACGCCCGCGGCGGGACGGCACGCGGCCCGACGCCGACGCCCGCGGCGGAACGGCACGCGCCTGACGCCGACGCCCGCGGCGAACCGGTACGCGGCCCGGGTCCCGGCGTCGGCTCCCGGCGCCCGCCCGGAGGGCGGGGCTCATCTCCCCGCCCCCCCGTCACGACCGTGACCCCGGTCACCGCGCCGGTGTGCCCACGGCCACCCCTCGGCTCGCGTCGGGCGGCCGGTAAAGTGGCGGAGTCGTCATCACACCCGTACGGGGGGAAGCCGGTGCAATTCCGGCGCTGACCCGCAACCGTGTGCCGCCGCGAGGCGGTGAGCCGGATCGCCCCGGGCGGAACGTTGACCGGCTCACGTGCGCAGGCGGCCCGCCGCGCACCGCACCGTCGAGGTCTACGGAGCCGAGCCGCCCGGGGTGTCACCCGTGCGCTGCCCGGCTCCCCGCAGGAGAGGCAGTCGCCGACCATGAACGTCCGCCGCAGTGCCGCGGCTCTCGCCGCCGTAGGCGTGCTGGCCGCAGCCGCGCCCGCCACGGCCGCCGACCCGTCCCCGTCCGCCTCCAAGACGACGGTCCCCGCCGGGCTGTACGGCAAGAGCGACCCGACGTTCGACGGCGTGTGGCGGCAGTCGCTGACGTTGGTCGCCCAGCGGACGCTCGGCTACCGGCCGGCCGCCGAGGCCGTCGACTGGCTCGCCGGGCAGCAGTGCGCGGACGGCGCCTTCGCCGCGTTCCGCGCCGCTCCGGCGAAGCCCTGTGACGACAAGGTCAAGACCGACACCAACAGCACGGCCGCCGCCGTCCAGGCGCTGGCCGCGGTCGGCGGGCGCGGTGGTGCCGTCGGCAAGGCCGTGGACTGGCTGAAGTCCGTGCAGAACAAGGACGGCGGCTGGGGCTACTTCCCCGGCACCGGCAGCGACGCCAACTCCACCTCCGTCGTCATCGGCGCGCTGACCGCGGCCGGCGCCGACCCCGCCGACGTCCGCAAGTCCGGCAAGTCCCCCTACGACGCGCTGCCCGCCTGGTCGATCCCCTGCGACCAGGACGGCGGCGGCGCGCTCGCCTACCAGCCGGACAAGAAGGGCGAACTGGCCGCCAACGCGGACGCGACGGCGGCCGGTGTGCTGGGCGCGCTCGGCAAGGGCTTCGTGGCGCAGACCGGCAAGGCTCCGGCGCAGGACGCCTGCGCCGAGGCCGGCCACCTCTCCCGGGAGCAGGTCGCCGACAACGCCGGCGCGTACCTGGCGGCGGTCCTCGCCAAGTCCGGCCACCTGATGTCCACCATGCCCGGCGCCAAGGCACAGCCCGACTTCGGCAACACCGCGGACGCCGTCGTCGCGCTCGCCGCGGACGGCCGGACCCAGCCGGCGAAGAAGGCGTACGCCTGGCTGGAGAAGAACGCCGGTGACTGGGCGCGGCTGAGCGGCCCGGCGGCGTACGCGCAGCTGATCCTCGCCGCGCACGCGATCGGGGAGCAGCCGGGCGACTTCGACGGCACCAGCCTGGTCCGCTCCCTCAACGCCCTCGGTCCCGCGCCGCACATGGACTCCGCCGCGCACGAATCGGCGTCGGACGAGAAGGACGCGGAGGACTCCGGCACCGGCGTCTGGTGGATCGTCGGTATCGGTCTCGTCGCCGGCATCGGCATCGGCTTCCTGCTCAGCGGCCGGAAGAAGCGGCAGCCGTGAGTGCCGTCCGCCGTGCCGTGCCGGTGCTCGTCGCCGCGCTGCTCCTCGGCTCCGCCGGGCAGGCCGACGCCGCCGGCTACCGCTACTGGTCCTTCTGGGAGCGCACCGGTGACCACTGGGCGTACGCCACGCAGGGCCCGTCGACCACGCGTCCCGACGACGGCGCGGTGGAGGGTTTCCGGTTCGCGGTGAGCGCGGACTCCGCGGACGCGAGCCGGCCGCGCGGTGCGGCGGACTTCGACACGATCTGTGCGGGTACGGCCGAGAAGTCGGGGACGAAGCGGGTGGCCGTGGTGCTGGACTTCGGCAGCCGTGCGGATGCGCCGTCCGGCGAGACGCCGCCGGGGCGCCGTACGGCTTGTGCGCGGGTGGCGTCCGATGCCACCGGTGCGGATGCGCTGGCCGCTGTGGCCGAGCCGCTGCGGTACGACGCCAACGCGCTGTTGTGCGCGATCGCCGGGTATCCGGTGAAGGGGTGCGGGGAGCAGGTCTCGGCGGAGGAAGCGGGTGCCGCGAAGAACGACGGGGGTGCCGCGAAGAACGACGGGGGTGTCGCGAAGAAGACCGGGTCGGACAGCGGGCCCTCGCTGGGTCTGCCGATCGGCGCGGGAGCGGTCGCCCTTCTGGCAGCCGCGGCGGCGTGGCAGGCACGGCGGCGGCGCGATGCGGGCGGGTGAGACCGGGCCGTCGTGCGGGTGCGGGTGCGTCGGGGGCGGGCCGTCGTGCGGGTGCGGGTGCGTCGGGGCCGGGCGCGTAGTTCCCCGCGCCCCTAGGGAGTTGCGGGGACCGGACTCGCGGAAGTGCCCCGGGTGTGGGCAGGCTTGCGGGTGCGTCGGGGTTGGGCGCGCCGTTGCCCGCGCCCCTGAGGAGTTGCGGGGACCG